>NZ_JBMKHQ010000001.1:365160-595471 GCF_049237385.1 Enterobacter cloacae complex sp. IR5412 | reverse complement strand
ACGGCACCCTGTCGGCGCTGTGGCTGTTTAAGCAGGCGCAGCTGGACGTGGTGATCCTGGAAGTGGGGCTGGGCGGGCGTCTGGATGCCACCAATATGGTAGATGCGGATGTCGCCGTCGTCACCAGCATCGCGCTGGATCACACCGACTGGCTGGGGCCCGACCGCGAAAGCATTGGCCGTGAGAAGGCCGGTATTTTCCGGGCCAATAAGCCTGCCGTGGTTGGCGAACCGGACATGCCACATACCATCGCTGAAGTGGCGAAAGAGAAGGGTGCTCGACTGCTGCGTCGCGGCGTGGACTGGCAGTATGAGGTGCAGGACAACGGCTGGCGCTTCAGCGACGCGCAGGGCGTGCTGGAGAATCTGCCGCTGCCGCAGGTGCCACAGCCTAACGCGGCGACTGCGCTGGCAGCCCTACGCGCCAGCGGATTAGCGGTAAGCGAGCAGGCAATCCGCGATGGCATTCAGAACGCACTGCTGCCGGGACGTTTTCAGATTGTGAGTGAGTCACCGCGTCTGATTCTGGATGTTGCACATAACCCGCATGCGGCGGCGTACCTCGCAGGACGTCTCAAATCGTTACCAAAAACCGGGCGCGTGCTGGCGGTTATCGGTATGCTTCATGATAAAGATATCGGCGGCACGCTGGCCTGCATGGAGAGTGTGGTCGATAGCTGGTATTGTGCTCCTCTGGAAGGGCCGCGCGGCGCGACTGCTGAGCAGTTGATGGAACATCTCGGCAAAGGCGAAATCTACAGCAGTGTGGTTTCGGCCTGGCGTGCCGCGATGGCGGAGGCTAAACCAGAAGATACCGTGCTGGTGTGTGGGTCATTCCACACGGTGGCACATGTCATGGAAGTGATGGACGCGGGGAGAACCGGTGGCGAGTAAGTTTCAGAACCGTTTAACAGGAACCATTGTGCTGGTCGCGCTCGGGGTGATTATTCTCCCGGGATTGCTCGACGGGCAGAAAAAGCATTACCAGGATGAATTTGCGGCCATTCCGCTGGTACCCAAACCGGGCGATCGCGACGAGCCCGATATGCTGCCAGCGGCAACGCAGGCGCTGCCAGCCCAGCCGCCTGAAGGCGCAGCGGAAGAGGTGCGCGCAGGTGATGCAGCCGCGCCGTCTCTTGACCCGTCGCGTCTGGCGACGAACAATAACATCGAGATTGATCCGGTGCCGGTAGAACAGCCTAAGCCTGTTGAGAAGCCGAAACCGGTGGAGAAGCCGCAGCCGAAACCGCAGCGGGATAAAGCGGCCGAGCAACTGGCAGCCGCTTCAGAAACGCCACCGCCGGCGAAACAGGACGCGGCCCCTACCGGCAAAGCCTATGTCGTTCAGCTCGGTGCATTGAAAAATGCAGATAAGGTCAATGAGATTGTGAGTAAACTGCGCGGCGCGGGATACCGTGTTTATACTTCACCCACCACGCCGGTACAGGGTAAAATTACCCGTATCCTCGTGGGGCCGGATGCGTCTAAAGATAAGCTCAAAGGTTCGCTTGGCGAGCTGAAGCAAATCTCCGGCCTGAGCGGTGTGGTGATGAACTACAGCGCAAACTGACAGAAATTACCCCCTCACCCTAACCCTCTCCCCAAAGGGGCTAGGGGATGGTTTGCTCCCTCTCCCTTGAGGGAGATGGCCGGGGTGAGGGGGAGGCAGACGTTCACAGAAACGTCAAAGGTGCGGTGGCGTTGAGCATTTTTTCAGCGCCTTTTTTATTTACGCGTGGGAAGGAAATCCCTACGCAAACGTTTTCTTTTTCTGTTAGAATTCGCCCCGAACTGGATGACAGGGCGTTTAATCGTGGGACACATATGGTCTGGATTGATTACGCCATCATTGCGGTGATTGGTTTTTCCTGTCTGGTTAGCCTGATCCGTGGCTTTGTTCGTGAAGCGTTATCGCTGGTAACCTGGGGTTGTGCTTTCTTTGTTGCCAGTCATTACTACACTTACCTGTCTGTCTGGTTCACGGGCTTTGAAGATGAACTGGTCCGAAACGGAATCGCCATCGCGGTGCTGTTTATCGCGACGCTGATTGTCGGCGCTATCGTCAATTACGTGATAGGTCAGCTGGTCGAGAAAACCGGTCTGTCAGGAACGGACAGGGTGCTCGGCATCTGTTTCGGCGCGTTGCGAGGCGTGCTGATTGTGGCCGCGATCCTGTTCTTCCTGGATACCTTTACCGGGTTCTCCAAAAGTGAAGACTGGCAAAAATCGCAGCTCATTCCGGAGTTCAGCTTCATCATCAGATGGTTCTTTGACTATCTGCAAAGCTCGTCGAGTTTCTTGCCCAGGGCATAAACCCTGAGATGTGGCTTAACGAGGAAAAGACGAATGTGCGGTATTGTCGGTATCGCCGGTTTCATGCCGGTAAACCAGTCGATTTATGACGCGTTAACGGTGCTTCAGCACCGTGGGCAGGATGCTGCGGGTATCATCACCATTGATGCAAACAACTGCTTCCGTTTACGCAAGGCGAATGGCCTGGTAAACGATGTGTTTGAAGCCCGCCATATGCAGCGTCTGCAAGGTAATATGGGGATCGGTCACGTTCGTTATCCTACTGCTGGCAGTTCCAGCGCCTCTGAGGCTCAGCCTTTTTACGTTAACTCCCCGTATGGCATCACGCTTGCCCACAATGGCAATCTGACCAATGCCCACGAGCTGCGTAAAAAGCTGTTTGAAGAGAAACGTCGCCACATTAACACCACGTCTGATTCTGAAATCCTGCTCAATATCTTTGCCAGCGAGCTGGATAACTTCCGCCATTATCCGCTGGAAGCAGACAACATTTTTGCCGCCGTTGCCGCGACTAATCGCCAGATCCGTGGCGCGTACGCTTGCGTGGCGATGATTATCGGTCACGGCATGGTGGCCTTCCGCGATCCAAATGGCATTCGCCCGCTGGTGCTCGGCAAACGTGACCTCGGCGATGGCCGTTCCGAGTACATGGTTGCCTCCGAAAGCGTGGCGCTGGACACGCTGGGCTTCGAATTCCTGCGTGATGTCGCGCCAGGCGAAGCGGTCTACATCACCGAGAAGGGCCAGCTGTTTACCCGCCAGTGCGCCGACAATCCGGTGAGCAACCCGTGCCTGTTCGAATACGTTTACTTCGCGCGTCCGGACTCGTTCATCGACAAAATTTCCGTTTACAGCGCGCGCGTCAACATGGGGACGAAGCTGGGCGAGAAGATTGCCCGCGAGTGGGACGATCTCGACATCGACGTCGTGATCCCAATCCCTGAAACCTCCTGTGATATCGCGCTGGAAATTGCCCGTATTCTGGACAAGCCGTACCGTCAGGGCTTCGTGAAAAACCGCTACGTTGGCCGCACCTTTATCATGCCGGGCCAGCAGCTGCGTCGTAAGTCCGTACGTCGTAAGCTAAACGCTAACCGTGCCGAGTTCCGCGACAAGAATGTGCTGCTGGTGGACGACTCCATTGTGCGCGGCACGACGTCTGAGCAGATCATCGAGATGGCGCGTGAGGCCGGGGCGAAGAAAGTATATCTCGCCTCCGCAGCGCCGGAAATTCGCTTCCCGAACGTGTATGGCATTGATATGCCAACCGCTAATGAGCTGATTGCGCATGGCCGTGAAGTGGATGAGATTCGCCAGATCATCGGGGCCGACGGCCTGATTTTCCAGGATCTGAACGATCTGATCGATGCGGTGCGCGCCGAGAACCCGGATATTCAGCAGTTCGAATGCTCGGTATTCAATGGGATCTACGTGACAAAAGACGTAGACCAGCAGTATCTCGACTACCTTGATTCTCTGCGTAACGACGATGCGAAAGCCGTCCAGCTGCAAAACGATCTCGAAAGCTTAGAGATGCACAACGAAGGTTGATGCGTATGCAGGTGAGGGCGTTCGCCCTCACTTGCAACTCCCCGTAAAATCCTGCACAGTCAGCCCTGAAATCAGCAAGGGCAAAAATCATGAAACGACTCATTGTAGGGATCAGCGGTGCCAGCGGCGCGATTTATGGCGTCCGGCTGTTACAGGTGCTGCGTGACGTTGCTGGCGTAGAAACCCATCTGGTGATGAGCCAGGCGGCGCGTCAGACCCTCTCTCTTGAAACCGATCTCTCTCTGCGCGACGTTCAGGCGCTGGCTGATGTTGTCCACGATGCCCGCGATATCGCCGCCAGCATCTCTTCGGGCTCGTTTAAAACGGCCGGCATGGTTATTTTGCCCTGTTCGATTAAAACCCTCTCCGGTATCGTAAACAGCTATACCGACACGCTGGTGACGCGTGCGGCGGACGTTGTGCTGAAAGAGCGTCGTCCTCTGGTGCTCTGCGTGCGGGAAACGCCGCTACACCTGGGACATCTGCGTTTAATGACGCAGGCAGCCGAACTGGGAGCTGTGATAATGCCGCCGGTCCCCGCGTTCTATCATCGTCCACAAACGCTGGACGATGTCATCAACCAGACCGTTAACCGCGTGCTGGATCAGTTCGATATAGATCTGCCGGAAGATCTCTTTACCCGCTGGCAGGGGGCGTGAGGCTGTGCACAAACAAGGTGCATGAAATGACTGCTTGCCCTGTTTCAGGGCAAAACTGCAACCGCGATCATATCCTCGACATTTAATTCGTTTTTTCCCTTTTTCTCTTTCCGGTTCGTTCGGCAGACCTGCTATCTTTCACCATTAAGGCAGTATCGCAACGTTTTATTAACATATTTAACGTCGTAGTTTTAACCCGACGACAATGTGGCATAAGACCTGCAAGAGCAGCCTGCAACACAACACACAACATAAACCATAATAAAATCACGGTTCTTGAGGGTAAATGTATGAAGAAGACGGTTCTGGCTCTGTCTTTGCTCGTGGGCTTGAGTGCAGCAGCAAGTAGCTATGCAGCGCTACCACAGACAGTTCGTATCGGTACAGACGCAACCTACGCGCCATTCTCCTCCAAGGATGCGAAAGGCGACTTCGTGGGGTTTGATATCGATCTGGGAAATGAGATGTGCAAACGCATGGAAGTGAAATGCACATGGGTGGGCAGTGACTTTGACGCGCTGATCCCGTCGCTGAAAGCCAAGAAAATTGATGCCATTATCTCTTCTCTCTCCATCACGGAAAAACGTCAGCAGGAGATCGCCTTCTCAGAGAAGCTCTACGCTGCCGACTCACGTTTGATTGCCGCGAAAGGCTCGCCAATCCAGCCGACCATCGACTCGCTGAAAGGCAAACATGTTGGCGTGCTTCAGGGCTCGACCCAGGAAGGTTACGCCAATGCTAACTGGCGCGAGAAGGGCGTCGATGTGGTCGCTTACCAGAACCAGGATCTGATCTACTCTGACCTGGCGGCAGGCCGTCTGGATGCCGCGTTTCAGGATGAAGTCGCCGCGAGCGAAGGCTTCCTGAAACAGTCTGCGGGTAAAGAGTACGCCTTTGCCGGCCCGTCGGTGAAAGACAAAAAATACTTTGGCGACGGCACCGGTATTGGCCTGCGTAAGGATGATACCGAGCTGAAAGCCGCCTTCAACAAAGCGTTTAATGAGCTGCGTAAAGACGGTACCTACGACAAACTGGCGAAGAAATACTTCGATTTCAACGTCTACGGTGATTAATACCTGAATGAGATGCACTGATGTGGTGCATCTTTAGGGGGAGTGTTCCAGCATGGTGCAAGCAATGCACCATATTGGAACGCTGTGTGCATAGTTAAGCATTTTAAATGCAAAAATTCCCGTTCAGAGGCATTAATCTTTGCCTGAGTGAGGGGATTAATGGCACATTAACGGCACCCCGTAGTCGTAAAATCTCGTATTTAGACAGTTTGTTGAGGACAGATATGAAAAAACTGGTGTTGTCACTTTCTCTGGTACTGGCCTTTTCCAGCGCCACCGCAGCATTCGCAGCCATTCCGCAGAAAATTCGTATTGGGACTGACCCAACCTACGCGCCTTTCGAATCGAAAAATGCGAAGGGGGAACTGGTCGGTTTTGACATCGATCTGGCTAACGAGCTGTGCAAACGCATTAAAGCGCAATGTACCTACGTTGAAAACCCGCTGGACGCGCTAATCCCGTCCCTGAAAGCGAAAAAAATTGACGTGATCATGTCCTCCCTGTCTATCACCGAAAAACGTCAGCAGGAGATTGCCTTCACGGACAAACTCTACGCGGCTGACTCACGTCTGGTGGTGGCGAAATCCTCTGACATTCAGCCAACCCTTGAATCTCTGAAGGGCAAACGCGTGGGCGTGTTGCAGGGTACGACGCAGGAAACCTACGGTAACGAGCACTGGGCGCCAAAGGGGATTGAAATTGTCTCTTACCAGGGTCAGGAAAACATCTACGCAGACCTGACGGCAGGCCGTATTGACGCGGCATTCCAGGATGAAGTGGCGGCAAGCGAAGGCTTCCTGAAACAGCCTGTGGGTAAAGATTACAAGTTCGGCGGTCCGTCCATTAAGGACGAAAAACTCTTTGGCGTTGGCACCGGTATGGGCCTGCGGAAAGAAGACAACGAACTGCGTGAAGCCCTGAACAAAGCGTTCGCCGAGATGCGCGCGGACGGCACTTACGACAAGCTGGCGAAAAAGTACTTCGATTTTAATGTTTACGGCGGCTAATCGCCCCGTCTGATAACGTGCGGCCCCTCCCGTTGCGGGAGGGGAAAAGACACGGTTCCACCACTCACGAGACGACAGGGCACGCGGTATGCTGTACGGATTTTCTGGCGTTATTTTACAGGGCGCGCTTGTCACCCTTGAGCTGGCTATCAGCTCCGTGGTGCTGGCGGTGCTGATAGGCCTGGCGGGCGCGGGGGCAAAGTTATCCGCCAACAGACCGCTGGCGCTGATATTTGAAGGCTATACCACGCTGATTCGCGGCGTGCCTGACCTGGTGCTGATGCTGCTGATCTTTTATGGCCTGCAAATCGCACTTAACGGCGTCACGGATGCCATCGGCATGGATCAGATCGATATCGACCCGATGGTGGCCGGTATTATTACCCTTGGTTTTATCTACGGTGCTTATTTCACTGAGACCTTTCGCGGCGCTTACATGGCCGTGCCGAAAGGGCACATTGAAGCGGCGACCGCCTACGGTTTTACCTCCTCACAAACGTTTCGCCGGATCATGTTCCCGGCCATGATGCGCTACGCGCTGCCGGGCATCGGTAACAACTGGCAGGTTATTCTCAAGGCAACGGCGCTGGTCTCCCTGCTGGGTCTGGAAGATGTGGTGAAGGCCACGCAGCTGGCGGGTAAAAGTACCTGGGAACCGTTCTATTTTGCGGTGGTCTGCGGCGTAATCTATCTGGTCTTTACGACCGTCTCCAATGGTGTGCTGCTTCTGCTCGAACGTCGCTACTCCGTGGGTGTGAAGAGGGCTGACCTGTGATTGAGATTATTCAGGAGTACTGGAAATCCCTGCTGTGGACGGATGGCTACCGCTTTACTGGCGTGGCGATCACGCTGTGGCTGCTGATCTCCTCGGTGGTCATGGGCGGCATTCTGGCGGTGTTTCTCGCCATTGGCCGCGTGTCGAACAATAAATTTATCCAGTTTCCGATCTGGCTGTTCACCTACGTGTTTCGCGGTACGCCGCTGTACGTGCAGCTGCTGGTGTTCTATTCCGGAATGTACACGCTGGAGATCGTGAAAGGCACCGAGATGCTGAACGCGTTCTTCCGCAGCGGTCTGAACTGTACGGTGCTGGCGCTGACTCTTAATACCTGCGCCTATACCACCGAAATCTTCGCCGGGGCCATTCGTTCCGTGCCGCACGGTGAGATTGAGGCGGCGCGCGCGTATGGCTTTTCCTCCGTGAAGCTCTACCGCTGTATTATTCTGCCTTCAGCGCTGCGCATTGCGCTGCCGGCGTACAGCAACGAAGTGATTTTAATGCTGCATTCGACGGCACTGGCGTTTACCGCCACGGTACCTGATCTGTTAAAGATTGCCCGCGATATTAACTCTGCCACCTACCAGCCGTTTACGGCGTTTGGCATTGCGGCAGTGCTCTATTTGATCATTTCTTACGTCCTGATCAGCCTGTTCCGTAAGGCTGAAAAACGCTGGTTGCAGCATATAAAACCGTCGACGCACTGAGAATTTATAATGGCTGAGAACAAATTAAACGTAATTGATTTGCACAAGCGCTACGGCGAACATGAAGTGCTGAAAGGGGTGTCGCTGGAGGCTAACGCGGGCGACGTGATCAGTATTATCGGCTCATCAGGTTCGGGTAAAAGTACCTTCCTGCGCTGCATCAACTTCCTCGAAAAGCCGAGCGAAGGATCGATTGTGGTGAGCGGACAGAACATCAACATGGTCCGTGATAAAGACGGTCAGCTTAAAGTGGCGGATAAAAACCAGCTGCGCCTGCTGCGTACGCGTCTGACAATGGTATTCCAGCACTTCAATCTCTGGAGCCACATGACGGTGCTGGAAAACGTGATGGAAGCGCCGGTTCAGGTGCTCGGCTTAAGCAAGCAGGAAGCCCGCGAGCGTGCGGTCAAATACCTGGCGAAAGTGGGTATCGACGAGCGGCAGCAGATCAAATATCCGGTGCACCTGTCAGGGGGACAGCAGCAGCGTGTTTCCATCGCCCGCGCGCTGGCGATGGAGCCGGAAGTATTGCTGTTTGACGAACCGACTTCCGCGCTGGACCCGGAACTCGTTGGCGAAGTGCTGCGCATCATGCAGAAGCTGGCGGAAGAGGGCAAAACGATGGTGGTGGTGACGCACGAGATGGGCTTCGCCCGTAACGTTTCTAACCACGTTATCTTCCTGCATCAGGGCAAGATTGAGGAGCAGGGGCATCCGGACGAAGTGCTGGCGAACCCGCAAAGCCCGCGTTTGCAGCAGTTCCTGAAAGGCTCGTTGAAGTAGGTTTGGCCTTTCTCCCTCTCCCTGTGGGAGAGGGCCGGGGTGAGGGCATCAGCCCCAGAGCCGCCCAATTGCCCGGTGGCGCTTCGCTTTCCGGGCCTACAAAAACCGTAGGCCGGGCAAACGCAGTGTCGCCCGGCATTCAGACCGCACCACACTCCAGCCGATACACCCAGTCGTCATACCGTACGCCGTTAATCTCGTACGCCTTCTCCAGTACCTGTGTGCGCACAAAACCTGCTTTCTCAAGAACCCGCACCGACCCGCCATTATCCGCCAGCACGTACGCGTTAAGCGCCTTCACGCCCGTCTGGTTAAATGCATACTCACACACCGCGCGCAGCGCCTCGCTGGCAATGCCTTTTCCCTGCGCGTCAGGCACAACCGTGTAGCCAATATCCGCCTCTTCACGGTTCGCCGCACTGATTTGCAGGCCGATATCCCCGAGCGGCGTAACGTCGTTATGCAGACGGATCACAAAGACATGCTCCGCCATCAGGCGCGCGGCAAATACGCGGCGCGTCTCTTTTTCAGGCATGATAGCGGCCATATAGCGCATGATGTTGGGGTCTTCGCGCAGAGAGCGAAAGAACGCCCAGTCAGAAGGTTCGAAAGGGGTGAGGTGAAGCCGGGTTGTGGTGATGGTTGCCATAGTTACGCCATATCATCCAGAGATGGCGTATAACTCTAACATATTCACTGCACCACATCCCCCAGCGCCTCTTCCAGGTCATACCAGCGGAACGTAAATCCGGCCGCTTCCAGCCGTTTTGGCAGCGCGCGCTGGCCGCCCAGCACCAGCACCGAAGATTCGCCCATCAACAGCCGAATCGCCGTCGCAGGCACGCGCAGTACCGCCGGGCGATGCAGGGCATGACCCAGGGCGTGAGCAAACTGTTCATTACGTACGGGGTAGGGAGATACCATGTTAAACGGCCCGCGCAGGTCGTTATCCAGCAGCCAGAGAATACCGTTGACCATATCGTCGATATGGATCCACGCCAGATACTGACGACCGTTGCCGATGGGCCCGCCAAGCCCCATTTTAAACGGCGGCAACATTTTACCGAGAATACCGCCTTTCGGAGCAAGCACCACGCCGGTGCGCAGCAGGCAGACGCGGGTGTTATCGCTCTGCGCCCCGCAGGCGATACGCTCCCACTGGGCGCAGAGTTTATGGGTAAACTCGTTGTGCGGCGGCTCTTCTTCGGTCACCACCACTTCACCGAGATCGCCATAATAGCCTGTTGCAGAGCCGGAAATCAGCACCGAGGGCGGCATCTCGCTGTTACGAATCAGCTCAACCAGCCTTTCGGTCATGTTCCAGCGGCTGCTGCATAAACGCTGTTTTTGCTCTTCGGTCCAGCGTTTATCGGCGATTGGTTCGCCTGCAAGGTTGATGACGGCGTCAAAGCCGTTCAGATCCTGCCGTTCCGCCAGGCCTTTCCAGATCTCAACGCCGGTGCCCAGCACCTGGCGCGCTTTCTCCGGGCTGCGCGTGACCACGGTAATGTCGTGATGCAACGCATGCAAACGTGGAATGAGATGGCGACCAATCAGCCCCGTACCGCCGGTGAGCAGGATCTTCATACAACCTCCAGGTTTACGCCTGGCGCTGCCAGCTTAACGTCATGGAGACGGAGTCGGCGTAGCGCAGGGCGTGAAGTTTATCGATCTCCACTTCAGCATAAGTGACCCAGTGGTGTTCGCGTGCGATGTCGAGCACATCCTGAGTTAATTTTTCCAGTAGCGCAAAACGGTTGTTCTCAACGTACTGGATGATGCTTTTGGTGATCGTGCGATAGTTCAGCGCGTCATTGATGTCTTCGCTGGCGCACGCCTTGTCTGCCGGGTAATGGATCACGACATTCACCACGATATCCTGGCGATTCGCGATCTCCTCCTCTTTGATACCAATGAATGTGCGTAAGCGTAGGTTTTTTATACGAATAATAGCGTCATGCTGGGACATTGCAGGTCTTCTCCGTGTCAGTATTTTTACCTCATCATACATGAGGAGAACACCTGCACCCAACGGGGCACAGGCTCAAATCTGATGGATTTTTTGCATGGCGCGTTCGGTTGCCGGGCGGGTCCGGATGCGCTCAAACCAGTTGTTCACCGCCGGATAAGTGGCCAGGTCGATCCGGTGGCGTTCATGAGTGTTGATCCACGGCCAGCAGGCGATATCTGCGATGCTGTAATGCTCACCTCCCAGCCATGGTGATTTTTCCAGCCGACGGTTCAGTACCCCGTACAGGCGCTGGGTTTCGACCTGATATCGCTCAATGGCGTAAGGGATCGTCTGCGGCGCATAGGCGGTAAAGTGATGATTCTGCCCCAGCATCGGCCCCAGGCCGCTCGACTGCCAGAATAACCATTGCAGCGTGTGATGACGCTCGCGCAACTCCCCGCTCAGGAGCTTGCCGGTTTTCTCTGCCAAATAAAGCAAAATCTCTCCGGACTCAAACAGGCTTAACGGTTTGCCCCCGTCAGAAGGCAGGTTATCAATGATGGCCGGAATTTTATTGTTGGGCGAGATGGCCAGAAAAACGGGGCGGAACTGATCGCCTTTGCTGATATCCACGCGAATGATCCGGTAGTCCAGTTCGGCTTCTTCAAGAAAGAGGGTGATCTTATGGCCATTAGGGGTGGGGGCATAATAGAGATCTATCATTCTCAACTCCTGTCAGTGCGAATAGTGTTGCCATGAAAAATCAGTATAGGTGCTTGTTGTAAATCGTGAGTTTTCATCAAGTGACAGCGAGGCAAAGAGATTATATGTTGAGTGAAAACCGATCAGCCGATGAGGATGTTATGAGCCAGCCTGTAATAACGTTGTGGTCCGATGCGAACTTTTTTTCTCCTTATGTCATGAGCGTTTATGTGGCGCTGGCAGAAAAGGGGCTAACTTTTAGTCTGAAAACCGTTGACCTGGACAGCGGCGAACATCTGAAGCCTCAGTGGCAGGGCTACGCGCTCACCCGCCGTGTCCCTGTGCTGGAGATTGACGGTTTTGAGTTGAGTGAATCCTCAGCGATTGACGAGTACCTTGAAGACCGCTTTGCCCCACCAGAGTGGGAACGCATCTATCCTCACGATCTGCAAAAGCGCGCCCGCGCCCGCCAGATCCAGGCGTGGCTGCGTAGCGACCTGGTGCCGATTCGCACAGAACGCTCCACGGACGTGGTTTTCGCTGGCGTCAAAAAGCCCGCCCTCAGCGAGGAAGGCTTATCCAGCGCCCGGAAGCTGATTGATACCGCGTCATCGCTGCTGTCACAGGGTAACCCAAACCTGTTTGGCGAGTGGTGTATTGCCGACACCGATCTGGCGCTGATGCTCAATCGCCTTATCCTCAACGGCGATGACGTCCCACAGCTACTGGTGGATTACGCCACATTCCAGTGGCAACGCGCGTCGGTACAGCGCTATCTGGCACTCTCTGCTAAGCGCGCGGGCTGATAAGACGGGGCGCTTGAGGTATGATAGGGGCAGTCTGAATTCCCGAGGAGTAACTGATGAAACTGATGCTTGCGTCGGATATTCATGGATCGCTGCCCGCGACCGAACGCGTGTTATCTCTGTTTGCCCAAAGCGGGGCGCAATGGCTGGTGATCCTGGGCGATGTGTTAAACCACGGCCCACGCAATGCGTTGCCGGAAGGCTATGCTCCCGCGCAGGTGGCGGAAAAACTTAATCATTTTGCCTCGCGCATTATCGCCGTTCGCGGCAACTGCGACAGCGAAGTTGACCAGATGCTGCTGCAATTTCCCATCACCGCTCCCTGGCAACAGGTGTTGATGGAAAACAGCCGTTTGTTCCTGACCCACGGGCACCTGTTCGGCCCGGATAACCTGCCGTCACTCGCCGCTGGCGATGTCCTGGTTTATGGTCATACTCATATTCCGGTGGCGGAAAAACGCGGGGCGTTTTACCACTTTAACCCCGGGTCTGTCAGCATTCCTAAAGGCGGTAACCCGGCAAGCTACGGCATGTATGAAGACGGGACATTAAGCGTTATCGCACTTAATGATCAGCAAGTTATTGCGCAGATAGCGATTAATCCGTAAGTTACACCACAACTGCAAACGCGCCGAAAGAGCGCTTAGACGAGAAGGTTTCCCGATGGTGGAGCAGAATCATTTGGCAAGTACTGAGTGGGTTGACATTGTCAGCGAAGAGAATGAAGTGATCGCGCAGGCCAGCCGCGAACAAATGCGTGCGGAGCGTCTGCGTCACCGCGCGACTTACATCGTTGTTCATGACGGCATGGGCAAGATTCTGGTCCAGCGTCGCACTGACACCAAAGATTTTCTTCCTGGTATGCTGGATGCCACAGCGGGTGGCGTCGTGCAGGCCGATGAAGTATTGCTGGATTCCGCGCGTCGTGAAGCGGAAGAAGAGTTAGGTATCGCTGGCGTGCCGTTTGCCGAGCACGGACAGTTTTATTTCGAAGATGAGCATTGTCGCGTCTGGGGCGGGCTGTTTAGCTGCGTTTCCCACGGACCTTTCGCCTTGCAGGAAGAGGAAGTGAGCGAAGTGTGCTGGATGACGCCGGAAGAGATCACCGCGCGTTGCGACGAATTCACGCCGGATTCCCTTAAAGCACTGGCGCTGTGGATGACCCGCAACGCCAAAAACGAATCCGCTAAACCGGAAAATAAGGCGGAAAAAGAGGAAGAGGCTGAGTAAGCCTTAACAGCTTTCCCGCAAACACAGGCTGGACGCGATGGGTTTATGGTCGCGCCAGTCTCCGTCATTCAGACGTTCCAGTAACGCTTTCCCGGCTTCAATCCCAATCTTGCGATGCGGTACTGCCATCGTCGTCAGCGGCGGCTGACAGACGCGGCTGACGTCGCTGTCGCCAAAGCCCACGACCGCTAAATCGTCCGGCACCTTGATGCGCCGACGCTGGCACTCATACAGCGCGCCGCAGGCCAGTTCATCTGATACGCACACCAGCGCATCCAGCTCCGGCCACGCCAGCAGAAACTCCGGCAATTGTGCCGCACCGGTGGAGAAGTTCGGCGGCATGGCGGCATTAATCACTCTGTTTGGCGCCAGGTGGTGGCGCAGCATCGCCTTGTACCAGCCCTGCAAATGCTGCTGAAAAATCCACTGCTCCTGGTTAGCGCACAGCAGGCCAATATTCTGGTAGCCGCGCTGAATCACCATTTCGGTAAGTTCATACATGGCGGCGACGTTATCAATCCCGATATTCATATCAATAGGATCGGCACGCATTGCACCCATTTCCATCACCGGGATAGAGGCGTTTTTTAGCCAGTGTCGCACGGTGTCGGAGTGCTCGACGCTGAGCAGTATCGCCGCGGCGATGTTCGAGGCCAGCAGCGTTTCAAGCAGTTTCTCTTCCTGTTCAAGACGATGCTGAGATTCCGCCAGCATAATCTGATATCCGGCTGGCTGGAGCACCTGCTGTAGCCCGGCGAACATCTCGGAACAGCCAGCTTCGGAAAGATTGGGTACAACCATCGCAATCGTCCATGACGATGCCGATGCCAGTGCGCTGGCGGCAAGATTGGGCATGTAACCCAGCTCCTGCACCGCGGCTTCAATTTTTTCACGCAGTTTATCGGAAACCTGTTCGGGCGTGCGGAGGGCACGGGAAACAGTCATCGTGCCTACGCCGGCAAGCTGCGCGACATCCGCGAGCGTTACTTTTCCGGTACTGCGCCGTTTTCGGGTTAAAGACATACATCTTCCTGCTGACAGGACGCGATTTAGTTTCATCCTTCATTTTACGTGACAGGCAGTATACGCCTTAAATCCCTTTTTTTGCTGTGATTTCGCACCAGGATAGCAATTTGATAGCGCTATCACAGTTCTGCATGTTAGTCGTTGGTAGCGCTATCTTTGTGATCGCGATCGCAGTCATTAATTGATGGGTTGAATAGAGTTTGCCCATGTCTGGTCTTTAGCGGGAGTGAAAAATGCTCAAAAAGTGGATATATGATACAACCATCATCCTACAGGATAGCGTTGAAAGCTGGCCCCAGGCGCTGGAACTGTGCGCGAAACCGCTGCTGGATTTGCAGGTCATTGCGCCGAAATATGTCACGGCTATCATTGAGCAGCATCACAGGTTAGGTCCCTACTATGTGCTGGCTCCTGGGCTGGCAATGCCACATGCGCGACCGGAAGAAGGGGCGAAAGGACTTGGCCTGTCATTATTAAAACTGAAACAGGGCGTCTCATTTGGTGCTGGTGAGTTTGACCCCGTCGATGTGATTGTGATGCTGGCGGCGCCGGACAAACATAGCCATATCGAAATGATCTCCGCCTTAGCAGAATTATTTTCCAGCGACGAAGATATGGCTGAATTACATCGGGCGAATACGCTGGAGGAGATAAAAACCGTCATCAATCGCTTCTGATTTAATTATTTAATCCGATTCATCTCAACATTACGCGTCAGCGTGATGGGGCGTGCTCTACTCAAAAAAGGGGATAACAATGAAAATTATGGCTATTTGCGGCTCCGGCCTGGGCAGCAGTTTTATGGTCGAAATGAATATTAAA
This sequence comes from Enterobacter cloacae complex sp. IR5412, assembly GCF_049237385.1. Lineage (NCBI taxonomy): Bacteria > Pseudomonadati > Pseudomonadota > Gammaproteobacteria > Enterobacterales > Enterobacteriaceae > Enterobacter > Enterobacter cloacae complex sp. IR5412. The sequence goes on along the minus strand of NZ_JBMKHQ010000001.1, from coordinate 580,064 downwards.
AAGGTGCTCAAAAAACTGGAAATTGAGGCAGAGGTTGAACACTCCGATCTCTCCTCGGCCACGCCGGGCGCGGCGGACCTGTTTGTAATGGCGAAAGACATTGCCGCCAGCGCCAGCGTGCCGGAAAGCCAGCTGGTGGTGATCAACAATATTATCGATATCAACGAACTCGAAGCGCAGCTGCGCGCCTGGTTCGAAAGACAATAATCCTGAAAAGGCGAGGTGGATATGTTTATCCTTGAAACGCTGAATTTCGTTGTTGATATTTTAAAAGTCCCTTCAGTCCTGGTCGGGTTAATTGCCCTGATTGGTCTGGTGGCGCAGAAAAAAGCCTTTTCAGATGTGGTAAAAGGCACAATTAAAACCATTCTCGGCTTTATTGTACTGGGCGGCGGCGCAACCGTGCTGGTGGGCTCTTTAAATCCGCTCGGCGGTATGTTTGAGCACGCCTTTAATATTCAGGGCATTATTCCCAACAATGAAGCTATTGTGTCAATTGCCCTGGAAAAATATGGTGCCTCCACCGCGCTCATTATGGCTTTCGGGATGGTGGCGAATATTATTGTCGCGCGCTTTACCCGCCTGAAGTACATCTTCCTGACCGGGCATCACACCTTCTACATGGCGTGCATGATTGGCGTGATCCTGACGGTCGCAGGCTTCGAAGGGGTAGGGCTGGTCTTCACCGGTTCGTTGATCCTTGGCCTGATTATGGCCTTCTTCCCGGCGATTGCGCAGCGCTATATGAAGCGTATTACCGGCAACGATGAGATCGCCTTCGGTCATTTCGGCACGCTGGGCTACGTGCTGTCCGGCTGGATTGGCAGCAAGGTCGGTAAAGGCTCGCGCTCCACCGAAGAGATGAACCTGCCGAAGAACCTCAGCTTCCTGCGCGACAGTTCGATCTCCATCTCACTGACCATGATGATTATCTACCTGATTATGGCGGTGAGCGCCGGGCGTGAGTACGTGGAGGCCACCTTCAGCGGCGGCCAGAACTACCTGGTGTACGCCATCATTATGGCCATCACCTTCGCGGCAGGCGTGTTTATCATCTTGCAGGGTGTGCGCCTGATTCTGGCGGAGATTGTCCCGGCCTTTACCGGCTTCTCGGAAAAACTGGTGCCCAATGCGCGACCTGCGCTGGACTGCCCGGTGGTCTACCCGTATGCGCCAAACGCGGTGCTGATTGGCTTCCTGTTCAGCTTCCTCGGCGGGATTGTAGGCTTGTTCATCTGCGGTCAGTTTAGCTGGGTGCTGATCCTGCCGGGCGTCGTGCCGCATTTCTTCACCGGTGCAACGGCGGGCGTGTTTGGGAACGCCACCGGCGGACGTCGCGGGGCGATGATTGGCGCCTTTGCTAACGGCCTGCTGATCACCTTCCTGCCGGTCCTGCTGCTGCCTGTTCTGGGCGCGATTGGCTTTGCGAATACGACCTTCTCGGACGCCGACTTTGGCGCCGTCGGGATTGTGCTCGGCAACCTGGCGCGCTTCCTGTCGCCGCTTGCCATCACCGGACTGGTTGTTGTGTTGTTTGCGCTGCTGGTGGCCTACAACGTCTTCGCTAAAAACAAACCTGCCAGCGGTAACGCGCAGGAAAACCCCGGAGCCAAATCATGAATGAAAATGAAATAACCGAACTGGCGCGTCAGATCCGCCTTGAGACGCTGAAATCCCTGACGCAGCTGGGTTTTGGTCACTACGGCGGCAGCATGTCAGTCGTTGAAACACTGGCCGTTCTGTACGGCGCGGTAATGAAAATTGACCCGGCCGATCCGGACTGGCCAGAGCGCGATTACTTTGTGCTGTCGAAGGGACATGCGGGCCCGGCGCTGTACAGCACGCTGGCGATTAAGGGCTACTTCCCGATTGAAGAGCTGAGCACGCTAAACCAGAACGGAACGCGTCTGCCAAGCCACCCGGATCGCCTGAAAACACGCGGCGTGGATGCCACCACCGGATCGCTGGGTCAGGGGATCTCCATTGCAGGCGGCATGGCGCTGTCGCACAAGCTGGCAGAAAGGCCAAACCGGGTGTTTTGCATCGTTGGCGACGGGGAGCTGAACGAAGGGCAGTGCTGGGAAGCCTTCCAGTTTATTGCACACCATCGACTGAACAATCTGACGGTGTTCGTGGACTGGAACAAACAGCAGCTCGACGGCGAGCTGGACGAAATCATCAGCGCCTTCGATCTGGAAGGCAAATTCCGGGCCTTTGGTTTTGACGTGGTGACGGTGAAAGGGGACGACATTCCGGCGCTGCTGGAGGTGACCGCACCGATCCCTGCGACCGATGCGCGTCCGCGAGTGGTGATCCTCGACAGCATCAAAGGGCAGGGGGTGCCATACCTGGAACAGCTCAGCAACTCGCATCACCTGCGATTAACTGAGGAAAGCAAAGCGGCGCTCAACGAGACGATTCGCCAACTGGAGGCTTCACATGATTAAGGTTGCACCGACAGGACAGAAAGATTCGGTTGAGATGCGTAAGGTCTATGCGGGTTTTGTGGCAAAACAGATTGAGGCCGGGAGCGAGATTATTGCGCTCGAAGCGGATCTGATGAGTTCGATGGCGATGGACGGCGTAGCGCGTGATTATCCACAGCACGTCATCAACTGCGGCATTATGGAGGCCAACGTGATTGGGACGGCCGCCGGGCTGTCGCTCACCGGACGTAAGCCGTTCGTCCATACCTTTACCGCCTTTGCCAGCCGTCGCTGCTTCGACCAGCTGTTTATGTCCCTGGACTACCAGCGCAATAACGTGAAGGTGATTGCCTCGGATGCGGGCGTGACGGCCTGCCACAACGGCGGGACGCATATGTCGTTTGAGGATATGGGCATCGTGCGCGGTCTGGCGCATTCAGTGGTGCTGGAGGTGACCGATGCGGTGATGTTCGAAGATGTGCTGCGTCAGCTTATCGACCTGGAAGGCTTCTACTGGGTGCGGACCATCCGTAAACAGGCGCCGAGCGTCTATGCCCCGGGGTCAACCTTCACCATCGGCAAGGGCAACGTGCTGCGCGAGGGAACCGATATTACCCTGATTGCTAACGGCATTATGGTGGCGGAAGCGCTGGAGGCGGCGCGCCAGCTGGAGCAGGAGGGGGTAAGCGCAGCGGTCATCGACATGTTTACCCTGAAGCCCATCGATCGGATGCTGGTGAAAAATTATGCCGAGAAAACCAGGCGTATTGTGACCTGCGAAAACCACAGCATTCACAACGGGCTGGGGTCGGCGGTGGCGGAAGTGCTGGTGGAAACCTGTCCGGTGCCGATGCGGCGGGTTGGGGTGAAGGAGCGTTACGGTCAGGTAGGCACGCAGGACTTCCTGCAGAAGGAGTATGGCCTGACGGCACATGACATTGTGTCGGCGGCACGAGAGTTGCTGTAATAAAAAAGGCGACCGTTGAATGGTCGCCTTTTTTTGCCGGATGGCGCTTCGCTTATCCGGCCTACAAAACCCTGGGCCCGGTAAGCGCTAGCGCCACCGGGCTTTTTAGCTTACTGCTGCTGCGAAGACTGAATCGCCGTCAGCGCGATGGTGTAGACGATATCGTCAACCAGCGCACCACGAGACAGGTCGTTCACAGGCTTGCGCATACCTTGCAGCATTGGCCCGATGGAGATCAGGTCTGCTGAACGCTGTACCGCTTTATAGGTGGTGTTACCGGTGTTCAGATCCGGGAAGATGAACACGGTAGCGCGACCTGCAACCGGCGAGTTAGGCGCTTTAGATTTCGCAACGTCAGCCATTACCGCGGCATCGTACTGGAGCGGGCCGTCGATCATCAGATCCGGACGTTTTTCCTGCGCAATGCGGGTCGCTTCACGGACTTTCTCTACGTCGCTGCCTGCACCAGAGGTACCGGTGGAGTAGGAGAGCATCGCGACGCGCGGTTCGATACCGAAGGCAGTCGCGGAGTCCGCAGACTGGATTGCGATTTCTGCCAGCTGCTCTGCGGTTGGGTCCGGGTTGATCGCGCAGTCGCCATAAACGTAAACCTGTTCAGGCAGCAGCATGAAGAACACGGAGGAGACCAGAGAGCTGCCCGGTGCGGTTTTGATCAGCTGCAACGGTGGACGGATGGTGTTCGCGGTGGTGTGAACCGCACCGGAAACCAGGCCGTCAACTTCGTCCTGCTCCAGCATCAGCGTACCCAGCACGACGTTGTCTTCCAGCTGCTCGCGCGCAACGGCTTCGGTCATGCCCTTGTTCTTACGCAGCTCAACCAGGCGGGCAACGTAGCTTTCGCGAACCACTTCCGGGTCAACGATCTCAATGCCAGCGCCCAGCTCAACGCCCTGAGACGCCGCAACGCGGTTGATCTCATCCGGGTTACCCAGCAGCACACAGGTCGCGATACCGCGCTCTGCACAGATGGCCGCCGCTTTAACGGTACGTGGTTCGTCACCTTCTGGCAGAACCACGCGTTTGCCCGCTTTACGCGCCAGCTCGGTCAGCTGGTAACGGAAGGCTGGAGGAGACAGACGACGGCTGCGCTCGGACGTCGCCGTCAGGGATTCGATCCAGTCTGCGTTGATGTAGCCCGCAACGTATTCCTGAACTTTCTCGATACGCTCGTGGTCATCAACCGGCACTTCGAGGTTGAAGCTTTGCAGGCTCAGGGAGGTCTGCCAGGTGTTGGTGTTCACCATGAATACTGGCAGGCCAGTGGCGAACGCACGTTCGCACAGCTTGCTGACGCGCGGGTCCATCTCGTAGGCACCGGTCAGCAGGATCGCACCGATTTCCACGCCGTTCATCGCAGCCAGGCACGCTGCAACCAGCACGTCTGGACGGTCAGCAGAGGTCACCAGCAGGGAACCTGCGCGGAAGTGTTCCAGCATGTGCGGAATGCTGCGCGCGCAGAAGGTCACGGACTTCACGCGGCGGGTGTTGATATCGCCTTCGTTAACGATGGTGGCATTCAGGTGACGCGCCATATCGATTGCACGGGTGGCAATCAGATCGAAGCTCCATGGCACCGCACCCAGCACCGGCAGTGGGCTGGAATCCTGCAGCTTAGCCGGGTCAACTTTGATGACTTTCGCTTTGGAAGAGTCGTCGAAGATTTCGGACAGGTCAGGACGCGTACGGCCCTGCTCATCTACTGGCGCGTTCAGCTTGTTAACAATCACGCCGGTGATGCTGGTGTTTTTCGCACCGCCGAAGCTGCTGCGCGTCAGTTCGATACGCTCTTTCAGCTGCTCTGGGGTGTCCGTGCCCTGAGACATCACGAAAACGATCTCTGCGTTCAGGGTTTTCGCGATTTCAAAGTTCAGAGACTGGGCAAACTGGTGTTTACGGGTCGGGACCAGGCCTTCAACCAGCACCACTTCAGCGTCCTGCGCGTTTGCGTGGTAGTTGGCGATGATCTCTTCCATCAGCACGTCTTTCTGGTTGCTGGAGAGCAGAGATTCAACGTGGCTCATCTTCAGCGGTTCAGCCGCTGGCAGATTGGAGTTCTTACGAACGATGGAGGTGGTCTGGTCTGGCGCATCGCCACCGGCACGTGGCTGGGCGATAGGCTTAAAGACGCTCAGACGAACGCCTTTGCGTTCCATAGCGCGGATCACGCCGAGGCTGACGCTGGTCAGGCCGACGCTGGTTCCGGTAGGGATCAGCATAATAGTACGGGACACGGTTTATCCTCTTTCGTTACCGCCGCGTTGGGCGGGCTACAAAACAGCACCGCCAGCATTGCTGGCGGTGTGGAATCAGGCAGTCAGGCGGCACGCGTCTTGCGCGATGACCAGCTCTTCGTTAGTTGGGATAACGATAGCCGGGCGGGTGCCTTCTTTGTTGATGAAGCCAGACTTGCCGAAGCGGGCAGCCAGGTTACGCTCGTGATCGACTTCGAAGCCCAGTACGCCCAGTTTGCCCAGGGACAGCTCACGTACCATTGCCGCGTTCTCACCGATGCCGCCGGTGAAGATAACCGCGTCCAGACGACCGTCCATCAGCGCGGTGTAAGAACCGATGTACTTCGCCAGACGGTGGCAATAAACGTCCATTGCACGTTTAGCGTCAGCTTTTTCTGCGTAGTTGTCTTCAACGTAACGGCAGTCGCTGGTGACTTCGGTCAGACCCAGCAGGCCAGACTCTTTGGTCAGCATTTTGTTGATGTCGTCAACGCTCATGCCCAGGGTGTCGTGCAGGTGGAAGATGATCGCCGGGTCGATATCACCGGAACGGGTACCCATCACCAGACCTTCCAGCGGGGTCAGACCCATAGAGGTATCAACACACTTACCGTTGCGGATAGCAGAAACAGAACCACCGTTGCCCAGGTGGCAGGTGATGATGTTGACTTCTTCAACCGGCTTGTTCAGTACTTTTGCGGCTTCCTGAGTCACATAGAAGTGGCTGGTGCCGTGTGCGCCGTAGCGACGTACGCCGTGCTCTTTGTACAGGCTGTATGGCAGGGCATAGAGGTAAGACTCTTCCGGCATGGTCTGATGAAACGCGGTGTCAAACACGGCCACGTTTTTATCTTTCAGATTCGGGAAGGATTTCAGTGCTTCAGCGATACCGATCAGGTGAGCCGGGTTATGCAGCGGTGCGAAAGACGCAGAGTCTTTGATGCCCTGAATCACAGAGTCGTCGATTACCACGGAGCTGGTGTATTTTTCGCCGCCGTGGACGATACGGTGACCAATCGCAGTCAGCTGAGCAGACAGTTCTGGTTTTTGTGCCAGAATAGTGTTAACGATAAAGTTCAGCGCTTCACTGTGAGCGGCGCCTGCACCTAAAGCCGCTTCTTGTTTGCTGCCGTCCATCTTCCACTTGATACGTGCTTCAGGCAGATGGAAACATTCGGCCAAACCAGAGAGGTACTCATCACCGTTGAGCGCATCGATGATGGCGAATTTCAGTGAAGAGCTACCGCAGTTCAGAACCAGTACTAACTTACTCGACATGGAAGTACCTATAATTGATACGTGGCTAAAAAAACGTCAATGAGTCTAAAGCGTAACGCATGCTGACTCAGACATTTATGATTAACATCATGCCAAACGAACATTCTGGCAGGATGGAAGAAATACCTATTATTTTAAGCCATTTTGAACATTTTTCAGACAATGGCATAATATGCGATAATTTGACGAGTTAACGCTTCTCGTCTACGGCCTATCAGGCTGGCACAGGATACCCGATACGGGGTAGCGATGACAAAATATTTTGAACGTTGTCATAGCCTGTTGTGGTTTTGCACGAAAATTTTAATTTTTATATGTGAAGTTGAGGTACAGCCATGTCAACACCTGAAATCCCGTCCGTGAACTTTTTTAGTCTGTTTCGTCGGGGACAGCATTACGCAAAGACATGGCCGATGGAAAAGCGCCTCGCGCCCATGTTTATTGAAAATCGCACTATTCGCGCCACGCGCTATGCGATTCGCTTTATGCCCCCGATCGCCGTCTTTACTCTTTGCTGGCAAATTGCGCTGGGTGGACAGCTTGGACCTGCCGTCGCGACGGCGCTCTTTGCGTTAAGCCTGCCCATGCAGGGATTGTGGTGGTTAGGTAAACGTTCCGTCACGCCACTTCCGCCTTCTATTTTACACTGGTTTTATGAAGTGCGTGGAAAACTGGAGGAGGCCGGCCAGGCGCTCGCCCCGGTTGAAGGCAAGCCGGATTATCAGGCGCTGGCGGACACCCTCAAGCGCGCGTTTAAACAGCTTGATAAAACATTCCTCGATGATTTGTGATTGATCATCGAAACGACGACCAAAAGAAGGCACAGTAACAATCAGTTACCGTGTCTTTTTTTTACAGTGCAATGCGCTACAGGAGTCGAAAGATGGAAATGACCCATGCTCAACGTCTGATTTTGTCTAACCAGTACAAGATGATGACTATGCTTGATCCCGATAACGCTGCGCGCTACAGCCGCCTGCAAACCATTGTTGAACGTGGTTTTGGCTTGCAGATGCGCGAACTGGATCGCGAATTTGGCGAACTGAAAGAGGAAACCTGCCGTATCGTTATCGACATCATGGAGATGTACCATGCGCTGCATGTGTCCTGGACCAATCTGAAAGACCAGCAGTCCATTGACGAGCGCCGCGTAACGTTCCTGGGCTTTGATGCCGCGACAGAAGCGCGCTATCTGAGCTATGTGCGCTTTATGGTGAACACCGAAGGGCGCTACACTCATTTTGATGCGGGTACGCACGGCTTCAACGCCCAGACCCCAATGTGGGATAAGTATCAACGTATGCTGAGCGCGTGGCACGCCTGTCCGCGTCAGTACCATTTAAGCAGCAACGAAATTCAACAAATCATTAATGCCTGACGGAGGTGCGTGTGCAGTGTAAAGGTTTTCTGTTTGATCTGGACGGTACGCTGGTGGATTCGCTGCCGGTAGTGGAGCGTTCCTGGTGTCATTGGGCCGACAGGCACGGCATTGACCATCAGGATGTACTGAATTTCATCCATGGCAAACAGGCCATTACCTCATTGCGGCACTTCCTGGCGGGACGTCCTGAGGAAGAGATTCAGGCGGAGTTCAAATATCTGGAGCAGATTGAAGCTACCGACACTGAGGGCATCACCGCGCTGCCCGGTGCGCGCGAATTGCTTGAGCATCTGAATGAAGCGCAGATCCCGTGGGCTATCGTCACCTCCGGCTCGGTTCCTGTCGCGCATGCCCGCCATAAGGCGGCCGGTTTACCGACGCCGGACGTCTTCATTACCGCTGAGCGCGTAAAGCGCGGCAAGCCCGAACCGGATGCGTTTCTGCTCGGCGCTGAACTGCTCGGCCTTGCGCCAGCGGAGTGCGTGGTGGTGGAAGACGCGGCGGCAGGCGTGCTGGCCGGGCTGAACGCCGGAAGCCACGTCATTGCCGTTAACGTCCCGGCGGGGTCCCCCCGGCTGGAGGAGGCGGATTTTGTGCTTAATACTCTGACCGCCATCGACGTCTCGAAGGCATCAGACGGCGTTGTAACCGTCTCGCTAAAAATGTAATCCCATGATATAGCCCCGCATTACCGGGGCTTTTTTATGGCAGAATTGCTTCTCCTCCACTGACAAGGACATGTTGTGAACGGTGAACTGATTTGGGTCCTGAGCCTGCTGTTAATCGCCATCATTCTTTTTGCCACGGGCAAGGTGCGCATGGATGCCGTCGCCCTGTTTGTGATTGTCGCGTTCGTTCTGAGCGGTACCCTTTCCCTGCCGGAAGCCTTTTCCGGGTTTAGCGATCCCAACGTTATTTTGATTGCCGCCCTGTTTATTATTGGCGACGGGCTGGTACGCACCGGCGTGGCGACGATGATGGGGTCGTGGCTGGTTAAAGTGGCGGGCAGCAGCGAAACCAAAATGCTGATTTACCTGATGCTGACGGTCGCCGGACTGGGTGCGTTTATGAGCTCGACGGGGGTCGTGGCCATCTTTATTCCGGTTGTGCTGAGCGTCTGCATGAGGATGCAGATCTCCCCGTCGCGGCTGATGATGCCGTTGAGCTTTGCCGGGCTCATCAGCGGCATGATGACGCTGGTCGCGACCCCGCCGAACCTCGTCGTAAACAGCGAACTGATCCGTGAGGGGCTTGAGGGGTTTAGCTTTTTCAGCGTCACGCCGATCGGGCTGGTTGTACTGGTGATGGGCATTATCTATATGCTGTTGACCCGTTTCGCGCTGAAAGGGGAGAAGCAGGACAAAGCCAAAGAGGGCTGGAAGCGGCGAACTTTTCGCGATTTGATCAAAGAGTACCGTCTGACCGGGCGCGCCCGTCGGCTGGCTATCCGCCCCGGTTCGCCGATGATAGGCCAGCGGCTGGACGACCTTAAGCTACGCGAACGCTATGGCGCGAACGTCATCGGGGTTGAGCGCTGGCGTCGTTTTCGTCGGGTAATCGTTAACGTGAATGGGGTGTCAGAGTTTCGCGCGCGTGACGTCCTGCTGATTGATATGTCCACCGCGGACGTGGATCTGCGAGAGTTTTGTAGCGAGCAACTGCTGGAGCCGATGGTGCTGCGCGGCGAGTATTTCTCCGACCGGGCGCTGGATGTGGGTATGGCCGAGGTGTCTCTAATCCCGGAATCGGAGTTATTGGGCAAAACCGTGCGCGAAATCGGCTTTCGTACCCGCTATGGTCTCAACGTGGTGGGCCTGAAGCGCGATGGCGTAGCCCTTGAAGGGGCGGTGGTGGATGAGCCGATCCTGCTGGGGGATATCTTCCTCGTGGTCGGCAACTGGAAACTGATTAGCCAGCTCGGGCAGAAAGGCCGCGATTTTGTGGTGCTGAATATGCCGATTGAAGAGAGCGACGCGTCACCGGCGCACAGTCAGGCGCCCCATGCGATTTTTTGCCTGGTGTTGATGGTCGCGTTGATGCTGACGGACGAGATCCCTAACCCGGTGGCGGCGATAATCGCCTGTCTGTTAATGGGCAAATTCCGCTGTATCGACGCCGAAAGCGCTTACAAAGCGATTCACTGGCCAAGCATCATTCTCATCGTTGGGATGATGCCCTTCGCCCTGGCGCTACAGAAAACCGGCGGGGTGGATTTGATCGTAAAAGGCTTAATGGACGCGGGCGGGGGATATGGTCCGTACCTGATGATGGTTTGCCTGTTCGTCATGTGCGCCACCATTGGTTTGTTCATCTCCAATACCGCAACGGCGGTGCTGATGGCGCCTATTGCGCTGGCGATGGCAAAATCGATGGGCGTTTCGCCCTATCCGTTTGCGATGGTGGTAGCGATGGCGGCGTCCGCGGCATTTATGACGCCGGTATCTTCCCCGGTCAATACCCTGGTGCTGGGGCCGGGAAACTATCGATTCAGCGATTTTGTAAAGCTGGGCGTGCCGTTCACCGTGCTGGTGATGCTGGTATGCGTGGTGCTGATTCCGGTGTTATATCCGTTCTGAGAACATCGCCGGGTGGCGGCTACGCCTTACCCGGCCTACGTGATTCGTAGGCCCTGCAAGCGCAGCGCCGCTGGGCGAAAAACTACAGCGGCGAATCCTGACTGATCTCATCCAGCGACAAATGGAAGCTCGGCACAAACACCTGCATAAAGTAATCCATCTCTTCGCTACGGCGGGAGTCGAGCGTTTTCTCCAGACGCGTTTTCGCCAGCAGGAACTCGTTATTCCCCGCGGATAACTCTTCCAGACATTTCAGGTAGGCGCACAGCGCATCGGCCTGCTTAACCAGGGATTTCTCCTCTTCCGTATACTGATGCTCGTCGATCAGCGGCCCGAAGATATCACGCAGCTCATCAGGCACCATATCGATCAGCTTCTGCTGGGCAATCTTCTCAATGGCCTTATATTCCTGGGCAATCTGCGAGTTGAAATATTTCACCGGCGTAGGCAGATCCCCGGTCAGCACTTCCGATGCATCGTGGTACAACGCCAGCAGGGCGATACGTTCGGCATTAACCTGCCCGTTGAATTTGCGGTTTTTAATTGCTGCCAGCGCATGAGCGACCATAGCAACCTGCAAACTGTGCTCAGACACATTTTCAGTGCGCACGTTGCGCATCAGCGGCCAGCGGTTGATGAGTTTCAGGCGGGAGAGGTGGGCAAAGAAATGACTCTGACTCATAGGTTACCTTATGTCTTCACTGCGGCGGACTTCATTGTGCGGGGAGGGGAGGGAAGATGCAAATTTGCAGATGTTACAGGCCGGGTAAGCGCAGCGCCACCCGGCGGAAAGTCAGCGTTACTGATGGTACCCCGAGAGGAATCGCCCGAAGCGGCTGATGGCCATTTCGAGATCGTCTTCGCGCGGCAGGGTTACAATACGCACGTGATCCGGCCACGGCCAGTTAAACGCCGTCCCCTGAACCAGCAGCACTTTTTCCTGCAACAGGAAGTCGAGCACCATTTTCTGGTCGTCGTGAATATTGAAGCGCTTCGCGTCGATTTTCGGGAACATATACAGCGCGCCGTTAGGCTTCACGCAGGAGACGCCCGGAATATCATTAATTAATTCCCATGCACGGTTGCGCTGTTCATAGAGGCGGCCGCCTGGAACGATAAACTCGCTGATGCTTTGATAGCCCCCGAGTGCTGTCTGGATCGCATGTTGCGCCGGTACGTTGGCGCACAGACGCATGGATGCCAGCATCTCCAGCCCTTCAATGTAGCCTTTCGCATGTTTTTTCGGACCGTTCAGTACCATCCAGCCCTGACGGAAACCTGCAACGCGGTAAGTTTTAGACAGTCCGTTAAAGGTGACCGTCAGCAGATCGGGCGCCAGCGCGGCGATAGAGTGGTGCTGCGCCGCGTCGTACAGGATCTTGTCGTAAATCTCGTCGGCAAAGATGATCAGGTTGTGCAGGCGGGCGATCTCGACGATCTCCATCAGCAGCTCTTTTGAATAGACCGCGCCCGTCGGGTTATTCGGGTTAATGATCACGATTCCCCGGGTGCGCGGTGTTATTTTGGCGCGAATGTCATCCAGATCCGGGAACCAGTCCGACGATTCATCGCAAAGATAGTGCACCGCTTTACCGCTGGAGAGCGATACCGCAGCCGTCCACAGCGGATAGTCTGGAGCGGGAACCAGCATTTCATCGCCGCTGTTCAGGAGCGCCTGCATCGCCTGAACGATCAGCTCCGAGACACCGTTGCCAATGTAGATATCTTCAACGGTGACGTCGCGCATACCGCGAGCCTGATAGTGCTGCATAATGGCTTTACGGGCGGAATAAAGCCCTTTTGAATCGCAGTAGCCTTGTGCAGTGGGCAGGTTACGGATCACATCCACCAGGATCTCATCCGGCGCTTCAAAACCAAATGGCGCGGGGTTGCCGATGTTGAGTTTCAGAACCTTATTGCCTTCCTCTTCAAGGCGTTTTGCCTCTTTGAGTACCGGGCCACGGATGTCGTAACAGACGTTGTCGAGCTTGCTGGATTTTTCGATAGGGGACATGAACCTTTAACCTTTTCGCTATTATTGCAACTTCCTGCCGTGGAAGCAGCACGGAACAATGTACTCCCACCGCGCTTCGTTTTGAAGGGCGCACAGAAGAAGATTTTGTCCAACCAGGCAGCACTGCTGTGATTGCTTAATCTAATGATGGAGTGATTTTGCGCCTGAAATTACCGTGAAAACGCTTAATGTTGGGTTTTTTATGCTGAAAGTTTCACATAAATATTAATATTATTCTGATTTAAATTAAAAGACGATCCGGGCTGAAGCGTTAGTCCCCCTGAGTGACCATTCGTAAAACCTGAATGCTGAGATACAGTTTGCTCTATTAGCAAAGCCAGGTTAAAAGTTACTCATGTGAAATTAATGTTAAGTGTTATTAATGAATGGCCTGAATCTAAATTAAACTTTATTTATTATTAACGAAGAAAATGCAACTTTCGTTAATTTTAATAAAAAGAGTGTAGTTGCTTATCATTGGCGTTAAATCCGTTATATTGCAATAAGACTTATAAATATAGTGGATTTGGGTTAAGATGTGTTTTGGGAATGCAGCGTAGCGATAGGCCTGTTACGTATATCAGCTTCTGCCTTCCTGTATTAATCGATTGTTATTGTTAAAGTAATCTCTGGCTGATTGGGTAAGTCACATCTTGCTACGCTGGCAACGCTGCGATATAGATGGCAGAAAACATGTCTTACTCTTAATGGAATTTACATCTACCTTCAGATAACGAAATATCCTGAACGCAAGAGAATAAAAATAACGTCATGAAACGTGATTTCTGACTGTTGATATACCAAAGTACAATAACTATCTGTCAGGCAGTCTGCCGGGCCGGGACGCGAGGGAAACTCTTCAGAAGGAATTGCTTAACTGTTACACACAGCTTCAACCCGGGCAGCTCCGCACGAGCAACCTGAAAGTGAAAAGATATGATAAATGCAAATCGTCCGATAATGAATCTCGACCTCGATCTGCTGAGAACGTTTGTTGCGGTCGCCGATCTCAACACTTTTGCAGCAGCTGCTGCCGCCGTTTGCCGTACCCAGTCCGCCGTGAGTCAGCAAATGCAGCGGCTGGAACAACTGGTTGGTAAAGAGCTTTTTGCGCGTCATGGACGTAATAAGCTTTTAACAGAACATGGTATTCAGCTTCTGGGTTATGCCAGAAAGATACTGCGCTTTAATGATGAAGCCTGTATGTCTTTAATGTTTAGCAACCTTCAGGGAGTGTTAACATTAGGGGCGTCAGATGAATCAGCAGATACCATTTTGCCCTTCCTTCTCAACCGAATTAGCTCGGTTTATCCGAAGCTTGCCCTGGACGTTAGCGTTAAACGCAATGCCTTCATGGTTGAGATGCTGAAAGAAAACGAGGTTGACCTGGTGGTCACCACGCATCGACCTGGCCAGTATGACTGCCTGACGCTGCGTACTTCTCCTACGCACTGGTACTGTGCCGCGGAGTACGTATTGCAAAAAGGTGAGCCAATACCCCTGGTCCTGCTGGACGATCCTAGTCCGTTCCGCGATATGGTGCTGACTGCGCTCAACGAAGCCAGTATTCCGTGGCGCCTGGCGTACGTTGCGTCAACGTTGCCTGCGGTACGAGCGGCAGTGAAGGCCGGACTTGGCGTAACAGCCCGTCCGGTGGAGATGATGAGCCCCGATCTGCGTGTGCTGGGTCAATCTGAGGGACTCCCGTCGTTGCCGGATACGGAGTACCTGCTGTGCCATAATGCCGCCAGCAACAACGAGCTAGCGAAAGTGGTATTCGAGGCAATGGAAAACTACCACAATCCATGGCAGTACGCGCCTGTTACTCCGGAAGGAGGGGATGACTCCCTGATTGTGGAAAGGGATTTTGAGTGATCATTCCCCCAAAATTCTCGTAACAAAATGTAAGTGCAAAAAAGAGCCACTCGCATGATTTTTTCCTGCGAGTGGTTTTTTTTGCTATTCATAACCGCGAACGGAGCAGGGTTAAAGCAAATACCGCTTATTTATCAATGCAGAAAATGCTTTTGGTTAAGTTGTAAACGATACCTCTTCTAACTTGCCTAATACCCCGCCGATGTTAAAAAAACAGGAAATATGTTGCTGTTTTTTTGATTGAATTAACAAAAGCGTGTCTCAGATCAAGAAAATACTCCCATTTGGGGGGAGGAATCGTTGGCAAATCCTGTCAAAATAGGAGGGTTATTTTTTTTACTTCCAAAACGGACACGATTCAACAAGATGCATTTGACGTAAAGTCATGTACCCACCAGGGTTAAAGGGCACCAAATGTTAATGAGAATCGCACGTTGTAATTTAATGTGAAGAAACCTTTGTTAAAGTTGACAAAAGGTTATAGAAAGGAGTAAAAAACCCCATCATTTTGCTGTCTATGTCTCATTTCTGACAGTTAGTGTAAGGTTATTTTGTTCCTCCCCATGAATCGATGTGATGCCCATCTGCCAGCAAGAGCAGTGTCGTCGGTATCACTTTTGATGAGTAAGCAATGAGTATGTCAACATCCACAGAAGTCATCGCTCATCACTGGGCATTCGCAATCTTTCTTATTGTAGCCATTGGCCTGTGCTGCCTGATGTTAGTCGGCGGCTGGTTCCTGGGCGGTCGCGCCCGCGCAAGGCACAAAAACACACCTTTCGAATCAGGTATTGATTCAGTAGGTACCGCTCGCTTACGCCTGTCTGCCAAGTTCTACCTGGTAGCCATGTTCTTCGTCATTTTCGACGTGGAAGCGCTTTACCTCTTCGCGTGGTCTACCTCCATTCGCGAAAGTGGTTGGGTGGGCTTTGTCGAGGCCGCAATTTTCATTTTAGTGTTACTGGCCGGTCTGGTTTATCTGGTGCGTATTGGCGCGCTGGACTGGACACCTGTGCGTTCACGCCGTGAACACATCAACCCGGAAAACAGTATCTCTAATCGTCAGCAGTAACAGCGAGGCAATAAGATGGATTATACGCTCACCCGCATAGATCCTAACGGTGAGAATGACCGTTACCCCCTGCAAAAACAGGAGATCGTAACCGACCCCCTGGAGCAAGAAGTCAACAAAAGCGTGTACATGGGCAAGCTCGAACATGCCATGCACGATATGGTCAACTGGGGTCGTAAGAACTCCATCTGGCCATACAACTTTGGCCTTTCTTGCTGCTACGTTGAAATGGTGACGTCATTCACTGCGGTGCATGACGTTGCGCGTTTTGGGGCCGAGGTACTGCGTGCTTCTCCACGTCAGGCTGACCTGATGGTGGTGGCCGGGACCTGCTTTACCAAGATGGCACCGGTTATTCAGCGTCTTTATGACCAGATGCTGGAGCCAAAATGGGTAATCTCCATGGGCGCATGTGCAAACTCCGGCGGTATGTACGACATTTATTCCGTTGTGCAGGGCGTTGATAAGTTCATTCCGGTGGATGTGTACATCCCGGGCTGCCCGCCGCGTCCAGAGGCCTATATGCAGGCGCTGATGCTGCTGCAGGAGTCAATCGGTAAAGAACGCCGTCCGCTCTCCTGGGTTGTCGGCGATCAAGGTGTCTATCGCGCGAACATGCAGTCTGAGCGCGAGCGTAAACGTGGTGAACGTATTGCCGTCACCAACCTGCGTACGCCTGACGAAATTTAATTTGCGCCTGTGGGCCTGGAGAACACCTTCGCATATCACTACTCAAATAGCGCGAAGCCAGGCTTAACAGTCACCACGGACCATTTGCAATGGTGAACAATATGACCGACTTAACCGCGCAAGAAGCCGCCTGGCAGACCCGGGATCATCTCGATGACCCCGTCATTGGCGAACTGCGCAACCGTTTTGGGCCGGATGCCTTTACTGTTCAGGCCACCCGCACCGGGGTACCCGTTGTTTGGGTGAAGCGTGAGCAATTACTGGAAGTTGTCGATTTCCTCAAGAAATTGCCAAAACCTTACGTCATGCTGTTTGACTTACACGGCATGGACGAACGTCTGAGAACGCACCGCCAGGGTCTCCCTGCTGCGGATTTTTCCGTTTTCTACCACCTGATCTCAATAGACCGCAACACGGATATCATGCTCAAGGTGGCATTGTCTGAAAACGACATGCATCTGCCGACGATCACCAAACTTTTCCCAAACGCTAACTGGTACGAGCGTGAAACCTGGGAAATGTTCGGCATGACCTTCGACGGCCACCCCCATCTGACGCGCATCATGATGCCGCAGACCTGGACCGGCCACCCGCTGCGTAAAGACTACCCGGCACGCGCCACCGAATTCGACCCGTTTGAGCTGACCAAAGCCAAGCAGGATCTGGAGATGGAAGCGCTGACCTTCAAGCCGGAAGACTGGGGCATGAAGCGCGGCACCGAAAACGAGGACTTCATGTTCCTTAACCTCGGTCCAAACCACCCGTCTGCGCACGGTGCATTCCGTATTATTCTTCAGCTTGACGGCGAAGAGATTGTCGACTGCGTGCCTGACATTGGCTACCACCACCGTGGTGCCGAGAAGATGGGTGAGCGTCAGTCCTGGCACAGCTACATTCCGTATACTGACCGTATCGAATACCTCGGCGGCTGCGTAAACGAGATGCCATACGTGCTGGCCGTTGAGAAACTGGCAGGCATCACCGTCCCGGATCGCGTTAACGTGATTCGCGTGATGCTGTCTGAACTGTTCCGTATTAACAGCCACCTGCTGTACATCTCCACGTTCATTCAGGACGTCGGCGCGATGACGCCGGTCTTCTTCGCCTTTACCGACCGTCAGAAAATCTACGATCTGGTGGAAGCGATTACCGGTTTCCGTATGCACCCGGCCTGGTTCCGCATCGGCGGCGTGGCGCACGATCTGCCGCGCGGCTGGGACCGCCTGCTGCGTGAATTCCTCGACTGGATGCCGAAACGTCTGGCGTCTTACGAGAAAGCCGCGCTGCGTAACTCCATCCTGAAAGGCCGCTCCCAGGGCGTTGCCGCCTACGGCGCGAAAGAGGCGCTGGAGTGGGGAACCACAGGTGCTGGCCTGCGTGCGACCGGTATTGATTTCGACGTGCGTAAAGCCCGTCCTTACTCTGGCTACGAGAACTTCGACTTTGAAGTCCCGGTTGGCGGCGGCGTTTCCGACTGCTACACCCGCGTGATGCTGAAAGTGGAAGAGCTGCGCCAGAGCCTGCGCATCCTTGAGCAGTGCCTCAACAACATGCCGGAAGGCCCGTTCAAGGCGGATCACCCGCTGACGACGCCGCCACCGAAAGAGCGCACGCTGCAACATATCGAAACCCTGATCACCCACTTCTTGCAGGTTTCCTGGGGCCCGGTCATGCCGGCACAAGAATCCTTCCAGATGATTGAAGCGACCAAGGGTATCAACAGCTACTACCTCACCAGCGACGGCAGCACCATGAGCTACCGTACCCGCGTGCGTACGCCAAGCTTTGCGCACCTGCAGCAGATCCCGGCCGCTATTCGCGGCAGTCTGGTCTCCGACCTGATTGTGTATCTGGGTAGTATCGATTTTGTTATGTCAGATGTGGACCGCTAATTATGCACGAGAATCAACAACCACAAACCGAGGCTTTTGAGCTGAGTGAAGCAGAGCGTGCCGCCATTGAGCACGAGATGCACCACTACGAAGACCCGCGTGCGGCGTCCATTGAAGCGCTGAAAATCGTACAGAAACAGCGTGGTTGGGTGCCGGATGGGGCGATCTATGAGATCGCAAAATTGCTGGGCATTCCGGCAAGTGACGTAGAAGGCGTAGCCACGTTCTACAGCCAGATCTTCCGTCAGCCGGTCGGCCGCCATGTGATCCGCTACTGTGACAGCGTTGTCTGCCACATTACCGGTTATCAGGGCATTCAGGCTGCGATTGAGAAGAAACTTAATATTAAGCCGGGCCAGACCACGTTCGACGGACGCTTTACCCTGCTGCCAACCTGCTGCCTGGGTAACTGCGACAAGGGACCGACCATGATGATTGATGAGGACACTCACAGCCATCTGACGCCGGAAGCGATTCCTGACCTGCTGGAGCAGTACAAATGAAAACTGTAATTCGTACTGCTGAGACGCATCCGCTGACCTGGCGTCTGCGTGATGACAAACAGCCGGTCTGGCTCGACGAATATCAGAGCAAAAACGGCTATGCCGGTGCGCGTAAAGCCCTCGGCGGCATGGCGCCAGACGACATCGTTAATGCGGTAAAAGATTCTGGCCTGAAAGGGCGCGGCGGTGCGGGCTTCTCCACCGGTCTGAAGTGGAGCCTGATGCCGAAAGATGAATCCATGAACATCCGTTACCTGCTGTGTAACGCCGATGAAATGGAGCCGGGTACCTATAAAGACCGCCTGCTGATGGAACAGCTGCCGCACCTGCTGGTGGAAGGCATGCTGATCTCCGCGTTCGCGCTGAAAGCGTACCGTGGCTACATCTTCCTGCGCGGTGAATACATCGAAGCGGCTGAAAACCTGCGTCGCGCGATTGCCGAAGCCACTGAAGCCGGACTGCTGGGTAAAAACATCCTGGGCACCGGGTTTGACTTCGAGCTGTTCGTGCACACCGGTGCCGGGCGTTATATCTGCGGTGAAGAAACCGCGCTGATTAACTCCCTGGAAGGCCGCCGCGCGAACCCGCGCTCCAAGCCACCGTTCCCGGCAAGCTCCGGCGTGTGGGGTAAACCGACCTGTGTAAACAACGTCGAAACCCTGTGTAACGTTCCGGCTATCCTTGCGAACGGCGTGGAGTGGTATCAGGGCATCTCATCAAGTAAAGATGCCGGTACCAAGCTGATGGGCTTCTCCGGTCGCGTGAAGAATCCTGGCGTCTGGGAGCTGCCGTTCGGCACCACCGCACGTGAAATTCTTGAAGACTACGCCGGCGGTATGCGCGATGGCCTGAAATTCAAAGCCTGGCAGCCGGGTGGGGCAGGGACAGACTTCTTAACCGAAGCCCACCTTGACCTGCCAATGGAGTTCGAAAGCATTGGTAAAGCAGGCAGCCGTCTGGGTACCGCGCTGGCGATGGCCGTCGACCACGAGATCGGCATGGTATCCCTGGTGCGTAACCTGGAAGAGTTCTTCGCCCGCGAGTCCTGCGGCTGGTGTACACCATGCCGTGACGGTCTGCCGTGGAGCGTGAAGATCCTGCGCGCTATCGAACGTGGCGAAGGCCAGCCTGGCGATATCGAGACACTTGAGCAACTGTGTCGATTCTTAGGGCCAGGTAAAACCTTCTGTGCCCATGCACCGGGTGCCGTCGAGCCGCTGCAGAGCGCGATTAAATATTTCCGCGACGAATTCGAAGCAGGCATCAAGCAGCCGTTCAGCAATACCCATTCTATCAATGGTATTCAGCCGAACCTGCTGAAAGCACGCTGGTAAAAACAGAATTTTGATTAACGCTCGGTTTCGGCCGAGCCAACTGGAAGCATGCTAATGGCTACGATTCATGTAGACGGCAAAGAATACGAAGTCAACGGGGCGGACAACCTGCTGGAAGCTTGTCTGTCTCTTGGCCTCGATATTCCGTACTTTTGCTGGCATCCGGCGCTGGGCAGCGTCGGTGCTTGCCGCCAGTGTGCGGTGAAGCAATATCAAAACGCGGAAGACACGCGTGGTCGACTGGTGATGTCCTGTATGACGCCAGCCACCGAAGGCACTTTTATTTCGATTGATGACGAAGAAGCCAAACAGTTCCGCGAAAGCGTAGTGGAGTGGTTGATGACCAACCACCCACACGACTGTCCGGTGTGTGAGGAGGGTGGTAACTGCCACCTTCAGGATATGACCGTCATGACTGGTCACAGCTTCCGTCGCTATCGCTTTACCAAGCGTACTCACCGAAATCAGGATCTGGGGCCGTTCATCTCTCACGAAATGAACCGCTGCATCGCCTGCTACCGCTGCGTGCGTTACTACAAAGATTATGCAGACGGTCAGGATCTGGGCGTGTATGGCGCGCATGACAACGTTTACTTCGGTCGTCCGGAAGACGGTACGCTTGAAAGCGAATTCTCCGGTAACCTGGTAGAAATCTGCCCGACCGGCGTGTTCACGGATAAAACCCACTCCGAGCGTTACAACCGTAAATGGGACATGCAGTTTGCGCCAAGCATCTGCCAGCAGTGCTCCCTCGGCTGTAACACCAGCCCGGGTGAACGTTACGGTGAACTGCGTCGTATCGAAAACCGTTACAACGGTACCGTTAATCACTACTTCCTCTGCGATCGCGGTCGTTTTGGCTATGGCTATGTGAACCTGAAAGACCGTCCGCGTCAGCCGGTTCAGCGCCGTGGCGACGACGTCATTACCCTCAACGCTGAACAGGCGATGCAGGGCGCGGCAGATATTCTGCGCCAGTCGAAGAAAGTGATCGGCATCGGCTCCCCGCGCGCCAGCATCGAAAGCAACTTCGCGCTGCGTGAGCTGGTTGGGGCGGAAAACTTCTATACCGGTATCGCCCATGGCGAGCAGGAACGTCTGCAACTGGTGCTGAAAGTGCTGCGTGAAGGCGGTGTACACACGCCTGCGCTGCGCGAAATCGAATCCTATGATGCGGTTCTGGTGCTCGGGGAAGACCTGACGCAGACCGGCGCACGCGCGGCTCTGGCGGTTCGTCAGGCGGTGAAGGGTAAAGCACGTGAAATGGCAGCGGCGCAGAAAGTGGCTGACTGGCAGATTGCGGCGATCCTCAACATCGGCCAGCGCGCGAAGCATCCTCTGTTTGTGACTAACGTCGACAACACCCGTCTGGACGATATCGCCGCGTGGACCTACTGCGCACCGGTTGAAGATCAGGCTCGCCTCGGCTTTGCCATTGCCCACGCGCTGGACAGCAACTCGCCGGCCGTTGAACTGGATCGCGACCTGCAGAACAAGGTCGACGTGATTGTTCAGGCGCTGGCGGGGGCGAAGAAACCACTGATCATTTCCGGTACCAACGCCGGTAGCGCTGAAATCATTCAGGCCGCAGCGAACGTTGCCAAAGCCCTGAAGGGCCGTGGCGCTGACGTCGGTGTGACCATGATTGCCCGTGCGGTGAACAGCATCGGACTGGGCATGATTGGCGGCGGCTCGCTGGAAGAAGCGTTAAGCGAACTGGAATCCGGTTCTGCTGATGCGGTGGTAGTGCTGGAAAATGACCTGCATCGCCACGCTTCCGCCGCTCGCGTTGACGCCGCGCTCTCCAAAGCACCGCTGGTGATGGTTATCGACCATCAGCGCACCGCGATCATGGACAAAGCACACCTGGTGCTCTCTGCTGCAAGCTTCGCAGAAAGCGACGGGACGGTGATCAACAACGAAGGCCGCGCACAGCGCTTCTTCCAGGTTTATGACCCGGCCTACTACGACAGCAACACCGTGATGCTGGAAAGCTGGCGCTGGCTGCACTCTCTGCACAGCACCGTGCAGAGCCGTGAAGTGGACTGGACGCAGCTCGACCACGTTATCGACGCGGTTGTTGAGAAACTGCCTCAGCTGGCGGGCATTAAAGACGCCGCGCCTGACGCAAGCTTCCGTATTCGCGGCCAGAAACTGGCGCGTGAGCCGCACCGCTACAGCGGTCGTACTGCGATGCGTGCCAATATCAGCGTGCACGAACCGCGTCAGCCGCAGGATAAAGACACCATGTTCGCCTTCTCGATGGAAGGGAACAACCAGCCGTCTGCGCCGCGTTCGCAAATCCCATTTGCATGGGCACCGGGCTGGAACTCCCCGCAGGCATGGAACAAATTCCAGGCTGAAGTGGGTGGTCATCTGCGCCACGGCGATCCGGGCGTGCGTCTGATTGAAGCCTCCGAAACCGATCTGGACTTCTTCTCTACCGTTCCGGAACGTTTCCAGGCTCAGGAAGGCCACTGGCGTATTGCGCCGTACTACCATCTGTTCGGTAGCGACGAAATGTCCCAGCGTTCTCCGGTATTCCAGCAGCGTATGCCGCAGCCGTACATCAAGCTCAACCCGGCGGATGCCGCGAAGCTTGGCGTTAACGCGGGTGCGAACATTGCCTTTAGCTACGACGGCCAGACAATCAGCCTGCCGCTGATTATTTCTGAAAGCCTGTCAGCAGGGCAGGTGGGTCTGCCTATGGGTATGCCTGGCATCGCGCCGGTCCTGGCGGGTGCGCATCTTGATAACCTTCAGGAGGCAAAAGCATGAGTTGGTTAACGCCGGATCTTATCGACATCCTGCTGAGCATTCTGAAAGCGGTCGTCATTCTGCTGGTGGTCGTCACCTGCGGCGCGTTCATGAGCTTTGGTGAACGTCGTCTGCTCGGTCTGTTCCAGAACCGTTACGGACCGAACCGCGTGGGCTGGGGTGGTTCACTCCAGCTGGTGGCGGACATGATCAAGATGTTCTTTAAAGAGGACTGGGTTCCGCGCTTCTCGGACCGCGTGATCTTTACGCTGGCGCCGATGATCGCCTTTACCTCGCTGCTGCTGGCGTTTGCTATCGTTCCCGTCAGCCCGACCTGGGTGGTGGCTGACCTGAACATCGGCATTCTGTTCTTCCTGATGATGGCAGGCCTCGCGGTGTACGCGGTGCTGTTCGCAGGCTGGTCCAGTAACAACAAATACTCGCTGCTGGGTGCGATGCGTGCTTCCGCGCAGACGCTGAGCTACGAAGTGTTCCTGGGGCTCTCCCTGATGGGCGTGGTGGCGCAGGCCGGTTCATTCAACATGACCGACATCGTCAACAACCAGGCCGACATCTGGAACGTTATCCCGCAGTTCTTTGGTTTTGTGACCTTTGCTATCGCGGGCGTGGCGGTGTGTCACCGTCACCCGTTTGACCAGCCAGAAGCCGAACAGGAACTGGCCGACGGTTACCACATTGAATATTCCGGTATGAAATTCGGTCTGTTCTTCGTGGGCGAGTACATCGGTATCGTCACCATTTCCGCGTTGATGGTAACGCTGTTCTTTGGTGGCTGGCATGGCCCGTTCTTACCGCCGTTCATCTGGTTCGCGCTGAAAACCGCGTTCTTCATGATGATGTTCATTTTGATTCGTGCGTCCTTACCGCGTCCGCGTTATGACCAGGTAATGTCCTTCGGCTGGAAAGTGTGCCTGCCGCTGACGCTCGTCAACTTGTTGGTAACGGCGGCTGTCATTCTCTGGCAGCAGCCATAAGGGGCTTTGAGATCATGACCTTAAAAGAATTACTCGTAGGCTTTGGCACCCAGGTACGCAGTATCTGGATGATCGGCTTGCACGCGTTTGCCAAACGCGAAACCCGGATGTATCCGGAAGAGCCGGTATATCTGCCGCCGCGCTACCGTGGCCGTATCGTGCTGACGCGCGACCCGGACGGTTCCGAGCGCTGCGTAGCCTGTAACCTGTGTGCGGTAGCGTGTCCGGTAGGCTGTATCTCTCTGCAGAAAGCCGAGACGGTGGACGGCCGCTGGTACCCTGAGTTCTTCCGCATCAACTTCTCACGCTGCATTTTCTGCGGTCTGTGTGAAGAAGCGTGCCCAACCACGGCGATTCAGCTGACTCCAGACTTCGAGCTGGGTGAGTACAAGCGTCAGGACCTGGTGTACGAGAAAGAGGATCTGCTGATTTCCGGTCCGGGCAAATACCCGGAATATAACTTCTACCGGATGGCGGGTATGGCAATCGACGGCAAAGATAAGGGCGAAGCAGAGAACGAAGCTAAGCCTATCGACGTCAAGAGCCTGTTACCGTAAGGAGAGGGCAATGGAATTCGCTTTTTATATCTGTGGCCTTATCGCCATCCTGGCTACGCTGCGAGTGATCACGCACACCAATCCGGTGCATGCGTTGCTGTATTTAATCATTTCGCTGCTGGCTATTTCCGGGGTGTTCTTTGCGCTGGGCGCGCATTTTGCCGGTGCGCTGGAAATTATCGTCTACGCGGGTGCCATTATGGTGCTGTTCGTGTTCGTGGTGATGATGCTCAACCTGGGCGGCTCTGAAATTGAGCAGGAACGTCAATGGTTAAAACCGCAGGTGTGGATTGGCCCGGCAATTTTGTCGGCCATCATGCTGGTGGTGATTGTTTACGCTATTCTGGGCGTTAACGACCAGGGCATTGACGGCACGCCAATCAGCGCCAAGGCTGTTGGTATTGCGCTGTTTGGTCCGTACGTTCTGGCGGTTGAACTGGCCTCTATGCTGCTGCTGGCGGGCCTGGTTGTTGCCTTCCACGTCGGTCGCGAAGAACGTGTTGGTGAGGTGCTGAGCAACCGCACTGATGACCGTGCGAAAAGAAAAACGGAGGAGCGCGCATGATCCCCTTAACACATGGACTGATCCTCGCTGCGATTTTGTTCGTTCTGGGCTTAACCGGTCTGGTTATCCGCCGCAATCTGCTGTTTATGCTGATCGGTCTGGAAATCATGATCAACGCTTCCGCGCTGGCCTTTGTGGTCGCCGGTAGCTACTGGGGCCAGGCCGACGGTCAGGTGATGTACATTCTCGCCATCAGCCTCGCGGCTGCCGAAGCGAGTATTGGCCTGGCGCTGTTGCTGCAGCTCCATCGTCGCCGCCAGAACCTGAACATCGATTCAGTAAGTGAGTTGCGTGGATGAACATGCTTGCCTTAACCATTATTTTTCCGCTGATTGGCTTCGTGCTGCTGGCATTTTCTCGCGGCCGCTGGTCTGAGAATCTGTCTGCCACCGTGGGCATTGGCTCAATCGGTCTGGCTGCGCTGGTGACAGCGTATGCGGGTATCGATTTCTTTAACAATGGACGTCAGGCCTATAGCGTGCCGCTGTGGAACTGGATGTCGGTCGGTAACTTCAACATCGGTTTCAACCTGGTGCTGGATGGTCTGTCTCTGACCATGCTCTCCGTGGTCACCGGCGTCGGCTTCCTGATCCACATGTTCGCCTCCTGGTACATGCGCGGTGAAGAGGGATACTCCCGCTTCTTCGCCTACACCAACCTGTTTATCGCCAGCATGGTGGTTCTGGTGCTGGCCGATAACCTGCTGCTGATGTATCTGGGCTGGGAAGGCGTGGGTCTGTGCTCTTACCTGCTGATCGGTTTCTACTACACCGATCCGAAGAATGGCGCAGCGGCCATGAAAGCGTTCGTCGTGACCCGTGTGGGTGACGTCTTCCTCGCTTTCGCGCTGTTCATTCTCTACAACGAACTGGGCACGCTGAACTTCCGCGAAATGGTGGAACTGGCGCCAGCGCACTTCGAAGCAGGCAACAACATGCTGTGGTGGGCAACGCTGATGCTGCTGGGTGGTGCTGTGGGTAAATCCGCACAGCTGCCGTTGCAGACATGGCTTGCCGACGCGATGGCGGGTCCAACCCCTGTCTCCGCGCTGATCCACGCTGCGACCATGGTCACCGCCGGTGTCTACCTGATTGCGCGTACCCATGGCCTGTTCCTGATGACCCCGGAAATTCTGCATCTGGTGGGTATCGTCGGTGCGGTTACGCTGGTGCTGGCAGGCTTTGCCGCACTGGTGCAGACCGACATCAAACGCGTTCTCGCGTACTCCACCATGAGCCAGATTGGTTACATGTTCCTGGCGCTGGGCGTTCAGGCGTGGGACGCAGCCATTTTCCACCTGATGACGCACGCGTTCTTTAAAGCGCTGCTGTTCCTCTCATCCGGTTCGGTGATCCTGGCCTGCCACCACGAGCAGAATATCTTCAAAATGGGCGGACTGCGTAAGTCCATCCCGCTGGTCTATATCTGCTTCCTGGTAGGCGGCGCGGCGCTGGCGGCACTGCCGCTGATTACCGCAGGCTTCTTCAGTAAGGATGAAATCCTGGCGGGCGCCATGGCGAATGGTCATATCAATCTGATGGTTGCGGGTCTGGTCGGTGCGTTTATGACCTCCCTGTACACCTTCCGTATGATTTTCATCGTCTTCCACGGTAAAGAACAAATTCACGCCCACGCAGGGAAGGGGATTACCCACCACCTGCCGCTGATTGTGCTGCTGGTACTCTCCACCTTCGTTGGCGCGATGATTGTGCCACCGTTGCAGGGCGTACTGCCGGCAACAACCGAGCTTGAGCACGGTCGCGTTCTGACGCTTGAAATCACCTCCGGCGTTGTGGCTATCGCGGGCATCCTGATTGCCGCATGGCTGTGGCTGGGCAAACGCACGCTGGTGACTGCCGTTGCCAACAGCGCGCCGGGCCGTCTGCTGGGCACCTGGTGGTACAACGCATGGGGCTTCGACTGGCTGTACGACATGATCTTCGTGAAGCCGTTCCTGGGCATTGCGTGGCTGTTGAAGCGCGATCCGCTGAACAGCCTGATGAATATCCCGGCGATCCTCTCTCGCTTTGCAGGTAAAGGCCTGCTGTACAGCGAGAACGGCTATCTGCGCTGGTATGTGGCATCCATGAGCATCGGTGCGGTTGTCGTGCTGGCGCTGCTGATGGTGTTGCGATAGTGGTTTTTGCCCGGTGGCGCTGCGCTTACCGGGCCTACGAGACCGTAGGTCGGGTAAGCGTGATCGTCACCCGACACCACAAACCGCACTAACACGTGAATTTTGTCGAATTCGTTGAAAATCGGTCCCTGAGGGACTTTAACAAGGAATAAAAATCGCCATGTTATTACCCTGGCTAATATTAATTCCCTTCATCGGCGGCTTCCTGTGCTGGCAGACTGAACGCTTTGGCGTGAAGATGCCGCGCTGGATCGCGCTGATCACCATGGGATTGACGCTCGCGCTTGGCCTGCAACTGTGGTTGCAGGGTGGCTACTCATTGACCCAGTCTGCGGGCCTTCCGCAGTGGCAATCTGAGTTCATTCTGCCGTGGATCCCACGTTTCGGTATCACGATCCACCTTGCGATTGACGGTCTGTCGCTGCTGATGGTCGTGCTGACCGGTCTGCTCGGCGTTCTGGCGGTACTCTGCTCCTGGCGAGAAATCGAAAAATACCAGGGCTTCTTCCACCTGAACCTGATGTGGATCCTGGGCGGCGTTATCGGCGTGTTCCTGGCCATCGACATGTTCCTGTTCTTCTTCTTCTGGGAGATGATGCTGGTGCCGATGTACTTCCTGATCGCGCTGTGGGGCCACAAGGCATCCGACGGTAAAACGCGTATCACGGCGGCCACCAAGTTCTTCATCTACACCCAGGCGAGTGGTCTGGTGATGTTGATTGCCATCCTGGCGCTGGTGTTTGTGCATTACAACGCCACCGGCG
The DNA here is from genome assembly GCF_049237385.1 of Enterobacter cloacae complex sp. IR5412. Lineage (NCBI taxonomy): Bacteria > Pseudomonadati > Pseudomonadota > Gammaproteobacteria > Enterobacterales > Enterobacteriaceae > Enterobacter > Enterobacter cloacae complex sp. IR5412. The sequence goes on along the minus strand of NZ_JBMKHQ010000001.1, from coordinate 552,029 downwards.
TCTGGACCTTCAACTATGAAGATCTGCTGAAGACCCCGATGTCCCACGGTGTGGAATACCTGCTGATGCTCGGCTTCTTCATCGCCTTCGCGGTGAAAATGCCGGTAGTTCCGCTGCACGGCTGGCTGCCGGACGCGCACTCTCAGGCGCCAACGGCGGGTTCCGTTGACCTGGCGGGTATCTTGCTGAAAACGGCGGCCTACGGTCTGCTGCGTTTCTCCCTGCCGCTGTTCCCGAACGCCTCCGCAGAGTTTGCGCCGATTGCCATGTGGCTTGGCGTGATCGGTATCTTCTACGGTGCATGGATGGCCTTCACGCAGTACGACATCAAACGTCTGATTGCTTACACCTCCGTTTCCCACATGGGCTTCGTACTGATTGCCATCTACACCGGTAGCCAGCTGGCGTACCAGGGCGCGGTGATCCAGATGATTGCGCACGGCTTGTCCGCTGCCGGTCTCTTCATCCTGTGCGGTCAGCTGTACGAACGTCTGCATACCCGCGACATGCGTATGATGGGCGGCCTGTGGGGCAAAATGAAATGGCTGCCTGCACTCTCCATGTTCTTCGCGGTTGCCACCCTGGGTATGCCAGGTACCGGTAACTTCGTTGGCGAATTTATGATTCTGTTCGGCAGCTTCAAAGTGGTTCCGATGATTACCGTCATCTCCACCTTTGGTCTGGTGTTCGCCTCCGTGTACTCGCTGGCGATGCTGCACCGCGCCTACTTCGGTAAAGCGAAGAGCGAAATTGCTGCTAAAGAACTGCCGGGGATGTCGCTGCGTGAGCTGTCCATCATCCTGCTGCTGGTCGTACTGCTGGTGCTGCTGGGCTTCTATCCGCAGCCGATTCTGGATACCTCGCACTCCGCGATGGGTAACATCCAGCAGTGGTTTGTTAATTCTGCTTCTACTACAAGGCCGTAATTCGCCATGACAATAACTCCACAACAACTGATCGCGCTGCTACCGCTGCTGATCGTCGGATTGACGGTGGTGGTTGTGATGCTCTCCATTGCGTGGCGACGCAATCACTTCCTGAATGCGACCCTGTCCGTTCTGGGTCTGAACGCTGCGTTAGTCTCCCTCTGGTTTGTTGGCCAGGCGGGCGCAATGGACGTCACGCCGCTGATGCGCGTTGACGGCTACGCCATGCTCTACACCGGTCTGGTGCTGCTGGCGAGCCTGGCAACCTGTACCTTTGCGTACCCGTGGCTCGAAGGGTACAACGACAACAAAGAAGAGTTTTACCTGCTGGTACTGATTGCCGCACTGGGCGGCATTCTGCTGGCGAACGCGAACCACATGGCCGCGCTGTTCCTCGGTATTGAGCTGATCTCACTGCCGCTGTTCGGCCTGATTGGTTACGCCTTCCGCCAGAAACGCTCACTGGAAGCGGCGATCAAGTACACCATCATGTCCGCTGCTGCGTCGTCGTTCCTGCTGTTCGGTATCGCGCTGCTGTATGCACAGACGGGTAACCTCTCCTTCCTGGCGCTCGGCAAGAGCCTCGGCGACGGCATGATGCATGAGCCGCTGCTGCTGGCGGGTCTGGGCATGATGATTGTTGGCCTTGGCTTTAAACTCTCTCTGGTGCCGTTCCACCTGTGGACGCCAGACGTTTATCAGGGTGCGCCAGCGCCGGTCTCTACCTTCCTGGCGACGGCGAGCAAAATCGCTATCTTTGGCGTGGTCATGCGTCTGTTCCTGTACGCCCCGGTGGGTGACAGCGAAGCGGTTCGCGTGGTGCTGGGCATTATCGCGTTCGTCTCCATCATCTTCGGTAACCTGATGGCGCTGAGCCAGACCAACATTAAGCGTCTGCTGGGCTACTCCTCAATCTCCCATCTGGGCTACCTGCTGGTGGCGCTGATTGCGCTGCAAAGCGGTGAGATGTCGATGGAAACCGTGGGTGTGTATCTGGCCGGTTACCTGTTCAGCAGCCTCGGCGCGTTCGGCGTGGTGAGCCTGATGTCCAGCCCGTACCGTGGCCCGGATGCAGATTCCCTGTTCTCCTACCGTGGTCTGTTCTGGCACCGTCCGATTCTGTCTGCGGTAATGACCGTGATGATGCTCTCTCTGGCGGGTATCCCGATGACGCTGGGCTTTATCGGTAAGTTCTACGTGCTGGCCGTCGGTGTGCAGGCGGGTCTGTGGTGGCTGACTGCCGGTGTCGTTATCGGCTCCGCGATTGGTCTTTACTACTACCTGCGTGTGGCTGTGAGCCTGTACCTGAGCGCGCCTCAGCAGCTCAACCGTGATGCACCGTCCAACTGGCAGTACAGCGCCGGGGGGATCGTGGTGCTGATCTCCGCGCTTCTGGTGCTAATCTTCGGTATCTATCCGCAGCCGCTGATTGAGATTGTGCAGCGCGCGATGCCGCTGATGTAAAAGCAAAAAACCCGCCTCGGCGGGTTTTTTATTGCCCAGCGGCGCTACGCTTGCAGGGCCTACAGGTCTTGTAGGTCGGGTAAGCGAAGCGCCACCCGACTAAGCTAACTGCTTCCTGCTTATAAGCGGCCCGTCAATCTTCTTCATCGAGCGGTCCAGCACCTCTTCAATCACCGACGACAGCTCATTCAGCTCAAACTTCGCCACATAGCCGTCAGCCTTCACTTTGCGTATATGATCTTCGTTCGCGTTGCCGGAAAGAGACGAGTGGATCACCACCGGAATATCTTTCAGTACCGGGTCAGTTTTGATTTTGCGCGTCAGCGTAAAGCCGTCCATCTCCGGCATTTCGAGGTCGGTTAATACCAGGGCAATCTTATCGGTAACGGGGACGCCCTCAGCCTGAGCCTGCGCGGCCAGCTGAGTGATTTTCTCCCATGCGTCTTTGCCGGTGATATGCAGCTGAGCCGGGATCTCCATTGCCTGCAATCCCTTCTCCAGCATTGAGCGCGCTACTTTCGAGTCTTCAGCAACAATCGCGACAGAGCCAGGCTTGATGTTGAATTTGGTGGTTTCCAGATGGGTGGCGTGCAGATCGTGGTTCGCCGGGGTGATGTCATACAGGATCTGCTCCACGTCGAGCACCATTGCCAGATCGTTGGTATCGGTCTTATCGTCCAGACAGGCAATGCTGGTGATGTAGCGACCGCTGACGGCGGTTTCCGCGGCGTGCACCTGCTTCCAGTCGAGACGCATGATGTTCTCCACCGATTCCACGGCAAACGCCTGCACGCTGCGGGCATATTCGGTGATCAGCAAAATGTTTAGCCCGGTGGCTGGCTTGCAGCCGGCGACGGCGGCCAGATCGATCACCGGGATCACCTGGTCGCGAATATTTACCATCCCCATCAGCGGAGACTTCATTCCCGCTGGTTTGGTGAAGGTCGGCATCGGCACAATTTCGCGCAGTTTGAACACGTTGATGCCGAACAGCTCGGATTTATTTTCGTTCAGAGAGGTGCCAAGACGGAACAGCAACAGTTCAAAACGGTTGGACTGGGTCAGGTTCGCCCTGTCATCAATATCTTTCTGGAAATTATCCATTCTACCCTCAAGAGAAATGCTGGCCTTTTAATCGTTATCGGCACCCTGAGGGAAAAATGAAGGACTAAACGCTGACCTGAGCAAAATCTTCCGCCAGCTCGCATGCCGGGAACACCTCCCGACACTCTGCCAGCAGGCTTTCACAGCCGCGGACGTCATAGCGTGAGCTGACGTGAGTGACAATCAGTTTCCGGACGCCAGCCTCGCGCGCCAGCTGCGCGGCCTGACGCGTTGAGCTGTGCCCCCGGCTATTGGCTTTTTCTTCCATCGCCGCTTCCAGCGTTGCCTCATGCACCATCACATCCACACCCCCGGCAAGCCGGAGCGCCGAAGGGCAGGGGGCGGTATCCCCAAAAATAGCCAGTTTTTTGCCCGGCTGCGGCGGCGCAAGGTAATCCTGACCGTTGATGACGCGCCCGTCTTCCAGCGTGACGGTCTCGCCGTGCTTCAGACGCTGGAACAGCGGGCCAGGTTTCACCCCATCGGCCTGCAACGCGGCGGCGTTCAGCGCGCCGGGCTTGTCATGCTCCTCAACGCGATAGCCGTAGCATTCCACCGGATGGTTAAGCGGGTAAGCGCGCACCTGGTAATCTCCGTCGTCGAACACCAGACCTTCGCCGATCTCAACCACCTCCAGCGGATAATCGGTCCACGAGCCGCTCAGGCGCAGCGTGGTCTCAACGAATGCCTGAATACCCGCAGGGCCATAAATGGTCAGCGGGTTAGCGTTACCGGCCATCGAACGGCTACACAGCAGGCCCGGCAGGCCAAACAGATGGTCGCCGTGCAGATGGGTGATAAATATTTTATCCACTTTCCCCGGGTGGTATGAGGTATGCAGCAACTGATGCTGCGTACCTTCGCCGCAGTCAAACAGCCACAGCCCGCCGCGGGTAGGATGCTTAAGATCCAGCAGAATCGCCGTCACGTTGCGTGAGCGGGTTGGCACGCCCGCGGACGTACCCAGAAAAATCAGTTCCATAACGCAATCAGCCCTTTGCCGAATGGGAAGGGGTTTAGTATAACGTGATGAACCCCAGGAAGGAGAAACACATGATCCAGTGGCAAGATCTACACCACAGCGAACTGACTATTCAGTCACTCTACGCCCTGCTCAAACTGCGCTGCGAAGTTTTTGTGGTTGAACAAACCTGCCCGTATCAGGATATCGACGGCGATGACCTGGTCGGCGAGAACCGGCACATCCTCGGCTGGCGCGATAACGAGCTGGTGGCGTATGCGAGGATTCTGAAAAGCGAAGAGGATTTTGACCCTGTCGTCATTGGCCGCGTCATTATCAGCGGAAGCGCGCGCGGTGAAAAGCTGGGCTATCAGCTGATGGAAAAAACGCTGGACGCATGCCTGAAACGGTGGCCAGACAAGGCGTTATACCTGGGCGCGCAGGCGCATTTGCAATCATTCTATGGCCATTTTGGTTTTACCCCGGTCACGGACATTTACGATGAAGATGGCATCCCACACATCGGTATGGCGCGCGAAGCGAAACAGGCGCAATAGCGAGACGTTGTCTATAGTTATCGGACTGGTGTACTAACATGGAGAAAAATATGTCATTTCAATCCTGGGATACCCGAGCAGACGACGATTTAACGCTGTTAAGCGAAACGCTGGAAGAAGTACTGCGCTCTTCAGGCGATCCTGCCGATCAGAAGTACATTGAGCTCAAAGCCCGCGCCGAGCAGGCGCTGCATGACGTGAAAAACCGCGTCAGCAACGCATCCGACAATTACTACTACCGCGCCAAACAGGCGGTTTATCGTGCCGACGATTATGTGCACGAAAAGCCGTGGCAGGGCATTGGGGTCGGTGCGGCCGTAGGGCTGGTGCTGGGCCTGCTGTTAGCCCGTCGTTAAGCCGGTAAACCCCTCCCTACACGTGGGTACTGCTATTTATCATCAGTACCCCGTATAATGTAAGGTTTTAACAGGGAGAGGTTCGCGTGCATTCGATTTCCATCGCGCTGGAACGCCTGCGCACTCAGCTTGCGCAAGCGTTACCCGCTACACCCGGTTTACGCCATTTCGATGTCTCTTTCCCGTTAAACGACGCCTTCGATCCGCTGGCCTGGCTGGGTGTGCAGCGATGCTATCCCCAGTTTTACTGGCAACAGCGGAGCGGTGATGAAGAACTTGCCGCGCTCGGAAGCCTCGCCCATTTTGACTCTCTGGCCTCGGCTTCCCGGTTTTTGCACACCCATGACGTAGCCAATGATACCCGTATCTGCGGCCTGAACGCCTTCAACCCGGCACAGGGAAATCTGTTTTTACCGCGCCTTCTCTGGCGACGGTCTGGCGGGGTCGCCACGCTGCGCCTGCAACTGTGGAGCGAAACGTCGCTGTGTGACGATGCCGGTGACGCACTGAAGTTTATTGATAACCTGCGCGACGCCGCGCCGATCCGCCCGTTGTCCGTGCAGATTGTGCAGGAAACCCATCATCCGGAAAAACCGGAATGGCTGGCGTTGATTCGTCAGGCGACGGATACCCTTGCTCGCGGCGATTTTGAGAAAGTGGTGCTCGCACGTGCTACAGACGTGCAGTGCCAGCAGCCCGTGAACGCCATCGCGCTAATGGCCGCCAGCCGCGCGCTAAACCTCAACTGCTATCATTTTTGTATGGTCTTTGACGCCAGCAACGCGTTCCTCGGCTCGACGCCCGAGCGACTGTGGCGGCGACGCGGCATGCTGCTGCGCACTGAAGCGCTGGCAGGCACCGTCGCCAGCCATTCTGACGATAAGCAGGCCCAGCGTCTGGGCGACTGGCTGATGAACGACGACAAAAATCAGCGGGAAAATATGCTGGTGGTGGAAGATATCTGCCAGCGTCTTCAGCACCATACCCGGACGCTGGAGATCCTCCCAGCGCAGGTGCTGCGTCTGCGCAAGGTGCAGCATTTACGCCGCTGTATCTGGACCGAACTCAAACAGTCTGATGACGAGCAGTGTCTGCATATTCTGCAACCGACGGCGGCGGTGGCCGGGCTGCCGCGTCAGGCAGCGCGAGAATTTATTGCGAAAGTGGAGCCGTTTGACCGGGAGTGGTACGCCGGATCGGCGGGCTATTTATCGCGCGATCAAAGCGAGTTCTGCGTGGCATTACGCTCCGCCCGCGTTCATGATGCCGCGCTGCGTCTTTATGCGGGGGCGGGCATCGTCAGCGGCTCCGATCCAGAGCAGGAGTGGCAGGAGATCGAAAATAAGGCCGCCGGGCTGCGTTCCCTCCTCCTGAGGGATTAATACTGATTCGTGCAATCCCGATTCATATCAAAATTCTGACTTTTTCTATTATTTATACTGTGTCGCATTCTTGATACTGGACAATCTCATGTCAGTAAGTTCTTTTAACCGACGCTGGGCGACGGTGATCCTTGAAGCCCTGACCCGCCATGGTGTCAGGCATGTGTGTATTGCTCCGGGCTCTCGCTCCACGCCGCTCACCCTTGTTGCGGCGGAAAACAGGGCTTTTATTCATCACACCCATTTTGACGAGCGTGGTCTCGGCCACCTGGCGCTCGGGCTGGCGAAAGTCAGCAACGCGCCCGTGGCGGTGATAGTGACTTCCGGCACGGCGGTGGCAAACCTCTATCCGGCGCTGATTGAAGCGGGGTTAACCGGCGAAAAGCTGATTTTACTCACCGCCGATCGTCCTCCGGAACTTATTGACTGCGGCGCGAACCAGGCGATTCGTCAGCCTGGCATTTTTGCCTCGCATCCTTCACAGACGGTCTCGTTGCCGCGCCCCACCCAGGATATTCCCGCCAGCTGGCTGGTCTCAACTCTCGACCACGCCATGAACGCACTGCGCAGCGGCGGGCTGCACATTAACTGCCCGTTTGCCGAACCGCTGTACGGCGAAATGAACGAGACCGGCCTAGCCTGGCAACAGCAGCTGGGAGAATGGTGGGAGAGCGAAAAGCCCTGGCTGCGTGAGCAGACGCATCTGGAAAGCGCTAAGCAGCGCGACTGGTTCTTCTGGCGCCAGAAGCGCGGGGTGGTGATTGCCGGGCGGATGAGTGCGGCGGAAGGCAAGCTGGCGGCGGAGTGGGCACAAACGCTTGGCTGGCCGCTGATTGGTGACGTGCTTTCCCAGACGGGCCAGCCGCTGCCCTGCGCTGACCTCTGGCTGGGGAACGCGAAAGCGGTCACCGAGCTGGCGCAGGCGCAAATTGTCGTCCAGCTGGGCTCGAGCCTGACGGGCAAGCGACTGCTCCAGTGGCAGGCCACCTGTACGCCAGAAGAGTACTGGCTGGTGGATCCGCTCGAAGGACGCCTTGACCCGGCGCACCATCGCGGTCGCCGCCTGGTGAGCGATATTGACAGCTGGCTGGAATTGCATCCGGCGGAAAAACGCAAACCCTGGGCGGTGGAGATCCCGGCGCTGTCGCGTCAGGCGTGGGAACTCACCAAAGCGCAGTGCGAGGAGTTCAGTGAAGCCGGGCTGGCGCACCGTATCCGCAAATATCTTCCCGAGCAGGGGCAACTTTTTGTCGGTAACAGCCTGGTGGTGCGCCTGATTGACGCCTTTTCGCAGCTGCCCGCGGGTTATCCGGTATACAGCAACCGGGGCGCGAGCGGCATTGACGGGCTGATCTCCACCGCCGCTGGCGTACAGCGGGCCAGCGCAAAATCCACGCTGGCGATTGTGGGGGATCTCTCAGCCCTCTACGATCTCAACGCGCTGGCGCTCCTGCGTCAGGCGTCGGCTCCGTTCGTGCTGATTGTTGTTAACAATAACGGCGGACAGATTTTCTCCCTGCTGCCGACGCCGCAAAGCGAACGTGAGCGCTTCTATCTGATGCCGCAAAACGTGCAGTTCGAACACGCCGCCGCCATGTTCAGCCTGAAGTACCATCGCCCGGAAAACTGGGACGCGCTGGAGACGGCGCTGAACACCGCCTGGCGGCAGCCTGGCGCGACGCTGATTGAGCTGGTGGTAAACGATTCTGACGGCGCGCAGAAGCTGCAACATCTGCTGGCGCAGGTGAGTCACCTGTGATCCTCGCTGGCGTCACTCTGCCCGGAAAATCAGGCTACCCCTGGCTGGTTTTCTTGCACGGTTTTTCCGGTGACTGTCGTGAGTGGCAGACCGTTGGGGCGTCGCTGCATGACTACCCCAGGCTCTACCTTGACCTGCCCGGGCACGGTGGTTCAGCGGATACGGGCGTGACGGGGTTTGCAGAGGTAAGTGAATTGCTCACGTATACCTTAATTAGTTACAACATACTAAATTACTGGCTGGTAGGGTACTCACTCGGTGGCCGCATTGCGATGTTCCATGCCTGCCAGCATCCTGCGGGGTTAGACGGGGTGATTGTGGAAGGTGGACACCCTGGGCTGCAAGACGTCGAGGCGCGCCAGGCGCGGCTGACCTCGGACCGCCGCTGGGCGTCACGTTTTCGCAGTGAGCCGCTTGAAGCCGTCTTTGCCGACTGGTATCAACAGCCGGTCTTTACCTCCCTTACGGATGAACAGCGCAACGCGCTGATCGCGCTGCGTAGCCGGAACAACGGCCCGAGGCTGGCTGAGATGCTGGAAGCCACCTCGCTTGCCGTTCAGCCTGATTTACGTCCCGCGCTCACCGCGCGTGATTTTTCTTTCGACTATCTCTATGGCGAACGTGACGGGAAGTTTGCAGCCATCGCTGCTGAACTTAACGCCATGCGTCATGCTATCCCTCATGCCGGACACAACGCCCACCGGGACAACCCGGAAGCGGTTGCCGCGAGTCTGGCTCAGATACTACGTTATCGAACAAAGGACACGCTATGATCTATCCTGATGAAAACATGCTTTACGCGCCGGTTGAATGGCAGGACTGCTCCGAAGGCTACACCGACATTCGCTACCACAAATCCACCGATGGTATCGCCAAAATCACCATCAATCGTCCACAGGTACGCAACGCGTTTCGTCCGCTGACCGTAAAAGAGATGATCCAGGCGCTGGCGGATGCACGCTACGACGACAACATCGGCGTCATCGTCCTCACCGGGGAAGGGGAGAAAGCCTTTTGCTCGGGCGGCGATCAGAAAGTCCGCGGCGACTACGGCGGATACCAGGATGATGCCGGCACGCACCACCTGAACGTGCTGGATTTCCAGCGCCAGATCCGCACCTGTCCAAAACCAGTGGTTGCGATGGTGGCAGGTTATTCCATCGGCGGCGGTCACGTGTTGCACATGATGTGTGACCTGACTATCGCGGCGGAAAATGCCATTTTCGGTCAGACTGGCCCGAAAGTTGGCTCCTTCGACGGCGGCTGGGGCGCGTCCTACATGGCGCGCATCGTCGGCCAGAAAAAAGCCCGCGAAATCTGGTTCCTGTGCCGTCAGTACAACGCCCAGGAAGCGCTGGACATGGGGCTGGTTAACACCGTGGTGCCGATCGCCGATCTGGAAAAAGAGACCGTGCGCTGGTGTCGCGAAATGCTGCAAAACAGCCCAATGGCGCTGCGCTGCCTGAAAGCAGCCCTCAATGCCGACTGTGACGGTCAGGCGGGACTTCAGGAGCTGGCGGGTAACGCCACCATGCTGTTCTATATGACCGAAGAGGGTCAGGAAGGGCGCAACGCGTTCAACGAAAAACGCCAGCCAGACTTCAGCAAATACAAACGGAACCCGTAATGCGTCGCGCGCAGGTTTACCGCTGGCAGATACCGATGGACGCGGGCGTGGTACTGCGTGAAAGGCGGTTAAAAACCCGTGATGGCTTTTTCGTGCATCTCCGGCAGGGCGAGCGGGAAGGGTGGGGCGAAATCGCCCCGCTTCCGGGCTTTAGCCTGGAAACGCTGGATGAGGCGCAGGCGGCGCTGATGGCCTGGACGCACGAATGGCGTGAGGGGGCAGATCCGTCGCTGCCGGACGTTCCTTCCGTCGCGTTCGGCATCAGCTGCGCGCTGGCAGAGCTGGACGGCCGTTTGCCGGATGCGGCGAATTATCGCGCCGCGCCACTCTGTTCCGGCGATCCGGATGAACTTTTCGCGCTGCTCTCCGGGATGCCTGGCGAGAAGGTGGCGAAAATTAAGGTCGGCCTGTACGAAGCGGTGCGCGACGGGATGGTGGTTAACCTGTTACTAGAAGCCATTCCCGATCTGCACCTGCGCCTGGACGCCAACCGCGCCTGGACGCCGCTCAGGGCGCAGCAGTTTGCGAAGTACGTCAACCCGGCGTACCGCAACCGCATCGCGTTTCTCGAAGAGCCGTGCAAAACGCGCGACGACTCTCGCGCCTTCGCCCGGGAAACCGGCATTGCCATTGCCTGGGATGAGAGCCTGCGCGAAGCCGGTTTTACGTTTGTCGCCGAGCCGGGCGTCGGGGCCGTGGTCATTAAGCCAACGCTGACCGGCAGCCTCGACACGGTGCGCGAGCAGGTTGCGGCGGCCCATGCCGCAGGGCTGACGGCGGTGATCAGTTCATCCATCGAATCCAGCCTCGGGCTGACGCAGCTGGCGCGCATCGCTGCATGGTTAACGCCGGACACCGTTCCCGGTCTTGATACGCTAAACCTGATGCAGGCCCAGCTGATTCGCCAGTGGCCGGACAGCACCTTACCGTGCCTCGACGTCGGGACGCTGGAGCCGCTGCAATGACTTTTACCGACTGGCCGTGGCGGCACTGGCGCTCCAGGAGTGCCGATACACCCGCGCTGCGTTTAGACGATATAACGCTCAACTGGTCACAGCTGGGCGAGCGTATCGATCGTCTGGCAGCCGGTTTTCAGTCTCAGGGTGTCAGGGACGGTGACGGCGTCATGCTGCTCGCCCACAACCATCCGCAGACCCTGCTGGCCTGGCTGGCGCTGCTTCAGTGCGGCGCCCGCATTTTGCCGGTGAACCCTCAGCTTCCCCGACCGCTGCTGGACGTCCTCCTGCCGCAGATGACCCTGCGCTTTGCGCTGGTGCTTAACGGTGAGTATGACGGTCTGTCTGGGCTGGTATTAAGAGAGGGAGAGGGGCAGGGCGGCGTGACGTGGCGGGCAGAACGGCTGGCCTCAATGACGCTCACCTCCGGCTCCACCGGCTTGCCGAAAGCGGCGGTGCACACCTGTGCCGCCCACCTTGCCAGCGCAAAAGGCGTGTTGTCGCTGATGCCTTATGGCGGTGATGACGACTGGCTGCTGTCCTTGCCGCTGTTTCACGTCTCTGGTCAGGGGATTTTGTGGCGCTGGTTGCAGGGCGGAGGCCGTCTCACCGTGCGTGAAAAACAGCCGCTGGAGCAGGCCCTGCAGGGCTGTACCCACGCCTCGCTGGTGCCGACGCAGCTGTGGCGGCTGCTCAATTCACACCATCCCGTTGCGCTGAAAGCCGTGCTGCTCGGCGGGGCGGAAATCCCCGTTGAGCTGACCGAACAGGCGCGCAAGCAGGGGATCCGCACGTTCTGCGGCTACGGTCTGACCGAGTTCGCCTCCACCGTCTGCGCCAAAGAGGCCGACGGCGCGCCGGACGTGGGCAGCGCGCTGCCGGGCAGAGACCTTCAGGTGGTGAACGGTGAAGTCTGGATCCGGGCGGAAAGCATGGCGGCGGGCTACTGGCGAGACGGCGCCTTACTGCCGCTGGTCAACGAGCAGGGCTGGTTCGCCACCCGCGATCGCGGCGAGTGGCATGACGGACGCCTGACCATTCTGGGCCGAATGGACAATCTCTTTTTTAGCGGCGGAGAAGGGATCCAGCCGGAAGCGCTGGAGCGCGTTATCGTCTCACATCCGCAGGTTAGCCAGGTGTTTATCGTCCCGCTGGATGACGCCGAATACGGGCAACGCCCGGTGGCGGTAGTGGAATGTGAGCCGGGCACGGATATCACGCTGTTGCCGGAGTGGGTTCAGGGCAGGCTGGCACGCTTTGAGCAGCCGGTACACTGGCTGGCGCTGCCGTCAGAACTGAAAAATGGCGGGATAAAGATCTCCCGCCAGGCGTTAAGGCAGTGGGTCAATGCCCTGTTGAGGGGCTAATCAGCCGATATCCGGCTGCGGTTTCTGCTGGCGTCGACGCATCCAGCGCAGCACCGGCGGCACGACAATCACCATGATCGCCATCGCCAGCAGGATCTTCGTCACGCTGCTCTCCCACAGGATCGCCATGTTGCCATTGCTGATGGAGAGGGCGCGGCGCAGGTTCTGCTCCAGCATTTCCCCCAATACAAACCCTAAAATCAGCGGCGACATCGGGAAGTGCATCTTGCGCAGAATGTAGCCCAGCACGCCGAGCAGCACCATTAACACCAGGTCGAAGGTGGTGCTGTGCACCGCGTACACCCCAACCGCAGAGACGGCGGCGATGGCCGGGACCAGGAACCACAGGGGAATGGTCAGCATGCGGGTGAACAGCCCGATCAGCGGGATGTTCATCACCAGCAGCATCACGTTGGCGATCAGCAGCGCCGCAATCAAGCCCCAGACGATATCGGGCTGCTCGGTAAACATCGCCGGACCCGGGGTGATGTTATAGAGCGTCAGCGCGCCCATCATCACCGCCGTGGTGCCGGAGCCCGGCACGCCGAGGGTCAGCATCGGGATAAACGAGCCGCAGGCCGAGGCGTTATTGGCTGCCTCTGGCGCCGCCACGCCGCGTATATCGCCCTTACCGAAGCTGTCGCTGTTGCCGCTCAGCTTTTTCTCGGTCATGTAGGTGATGGCGCTGGCGATGGTCGCCCCCGCGCCGGGCAGGATGCCGACAAAGAAACCAATCACCGACGAACGCAGGGTAGCACCCACACACTGTGCCCCCTCTTTGGCATTAAAGAGCATGCGGCCGGTTTTGCGCACCAGCGTCTGCCCGCTGCTGGTATGTTCCAGCATCAGTAAGATTTCTGAGACAGAGAACAGGCCAATCACGACGACAATGAACTGCACGCCGTCGGACAGGTGAACGCTGTCGAAGGTAAAGCGATAAACCCCGGTGTTGGCATCCACGCCGACGGTGGCCAGACTGAGGCCAATCAACGCAGACAAAAACGACTTCAGCGGATTCTGCGCCATCATGCTGCCGAGACAGGCGATGGCAAATACCATCAGGGCAAAATACTCGGCCGGACCAAACGCCAGCGACCACTGGGCCAGCGCCGGGGCGAAGAGGATGATGCCGCCAATGGCGATCAGGGAGCCAAAGAACGAGCTGACGGCGGAAATAGAGAGCGCCACGCCGCCGCGTCCCTGCTGCGCCATCGGATAACCATCCAGCGCGGTCATAATGGCGGCGGCATCGCCGGGCACGTTAAGCAGTATCGAGGAAATACGCCCCCCGTATTCGCAGCCGATATAAACCGTCGCCAGCAGGATCAACGCCGACTCCGCAGGCAGGTGCAGCGCAAAGGCCAGCGGCAGTAAAATCGCCACGCCGTTGATAGGCCCAAGGCCCGGCAGCAGGCCAACGATCGTCCCGACGAAACAGCCGATCAGGGCGATCACCAGGTTTTCCGGGGTCATCGCTACCGCGAACCCCTGAGAGAGATAGATCCAGGTATCCATAGCGTGCTCCGTTAGTTAAACCATGCGCCGAGCGGCAGGGTCACGTCCAGCAGGCGGTCGAAGGCGTACCAGAGTAAAATGCCCAGTACGACCCCGGAGATCCCCGCCGCAGGCAGCGAGGCGTTAAACAGTATGCCAATCACCATCGTCAGCAGGGCGGTGGCGATCGGGAAGCCGAGCCACTCAAAGCCCCACGCGTACATCAGCAGAACAATCACCATTACCAGCAGACGTTGCAGCGTGCGGCGTGGCGGCCACTCCACGGTGTCCGGATGGCGCAGCAGCAGGGCCACCGAACAGAGCAGCATCAGGCCGACAATGCCTACGGGAAAGGGGCGTGGCCCCACGGGTTCATAGCTGTATTCGCTGTGGATCTGCCAGGCGACGAACAGGCCGCCAATGCAGAGCAGCAGCCATATCCCGGCAAAAATGCGATCGCTCATAGCGCCTCCGGTTATTTCGCCAGACCAAAGGCTTTCGCCTGTTCGCGGTAGTCATTCACCTGTTTTTTCACGTACTCGTCCAGCTGCTTGCCGTTCAGGTTGAACTCAAACAGCCCGCGCAGATCGCGCTGTTTTTTGAACTCCTCGGTTTGCTGAAGTTTTGCGAAGGTATCCACCCACCACTGGTACTCGGCGTCGGTCACTTTTGGCCCGACGAAGAAGCCACGGATGATCGGCCAGACCAGGTTATAACCCTGCTCTTTGGCGGTTGGGACGTCTGCCAGCTGGCCCGGCAGACGGTTTTCTGAGAAGACCGCCAGCACGCGGATCTTATCCCCGCTCAGGTAGGGCACCATTTCGCTGAGATCGCCCGATACTGCCTGCACGTGATTGCCCATCAGCGCCGTCACCGGCTCACCGCCGCCTTCAAAGGCCACGTAGCGCATTTTGTGCGGATCCACTTTGGCCTGCTGCGCCAGCAGCGCGGCTTTCATCCAGTCCTGGCTGCCGATAGAGGCGCCTGCGCCAATCACCACGCTGTTCGGATCTTTTTCCATGGCGGTCAGCAGATCTTTCAGGGATTTCCACGGGGAGTCGGCGCGAACGGCGATCATGCCGTAATCGGTGCCCACGGTGGCGAGCCAGCGCACGTCATTTACGTCATAACGACCAAATTTCCCCTGCGACAGGTTCAGCAGCGAGCCGCCGGAGAAGGCCACCACGGTGCCGGGTTCAGCAGGGCGCTGGGCGACGATGGCGTTATAGGCTACCGCGCCCACGCCGCCGGGCATGTAGGTGACGCGCATTGGTTTCTCGATGGCCTTCGTCTCCAGCAGGCTGACCTGAATTAGCTTACAGGTCAGGTCGAAGCCGCCGCCGGGTTTGGCCGGGGCGATACACTCGGTGCGGGACGGGGTGTCCTGCGCCTGGACGACAGAGGCACTCAACAGCAATGCGCTTGCAGCAAGGGTAGAAAGTAATTGTTTTTTCATCGTTTATCCTCACGCCGGAGAACCGGGAGTACGAGTACGGGTGTCTTTTTTCTGATTATGTGAACCACCTTGTAGCGGTTCCGTTGCGTGATTGTTAAAACAATAACCTTTCATTTCCCTTTCACTGCGACACCAACTTTACAGGATGTGATATGCGTCTCTTACTCGCGGAAGATAATCGTGAGCTGGCTCACTGGCTGGAGAAAGCGCTGGTACAAAGCGGATTTGCCGTGGATTGCGTCAACGATGGACGGGCGGCCGATCACCTTTTGCAGGGGGAAAACTATGCCGTCGCGATCCTTGATATCGGCATGCCCGGCTTCGACGGGCTGGAGGTGGTGCATCGTCTGAGAAAGCGCGGGCAGACGCTGCCGGTGCTGTTTCTCACCGCCCGCAGCAACGTGGCAGACAGGGTGAAAGGGCTGAATGCCGGGGCGGATGACTATCTTCCGAAGCCGTTCGAGCTGGAGGAGCTTGATGCCCGCCTGCGCGCGCTGCTGCGCCGCAGCGAAGGGCGAACCCAGGAGCGCCAGCGGCTGGGAGAGCTGGAGTACGATGATGAAGGCTTTTTTCTGCTGCGCGATGAACCCCTTTCCCTCACGCCGCGCGAGCTCTCTTTACTGAAGGTGCTGATGCACCGCCGGACCCGTCCCGTCTCCCGGCAACAGCTCTTCGACCAGGTGTTCAGCCTGAACGACGACGTCAGCCCCGAGAGTATCGATCTCTATATTCACCGCCTGCGTAAGAAGCTGACCGGCAGCGGCGTGAGGATCACCACCCTCCGGGGACTGGGCTACGTGCTGGAGTGCGGCGATGAAGTGGGTTAAGCCGCAGTCGCTTTACCTGCAACTTTTGCTCTTTCTGGGTTTGCCGCTGCTGCTGTTATGGGGGCTGTCAGCCTTTAACAGCTACGTTAGCGCGCTACAGGCGGCGACGCAGGCCTATGACCGTACGCTGTTATCCTCGGCTCGCACCGTGTCTGAGCGGCTGGTGGTGCACAAGGGCAAGCTGCTGGTGAACGTGCCCTGGGTCGTGCTCGACAGCTTTGAGCTGAACATGAACGATCGCCTCTACTACAAGGTGGTTGACCCTGACGGGCGGACGATCTCCGGCTATGACGATCTGCCAAATATGCCTCCCTCCACGTCGCGCACCACTCACTATCCGGCGCTGGCGTGGTTTTATCATACCGAGTATCGCGGGCAGGCGATCCGCGTGGCGAAGCTGCTCCAGCCGGTTAACGAAGATAACGTGTTCGGGATGGCGGAAATTTACGTCGCAGAAACGTTGCAGTCGCGGCGCTATCTGGCCACACAGCTGCTGTTTTCCTCACTCGTGTCGCAGGGGCTGCTGGTGCTGCTGACGCTGGTCCTGACCGCCTGGCTGCTGCGCCGCGTGCTGCGCCCAATGCGGCAACTCTCTTCGCTGATGGTGCGCCGTGAACCCGGGCTGCTGGCCCCGCTGCCGGAGCTGCTGCCCTGGTCGGAAACGCGGCTGCTGATTGTGGCGTTTAACCGTTACATCGACCGGTTGCGCGGCGTACTTTCGCGGCAGGAGCGCTTCAATGCCGATGCCTCACACCAGCTCAAAACGCCGCTGGCGGTGCTAAAAACGCAGGTATCCGTTGCTCTGACGCGTAACGATCCGGCGCTGTGGCAGGAGAGCTTACGGGCAATGAACGTTACGCTGGATAACACCATCGTGCTGACGGAAAGGCTGTTACAGCTTTCGGCGGTGAAGCGGAAAGAGCAGGGGGAGCGACAGTTTGCCCCTGTCGATCTGGTGCAGGTGGTGCAAAACTGCTGCTTTTCGCGGCTGGCACAGGCGCGCAGCAAGGGTATCGATCTCGGTTATGACGGCGTACAACAGCCGGTAATGATTGAGGGGGATGACGTTCTGCTGGGCGAACTCTGCGCTAACCTGCTGGAGAACGCGATCAAATACACGCCGGAGCAGGGCATCGTGACGGTATACCTGCGCATGGATAACGATGCCGTTGAGCTGAGCGTGGAGGACAGCGGACCGGGTATTGCCGAAGACCAGATCTCCCAGGCCATGCTGCCGTTTCATCGGCTGGATAACGTGGGCGATGCCGCCGGGTCCGGCATTGGCCTGGCGCTGGCCAACGATATTGCCCGCCTGCACCGCAGCCATCTTCAGCTGATGCCCAGTGAAAATCTGGGCGGCCTGTGCGTAAAAATTCGTTTTTTATTGATGATATAAATACCGATATTATCAAATCGTTACAAACTAATTGCCCGATGTCCACTGAGCGCATTGATCCCACAGACAGTCAGGTTAAAATCTCGCGGTTTTTGGACATCTCTGAATATATTGTGCGGGATCACGACAATGAAAAAAGTGGCATTAATGGGCTTAGGCCTGATGTTTGTATCGGCAGCAGCCAACGCTATTTCCTTCAACGGCTCGGCGGGCGAAGATTATACCCACCTGGGCTTTGGTCTTGGCACGGATAGCGCAGGCCTGGCGATGACCGGCGGCTGGACGCATAACGACGACGATGGGGATGCGGCAAGCCTGGGGCTGGGCTTCAACGTACCTTTGGGTCCTTTCCTGGCGACAGTCGGCGGTAAAGGGATTTACACCAACCCGAACGACGGTGACGAAGGTTATGCGGCGGCAGTGGGCGGCGGTTTGCAGTGGAAAATCGGCGACAGCTTTGGCCTGTTCGGTGAGTACTACTACTCTCCGGATTCCCTCTCCAGCGGTATCGATAGCTATGAGGAAGCCAACGTGGGTGGACGCTGGACCATCATCCGTCCTGTCACCATCGAAGCGGGTTATCGTTATCTGAACCTGGCGGGTAAAGACGGCCACCGCGACAACGCGCTGGCAGATGGTCCCTACATCGGTGTGAGCGCAGGTTTCTAATCCTTTCGGCGCGGCGTTCAGTCGCGCCAGTTTCTCTCTTCCCCCGGTCTTCGATTGCGCTATAGTGTTTTGACCATTGAAATGGGAGAACACAATGATAAACGTGGAAATGTTATCCACTGGCGACGAAGTGCTGCATGGGCAAATCATTGATACCAATGCCGCCTGGCTCGCCGATCTCTTCTTTGAGCAAGGATTACCGTTAACGCGCCGCAACACCGTGGGTGACAATCTTGAGTCGCTGGTCAACGTTCTGCGCGAGCGCAGCGAACGCTGCGACGTGCTGATTGTGAACGGCGGGCTTGGGCCCACCAGCGACGATCTCAGCGCGCTGGCCGCCGCCACGGCCAGAGGTGAAGGCCTGGTCCTGCACGAGGCGTGGCTGGCACAGATGGAGCGATTTTTCTCCGAGCGTGGCCGCGTGATGGCCCCCAGCAACCGCAAGCAGGCTGAAATTCCCGCCAGCGCGGAACTGATTGATAACCCGGTCGGCACCGCCTGCGGGTTTGCCGTTCAGTTGAACCGCTGCCTGATGTTCTTCACTCCGGGCGTGCCGTCGGAATTTAAAGTGATGGTCGAGCAGCAGATCCTGCCGCGCCTGCGCGCGCGCTTCACGCTGCCTGAACCGCCGCTGTGCCTGCGTCTGACCACCTTTGGCCGCTCGGAAAGCGATCTGGCTCAGAGCCTCGATCACCTGCAACTGCCTCCCGGCGTGTCGATGGGCTATCGCTCCTCCATGCCGATTATTGAACTGAAGCTGACCGGACCGGCGTCAGAGAAAGCCGCTATGCTGGCACTGTGGCCGGAAGTGCAGCGCGTCGCCGGGGAAAGCCTGATTTTCGAAGGAACGGAAGGGCTGCCGGCGCAGATCGCAGCGCATTTGCAGTCCCGCCAGCTGAGCGTGACGTTAAGCGAGCAGTTTACCGGTGGGCTTCTGGCGCTTCAGCTTACCCGGGCGGGTGCGCCGCTGCTGGCCAGTGAAGTGGTGCCGTTCCAGCAGGAGACGCTGGCGCAGACGGCGCGCTGGGCATCCGAGCGCAGAGTGAAGCATTTCGCCGGACTGGCGCTGTTTGTGGGCGGGCTGGATGAGGAGCACCTCAACTTTGCCCTGGCAACGCCGGAAGGGACCCACGCCCTGCGGGTGAAGATGAGTATTACCCGCCACAGCCTGGCCGTGCGTCAGGAGGTGTGCGCGATGATGGCGCTGAACATGCTGCGCCGCTGGCTGAACGGGAAAGAGGTCGCCAGCGAGCACGGCTGGATCAACGTCGTGGAATCGCTGTTTGTAGAGTGAGAATGTGCCGGGGGAGTGTCCCCGGCAACGGTTACGCCAGTGCGTTTGCCAGCAAGGTAATGGGATGTTCACAGCGTTTGCTGGTGGACATCTCGATCTGCCACTTGCAGGTTTCGCAGTCCGTCACCACGATATCTGCGCCGCTCTCTTCAATCTGCCGGAACAGCGGCGCGCCAATGGCCTGTGACGTTGGGTAGTTTTCACGCTTGAATCCGTAGGTGCCAGCGATGCCGCAGCAGCGTGAGTCCAGCACCGTCAGCTCCAGCCCCGGGATCAGCCGCAGCAGATCCAGCGTATAGATCGACCAGCCCATCTTCTCCATATGACATGGCGTGTGATACACCACCTTCAACGGCAATTTGCCCAGCGGTAACGTCTGCCCACTGTCAAGTTTGCGCCAGAGAAAACGGGTCGCCAGCTCAATGTGCTCGCGCAAGCCGGTGTTATCCACATCCAGCAGATGCGGATATTCATCGCGCAGCGTGAAGGTACAGGTTGACGACGTCGCCAGTACCGGTATCCCTTTGTCGACGATCGCCTCACGTAAAGAGGTGACGTTGCTTTTCGCCTGCCTGCGCGTTTTGTCGGTAAAACCGTTGGCAATCAGCGGAACGCCGCAGCACTTCTCTTTGCTCAGCAGCTGAACGCCCGTCCCCATGGCGTTCAGCACTTTCAGCAGGTCTTTCCCCAGCTGCGGATGGTTGTAGTTCACGTAGCAGCCGTGGAAGAAGGCAACTTGCTCAGCAAACTGCGCCTGTTCTGCCGCCACGGATTTATACCAGCGGCGGAAGGTGCCGTGAGAATATTTCGGCAGACTGCGGTGATGGTCGATTTTGAGCGTCGCATCCAGCAGCCTGCGCACCGGCTTCAGGGCGGTGGCGGCATTGACGACCGGCGCGAAAGGCGTCGAGAGGCTGCCCATCAGATCGGTGTGGCTCAGTATCGCGTCGCGCAGCGTCGGTTTTTGCGTACTGTAGCGGGCGCGGGCGCGCTGGATGATATCGCCTATTTTCACGTCCGACGGGCAGGCAACTTCGCAGCGTTTGCAGTTTATGCAGTATTTCAGCGCCTCGTCGTAGAGCGCGCCGTCCTTCAGGCGCAGACGCTCCCCGTCGGGGCCGGCCTGTTTCGGGCCGGGATAGCGCGGATCGACGCCGCTGACCGGGCAAACCGTGGTGCAGACCGTGCATTTGATACAGCTTTCAAATCGGGTGTCGTTCATTGTGCTCCCTCCCTGCGCTGGATAATCTGCTCCGCGACATGCAGCGCGGTGACGGCGCAGACGCCGCCACCGCAGCCCTGTGCCACGGGATCGTACCCGCCCAGAACCGAGCCGATGGCGTAAAGATTTTCAACCGGTTCCCCGCCCAGCTGCGGGCGCAGCTGGGTATCGACGATCACGCCGAACTGCTGCCAGGGCTGCGGGGTGAAGAAATCGCTTTGATACCAGTCCGCGCGGGAAGCGCTTTGCCGGACATCCAGCCCGAGAATTGCCTCACGCACGCCATCCCGGCTGCTCAGCAGACCGTTACTGAAGAAGCTGCCGCTTGCCAGCACCGTATAGTGTGCACGAAGCGGGATGTCGCCGTGGTTGCGGGTCCAGATTTCGCTTACCGCGCCCTCTGCCAGGGTGATTTTTTTCACCTCGTCGCCTGCCATCCAGACGCCACCCTGGGCGACAAACTGACGTTGAAGCTGGGTATGCAGACGAATGCCGGGCACGGAAGGGGGGAGCGTCGGCAGTAAACCGAGCGTACAGGGCAGGCGCGCCGAGAGCCAGCGCCAGAGCCGGTTGTCCGTTAAGCCAAAACAGGCGGGCATAAACAGGGCGTCGCAGGTCTCGCCGAGCGGTTGAAGCGCCGCGTACAGCTGCGGCCAGTAGCGTTCATTATCCAGCAGGCGGGCAATGTTCACCGCACGAAACTCGCTGGGGTTTTCGCGCAGCACGTCGAGCTCGGGGAGATCAATCTCCGCCGTATCCACCTGAATGCCCTGCTGTCTGAGAGACGCGGCGGCAAGATGCGGCTGGAAATCAAGGAAACCGCTGATCCCCACCACCCGCACGTGCCCGGCAGCGATGGGGGCGACAGGCACCTCTTCCGGGCTAAGCCAGGCGGCGCGTAGAGTGCCGAGCGGCGTGACGCGCTGATGATTTTGCTCGGCGTCACCCTGCATGCGTGCGCCGCAGGCGGTCAGCAGGTGTTCGGTTTCGCAGGCAAAGCGGGCCATATTCTCTGCGCCCGTCAGGCGGTAGGGATGTTCAGGCGGCAGATCGGCGAACGATAGCGCGCCCAGTAAATCCAGCGAGCCGGAAGAGAAGTGCAGGGCACTTTGACCGCGAGTGACAATGGCGCAGCGCAGACCCCGCTGCGTCAGTTTGAGACCGCACAGCAGGCCCGCCAGCCCTCCACCCACAATCACGGTATCAAATTTCATGGTTGTGCTCCTTCTCCAGACCGCAAAGTCCCTGATAGACCCAGCGGGTAAACTCACTTTCGCGCAGGGCATCGCCCCAGGCGACGGGCTGAATGCCTTTCCAGCGCTCATTTAAAAAATCGCTGAGCTGGGCGAGCGACTGGGTTGAGGAGGTGGCATGAAAACGTTGCAGCAGCCCGGCGGCACGGCAGGCGCACAGCTCCCCCTGACAGGTGCCCATCCCGACTCGCGTGCGGCGGCGTAAATCAAGCAGGTTGTTCACCGTCAGGTTTTCCACGGCATATTGCACCTCGCCTGCGGTCACGGCTTCGCATTCGCACACCAGGCTGCGGCTGAGTCGCCCTTCACCAAGCCAGGTCGGGGTGCGGTCGCCGTGGCGGTAAATCGCCGAACCGCGAAGCGGGGCAGGAAGTGAAATGATTTTGTGCAGCGTTTTTTCTGTCGATTGCTGCGAGCCGGGCAGAGCCTGTTCCGCCGTCACGCACGGCGCGGTGTTGCCGAGCTTACGGCAGACGGCATCGGTGGCGCACTGCGCCATCAGCCGGTAGGTCATCAGCTTGCCGCCGGTAATGGTGATAAACCCGTCCATGCCGTCGCGTTCGGCGTGATCGAGCAGCACGATGCCGCGGCTGACGTTACGCCCGCTCGGATCGTTGTCGCTGGCGACGAGGGGACGCACGCCCGCGTAGGCACGCAGAATACGCGTCTGCGCCATCACCGGGGCCAGCTTTTCCCCTTCGCGCAGCAGAATATCCACCTCTTCGGCGGTAACGCGGTTGTAATCGATTTCGCTGTAGTCCACATGCATTGAGGTCGTGCCGATCAACGAAATGGTGTCCCCCGGCACGAGGATGTCGGCGTCAGACGGTTTACGGCAGCGGTTGATGACATGGTTATTGATGCGATGGTCGAGGATCAGCAGCGAGCCTTTGGCCGGGAACATGCGGACGGATAAATCGGCGTATTCCGCGATGCGCTGGCCCCAGATCCCCGCCGCGTTGACCACGACGGTGGCATACAGCTCGCGGTGTTCATTGTACTGCGTATCACACACGCGCACCCCGCGTACGGTATTACCTTCACGAATAAGCCCGGTGACGTGATGCCCGGTCAGGATCTGTGCACCGTGTTCCCGCGCGTCGAGCATATTGGCGGCGGTCAGGCGGAAAGGATCAATGGTTCCGTCAGGCACTTTTACCGCGCCCAGTAACGCCGGGTTTACCGAGGGTTCAAGACGGCGCGCCTGTGCAGGATCGAGCGCCTCGGCCTGAATGCCTGCCGCCGTGCAGGCGGTGATAAAGGTTTGCTGAAAGCCGAAATCATCTTCGGGAAGGGTGATAAAAAGGCCGTTGGTCGGTTCAACGCAGTGGCGGGCGATGCGCCTGAGGATCTGGTTTTCAGCAATACACTCGCGCGCGGACTCAGCGTCAGTGACTGCATAGCGGGCGCCGCTGTGCAACAGACCGTGGTTACGCCCCGTTGCGCCGGTGGCGATGTCGTGGCGTTCCAGAAGCGTGACGCTCAATCCCCGCAGGGCGCAGTCGCGTGCGATGCCGGCACCCGTCGCGCCACCGCCAATGATAATCACATCGCTGAAGCGTGGATCGTGAATTGTCATTGCCTTTCCTCTATGTTCGTTTTTTAGCATTTAGCCACATTGATCGTGTGGTTTGTTTGATTTCGAACATAAACGCGCGAAATTCGAAAGTGAAACGTGATTTCATGCGCTTTTTTGCGCATTCTGTCATATTTCTGTAACAATCTGTGCGTTGATTCACAGTAACATTCACCGTGATTTCTTAACATCGCCGCCTCTGTAGCCGGGCGCGAGATGCCCGGTCATTTTTTGAAAGGCCACGGAGGCTGTTATGCTCAGTATCTTTAAACCTGCGCCACACCGGGCGCGACTGCCAGAGGCAGAGATTGATCCTCTCTACCGCCGTCTGCGTTGGCAAATCTTCCTCGGGATCTTCTTCGGGTATGCGGCGTACTATCTGGTACGTAAAAACTTTGCGCTCGCCATGCCGTACCTGGTGGAACAAGGCTTCTCCCGCGGCGATCTGGGCTTTGCGCTGTCGGGGATCTCCATCGCGTACGGTTTTTCGAAGTTCATTATGGGGTCGGTGTCGGATCGCTCGAATCCGCGCGTGTTCCTGCCCGCCGGTCTGATCCTCGCGGCAGCGGTGATGCTGTTCATGGGCTTTGTGCCATGGGCGACCTCCAGCATTGCCGTCATGTTCGTACTGCTGTTCCTCTGCGGCTGGTTCCAGGGGATGGGGTGGCCGCCATGCGGACGTACCATGGTGCACTGGTGGTCACAGAAAGAGCGCGGTGGGATTGTATCGGTCTGGAACTGCGCGCATAACGTCGGGGGCGGGCTTCCGCCGCTGCTGTTCCTGCTGGGGATGGCCTGGTTCAACGACTGGCACGCGGCGCTCTATATGCCTGCCTTTGGCGCCATTCTGGTGGCGATTATCGCCTTCGCCCTGATGCGCGACACGCCGCAGTCCTGCGGCCTGCCGCCGATTGAAGAGTACAAAAACGACTACCCGGATGATTACAGCGAGAAGCACGAAGAAGAGCTGACCGCGAAACAGATCTTCATGAAGTATGTGCTGCCAAACAAGCTGCTGTGGTACATCGCGGTGGCGAACGTGTTTGTCTACCTGCTGCGCTACGGCATCCTCGACTGGTCCCCGACTTACCTGAAAGAGGTGAAGCACTTTGCGCTGGATAAATCCTCCTGGGCCTATTTCCTGTATGAATACGCGGGCATTCCCGGCACGCTGATCTGCGGCTGGATGTCGGACAAAGTGTTTAAGGGCAACCGTGGGGCGACGGGCGTGTTCTTTATGACGCTGGTGACCATCGCGACGGTCGTTTACTGGCTTAACCCGCCGGGTAATCCGGGTGTGGATATGGCCTGTATGATCGTAATCGGCTTCCTGATTTATGGTCCGGTTATGCTGATCGGCCTGCACGCGCTGGAGCTGGCGCCGAAGAAAGCGGCTGGCACGGCGGCAGGCTTTACCGGTCTGTTTGGCTACCTCGGCGGTTCAGTGGCGGCAAGCGCCATCGTCGGTTACACCGTCGACTTCTTCGGCTGGGATGGCGGCTTTATGGTGATGATTGGCGGCAGCGTGCTGGCTGTTCTGCTGCTGGTTGTTGTGATGATTGGTGAAAAACGTCATCACGCCGAAGTGCTGGCGCGTCGTCAATAAGGAGCATTGCGATGAAATTAACTCAGTTAGCGACAGGCCTGCTGCTGGCGGGCCTGATGACAGGCTCCGCGCTGGCGGCGGATAAAATCGTGATCGCCCACCGTGGCGCCAGCGGTTATCTGCCGGAGCATACGCTGCCGGCAAAAGCGATGGCCTATGCCCAGGGCGCGGATTATCTGGAGCAGGATCTGGTGATGACCAAGGACGACCAGCTGGTCGTTCTGCATGACCACTATCTTGACCGCGTGACGGACGTGGCGGAGCGTTTCCCGGATCGCGCCCGTAAAGATGGTCGCTACTACGCCATCGACTTCACGCTGGCGGAGATCCGCTCGCTGAAGTTTACCGAGGGCTTCGAGATTGAGAACGGTAAGAAGGTGCAGGTCTATCCGGGGCGTTTCCCGATGGGCAAGTCTGACTTCCGTATTCACACCTTCGAAGAGGAGATCGAGTTTGTTCAGGGGCTGAACCACTCGACGGGCAAAAATATCGGTATCTACCCGGAAATCAAAGCGCCGTGGTTCCACCATCAGGAAGGAAAAGACATTGCCGCGAAGACGCTGGAGGTACTGAAAAAGTACGGCTACACCAGCAAGAAGGATAAGGTTTTCCTGCAATGTTTCGATGCCGCGGAACTGAAGCGCATCAAAACTGAGCTGGAGCCGAAGATGGGGATGGATCTCAATCTGGTGCAGCTGATTGCCTATACCGACTGGAATGAAACTCAGGAAAAACAGCCGGACGGGAAGTGGGTGAACTACAGCTACGACTGGATGTTTAAGCCGGGCGCGATGAAGCAGATTGCGCAGTACGCCGACGGCATCGGGCCGGATTACCACATGCTGGTGGCGGAAGGCTCAACGCCGGGCCACGTGAAGCTGACGGCGATGGTGAAAGAGGCGCATGCGAGCAAGATGCAGGTGCATCCGTATACCGTGCGTGCAGACCAGCTGCCGGAGTATGCGACGGACGTGAATCAGCTTTACGACGTGCTGTATAACCAGGCGGATGTGGACGGATTGTTTACGGATTTCCCGGATAAAGCGGTCGAATTCATTCACCGGAAGTAGGTTTTGTAGGTCGGGTAAGGCGAAGCCGCCACCCGACAATCAGGCTCTGCGGCCTGATGCCCTCACCCTAACCCTCTCCCCGGAGGGGCGAGGGGATTGCTCAGTGCTCGCATTAATTTGTGGGGAACCCTCTCCCACCGGGAGAGGGGATAAGGACAACATCACATCTCGATCTCTATATCGCCTTTTGCCCGGCAGCAGCAGGGCAAAATTTCCCCTTCACTGATAAAGGCCAGCGGTTCGGTCAGCCAGTCTACCTGGCCTGCGACCAGACGGCAGCGGCAGGAGCCGCAGTAGCCTTCACGACACTGGTACTCGACTTCTACCTGATGCGCTTCAAGCGCCACCAGCAGAGAAGGGTGCTCTTCCTGGCACAACACCTCTGTACCCGAAAGGCTCAGCGTTACGCGGCTCATCAGAGCTGGAAATCGCTCAGGTCGTCGGTGTTGACTTCAGAATCAATCTGACCGACCAGGTAAGAACTCACTTCCACTTCCTGCGGCGCGACCTGCACGTTATCGGA
Source organism: Enterobacter cloacae complex sp. IR5412 (assembly GCF_049237385.1). NCBI lineage: Bacteria > Pseudomonadati > Pseudomonadota > Gammaproteobacteria > Enterobacterales > Enterobacteriaceae > Enterobacter > Enterobacter cloacae complex sp. IR5412. The sequence goes on along the minus strand of NZ_JBMKHQ010000001.1, from coordinate 525,184 downwards.
CACCAGCCAGGTGTTGATCCACGGGATTGGGTTAGAGCGCGTCTGGAACGGCAGGTCGAGACCGACGGCCTGCATGCGGATGTTGGTGATGTACTCAACGTACTGGCACAGAATGTCTTTGTTCAGGCCAATCATGGAGCCGTCGCGGAACAGGTAGTCTGCCCACTCTTTCTCCTGCTGGGCCGCCAGCACGAACAGGTCGTAGCATTCCTGTTTGCACTCTTCCGCAATTTCCGCCATCTCCGGATCGTCTGCACCGCTGCGCAGCAGGTTCAGCATATGCTGAGTCCCGGTCAGGTGCAGGGCTTCGTCACGGGCAATCAGACGGATAATTTTGGCGTTGCCTTCCATCAGTTTGCGCTCGGCAAACGCGAAGGAGCAGGCGAAGCTCACGTAGAAGCGGATTGCTTCCAGGGCGTTGACGCTCATCAGGCACAGATAGAGCTGTTTTTTCAGGATCCGCAGGTTTACGGTGACGGTTTTACCGTTCACGTTGTGCGTACCTTCGCCCAGCAGATGCCAGTAGCTGGTCATCTCGATCAGTTCGTCATAGTAGTGCGCAATGCCTTCGGCGCGCTTCTGGATCTGTTCGTTGGTGACGATATCATCAAACACCACCGCCGGATCGTTCACGATGTTGCGGATGATGTGGGTGTAAGAGCGGGAGTGGATCGTCTCGGAGAACGCCCATGTCTCAACCCAGGTTTCCAGCTCAGGAATCGAGATCAGCGGCAGCAGCGCCACGTTCGGACTACGACCCTGAATGGAGTCCAGCAGCGTCTGGTATTTCAGGTTGCTGAGGAAGATGTGCTTTTCGTGTTCCGGCAGCGCCTGGAAATCGATACGGTCGCGGGAAACGTCAACTTCTTCCGGACGCCAGAAGAAAGAGAGTTGCTTTTCAATCAGCTTTTCGAAGATGTCATATTTTTGCTGATCGTAGCGTGCCACGTTGACCGGCTGGCCGAAGAACATCGGCTCTTTGAGCTGGTCGTTTTTCGTCTGTGAAAAGGTGGTATATGCCATTGCGGTGAGTCCTGTGGTGTTATTTCCCCTCACCCCGGCCCTCTCCCACAGGGAGAGGGGGAAAGAGTTCCCTCTCCCTGTGGGAGGGGGTTAGGGTGAGGGAATTTATTAGATCTTACATGCGCCGCTTTCGCAGCCATCGTCCTGAATTGACGGCGCCAGGTCGTCCTGGGCGTCTTCCGCACCATCACGGGTGTTGTGATAGTACAGGGTCTTCACGCCAAATTTGTAGGCGGTGAGCAGGTCTTTCAGCAGTTGCTGCATCGGAACCTTGCCTGACGGGAAGCGCGTCGGGTCGTAGTTGGTATTGGCAGAGATCGACTGGTCGATAAACTTCTGCATGATACCCACCAGTTGCAGGTAGCCATCGTTGTTTGGCATTTCCCACAGCAGCTCGTAGTTGTTGCCCAGCGTTTCGTAATCCGGTACCACCTGACGCAGCACGCCGTCTTTCGACGCTTTGATGCTGACATGGCCGCGCGGTGGCTCAATACCGTTGGTGGCGTTGGAGATTTGCGAAGAGGTCTCGGACGGCATCAGGGCAGAGAGCGTGGAGTTACGCAGGCCGTGAGTTTTAATGGACTCGCGCAGGCCTTCCCAGTCGAGGTGCAGCGGCTCGCTGACGATCGCATCCAGGTCTTTTTTGTAGGTGTCGATCGGCAGAATGCCTTTCGCGTAGGTGGTTTCATTGAACCACGGGCACGCGCCTTGTTCTTTCGCCAGCTCGTTGGAGGCTTTCATCAGGTAGTACTGAATGGCTTCGAACGTCTGGTGCGTCAGATTGTTGGCGCTGCCGTCGGAGTAACGCTTGCCGTTTTTCGCCAGCCAGTAGGCGAAGTTGATCACGCCGATACCTAAAGTGCGACGGCCCATTGCGCCGCGTTTTGCCGCCGGGATTGGGTAATCCTGGTAGTCCAGCAGGGCGTCGAGCGCACGAACCGCCAGCACGGCCAGCTCTTCCAGCTCGTCCAGGCTCTTAATCGCACCCAGGTTGAACGCAGAGAGCGTACACAGGGCGATTTCACCGTTTTCATCGTTCACATCGTCCAGCGGTTTGGTCGGCAGGGCGATCTCCAGGCACAGGTTGGACTGGCGCACTGGCGCAACCACCGGATCGAACGGGCTGTGGGTGTTGCAGTGGTCAACGTTCTGGATGTAGATACGGCCGGTAGAGGCACGTTCCTGCATCATCAGGGAGAACAGATCGACCGCCTTCACGCGCTGCTTGCGGATGCTGTCGTCTTTTTCGTATTTGGTGTACAGACGCTCGAATTCGTCCTGATCGGCGAAGAACGCGTCGTACAGACCCGGGACGTCGGATGGGCTGAACAGGGTGATATCTTCACCTTTCAGCAGGCGGGTGTACATCAGCTTGTTGATCTGCACGCCGTAGTCCATGTGACGCACGCGGTTGCCTTCCACGCCGCGGTTGTTCTTCAGAACCAGCAGGCTTTCCACTTCCAGGTGCCACATTGGGTAGAACAGGGTCGCAGCGCCACCGCGCACGCCGCCCTGAGAGCAGGATTTTACTGCCGTCTGGAAGTGCTTGTAGAACGGGATACAGCCGGTGTGGAACGCTTCACCGCCGCGGATCGGGCTGCCAAGCGCACGGATACGACCAGCGTTGATGCCGATACCAGCACGCTGGGAGACGTATTTTACGATGGCGCTGGAGGTCGCGTTGATGGAATCCAGGCTGTCACCACACTCGATCAGTACGCAGGAGCTGAACTGACGGGTAGGGGTACGCACGCCAGACATGATTGGCGTAGGCAGAGAAATCTTGAACGTAGAGACCGCATCGTAGAAACGCTTCACGTAGTCCAGACGGGTTTCACGTGGATAATTAGAGAACAGGCAGGCGGCCACCAGAATATAGAGGAACTGGGCGCTCTCGTAGATTTCGCCCGTCACACGGTTCTGAACCAGGTATTTGCCTTCGAGCTGCTTCACCGCCGCGTAGGAGAAGTTCATGTCGCGCCAGTGATCGATAAACCCGTTCATCTGCTCGAACTCTTCTTCCGTATAGTCTTCCAGCAGATGCGTGTCGTATTTGCCCAGCTCAACCATTTTCACTACGTGATCGTAAAGCTTCGGCGGCTCGAACTGGCCGTAGGCTTTCTTACGCAGGTGGAAAATCGCCAGACGCGCAGCGAGGTACTGATAATCCGGTGCGTCGCGGGAGATCAGATCTGCCGCTGCTTTGATAATGGTTTCGTGGATATCAGACGTTTTGATGCCGTCGTAGAACTGAATGTGAGAACGCAGTTCGACCTGGGATATAGATACGTTGTTCAGTCCTTCTGCTGCCCAGTCGAGAACTCGATGGATTTTGTCCAGATTGATACGCTCGGTAGTACCGTCGCGCTTTGTCACCAGCAGACTCTGATTCATGTGGGTTTTTACCTGTCCGTGAAATAAAAAAATATCCCCCGCTTATCCACAGAACCGTCTTGTGACTAACTCTGTGGATAAATACTACATATAGGGGTTTTGCGATAAGAAGAACGCTATATGGTGAGTATTCTAGTATCGAATCTTTTCAGCACAAGGGTTGATTTTGACGTTAAATTGAGGTTGTGAAAGGGTAAAAAAGGCTAAGTCCTCGTACCGTAAGGCCTGGAAGAGATGTCAATATTCCAGAAAAAAAATTCAAAATTTGATCGAGTGCTGATTTCTTCAACGGGAGGTCAGAATTGCGCAACATGATGTCGCGCAATCTTTATAAGAATAACGAATGACGTTAGTCGTTTTTGGCGGTTGTGTGCAACATATAGTTAACATCCACGCCCGGGGCAAGTTTGAATTTATCCGTCAGAGGATTGTAGTGCAGACCCGTCATGTGCTGTTCCTTAAGCCATGTCTGGTCAACCCAGCCCAGCAGTTCGGCAGGCTTGATGAACTTCTTCACGTCGTGCGTCCCTTTCGGCACCATGCGCAGCACATATTCCGCGCCTACCACGGCCATCAGCCAGGCTTTGCCGTTGCGGTTGATGGTCGAGAAGAAGACCTGTCCACCCGGTTTCACCAGTTTTGCACAGGCGTTGACGACCGACTGCGGATCGGGAACGTGCTCCAGCATCTCCATGCAGGTCACCACGTCATACTGGTGCGCATGTTTAGCCGCGTGCTCTTCCACGGTTTCCTGGACATATTCTACCTGTACGCCGGACTCCAGCGCATGAAGACGCGCAACCTGTAGAGGTTCGAAGCCCATGTCCAGACCGGTGACGGTGGCCCCTTCGCGCGCCATGCTTTCCGCCAGGATGCCGCCGCCGCAGCCGACGTCGAGCACTTTCTTACCGAACAGACCGCCGGAACGCTCCGCGATATAGCCCAGACGTAGCGGGTTAATACGATGCAGAGGTTTGAACTCACCTTCGAGATCCCACCAGCGGGACGCCACCGCTTCAAATTTGGCAATCTCTTCGTGGTCAACGTTGTGAGCCACCGGGGATTTTTCGGCATTCATGGGCGCTTTTACTCCTTATTTAGCAAGACAAATGAGTATATCAGGCAATCCCTGTGAATAAAGCGTATAGGTTTACCTGTATCACCGCGGCTGTGTTATAATTTGCGACCTTTGAATCCGGGATACAGTAGAGGGATAGCGGTTAGATGAGCGACCTTGCGAGAGAAATTACACCGGTTAACATCGAGGAAGAGCTGAAAAGCTCCTATCTGGACTATGCGATGTCGGTCATTGTTGGCCGTGCGCTGCCGGACGTCCGCGATGGCCTTAAGCCGGTACACCGTCGCGTACTATACGCCATGAACGTATTGGGCAATGACTGGAATAAAGCCTACAAAAAATCTGCCCGTGTCGTTGGTGACGTAATCGGTAAATACCATCCCCATGGTGATTCCGCGGTGTACGACACCATTGTCCGTATGGCGCAGCCTTTCTCGCTGCGTTACATGCTGGTAGATGGTCAGGGTAACTTTGGTTCTATCGACGGCGACTCCGCCGCGGCAATGCGTTATACGGAAATCCGTCTGGCGAAGATTGCCCATGAGCTGATGGCTGACCTGGAAAAAGAGACGGTTGATTTCGTTGATAACTACGACGGCACGGAAAAAATTCCTGACGTTATGCCAACGAAGATCCCAAACCTGCTGGTGAACGGTTCGTCCGGTATCGCAGTGGGTATGGCAACCAACATTCCGCCGCACAACATCACGGAAGTGATTAACGGCTGCCTGGCCTACATCGACGATGAAGACATCAGCATTGAAGGGCTGATGGAACACATCCCGGGCCCGGACTTCCCGACGGCGGCAATCATCAACGGCCGTCGCGGTATTGAAGAAGCGTACCGTACCGGTCGCGGCAAGATTTACATCCGTGCCCGCGCCGAAGTGGAAGCGGACGCCAAAACCGGCCGTGAAACCATTATTGTTCACGAGATCCCGTATCAGGTGAACAAAGCGCGTCTGATTGAAAAAATCGCCGAGCTGGTAAAAGAAAAACGCGTTGAAGGCATCAGCGCGCTGCGCGACGAGTCTGACAAAGACGGTATGCGCATCGTGATTGAAATCAAGCGCGACGCGGTGGGTGAAGTTGTGCTGAACAACCTTTACTCCCAGACTCAGCTTCAGGTCTCCTTCGGTATCAACATGGTTGCGCTGCACCATGGCCAGCCGAAGATCATGAACCTGAAAGAGATCCTGAGCGCGTTTGTGCGTCACCGCCGTGAAGTGGTGACTCGCCGTACCATCTTTGAACTGCGCAAAGCGCGCGATCGTGCCCATATCCTTGAAGCACTGGCCGTTGCGCTGGCGAACATCGACCCGATCATCGAACTGATCCGCCGTGCGCCGACGCCAGCAGAAGCGAAGGCGTCGCTGGTTGCGCGTCCATGGGATCTGGGCAACGTGGCGGCGATGCTGGAACGTGCCGGCGATGATGCTGCGCGTCCTGAGTGGCTGGAGCCGGAATTCGGCGTGCGTGACGGTCAGTACTATCTGACTGAACAGCAGGCCCAGGCGATTCTGGATCTGCGTTTGCAGAAACTGACCGGCCTTGAGCATGAAAAACTGCTCGACGAGTACAAAGAGCTGCTGGAGCAGATTGCCGAGCTGCTGCATATCCTGGGTAGCGCAGAGCGCCTGATGGAAGTGATCCGTGAAGAGCTGGAGCTGGTTCGCGATCAGTTCGGCGACGAGCGTCGCACCGAAATCACGGCCAACAGCTCTGATATCAACATTGAAGATCTGATCAACCGCGAAGACGTGGTCGTGACGCTGTCTCACCAGGGTTACGTGAAGTATCAGCCGTTGACCGACTACGAAGCACAGCGTCGTGGCGGTAAAGGTAAATCTGCGGCGCGTATTAAAGAAGAAGACTTCATTGACCGTCTGCTGGTGGCCAACACCCACGACACGATCCTCTGCTTCTCCAGCCGGGGCCGTCTGTACTGGATGAAAGTCTATCAGCTGCCGGAAGCGAGCCGTGGCGCGCGGGGTCGACCTATCGTTAACCTGCTGCCGCTGGAAGCGAACGAACGTATCACCGCCATTCTGCCGGTACGCGAGTACGAAGAGGGTGTGAACGTCTTTATGGCAACCGCGAGCGGTACCGTGAAGAAAACCGCGCTGACCGAATTCAGCCGTCCACGTTCCGCCGGGATCATCGCGGTGAACCTGAACGAAGGCGACGAGCTGATCGGCGTGGATCTGACCTCCGGTTCTGATGAAGTGATGCTGTTCTCTGCGGCCGGTAAAGTGGTGCGCTTTAAAGAGAACGCCGTGCGCGCAATGGGTCGTACGGCGACCGGCGTGCGTGGTATCAAGCTGGCGGGTGAAGACAGCGTGGTTTCCCTGATCGTTCCGCGTGGCGAAGGCGCAATCCTGACCGTCACCCAGAACGGCTACGGTAAACGTACGGCGGAAAGCGAATACCCGACCAAGTCTCGCGGCACGCAGGGCGTTATCTCCATCAAAGTGACCGAGCGCAACGGTTCCGTTGTTGGCGCGGTGCAGGTGGACGACGCGGACCAGATCATGATGATCACCGATGCCGGTACGCTGGTGCGTACCCGCGTGTCAGAGATCAGCGTGGTGGGTCGTAACACCCAGGGCGTTATCCTCATCCGTACTGCGGAAGATGAAAACGTCGTCGGTCTGCAACGCGTTGCTGAGCCGGTGGATGACGAAGAGCTCGACTCTATCGACGGCAGCGTCGCGGAAGGGGATGATGAAATCGTCCCGGAAGCGGACACCGATGATGAAGCAGCGGATGACGCTGACGAGTAACGTCTCCTGACGCATAAAGGGCCGGTTTCCGGCCCTTTTGTTTTGCGCAAGCAGACAAGTGAACGTTGCGACAAGCCGCGTTTACCGCTACCTTAACCACATTCTTTTTTCCCCGATGGCGGAGCCTCGCCCCTTTGAAATACCTCGTCTCCTTTCGTACCACGTTAAAAGTCTCTCGCTATCTGTTTCGGGCGCTTGCGCTACTGCTATGGTTGCTGGTGGCACTGCTCTCGGTGTTTTACATCGTTAACGCGTTACACCAGAAAGAAGCGGAGATCCGCCAGGAGTTTAACTTAAGCTCGGATCAGGCCCAGCGCTATATCCAGCGCACGTCTGACGTGATGAAAGAGCTTAAGTATATCGCTGAGAATCGACTGACGGCGGAGAACGGCATTCTTGCCCTCCGCGGTCGGGATGAAAAAACCGAAGTACCTGATTTCGAACCGCTCTTCCCGGACTCCGATTGTTCCGCGATGGGCAAAGCCTGGCGTGGCTCACTGGAGTCCCTGTCATGGTTTATGCGCTACTGGCGCGATAATTTTTCGGCCGCTTACGATCTAAACCGCGTCTACCTGATTGGCAACGAAAATCTTTGCATGGCGGACTTCGGTCTGCGAGATATGCCCGTCGAACGCGAAGACGCGCTGAATAGCCTGCATGAGCGCATAGTGAAATACCGCAATGCGCCTCAGGAAGAGCGCGGGAACAACATCTTCTGGATAAGCCAGGGGCCGCGCATGGGCGTCGGCTATTTCTATGCCCTGACTCCGGTTTACCTCGGAAACCGCCTGCAAGCGCTGCTGGGGATTGAACAAACCATCCGCATGGAAAACTTCTTCACGCCGGGCAGTCTGCCGATGGGCGTGACCATTCTGGATGAGAACGGCCACCCACTCATCTCCCTTACCGGGCCTGAAAACCGCCTGAAAGTGGAGCCCAGCTGGATGCAGGAGCGGTCATGGTTTGGCTATACCTCCGGGTTCCGCGAGCTGGTGCTGAAGAAAAGTTTACCGCCATCGTCGCTGAGCATTGTCTATTCGCTGCCGGTGGACAAGGTGCTGGAGCGCATTCGCATCCTGATCCTTAACGCCATTTTGTTGAACATCGCGGTAGGCGTCGCGCTGTTTATGCTGGCGAGAATGTATGAGCGGCGGATCTTTATTCCGGCGGAAGCGGATGCTCAGCGTCTGGAGGAGCACGAGCAGTTTAACCGTAAGATTGTCGCCTCGGCGCCGGTAGGGATCTGTATCCTGCGTACTCAGGACGGGACAAATATCCTCAGTAACGAGCTTGCCCATAACTACCTGAACATGCTCACGCATGAAGACCGCCAGCGGTTAACGCAGATCATCTGTGGGCAACAGGTTAACTTTGTGGATGTGCTGACCAGCACGCACACCAATCTGCAAATCAGCTTCGTCCATTCGCGCTACCGCAATGAAAACGTGGCGATTTGCGTGCTGGTGGACGTCTCCGCGCGCGTTAAGATGGAAGAGTCATTGCAGGATATGGCGCAGGCGGCGGAGCAGGCCAGCCAGTCGAAATCGATGTTCCTCGCGACCGTCAGCCATGAGCTGCGTACGCCGCTGTACGGCATTATCGGTAACCTCGATCTTCTCCAGACCAAAGAGCTGCCGAAAGGGGTCGACCGCCTGGTGACGGCGATGAACAACTCGTCCAGCCTGCTGCTGAAAATTATCAGCGATATTCTCGACTTCTCTAAAATTGAATCCGAGCAGTTGAAAATAGAACCGCGTGAGTTCTCCCCGCGCGAGGTGATGAACCATATCAGCGCCAACTATCTGCCGCTGGTGGTGCGCAAACAGCTGGGGCTGTACTGCTTTATCGAGCCGGATGTGCCGCTGACGCTGCATGGCGATCCGATGCGTCTGCAACAGGTCATCTCGAACCTGCTAAGCAACGCCATCAAATTCACCGATATCGGCTGTATTGTGCTGCATGTCTGCCGGGCAGGGGAGTACCTGACTATTCGCGTACGCGACACGGGTGTTGGCATTCCGGCGAAAGAGGTCGTTCGCCTGTTCGATCCGTTCTTCCAGGTGGGGACGGGCGTCCAGCGTAATTTCCAGGGGACCGGGCTGGGTCTGGCGATTTGCGAGAAGCTTATCAGCATGATGGACGGGGATATCTCCGTCGATACCGAGCCGGGTATGGGCAGCCAGTTCACCATCCGTATCCCGCTCTACTCGGCACACTATCCGGTGAAAACCACGGTCGACGGGCTGAGCGAAAAGCACTGCTGGCTGGCGGTGCACAACGCCTCCTTACATGATTTCCTGACCTCGATGCTGACCAGCAGCGGCGTGCGGGTCTCACGCTATGAAGGCCAGACGCCGGACGCAGATGACATGCTGATTACTGACGTTGAGCCAGACAAGGCGTGGGCGGGGCGGGGCGTGGTGATGTTCTGCCGCCGTCATATCGGTATTCCGATTGAGCGTTCGCCCGGGGTATGGGTGCACAGTGTGGCGACACCGCACGAAATGTTGGGCTTGCTGGCGCGTATTTACAGCGTACAGCTTGAGGACAGCGATGGCGCTACCGTGCTGGCTTCCCCTGATGAGCTGGCATCGGTGAATGACGATATGATGATTCTGGTCGTCGACGATCATCCGATTAACCGTCGTCTGCTCGCAGACCAGCTTGGCTCTCTGGGCTATCAGTGTAAAACGGCCAATGATGGCGTGGATGCCCTGAATGTCTTAAGTAAGAATCATATTGATATTGTGCTCAGTGATGTGAACATGCCTAACATGGACGGCTATCGTCTGACGCAGCGTATCCGACAGCTGGGGCTGACGCTGCCGGTGGTGGGGGTGACAGCCAACGCACTGGCGGAGGAGAAGCAGCGCTGTCTGGAGTCGGGAATGGACAGCTGTCTGTCGAAGCCGGTCACGCTGGATGTACTGAAGCAGACGCTATCCGTGTATGCGGAGCGGGTGCGAAAAGCAAGACAATAAAAAAGGCCCGAAAGGGCCTTTTTTATGTGTCCGACGGCACTGCGCTTGCGCGGGCCTACGGGGTCTTTAGACCGGGTAACCGCGAGGGTCACCCGGCGTAGACAGCGACGATCAATCTTTGTCCGTTGCGCTCAGCGTCACGGAAGAGAGATAGTTCAGCAGGGCGATATCGTTATCCACACCCAGCTTCATCATCGCGGATTTTTTCTGGCTACTGATGGTTTTGATACTGCGGTTCAGTTTCTTGGCGATTTCAGTAACCAGGAAACCTTCAGCGAACAGACGCAGAACTTCACTCTCTTTAGGCGAGAGACGCTTGTCGCCATAGCCACCCGCGCTGATTTTTTCAAGCAGGCGTGAGACGCTCTCAGGCGTGAATTTCTTCCCTTTCTGTAGCGCCGCCAGCGCTTTAGGCAGATCGGTAGGTGCGCCTTGTTTCAGCACAATCCCTTCAATATCAAGATCCAGAACGGCGCTCAGGATCGCCGGGTTATTGTTCATGGTCAGAACAATGATCGAAATGTCCGGGAAGTGGCGTTTAATGTATTTGATGAGCGTAATCCCATCACCGTATTTATCCCCAGGCATGGAGAGATCGGTAATGAGCACGTGCGCATCAAGTTTAGGCAGGTTGTTAATAAGGGCTGTGGAATCTTCAAATTCACCGACTACATTCACCCACTCGATCTGTTCAAGTGATTTGCGAATACCGAACAGTACAATCGGATGGTCATCGGCAATAATTACGTTCATATTGTTCATGTATAAGGCTACCTTGCTACAGCAAGCTCTTGACGTAAGCGTCAATGTCGCTGATGTATTTTTCAATGCCAGAGGCATCTTTCTCACGAATTAGATGTTCCAGCGTTTCACATAACTGCTTGCCGGGAACCAGATTAAGCATGGCAAACACCCCTTTAAGCCGGTGTGCTGTCTGTGCCAGCGCTGCAAAATCCTGCGCAGCGGACTCAGTATACAACCGCTTAACATCATCTGGTACTGTATCAACGAAGAGCGAATAATATCCGCTGGCATGGAGTTCGGCATTTTCATCGCCGCCTAACGGTGACTCCAGGATCTCTTCCTGCGCCAGATTCTCTTCAATCAGTTGTAATACAGCTTCCTGCATTGCATTGCTCATATTAAAGTTGACGCGCAGCTGCCCAGGGCCGATTTTCCGCACGCCTGGCTCATCATCGCTTAAAAGCAAGCCGGAGGCAGTAAGATTAGACGGATTATCAGTTAAAAATAGATCAAATTCTTGACTCGCGAGCCTTTCGTCCGGGGTAATGCAGGACGCGCCCCAGTTTTCCAGCTGACGAACGACGATATTACGGATCTCACTGGAGGTCACGTCCACCATCACCACCACATCATCCAGCAGACGCTCTTCATCCTCTTCCTGAGGATTCGCCGCCATTTTAACATGCAAGGAGTAGCGGGTGCCGAGGGATTCGCGCGCCTTAATGTTCAGATGACCGCCCAGCTTACGCGCCAGCTGATCGCAGAGCCAGAAGGTGAGGGCATTCGCCTTACCGTAGTGGTCGCGCTGGGTATCGTTCAGGAACGGGAAGTGCAGGTTATCGATTTCGCTCACGGTGACGCCTTCGCCCGTATCCAGAATACGGAACGTCAGACGATCGTCGGTGGACTCATCGGTGCTGACTTCAAGGGTGATCTTGCCGATCTGTGTCGTGGTGACGGCATACTGAATCAACATCATCAGGATGCGACGCAGGGCATCGCGATCGCCGTGACGCTCGTCGTTGGCCGGTAAATGGTTGTTGATCAGCAGCTGGAGCCCTTTGCGCTTGATCACCGGCAGGACTTCCGGAACCACCTCATCAATCAGATCCTGGATGGAGAAGAGCGTAGGGGTGCCCTTCCAGATGTCATTCTCCAGCATGTTCGCAAGCTGGATTTCGTCCACCAGACGAACCAGCGAGTCGGCCTGGCTGCTAAGCTGTCGGCTTTCCGGCGTGCTTAAATCAGCAATCTGCGTGGCGAGTGACTTCAGCGGCTGTTTAAAGGCATCGCCAATGTTTTGCATAAACGCCGCGCGGCCATGCTGGTTTTTCTCATACAGCCTTTGCGCCTGCTTGAGCTTTTTATTCACCAGCACTTCGCGATCCTGATCGCGGATGATGAAGATTTGCGTGCGCGAGGCGACCTGACTGCGGAACTGACGGATCTCATACAGTTCATTATTAATGGTGGCCTGAATGACTCCCTGATGCTGGTCCGCCATGGCCGTAATATTTTGCAGGTTAAGATGCGGCAGAAGGTGATCGGCAATTTTGTTGCTCATCACCGTCCGGTTTGCTTCCTGATCGTGAACAAGCACCCCAAGCGGCAGCACGGAAATAATCTCTTCATTCAGGGCACGAAGAACACGCAACTCGTTGCTGGTCCCGGCTGATACCGACGTCGAGTCGCTCTGGCGGCCCGACTGGAAACGGAAGGTGCTGTAGCCAAACAGCGCCAGCGCCAGCAGGCCGATATTCAACAGCAGCGGCAGCATAATGTTTTGCAGGGTATCAAGCATCAGGGTGCCAAAAGGCACCTGCCACACCAGCCGCATACCGGTTGAGTTGAGCGATGAGGCAATCTCAATCTTCGAGCCATTAAATGAGATCGCTACGCTGTCCGGGCCTTCTTTATCCGACGGCGTGCGCATATTTTGGGTGCTGTTGTCTGGCTCCAGTCGGAAACTGTCCAGCGGCATATCCGGCGGGATAAGATCGTTAATTGGCAGATCGAAGGCAACCACGGTCGCCAGATGGCCCGGCTGGTTAAAGGTGGTTCGCAGCGTAAAGTAGTGGCCATTCTGCCAGGCAAGACGGCGTAATGACGAGAAACTTTCGCGCTCGTCCAGCGCGTTGGCCTGTTGCAGCATTTCTGCCCGACGGGAATCGACAATGCTGCCAACGGTGGTCTCTTTAAAGCCCGACGAGAGATCCTTAAGCGGCAGGGTCGAGATCAGGATCATGCTGTTGTCCTGACCGTTCAGGTAATACATGGACCACGGTACGGTCTCGGCGCCCCACAGGGTGTCCAGATAGGAGGAGATCCGCTGCGTCATCTCAAGCGTTGCGCTGTCGTGCGAGCCGAAAATCAGGGCTTCCGTCTTGCGCTGCGGTTTTTCAAGGTAATACACATCCTGCTTAAGGCGCGTTTCCTGTAACCCTTCGCCTGATGAGGTGGCAGGTGCGGCGGCGATATTGTCGTAGATTTGCCAGGTCGCGTAGCGCCACGTATCAATGCGCTTATGCACCGCATGGGTGATATCGACAATTTGATAGCTTTTATCTTTAAGCCAGGTATTCACGGCGCTCTGAACCATCACTCCCATTGTGACTAACAGCACAACGATCAACAGAAGAAAGAAACGGGTGATGCTGCCCGGTAGAAGGGAGAATTTGCTCGGGGCGGTAGTTTCAGTCTGACTCATCGATGTGTTTAACCCGTAATGGCCGCGCGGTAATGGGATAGGGCAGTATAAAGGGTAATAACTGAATTTCCAGCGTCGTTATCGGTATGACCTTGACTTTTTATCTGTCGCAACCCGCTTCAACGTCATCCGTGTGAAAGATGTACAAAACCCAGTGAAATGTACAAATATGCTGTTACAACGGCAATAAAATAGCACGAATTAACAAGAAATTAATTTTGAAAGTGAAAAGGAAAATCTGTAATCGCCGGGCGATGGATTTAGTTAATAGTCGTTATCATTACAGACGGGTAGCACATAAAATGTCTGTTGACGTAAAGAAAGGTAAAAAAAAAACCGAATGCGGAGCATCCGGTTCAATTAGGGATAAACAGACATTCAGAACTGAATGACGGTAATAAATAAAGTTAATGATGATAGCGAGGGTTATTTTAATGGTGTTGACGGGAATTTTTTTGTCATTCAGTGCTGTACTCTTTTTTAAGTTAGTCTTTTGAATTTTATAGGATATATTTTTGTTTTGATTATCCGTGCTATATTTTTAAACTTTTGATGCTTTGTGAAAGTTCCTTGAAATTTACACATTGAAACATCTTGATGGTAAAGTGAAACATCTTCAAAGTTTTCGTATCATATTCCTGTTGGATTATTCTGCATTTTTGAGGAGAATGAACTTGCCGACTGGTTAAGAGGGTTGACCAGTAAGCAGTGGTAAATAATAAGGCATATAACAGAGGGTTAATAAAATGAAAGTTAAAGTACTGTCCCTCCTGGTACCAGCTCTGCTGGTGGCAGGCGCAGCAAATGCGGCTGAAATTTATAACAAAGACGGCAACAAATTAGATCTGTACGGTAAAGTGGATGGCCTGCACTATTTCTCTGATGACGACAGTGCAGACGGCGACCAGACCTACATGCGTCTGGGCTTCAAAGGCGAAACTCAGGTTAACGACCAGCTGACCGGTTACGGCCAGTGGGAATACCAGATCCAGGGTAACTCTGGTGAGAACGAAAACAACTCATGGACGCGTGTGGCGTTCGCAGGTCTGAAATTCGCTGATGCGGGTTCATTCGACTACGGTCGTAACTACGGCGTTGTTTACGATGTGACTTCCTGGACCGACGTTCTGCCGGAGTTCGGCGGCGATACCTACGGTTCTGACAACTTCATGCAGCAGCGTGGTAACGGCTTCGCGACCTACCGTAACCAGGACTTCTTCGGTCTGGTTGATGGTCTGAACTTCGCGTTGCAGTACCAGGGTAAAAACGGCAGCGCAAGCGGCGAAGGCCAGACCAACAACGGTCGTGACGCGCTGCGTCAGAACGGTGACGGCTACGGCGGCTCTCTGACTTACGATCTGGGCGAAGGCTTCGCACTCGGTACGGCAGTCACCAGTTCTAAACGTACTGCTGACCAGAACGCTGCGGGCTACTACGGTGAAGGCGATCGCGCAGAGACCTACACCGGTGGTCTGAAATACGACGCGAACAACATCTACCTGGCTGCACAGTATACTCAGACTTACAACGCGACCCGCGTTGGCGATCAGGGCTGGGCTAACAAAGCACAGAACTTCGAAGTGGTTGCTCAGTATCAGTTCGACTTCGGCCTGCGTCCATCCGTGGCTTACCTGCAGTCTAAAGGTAAAGACATCGAAAACTATGGCGATCAGGATATCCTGAAGTATGTTGACGTGGGTGCGACTTACTACTTCAACAAAAACATGTCCACCTATGTTGATTACAAAATCAATCTGCTGGATGAAAATGACTTCACCCGTCAGACAGGTATCGGTACTGACGATATCGTCGCGCTGGGTCTGGTTTACCAGTTCTAATTGCTCATACTGCAACAAAGGGGCCATCAGGCCCCTTTTTTCGTGCTTTTTTAGGGTCTTCAAATACGCTGTTTTAGTGTACTCTTGCCGCCCTGGCATGAGGATAATAACCAATGGATATGACTTTTTTACGCGCCAGCGTTCTGGCGACTTTTTTACTCCTGACCGCGTGTGACTCTTCTACACAGCCCGCAAAAATCGACGCACCCGCCGCGACGGTGCTGGAAGGGAAAACCATGGGGACCTTCTGGCGCGTCAGCGTGATGGATATTGATAAGTCCCGCGCTGAAGAACTACGCGGTAAAATTCAGGCGCAGCTGGATGCCGACGATCAGCTACTCTCTACCTATAAAAATGACTCAGCGCTGATGCGTTTCAATCGCTCCAGCAGCACCTCGCTGTGGCCGGTGAGCGAAGCAATGGCCGATATCGTCACGGAAGCCATGCGCGTGGGCTACAAAACCAACGGCGCAATGGATGTGACCGTGGGGCCGCTGGTGAACCTGTGGGGATTTGGCCCCAACAAGCAGCCGGTGACCACACCCGATCAAGCCGCCATCGACGACGCCCGCGCGCGTACAGGGTTACAGCATCTGGCGGTGATCTCCCAGTACGGTCAGCAATACCTGCAAAAAGACATTCCCGACCTGTTTGTGGATCTCTCCACGGTAGGCGAGGGGTATGCTGCGGATCATCTCGCGGCCCTGATGGCGCAGGAAGGTATTCCCCGTTATCTGGTTTCCGTCGGGGGCGCGCTCGTCAGCCGGGGCATGAACGCCAGCGGCAGGCCGTGGCGAGTGGCCATCCAAAAACCAACCGATCAGCAGAACGCGGTGCAGGCGATTGTCGACATCAACGGGCACGGTATCAGCACCTCCGGAAGCTACCGCAACTATTACGAGCTGGATGGCAAACGTATCTCGCATGTGATTGATCCGCAAACCGGACGCCCGATTACCCACAACCTGGTGTCCGTGACTGTGATAGCGCCAACTGCGCTGGAAGCCGACGCCTGGGATACCGGATTGATGGTGCTCGGCACGGAGAAGGCCAAAGAGGTGGTGCGTCAGGAAGGGCTGGCCGTTTATATGATCACCAAAGAGGCTGACGGGTTTAAAACCTGGAGTTCACCGCAGTTCAACAGCTTCCTGGTGAGCGAAAAAAATTAAAAAGCAAGGTTGCGGGTTTTTGTTCGGTGGCGTTCAGGCAAGCTGAGCGTATGCTTGTAAGAGGAGCCGATGATGAAAAACACAACCTATCTTACCGATGAGGATCGCTGGCAGGCTGTTCTGGCCCGCGATCCGCGTGCGGATAACCAGTTTGTCTTTGCCGTGCAGACGACCGGCATTTATTGTCGTCCGTCCTGCCGTGCCCGCCACGCGCTGCGTAAAAATGTCTGCTTTTATCCTGATGCTCACCAGGCCGCGCAGGCGGGTTTCCGCCCCTGTAAGCGCTGTAGGCCGGACCAGGTCGACCCTATGGCGCAGAAAAAGGCCAACGTTGCGCTGGCCTGCCGACTGCTTGAGCAGGATGCCGCGCTGAACCTGGAGGCACTGGCGCAGCAGGTTGGCATGAGTCCGTTCCATTTCCACCGCTTGTTTAAATCCGTCACCGGCATGACGCCGAAAGCATGGCAGCAGGCCGCGCGTGAACAACGCCTGCGTAGCCTGCTTGCACAGGGCGGTAAAATCACCGATGCCGTACTGGCCGCTGGCTTCCCGGACGGCAGCAGCTACTACCGTAAAGCCAACGGCGCGCTGGGCATGACGGCGAAACAGTACCGTAACGGAGAGGCTGCGGTCCGCTATGCCATCAGCGACTGCTCGCTGGGCCACTGTCTGGTGGCGGAAAGCGAGCGCGGGATCTGCGCAATACTGCTGGGTGATGACGACGCCGGGCTGACGGCTGAGCTGCTGTCACTGTTTCCGCTTGCCGTCCGCGAACCGATGGAAGGCGCATTTGCCGGGCGTGTTCGTCAGGTGATTGCCTCTGTCGACAGCCGCGCGACGCCGTTGACGCTGCCGCTGGATATCCGGGGTACCGCCTTCCAGCAGCAGGTCTGGCAGGCGCTGCGGGCTATCCCCTGCGGTGAAACGGCGAGCTATCAGCAGGTGGCGAAGGCCATTGGTAAACCCAATGCCGTACGTGCCGTGGCGGGGGCCTGCGGAGCCAACAAACTGGCGATAGTTATCCCCTGTCACCGCGTGGTGCGTAACGACGGTGCGCTGTCGGGTTATCGCTGGGGCGCAGCGCGTAAGGTGCTATTGTTGAAACGTGAGGCGAACAACCCGGAGGGATAATGCTCGATCTTTTTGCTGATGCTGAACCCTGGCAGGAGCCGCTCGCGCCGGGGGCGACGATCCTGAGACGTTTTGCGCTTTCCCGCGCGGCGGCGTTGTTCGACGGTATTGATACCGTCACCGCCCGTTCGCCGTTTCGCCATATGGTCACGCCGGGCGGGTATACCATGTCCGTGGCGATGACCAACTGCGGCGAACTGGGATGGGCGACGAATGAGCGGGGCTATGTATATGCCGCGAACGACCCGCTGACGGATCGGCCGTGGCCGCCGATGCCGGAGGCGTTTCAGGCGCTGTGTCACGATGCCGCCGTCGCGGCCGGCTATCCTGATTTTCGTCCCGATGCCTGTCTGATCAACCGCTATGCCGTCGGGGCAAAGCTCTCCCTGCATCAGGATAAGGACGAGCCTGACCTGCGCGCGCCGATTGTCTCGGTATCCCTTGGGCTGCCCGCTGTCTTTCAGTTTGGCGGCCTGCGGCGCAACGACCCGCTCAAACGGCTGATGCTGGAGCATGGCGATGTGGTGGTCTGGGGCGGTGAATCACGGCTTTTTTATCACGGCATTCAGCCGCTTAAAAATGGCGATCACCCGGTGGCGGGGGCGTTTCGCTACAACCTCACGTTCCGCCAGGCAGCGTACAGAGAATAAAAATAAGAATTATTCTTGATGTGTGTGAAAGGCAGTTTACACTGCTGGCTGATTTTTCTTGTCCGGATTGCTCTGCATGCAACTACTTCTTCTTGTCTGGCGGCAGTATCGCTGGCCTTTTATCGCGGTGATGGCGCTAAGCCTTGCCAGCGCGGCGCTGGGGATCGGCCTGATTGCCTTCATTAACGTGCGTTTGATCGAAATGGTCGACACGTCACTCTCCGTCCTGCCGGAATTTCTGGGTTTACTGCTGCTGCTGATGGCAGTCACGCTCGGGTCACAGCTGGCGCTGACCGCGCTCGGCCACCACTTCGTTTTCCGTCTGCGCAGCGAGTTCATCAAACGGATCCTTGATACTCAAGTGGAACGCATCGAACAGCTGGGAAGTGCTTCTCTGCTGGCGGGGCTGACCAGCGATGTGCGCGCCATTACCATCGCCTTTGTGCGCCTGCCGGAGCTGGTGCAGGGGATCATCCTGACCTTTGGCTCGGCAGCCTATCTCGCCTGGCTCTCCAGCAAAATGCTGGCGGTAACGGCGCTGTGGATTGTTATTACCATCTGGGGCGGGTTCCTGCTGGTATCACGCGTCTATAAGCACATGGCGGTGCTGCGCGAAACGGAAGACAAGCTCTATAACGATTATCAGACAGTGCTGGAAGGGCGCAAAGAGCTGACGCTGAACCGCGAGCGCGCCGAACATATCTTCAACCATCTCTATATCCCGGATGCGCACGAATATCGTCATCACATTATTCGCGCCGATACGTTCCACCTGAGCGCCGTGAACTGGTCCAACATCATGATGCTGGGTGCCATTGGCCTGGTGTTCTGGATGGCGAACAGCCTGGGGTGGGCGGATACCAACGTGGCGGCAACGTACTCCCTGACGCTGCTGTTTTTACGCACGCCGCTGCTGTCGGCCGTTGGCGCACTGCCGACGCTGCTGAGCGCACAGGTGGCCTTCAACAAGCTGAAGAAGTTCGACCTTGCGCCGTTTAAGGCTGAGTTCCCGCGCCCGCAGGCCTTTCCGAACTGGCAAACGCTTGAGCTGCGTAACGTGACCTTCCGCTATCAGGATAACGCCTTCTCCGTGGGGCCGATAAATCTGACCATTCACCGCGGCGAACTGCTGTTCCTGATCGGCGGTAACGGCAGCGGCAAATCCACGCTGGCGATGCTGCTGACGGGCCTCTACCAGCCGCAATCAGGCGAAATTTTGCTGGATGGCAAAGCGCTGAGCGCGGAGAAACCGGAGGACTACCGCAAGCTCTTCTCGGCGGTATTTACCGACGTCTGGCTGTTCGACCGGCTGCTGGGCCCGGAAGGGCAGCAGGCGGATCCGGCGCTGGTGGAGAAGTGGCTTGCGCATCTGCAAATGTCACACAAGCTGGAGCTACAGGATGGCAAAATCCTGAATCTCAAGCTGTCGAAAGGGCAGAAGAAGCGCGTGGCGCTGCTGCTGGCGCTGGCCGAAGAGCGCGACATCATCCTGCTGGATGAATGGGCCGCCGATCAGGACCCGCACTTCCGTCGCGAGTTTTATCAGGTCCTGCTGCCGCTGATGCAGGCGATGGGGAAAACCATTTTTGCCATCAGCCATGACGATCACTACTTCATTCACGCCGACCGTCTGCTGGAGATGCGCGACGGCAAACTGAGCGAGCTGACCGGCGATGAGCGCGATGCGGCGTCACGGGACGCGGTGGCGCGCACGGCCTGATTGCAATTGTGCCGGGTGGCCCCCGGCACACTCATTTTTCATATATGCCGTTTTTTTCTCCATCCCGACCCGCCGTTTATTCTTATTTACATATCCCCGCGCTATGCTTAACGCCAACTCATTTAATGGATTTATGATTGATGTCGGTATTAAAGAAAAACAGCGCCAGGCAGCGTGACCAGGAGCGTGCGCGGCTCATCTGGCTCCTGACGACCGATAAAGCGGTCACGTCAACGTTATTGGGTAAGCTAACCCTGGCTGAGCAATATGATGTCGGCACGCTGGCCGACGATATTGCTGAGGTAGGTGCGCTGGTTGCACATTTACCACCTCCGGATCTGGCGGATACCCTGGAGGCATTGCCTTCCGAGGAGCGCCACGCCCTGTGGCGGCTGGTGCAGGATCATGAGCGCGGTCAGGTGCTGCTTGAAGCCTCGGAAAACGTCTGGGATGACCTTATCGATGAGATGAGCGACCGGGACATTCTTGACGCCCTGCAAACGCTGGATATCGACGAGCAGATTTACCTCGTTCAACATCTTCCGCGCAACCTGACCGGACGCCTGCTGGCTTCCCTGCCTGCCGAAGAGCGGGCGCGCGTGCGTCAGGTGATGCACTACGAGAAAAACAGCGTCGGCGCGATCATGGAGTTTGGCGTCATCACCGTGCGTCCGGACGTCACCCTGGGTACGGTGCAGCGCTATCTTCGTCGCCTGGGCAGTATGCCGGACAACACCGATAAACTGTTCGTCACCTCGCGGGATAAAACCCTGCTCGGGGAGCTGGAGCTTAAAACGATCCTGCTGAACAGCACCCAGCAGCGGGTAAGTGAGGTCATGGAAACCGAGCCGATGGTCTTCTCGCCGGAAGACGATGCCGAAAAAGCCGCGCGTACCTTCGAACGTGATGACCTGGTGAGCGCGGCGGTGGTGGATTCGGTGGGCAAGCTGATGGGGCGTCTGACCATTGATGAGATCGTTGACGTGGTCTATGAAGAGACCGATAACGACCTGCGTGCCCTTGGCGGTATCAGTGCCGAAGACGATGTTCATGCCTCCGTCGGCAAGGCCGTCAAAACCCGCTGGGCGTGGCTCGCCATCAATTTATGCACCGCGTTCGTGGCGTCCCGCGTTATTGACGGCTTCGAACATACTATTTCCCAGCTGGTGGCCCTGGCGTCGTTGATGCCGATTGTGGCGGGGATCGGCGGGAACACCGGCAACCAGACTATCACCATGATCGTTCGCGCCCTGGCGCTGGAAAACATTCAGCCGGGTAATTTTTCGTGGCTGATTTTCAGGGAGATGGGCGTCGCGCTGATTAACGGCCTGGTCTGGGGCGGCATCATGGGCGGCATTACCTGGTGGTTGTACGATGATATGGCGCTGGGCGGGGTCATGATGCTGGCGATGGTGCTGAACCTGCTGGTGGCGGCGATGATGGGCGTGATTATCCCATTGACGATGACCCGGCTGGGGCGCGACCCCGCGGTGGGGTCGAGCGTGATGATCACCGCCATTACCGATACCGGCGGTTTCTTTATTTTTCTTGGACTGGCGACGATTTTTCTTCTGTAGCCAGTGCTTTTTGCTTAAGTCGGGTAGGGAGGATGAACATCATCACAATCCCGCCCAGCACGCCAATCGCCAGGTTGCCGGTGGAAACCGTTGCCACAACCGTCACCAGCATCACGACGGTTTCAGCCACCGGCGCGTTTTTCAGCGTTCCGGGCTGAACGCTATGCCAGCTAAAGGTCTTGACGGCCACAATGGCCATAATACCCGCCAGTACCGCCATCGGGATTTTGGCCATCACCTCGCTGAGCGCCGTAACCAGCACCAGCAGTACGATACCTGCCGCAAGGGTGGAGATACGGCTTCTGCCTTTCCCCATCTCCACGTTAACGATGGTCTGCCCAATCATCGCGCAGCCCGCAATGCCGCCGTAGAACCCGGCCATAATATTCCCCACGCCCAGACCGATGCTCTCGCGGCGCTTGCTTGAAGGGGTAACGGTCAGTTCATCCACCAGTTTTGCCGTCAGCAAGGATTCCAGCAGGCCAACAAAAGCGATACTTAGCGCGCACGGCCAGATAATGCTCAGGGTTTCCAGATTAAGCGGCACCAGCAGTTGCGTAAAGCCCGGCAAACCGCCGCTCATGGAGCCTTCATCCCCTACCGTTGGCAGGATTTGCCCGCTGGTGACGGTGAACAAAGTCAGCAGCACAATGGCAATCAGCGGGGAGGGCACGCTTTTGATATAGCGTGGCACCCACAGCACAATCAGCAGCGTCAGCACGAACAGGCCCACTATCAGCGGGCTTCGGCTCCAGAAATGGGGCACCTGGGCAAAGAAAATCAAAATGCCAAGGGCGTTAACAAACCCGGTCATCACCGACTGGGGAATAAAGCGCATCAGCCGCGCCATTCCCAGCGCGCCGAACAGGATCTGAATCACGCCAGCCATCACCACCGCGGGCAGAATGTACTGTACGCCGTGTTGATGGACCATCGGGCCAATCACCAGCGCGACGGAACCGGCCGCCGCCGTCACCATGGCCGGACGCCCGCCGAGCAGGGAAAGGGCGAA
This sequence comes from Enterobacter cloacae complex sp. IR5412, assembly GCF_049237385.1. Taxonomy (NCBI): domain Bacteria; kingdom Pseudomonadati; phylum Pseudomonadota; class Gammaproteobacteria; order Enterobacterales; family Enterobacteriaceae; genus Enterobacter; species Enterobacter cloacae complex sp. IR5412. The sequence goes on along the minus strand of NZ_JBMKHQ010000001.1, from coordinate 502,377 downwards.
ACAGAGCACCACGGAGGCGATAAGGCTCACTTTCGGATCCACGCCCGCGACCACGGAAAACGAAATCACTTCCGGGATCAGCGCCAGCGCGGTAATCACGCCGGCCAGGGTTTCGCGCATCAGACGTTGAGGCGAACGTAAAACGGTGGCGACATGGCCTTCTTGGGGTACAGACGAGTGAGGTAATGACATAACAATTCGCTGGTAGGGGCAGGCTTCCGTGCGCGCGATCACAAAGTGCAGCATCATAGCCAGGAAAATCGTCGGGTGCCAGCCTGTATGCCAAAACCCTACAAACAATCCATCATTAAATTTCACAATTACAATAATTTCGTAACCTTTAAACAATATTTAAAAGTTGCTACCGTGCCACCGCAGCGTGTTTCACCTGTAATTTCTACGCATCAAGCACTATTCAACTAAGGCATAAATGATGAAAAAAATGACTGCCGTGCTCTTTTCTCTGGCCGTGGGGCTGAACGCCGTCTCGCTGGCGGCGAAGGCTGACGCACCAAAAGAGCAGGAAACGGATGTCCTTTTAATTGGTGGCGGCATCATGAGCGCCACGCTGGGCACATATCTTCAGGAATTAGAGCCGAACTGGTCCATGACGATGGTCGAGCGCCTTGATGGCGTGGCGCAGGAAAGCTCTAACGGCTGGAATAACGCCGGGACGGGGCACTCGGCACTTATGGAACTGAACTATACGCCGCAGAAAAAGGACGGTTCCATTAGTATCGAGAAGGCGGTAGAGATCAACGAAGCGTTCCAGATCTCACGTCAGTTCTGGTCTCACCAGGTGAACAGCGGTGTGTTGCACAATCCGCACTCCTTCATCAACACCGTTCCGCACATGAGCTTTGTGTGGGGCGATCAAAACGTCAACTTCCTGCGTGCGCGCTACGCTGCCCTGCAACAGAGCACGCTTTTCCGCGGGATGAAATACTCTGAAGATCACGCTCAAATCAAAGAGTGGGCGCCGCTGGTTATGGAAGGCCGCGATCCGAACCAGAAAGTGGCGGCGACCCGCACTGAAATTGGTACTGACGTTAACTACGGTGAAATCACCCGTCAGCTGGTGGCCTCTCTGAAGAAAAAAGAGAACTTTAACCTGCAACTCAGCTCCGAAGTGCGTGGTTTCAAGCGCAACGCGGATAACAGCTGGAGCGTGACCGTTGCCGATCTGAAAAACAACGAAGCCGAGCATGTGATTAAGGCGAAGTTCGTGTTTATCGGTGCTGGCGGCGCGGCGCTGAAACTGTTGCAGGAGTCCGGTATTCCGGAAGCGGACGACTACGCCGGCTTCCCGGTTGGCGGCCAGTTCCTGGTGTCGGAAAACCCTGAAGTGGTTAACCGTCATCTGGCTAAAGTGTACGGTCAGGCTTCTGTTGGTGCGCCACCGATGTCCGTTCCCCATATCGACACCCGTATGCTGGACGGTAAGCGCGTAGTGCTGTTCGGGCCGTTCGCCACATTCTCCACCAAGTTCCTGAAAAACGGTTCCCTTTGGGATCTGCTGAGCGCGACCACGACGTCGAACGTCAAGCCAATGATGGACGTGGGACTGGATAACTTCGATCTGGTGAAATACCTGATTAGCCAGGTGATGCTCTCTGATGAAGAACGCTTCGAGGCGCTGAAAGAGTACTATCCGCAGGCGAAGAAAGAAGACTGGCGTCTGTGGCAGGCGGGTCAGCGCGTGCAGATCATCAAACGCGATCCGAAAGAGGGCGGTGTGCTGCGTCTGGGTACCGAAGTAGTAAGCGATAAGGATGGCACTATTGCCGCGCTGCTGGGAGCATCCCCGGGGGCGTCTACCGCTGCGCCAATCATGCTACACCTGATGGAAAAAGTGTTTAAGGACAAAGTATCCAGCCCGGAATGGCAGGCGAAGCTGAAAACCATTATTCCATCCTACGGTACGAAGCTGAACGGTAACGTTGACGCCACGGAACAAGAGCTGGAATACACCAGTCGCGTTCTGCAACTGCAATACGTCAAACCGCAGGCTGCGGATGCTGCGCCACAGGCAGAGCTGAAGCCTCAGGCGGAAAACAAGCCGGTTGCGGATATCGCGCTGTAAGGTAAACGCAAAACGGTAACATCCGTTACCGTTTTTCGTGTTTTCTCCCTCTCCCACCGGGAGAGGGTTGGGGTGAGGGCACCAGAACGCACCCTTTCCAGGTCGGGTAAGCGTGAGCGCCACCCGACTTATTTTTAACGAACTACTGCTTGTCCTACCGTCTCATCCGCCTTCCATACGCGATATTTCACATCCACGTTTTCCGGCGTATAAACGACAATCGGCAGCTTGCTGTTATAGCGCAGCAGACTGTTATCACCCAGATAGGCGGTGATAAATTTCTTCTCTTTCTTGCCGTCCGGGCACGCCATCATGGTGGAGACTGGCGAGGTTACTTTGTCGAAGACATAGTAGTCATAACCCCAGCCTTCCAGTGTTTTGCTTTCCAGTTGGCCGCCCAGACGATGCTGGTTGCAGTCCACTTCCAGCGTTTGGCCGATTAACAGCTCGACTTTGAAATTCCCTTCATTCTGCTGAGCCGGGAGCTGAATAACCTGGCGCTTCATCCCTTTGTCCGCTTGCGGATACGGGGCAACTTTTTCCAGCGGCTGCTCTTTTGGGGTTTCGCTGGCGAAAGCGCTGGTGCTCGCGCACGCAGCGGCGATAAGGGCGATGGCAAATTTAGGTGCGTTTTTCACTGTCATTCCTTTTTGTTAAAACGATCCCGGAAAGACTAACATAATGTATGTGAATGGTTGGCGTAATTTACTCACATTTTCATTTTAAACGGAGTAAAGCACTGCTTTTATGCTCTTTTATTGGTGTTTAATGCTGTGGTGGAGTCGGTGCAGAGATCGTGTTATTTTACGCGTTAATTATTGTTATTCATCTGTAAAGGGAGAAGAGATGGTACGGGAAAAACTGAAGACACCTGAAGGCCGCAAGTTCCTGCTGGCGTTACTGGTTGTGTTTATGATTGCTGCTGCATGCGTGGGGCGAGCAACCATTGTCGGCGTGATCGAGCAGTACAACATCCCGCTCTCTGCGTGGACAACCAGCATGTTTGTCCTGCAATCAGCGATGATCTTTGTTTACAGTCTGGTGTTCACCGTTCTGCTGGCGATTCCGCTGGGGATTTTCTTTCTCGGTGGGCGTGAGAAGCACTAAGCATTGTGCATGCGAAGACAGGCAATAAAAAAACAGCCATAAGCGGCTGGTTTTTTTGTGTAGTTTTGGTCGGCACGAGAGGATTTGAACCTCCGACCCCCGACACCCCATGACGGTGCGCTACCAGGCTGCGCTACGTGCCGACGCATAAAAGGAATACTACTCGATTCCTTTTTGATTGCAAGGGGGAAGCAACGCTAACTGATTCATAAATAATCAGTTAGCGATAAAGCGCTTCTCGTCTGTCAGCACCTGCAACAGCAAGCTGAGCTGCGGTTTCTGGTCTTTCAGCTTCTCACCTTCGAGGCTGTACGTCTGGTAATTGCCGTTGCTGTTCAGCACAAGGGACAGCGTCGGCGTGGTCACCACCAGCGTGTTTTCGCCAGCAGCCGTGACCCAATTATGACGCCGCGTGGCGCTAAAGAGGTCTTGTCCCTGCGAGTATTCAATTGCCGGCGTGCTAACGTGCAGCAGCCGCTGCATTAACGTGGTCATGACGTCTTTATGGTCGGTCAGCATATTGATGCGTTGCGCGGGAGTGCCCGGCCAGTGGATCACCAGCGGGACATGCAGGTTCGGGCGCGACCAGTCCATGCCCTTCGCTTCGTCGCCGAGCGGCACGCCATGCCCCGCCGTGATAATGACGACCGTATTGTCCAGCTTGCCCGCGTCGCGCAGGGCGGTCAGCACGCGAGCGATCTGCGCATCGACATCACCCGCCGCACGGCTATAGCGGCGCGCGAAGCCTTTCTGATTGCTGTCATCAAGATTTGTGCCGTTAAACGCAACCCAGGAGAACCAGCGGTTATCTTCCTGTGCATAACGCTTCAGCCAGTCTATCCACTGGTCAGCAGTCCGATCGTCAGACTGGCTCTGCGCGGCTGGCAGTGAGAAATCAGACAGCAGCGCCTGGCGGTACAGCGAGCTGTTGAAACCATCAGAGGCGAACAGCCCCAGCTGGTAGCCCTGCTGATTAAGCCCGGTAATCAATGCAGCCGGAATACGGGCCGACAGCACGCCGTCCATATAACTCGGTGAAATGCCGTAGAACAGACCGAAAATACCCGCGTCGGTCGAATTACCGGAACTCATATGCTGAGTGAATACGATGTTGTTCTCAGCGAATTCAGCCAGGGCAGGCATTTGCTTCTCATAGCGAGAATAGTTCAGGCCATCGACGGTAATCAGCAGCACGTTCTGACCGCGCCCCATGTCGCGATATTTCAGATCGCTCAGGGGATACTGCACGCTGACCGCTTCCGGATTACCCTGTTCGACCAGACGACGCTGATACTCCTGCGCGTCCAGCAGACCGTGTTTTTCAAGGAAACGACGTGCCGTCATCGGATAGGAGAGCGGCAGATTCGCGCGCTGCATGGTAATAGGGCGGTAGAAGTTCGCATCTGCCCAGATATACATCAGGTGCGAACCGATAAATGAGGCGAAAAAGAGCGCCGCGACGGGCTTCGCATAATGTCGGCGTCGGGTCAGGCTGCGGAGCTTTTGCCAGCTCCACGTCGCGAACAACATTTCGATCAGCAGGATAATCGGCACGCTGATAAACATCAGCTGCCAGTCGCGGGCGGTCTCGTTCTGATCCGGGTTAATCACCAGCTCCCAGACGACAGGATTCAGGTGCAGGTGGAACCGGGTAAAGACTTCGCTGTCGATAAGCAACAGCGTCATGCCCGCCGTCGCAAGAATGGCGGACAGGAAGCGCATCAGCCGCTGCGACATGACGATAAACGTCAGTGGGAACAGGATCAGCAGATAGGTGGCGAAGACCAGAAAGCTAAAGTGACCAACAAGGCTCATCCACGAGTAGATACGCCCGGTTAACGTGGTTGGCCAGTCTGCCACAAACAGATAACGGCAGCCGAGCACCATCGCCAACAGAATGTTGAACAGGGCAAACCAGTGCCCCCAGCTGACCATCTGGGAGACTTTTTCACGGTAGCGCTGACGATTCGTCACCATAAACTGTTGTTCGTTTCCCTTAGTGTGCCTGGTCGTCGCTAACTGATGACTGCAAAGCCTGGGCGAAAGATTTGGCGATCGCCTGACGCTGAGCCGGAGCAACGCTGGTATTGATCAGGTTGGTAACCATATTTCCCAAAACCATCAGGGAGAGATCGGTTGGCGTTTTATGTTTTTCCAGTACGTTGACCAGCTCACTGAGCAGTTGTTCAACGTGTTCGTCACTGTAGCGGGAATGTTGTGGCATAAATCAAAATCAGTTTGTTGAGAGAAGGGCGACATATTACCGTAGCAACAGCTTTTTTTCCCATTTTTTATCTTCTGTTGCACACATGCGTTGGTGGTGGTTGAATACCGCCCGGTCTAAAAGGAGAGTTTATCATGAGTCTGGAAATCAACCAGATTGCCTTGCACCAGCTTATCAAGCGTGATGAGCAAACCCTTGAAGTGGTGCTACGCGATTCGTTACTGGAACCAACGCCTACCGTTGTCGAGATGATGGCGGAGTTGCATCGCGTCTACAGCGCGAAAAATAAAGCCTATGGCTTGTTCAGCGAAGAGAGCGAGCTGGCGGATAGCCTGCGCCTGCAACGTCAGGGCGAAGAGGATTTCCTGGCATTCAGCCGCGCTGCAACCGGCCGTCTTCGTGACGAACTGGCGAAATATCCCTTCGCCGATGGCGGTATCGTCCTGTTCTGCCACTACCGCTATCTGGCGGTAGAGTATCTGCTGGTCACCGTGCTGAATAATTTAAGCAGCATGCGTGTGAACGAGCAGTTGGATATCAGCTCAACGCACTATCTGGATATCAACCATGCGGATATTGTGGCGCGTATTGATTTAACTGAATGGGAAACCAATCCGGAATCGACGCGCTACCTGACCTTCCTTAAAGGCCGCGTGGGCCGCAAAGTGGCCGATTTCTTTATGGACTTCCTCGGTGCCAGTGAAGGGCTGAACGCCAAAGCGCAGAACAAAGGTCTGCTCCAGGCGGTGGATGACTTTACCGCTGAGGCGCAGCTGGATAAATCTGAGCGTCAGACCGTGCGTCAGCAGGTTTACAGCTACTGTAACGAGCAGTTACAGGCCGGGGAAGAGATTGAGCTGGAGTCGCTGTCCAAAGAGCTGGCGGGCGTCAGCGAAGTCAGCTTCCAGGAATTTACCGCAGAAAAAGGCTATGAGCTGGAAGAGAGCTTCCCGGCGGATCGCAGTACGCTGCGTCAGCTGACGAAATTTGCCGGTAGCGGCGGTGGGTTAACCATTAACTTTGATGCCATGCTGCTCGGGGAACGTATCTTCTGGGATCCGGCGACCGACACGCTGACCATTAAAGGCACGCCGCCGAATCTGCGCGATCAGCTCCAGCGTCGCACCTCAGGCGGTAAGTAGCGGCCATAAAAAAACCCCGCAGAAGCGGGGTTTTTCTCGACTGGTTTGCGATTACGCGCGAACGAAGTCGATGTGAGACAGTTTTGGCTTGAACGGGTGACGCTGAACAGCCTGAACTTTCACTTTTTCTTCTTTACCGCCAACAACGATGGTCAGAACTTCGCTGTAGAATTCAGCTTTATTCTGCATGTTCCACACTTTGTCGTGATCCAGTTCGATTGCAACTGGAGCAGCTTCGCCACCGTAAACGATAGCCGGGAACTTGTTAGCGTTACGCAGGCGGCGGCTCGCACCCTTACCCTGCACGTTACGTACTTCTGCTTCGATAGTGAACATTGATTTCTCTCTGTATTTAAAACCCTGCTACAGGCGACCCAGCAGCAGGTGAGTGTTCTGCCTCACGGATGTGAAGCGGGCGGCATTTTATACTCAAATGGCTCGCGCATCAACGAAAAGTCCCGTTAACCGCGCAATTCGTTTGCCCGGCGAAAGCGTCCTTCATAGTCAAAGACCTTCTCACGCACCTGCCAGAACTGCCCTTTTTTACGGGCGACAACAAAATCAGGATGGCGCAGCAGCGCCTGCTGGCGCACGATATCGGCAACGGTTATCCAGCGCAGCGGCACGCCGGGCGTGCGGGTATGCGGGCGGATAAAGAGCTGTTCGAACGCGGTGCGCTGGGCGGGCGTCTGGACCCTGAACCGCTCGCTGACGTCTGCGCCGTCCTCGTCGTAATAGGTAATCTTTAGCCACTCGCCTTTTTCATCCGCACCGGGCTGTAAGACCATGCCGGAACAGCGCAGCACCAGCGCATCTTTCAGTTTCAGCGCCGCTTTCAGCATGTCATCCGGGTCGACCAACACCGTGTCACACTCCCGACAGCGGCGGGCAGCGATATCGTTCTCGGCGTTGCACTGCGGGCAGTTTTTGAAGCGGAAGCGGAAATCACACTGTTCGCGATGGCCTTCATCGTCTTCAAACCAGCCCTGACAGCGGCGGCCAAAATGTTCGATCAGCGTGCCGTCGGCGGTAGTTTTGCCCCAGAAAGTGTTGGCAAACCCGCAGGCCGGACAAAACACCTGTACCGGCACGTTGTCGCTCTTGCCTTTTGGCGTGCCCACTTCCGGGGAGTAGAGATCGTGCGGATTACCGGCATAATCGAGGATCAGACAGTCGGTTTTGCCCGGTGCCAGGCGCAGGCCACGGCCGACAATCTGCTGGTACAGGCTGACGGATTCGGTCGGGCGAAGAATCGCAATCAGGTCAACGTGCGGTGCGTCAAACCCGGTGGTTAATACGGAGACATTCACCAGGTAGCGGAACTGCTGGGCTTTGAAAGCCTCAATCAGGCTGTCGCGCTCCGGCCCGGGGGTTTCACCGGTAATTAACGCCGCGTCGTTGGTGGGCAGAAGCCCCGTGATTTCGCGCGCGTGTTCGACGGTAGCAGCAAAAATCATCACCCCTTTGCGCATTTGCGCAAACTCTTCAATCTGGCTGATGATATGCGGCGTGATCCGCTTCTGTATTTTCAGCTCATGGTTAAGATCCGCCTCGCTGAACAGCCCGTTGCTCTGCGCCTGTAAGCGGCTGAAATCGTACTGCACGACCGGCATATCCAGCCGCTCCGGTGGCGTCAGATAGCCATGCTTGATCATGTAGCGCAGCGGAAGCTCATAGATACAGTCGCGGAACAGGGCCTTTTCATCGCCACGCACCATGCCGTGATAATGAAACTGATAAATCCAGCCCTTGCCCAGACGAAATGGCGTGGCGGTCAGGCCAAGCAGGCGTAAGTGAGGGTTCACCTCTCTCAGATGAGTGAGGATTTGCTGATACTGGCTGTCGTCGTCATCGCTGATGCGGTGACACTCATCGACAATCAGCAGGGAAAACTCGCTGCGAAACAGGTCCAGGTTGCGCGCAACGGACTGTACGCTGCCAAACACCACTTTCCCGTGGCTCTCTTTGCGCTTCAGCCCGGCGGCAAAAATATCGGCCTCCAGGCCGAGCGCGCAATATTTGGCGTGGTTTTGCGCCACCAGCTCTTTTACGTGCGCCAGCACCAGCACGCGCCCGCGAGCCAGGCGCGCCAGTTCGGCAATCACCAGGCTTTTACCGGCTCCGGTCGGGAGCACGATGGCGGCGGGTTCCCGGTGCTTGCGAAACCAGGCGAGGGTGGCATCAACGGCTTCTTGCTGATAGGGGCGTAGTGTGAACGTCATGGCTTCTCTATTCAGTTAACTCGCATATAGTATGCCACGAAACTTTTTCCCTTGAGTGGCGCAACCAGACCATTATACTGAACTGTTTCTGACTGCTTCTTTTTCGGACGCGTAGTCCGACTTCCAGCACCATTAAGGCTAAAAAGATTTCATGCGACTTGATAAGTTTATCGCTCAGCAACTCGGCGTAAGCCGCGCTATTGCCGGGCGTGAAATTCGCGCCAGCCGCGTAACCGTGGACGGCGACATTGTGAAAGACAGCGCTTTTAAACTCCAGCCTGACCACCAGGTGGAGTATGACGGCAACCCGCTGACCCAGCAGAATGGCCCGCGCTACTTCATGCTCAACAAACCGGAAGGTTACGTCTGTTCAACGGACGATCCGGATCACCCGACGGTGCTCTACTTCCTCGACGAACCTGTGGCGCACAAGCTGCATGCGGCAGGGCGACTGGATATTGATACCACCGGCCTGGTGCTGATGACCGATGACGGTCAGTGGTCGCACCGCATCACCTCCCCGCGCCATCACTGTGAGAAAACCTATCGGGTGACACTTGAGTCGCCGGTCTCGGATGACACGGCAGAGCAATTCGCAAAAGGCGTTCAGCTACATAATGAAAAAGATCTGACCAAACCGGCGGTGCTGGAAGTCATTACCCCAACGGACGTCCGTCTGACCATCAGTGAAGGCCGCTACCACCAGGTGAAACGGATGTTTGCCGCCGTGGGCAACCACGTTGTGGGGCTGCATCGTGAACGTATCGGCGCGATTGAACTCGATCCAGACCTGGCGCCAAGGGAATATCGTCCGCTGACGGAAGAAGAGATTGCCAGCGTCGGGCTGCTTTCACGCTAAATTCAGGAGAACCCTGTGACCACCAGGCCACACTCGTCGTTTAAAATCGTATTTATCCTTGGCCTGTTGGCCATGCTGATGCCGCTGTCTATCGATATGTATCTGCCCGCGCTGCCGGTGATTTCCGCGCAGTTTGGCGTACCGGCAGGCAGCGCACAGATGACGCTCAGCACCTACATTCTTGGTTTTGCGCTCGGCCAGCTCTTTTATGGCCCAATGGCAGACAGCCTGGGGCGCAAACCCGTTATTCTGGGCGGGACGTTGATATTTGCCGCGGCGGCGGTGGCCTGCGCGCTGGCGCAGAGTATCGATCAGCTGATCGTGATGCGTTTCTTCCATGGCCTGGCTGCGGCTGCGGCAAGCGTGGTGATTAACGCGCTGATGCGCGACATCTACCCGAAGGAAGAGTTCTCACGCATGATGTCGTTCGTCATGCTGGTCACAACCATTGCGCCGCTGGTCGCCCCCATGGTGGGCGGGGCGGTGCTGGTGTGGTTCAGCTGGCATGCGATTTTCTGGATCCTGGCGATTGCCGCGCTGCTGGCCTCGGTGATGATCTTCGTCTTTATCGATGAAACGCTGCCGGTCGAGCGCCGTCAGAAGTTTCACGTCCGCACCACGCTTGGCAACTTTGCCTCGCTGTTTCGCCATAAGCGCGTGCTGAGCTATATGCTGGCCAGCGGCTTTAGCTTTGCCGGGATGTTTTCGTTCCTGAGCGCGGGGCCGTTTGTGTACATCGAACTGAACCATGTGTCACCCCAGCACTTTGGTTACTACTTCGCGCTGAATATCGTGTTCCTGTTTGTGATGACCATTATCAACAGCCGCTTTGTCCGGCGGGTCGGGGCGCTGAATATGTTCCGCGCCGGGCTGTGGATCCAGTTCGTGATGGCTATCTGGCTGGTATTGAGCGCATTGTTGGGCGTCGGTTTTTGGGCGCTGGTGATGGGCGTGGCGGCGTTTGTTGGCTGCGTCTCGATGGTCTCATCCAACGCGATGGCGGTGATCCTCGACGAATTCCCGCATATGGCGGGCACCGCCTCGTCGCTGGCAGGGACGTTCCGTTTCGGGATTGGCGCGATTGTCGGGGCGCTGCTCTCAATGGCGACGTTTAATACTGCCTGGCCGATGCTGTGGGCGATTGCCCTCTGCGCGACTTGCTCCATCCTCTTCTATCTTTACGCCAGCCGGCCCCGTAAGACGGCGCATAAATGAGCACTTAAGGCCCGAAACGGGCCTTTTTGTTGACCCATATCAACCAACCCTCGGTTCGTTTACCCGGTGTTTGTTTCTTTTATGTAAAATCTATTTATGTAAAAAGTCACATCATTGTATTTAAAAAGGTTGAGTTAGATCGCAGAAACGGGTACATATAGCGCCGACGCGAGCCTGCAACGCCTATAAAATCCGCTAAACAGTGCAGGTTGGCGATGATGTGTTACTATAAATGTAAATAAATTGTGAAGTAAATTTGCTTCCGGGGATCTGAACGTGAATACATTACAACTCTCCATTGTCCATCGCTTGCCCCAGAGCTATCGCTGGTCGACGGGTTTTGCAGGTTCGAAAGTTGAACCGATTCCGCAAAGCGTTGCCGGGGAGGATAATTGTCTGGTGGCGCTCAAGCTGCTTAGCCCGAGCGATGAAAATGCGTGGCCGGTTATGGAACGTCTCAGCCAGGCGCTGACGGACATCGAAGTAGACAGCTCCGTGCTGGAATGCGAAGGTGAGCCGTGCCTGTTTGTTAACAGCCAGGATGAATTTGCTGCGACCTGCCGTCTGAAAAACTTCGGCGTGGCGATTGCCGAACCGTTCTCCGGTCAATATCCTTTCTGAGTGCTAGTCAGCGGACAATAGCTGGCGCGTGTAATCCTGCGCAGGCGCAGTGAATACGCGCTGGCACTCTCCCTGCTCAACGACTTCTCCCTGCCGCAATACCACCACCTGATGGCAAAGCGCACGCACCACCTGTAAATCGTGGCTGATAAAGATATAGGCCAGCCGATGCTTTTCCTGTAGCCCCTTCAGCAGCGCCAGAATTTGCGCCTGCACGGTGCGGTCCAGTGAAGAGGTAGGCTCGTCCAGCACGATCAGCTCCGGTTTCAGGATCAACGCGCGGGCAATCGCTATACGCTGGCGCTGTCCGCCGGAAAACTCAGCCGGATACCGGTGCCGGGTCTCGGGATCTAAACCCACTTCCGCCATCACCCGCTTAACGTCGATTTCACGCTGTTGTGCCGTCAGCGCGGGCTGATGAACGCGCAGGCCCTCTTCAATAATCTGCAATACGCTCAGCCGCGGGTTCAGCGAAGAGTTCGGATCCTGAAAGACCACCTGCATCCGCGGGCGGACGGGCAGCATTTGGCGGCGGCTCAGGTTTTGCAGCGGCATGCCGTCAAAGAGAATGCTTCCCTGCGAGGCGATCAGGCGCAGCAGCGCCAGGCCGGTGGTGCTTTTGCCCGAACCGGATTCGCCCACAAGCCCAAGCGACTCGCCCGGACGCAGAGAGAAGCTCATGTTTTTCAGAACATGATTGTGATCGACCACGCGACGCAAAATGCCTTTGCGGATCGGGAATGACACCGACAGGTCCTCAACCTTCAGCAACGGTGCGCTGTCAGCGTTAAGCGGAACCGGGTCGCCAGAGGGTTCGCTATCGAGCAGGCGCTGTGTATACGGGTGCTGAGGCGCGCTCAGCAGGGCAGTTGCCCTGTTCTGTTCGACGCAGCGGCCATTTTGCATCACGGCCACCGCGTCAGCGAGCTTTTTCACGATGCCCAGGTTATGCGTAATAAACAGCAGGCTCATGTTCAGCTCGTCGCGCAGTTCGCGCAGCAGTTGCAGAATTTGCGCCTGCACCGTGACGTCCAGCGCGGTGGTGGGTTCATCCGCAATCAACAGTTCGGGGCGCGTCAGCAGCGCCATCGCGATCATCACGCGCTGGCGCTCGCCGCCGGAAAGCTGATGCGGGAAATCGTTCAGCCGTTTCGCCGCATTACGAATGCCGGTGCGTTCAAGGCAGTCCAGAATTTCCCCCCGCGCTGCCTCTTTACGCATTCCCCGATGAAGTGACAGCACTTCATAGAGCTGTTTTTCCAGCGTATGCAATGGATTGAGCGACACCATCGGCTCCTGAAAAATCATGGCAATCTTATTGCCACGAATGCCGCGCAGGGTTTGCTCATCAGCGTTCAGCAGGGATTGTCCATGGAACAGAATATCCCCGTGCGGATAGCTGACCGGCGGGGAAGGGAGCAGGCGCAGCACCGACAGTGCCGAAACGCTCTTACCGGAGCCGGATTCCCCGACCAGCGCCAGCGTCTCTCCGCGCTGGATCTGCAACGATAAATCCGTCACCACCGGGCGAGATTCGCCCTGTTTTGAAAACGCAATCGACAGATTTTCTATGCTCAGAAGAGGCCGGGTCATGTCATACCGCCTTGTTGGGATCGAAGGCATCGCGCACGGCTTCGCCAATAAAAATCAGCAGGGAAAGCAGCACCGCCACGGAGAGGAATGCGGCGATGCCCAGCCAGGGGGCCTGGAGGTTGTTTTTGCCCTGCAACAGCAGTTCGCCAAGAGACGGTGAGCCCAGCGGCAAACCGAAACCAAGAAAATCAAGCGACGTCAGGGTGGTAATGGAGCTACACAAAATAAACGGCAGGAAGGTGAGGGTCGCCACCACCGCATTGGGAAGCATGTGACGGAAGATAATTGCGCGATCGCTCACGCCTAATGCCTGCGCGGCGCGAATATAATCGTAATTTCGCGTGCGCAGAAACTCCGCGCGCACCACGCCGACCAGTGCCATCCAGCCGAACAGGACGGTGATGCCTAACAGCCACCAGAAGCCAGGCTGTACTACGCTGGACAGCAGGATAATCAGAAACAGCGTCGGCATACCGGACCAGACTTCAATTACGCGCTGCCCCCACAAATCGATTTTTCCACCGTAATAGCCCTGCACGGCGCCCGCCACGACGCCCATCACGCTGCTAAAGAGCGTCAGAAGCAGCCCAAACAGGAGCGAGATGCGGGTGCCATAGAGGATGCGCGCCAGCACATCGCCGCCGTTGGCGTCCGTTCCCAGCCAGTTCTGCGAGGAAGGCGGGGAAGGGAAGGGGGTGGACGTGGCGTAGTTAATACTGTTCGCGCCAAAGCGAATCGGTGCCCAAAGCGCCCAGCCGTGCTGCGCGATCTGTTCACGTAACCAGGGATCCTGATACTCGGCTGGCGTCGCAAACGGACCGCCAAAATCGCTTTCGCTATAGGTAGTAAGCACCGGCACGTACCAGCGATCTTTGAAATGCACCAGCAGGGGTTTATCGTTGGCAATCAGTTCGGAACACAGACTTAAGGCGAACAGGACGGCGAAGATCCACAGCGACCAGTAGCCGCGACGGTTGTGGCGAAAGCGCGCCCAGCGGGCCTGATTGACGGGGCTTAAACGCAACATCAGCGGCCCTCAAAATCGATACGGGGATCGACCAGCGTATAGCTGATATCGCTGATGATATTCAGCAGCAGGCCGATCAGGGTGAAAATGTACAGTGTGCCAAACATCACCGGGTAATCACGGGAGACGGTGGCCTCATAGCCGAGCAGCCCTAAACCGTTGAGAGAGAACATCACTTCTATCAGCAGAGAGCCGGTAAAAAACATACTGATGAACGTGGCGGGAAAACCGGCAATCACCAGCAGCATGGCGTTACGAAAAACGTGCTTCCACATAATCTGCTTTTCACCGACGCCTTTGGCGCGCGCGGTGACGACGTACTGTTTGCGGATCTCATCAAGAAAGGCATTTTTGGTCAGCATCGTAAGCGCCGCAAAACCGCCGATAACCGTCGCCAGCACCGGAAGCGTGATGTGCCAGAAGTAATCGGTGATTTTCTGATACCACGGCAACGTGCTGAAATCCGCAGAGACCAGCCCGCGCAGCGGGAAGAGGTCGAAATAACTGCCGCCAGCGAAAAAGACAATCAGCAGCACGGCAAACAGAAACGCCGGGATAGCGTAGCCGATGATAATGAACGTGCTGCTCCAGATATCAAAACGGCTACCGTTGTAGACCGCTTTGCGGATCCCCAGCGGAATGGAGACCAGATAAATAATCAGCGTCCCCCACAGTCCGAGCGTGATGGAAACCGGAAGGCTTTGCTTGATCAGGGTTAGCACCGAGGCGCTGCGAAACAGGCTGTCGCCAAAATCGAAACGGACATAATCCCAGAGCATCCTGAAATAACGCTCGTGCAGCGGCTTGTCAAAACCATAGCGATGGGTGATCTCGGCAATCACCTCCGGATCCAGTCCCCGACCGCCCCGGTAGTGGCTTTCGCTGATATTGCCCACGCCCGTCCGGGCATGGCTGGCCCCCATTCCTTCACCGCCGCCGCCCGGCATGCCGCCAGCGTGACCAAATTCTATGGCCGCAATCGCCTGGTCCACCGGGCCGCCGGGGGCAATCTGCACGATAAAAAAGTTAATGGTAATGATGGCCCATAGCGTCGGGATAACCAGCAGCAGCCTGCGGATAAGATAAGCGCCCATCGTCACTCCTCAACGCCGCGCTGCGGGCAGTTTTGCGGCTTTATTCACGTCATACCACCACGTATCAAAACCAAGCGTATAAACCGGGCGAACGGCGGGCAGGGAGAATTTGTCCCAGCGGGCCACGCGATCTTCACCCATGTACCACATCGGCAGCATGTAATAGTTCCAGGTTAACACCCGGTCAAGCGCGCGCCCGAGCGGCAGAAGTTTCTCTTTATCGCCCTGAGCGGCAACGATTTTCGCGATCAGCGCATCAATCACCGGACTCTTTACCCCCGGAGCGTTGTAGGAGGAGTCGATATACCCCGATGCCCAGGAGATTTGCAGGTCTGAACTCGGCCACGGCTGGGCAGCCCACAGGGTTTGCATCATGTCGTAATCGCGACTGCGCTTGCGGTTGGTCAGCTGGGCAATATCGACCTGGCGGATATTCATGGTCACCCCAAGACGGGCAAGGTTCTTCTTAAACGGCAGCACCCACTGATCGTTTGCGCCGGAGGCAATCAGCAGTTCGAAGCTGAGCGGCTTACCAGTTTTAACATTTACTCGTAGCCGATTTTTCAACACCCAGCCAGCGTCATCCAGCAGTTTGCTGGCTTTCAGCAGGTTGTCCCGGTCGAACCCGTTTCCGTCGGATTTTGGCGGTTCAAATAGGCGGGTGAACACTTCCGGCGGGAGCTCCGCTTTCATTGGCGCCAGCAAAACCAGCTCGTCCGCGTGGGGATAATCACGGGCGGCATATTCAGTATTCTGGAAATAGCTGTTCGCCCGGCTGTAGGCTCCGTAAAACAGCGCTTTGTTCATCCATTCGAAATCAAACGCCAGGGTAATAGCTTCACGCACCCGACGATCGGAAAAAACCGGGCGCTGAATATTAAACGCCAGCCAGCGCGTGTCCTGCGCGGATTCGTTTTTATGTTCGTCTTTAACGATATAGCCTTTCGCGAAATTTTTTCCGATATACCGGGTCGCCCAGTTTTTGGCGCTGTTCTCGACACGTAAATCAAATGCGCCTGCCTTAAACGCCTCGAAGGCCACGTTATCATCCAGGTAGTAGTCGTAGCGGATTGTATCGAAGTTCCAGCGGCCCCGGTTTACCGGCAGCGTGGCTGCCCAGTAATCTTTCACGCGGGAATAGATCACGTACTGGCCCATTCGCCAGTCGGTAATGCGATACGGTCCTCCGGCCAGCGGCGGGGAAGAGAGGGGATCGCTCAGCTTATGGTTTTTCCAGAATGATTCGGGCATGACGGGCAGGGAGAACAGGCTCAGCATATTCTCTTTGTTTGGCTCAGGGAGTTCGATTCGCACGGTCAGCGGGGCGATGGCTTTCACCGTGGTGCCCTTGTACACCAGACGAAACTGCGGCACGCCTTCGGTCATAAATTTATGAAAGGTGAACGTCACATCGCGGGCGCTAACCGGCGTACCGTCGTGAAAACGCGCCCGCGGATTAATCGCGATTTCTGCCCAGCTAAAATCATCGGCGTAACGCACGTTCTCAGCGACCAGGGGATAATAGCTGCCGGGCTCGTCGTCGGAGGTGACGAACAGCGTGTCATAGAGGGATTCGGTACGCGCTGCCGCCACGCCGCGCAGGGCGAAGCGGTTAAAGTTGTCAAACGTTCCGGTCGCGGAAAGCGTCACGTTCCCGCCTTTCGGGGCGGCGGGGTTCACATAATCGTAGTGAGTAAAGTTGACCGCATACTTCGGCTCGCCAATGACGGCAAAGGCCGTGCTCTCTTTGATGGTCTGCGCCTGGCTCGACAGGCTCACCAGCGCCAACAGCATCAATACAACGCGCATAATCATAGTGCGGCGGATCCCTTTGTTCACAGGCAGGCTCGGTTGAGGAGAATAATAAGGGACAGCGCCGTGATTGTGAAATTATTCCCCGAGCGTGATGTCGGGTTGCCACGTCCTGAACTGCTCCAGCGGCATTGGTCGGCCGATCCAGTAGCCCTGAAGATAGTTCACGCCATGCTCGCGCAGCCACGCCGCCTGCTCGGGCGTTTCAACACCCTCGGCGACGGTTAACATATTCAGGCGTTCTGCCAGCGTCAGCACCGCGTCAAGCACTGGCGAGGTAACGGTTTCAGTCCCGATGGCATTCACGAAGCCACGGTCAATTTTCAGGTAATCCATCGTGAAGCGTTCCAGATAGATCAGCGCGCTGTGGCCGGTGCCAAAATCATCGATGGCGATTTCAAAACCTTCATTGTGCAGCCATTCAAACAGCTGATTTGCCTCGCGGTGGTTGATCATGTCGCGCTCGGTTATTTCCAGCACAATCTGGAAGTGATCGGGCGGAAGGGCAGCGGCAAACGCGCGCATATCCTCCTTAAAGTTTTCCGCATGCAGATGACCGGGCGCGATGTTGATCCCAAACTTGGCCCCAGGCGGGAGCACCGTTTGCAGGACAGGGGCATCGCGGATAATCAGGTCAAAAAGATGCAGCGTCAGCGGGACAATCAGCTTCTGCGCTTCAGCGAAGTTAATAAAGGCATCCGGTGGAATTTCGCCCATCACCGGGTGCTTCCAGCGCATCAGGACTTCCAGCCCGGTCATTCTGAGCGACTGCGCATCCACGACGGGCTGATAGACCACGTAGAACTGGTCGTGCTTGATGGCCGTAAGGATCTCTTTCCCGGGATTCAGACGGATAGTGAGAATATAGAAATTCAGCAGACCTGCCGCAATACCGCAGACCAGGCCGAAGAACACGGCGTAGAGCAGTTCATCGGTCTTCCAGGCTTGCGCATAGACGTTAACGGTCAGAGGAATATTTTTCAGCGTGGCGGTGCGGGCAGGGACCTCAGGCAAATCCCGCGCCTGAACCAGCATTCCGGACTGGGTGGATAACGCGGAGTCGCCAATGACGATCGATATTCCGGAAAATTCATCCTGACGTGACGTATAAAGAAGGTAAGGCGTCAGGTTGATGTTCACGGAGGTAAATACGCCGCCGTCTTTTACCAGCGGATTGCGATACCAGATAGCGATCGCGGGTTTATCCGGCAGCATGGGCGTACCCGGCAGGAGCGCGATATCAACAGGTTTGCTGATGTGTAGCTGAGGGATAAGCGTTTCCATTGGGGTATTCATCGGACCTGTTGCCGAAGAGCAGAAGGCCTGTTTATCCCGGACCAGCAAAAAGGCGCGCACGTTAATACTGAAGGCCGCGCGTGAGGTGAGCGCCGCACTGACCTCTTCACAGCTGTTCAGCGTGAGCGGCTGGAGCGTATCAATAGAGGTTTTAAGCTCGTCGAAAAAGCTCTCCATGTAGACGCTTAAATCCGTAATGAGGGTATCGTACCTGACTTCTCGCTTGTGATAACTCCAGTAAAACTGTAACGCACTCAGAAGCAGGGCGGTAAACAACCCCGTCAGAATACTGAGAAACAGTATCTTGCGGTTGCTGGAGAAGTAGCGGGTAAACATAGATGTCGTGATTCCTGAAATGACGCTGGATGTCTATCAGTGTAACGGGCAAAAAAAAACACTGCCGGAGCAGTGCTTTTTTAATCGTATCGCCAGCCAAGGGATAACCAACGATACGACAGCAATATTAACTACGGCTCAGAACGCGGCGAGCTTCGTTGTAGCGCTTCTTCCAGTAAGGTTCGTTCATGCTGGAAATCGTCACACCACTGCTGGTGGAAGCATGGACAAACTGATCGTTACCGATATAGATGCCAACGTGTCGACCGGTTGAACCTGCTCTGAACAGGACTAAATCGCCCGTACGCAGTTTAGTGCGCGAAATGGACTTGCCCATTTCCTGCTGTTCATAAGTAGAACGCGGAAGGTCTAACCCAAACTGCTCACGGAAAGTACGCTGTACGAATGCGGAGCAATCGATGCCTTTCTTGGTGCTGCCGCCCAGGCGGTAACGCACGCCTTTCCAGTCAGCATACTGATCCATAATACGCGACTTAACGTCGAGATTACGCACCATATTTTCAAATTCATCCTGAGAGGCTTGCAGTGAAGAGGAATCTTCCATTCCCACAACACGCGTCTCAGGATGCATATTCTTCGCGGTGTTCGTCGTACTACATGCCGAAAGCAGAACCGCCACTGCAATCGCCGGGATCCCCCGCAAGATATATCTCAAAATTGGTTGAGATTTGACCATTTTGTTTGTTTTCCCTTGTAGTCCTTAACGAAAATATCGTTATAAAAATGCCAACCGTGACGAGACTAATTATCTGTTCACAATGAGACAATTCTTTATGGTGAAATCTGTGGCACAACGCACAAAATTATTCACCACGATAATAATTATCTCAATGGGGCAAAACGAGTTCGAGGTTAACCGATTGCAAAGGGCATTGCGAGCAAAAAAGACCGTTTTTTTATAAGAAAATGTGATACACAACGTTACAGCGCGGAATTGCTCAAAATGCCGCCATTCATACCGGTAATCCCTGCAATTGCTTCATTTTTATCACGAATTGTATGACGGAATGATGACAGCGCTGAATGATACCGGAAAGAAGTGACTCAGGGATCGAAAACGATCCCTGATGAATGGTGTTAATTAGCGTTATTTATTTGTTTCAGACTTGTTTAAATTTGCCGGGAAGATAGCGATCAAAAATACCTATTACGCGATCGCTCAGGGGAGTCATCAACACCCAAGGCAAACCAATTAACACCGCCGTGAGGGAGCCTACGGCGATATCTGTCAGCCAGTGAGCGCCAATCATCACCCGCGGGAATGCAAATACCACCACAATAACCAGGGCGATGGCGAAGGCTTTTTTACCGAAATAGCGCAGCATGAAGCCAGCAAAAATCAGCAGCATCATACCGTGGTCGCCCGGGAAGCTGTCCTTCGAGGCGTCTTTGGTTGGAATATGAAGCAGCTCGCTGACGCGGTTAATATTCGGGAAAGAGAGCGACGGACTGGCGCGTTTAACCGGCATCAGATGCTGCGCCAGCTGGTTGATAATCACGGCTGCCAGCAGCATGACCAGGCCGATAATCAGAATACGGCGACGACCCGTTTTGTCTTCCTTCAGCCAGAAGGAGAGCATCAGACAGCCCATTGCCAGCAGCGAACAGCCGTCAAACGCGCGGTTGTTGGTGATCGCCACCAGCCACAGGAAGGCTTCACTCTTCGCCAGCGCCTGGTTAAAGAAGTGGAACAGCCCGGAATCCAGCGGGAACCAGAATCCGTGATCCGCCGGGATATACCAGGAGAAAAAAAGCGCCAGACCGGCAGCGTTGAGCAATAAAATAGCAGGAAGT
Organism: Enterobacter cloacae complex sp. IR5412; assembly: GCF_049237385.1. Lineage (NCBI taxonomy): Bacteria > Pseudomonadati > Pseudomonadota > Gammaproteobacteria > Enterobacterales > Enterobacteriaceae > Enterobacter > Enterobacter cloacae complex sp. IR5412. Next base: position 481,931 of record NZ_JBMKHQ010000001.1, on the reverse strand, counting down.
CGAGTCGTCATAGTCTTCAGCAATGTGTGAAATCAGGGGCAACGTTAGCCGCCCAAACTTAAACGAAGCTTCAACAGGCTTGACTGGAGGGCATTCCAGTCGGTATTAACCGCACTAATTAACTCTATCCGGCTGTCGGGTGGCGCGACGTTCTGGGTTTCTATAAAGAAATCCTCGCCCTGACGATTAATGCGCACCAGACCATCCGGGGTGCGCATGATCCCTTTTACCCGCTCAACCGGCGCCAGTCTTGCCCATTCCAGTATACCAATGGTGTCGAAAACCGTATCGGCATCGAAGATCCAGCCGCAGGCCTGGTGTCCCTGGCCGCTGTTCAGATTTCGACGCCAGCGCTGATGTTCCGGCAGGCTCAGCGCTGCCAGACCTTGCTTCGCGCCGTGGCTATGCGAATGCTCAGCGCTGGCAGGCAGTTGCGTCTGGTTGAGGCGGGGAAGATCGAGCAGGGCGCCATCAATGTTGCCCTGGGTGGTCTGCACGTACTGACGTCCACCGCCAGCCTGCTGCCACCAGGCATTGAACGCGGCCTGACTCTCAGCCGTCGCGCGATCGGATTTATTCGCCACGATAATATCTGCCGAGGCGAGCTGGTCGCGGAAATTGTCGTTATTGATCGCTTTTTCATTCAGCAGCTGGCGGGGGTCGAGCAGGCAAAGCGTCGCACGCAGCTCAAGCCACGGCTCGTAGACCGGGGCGGTCAGTAAATCAAGAATTTGCTTCGGATGACCCAGCCCAGTGGGTTCAATCAGCAGACGGTCAGGCTTGCCCTGACGCAGCAGCGTATTCAGCCCGACCTGCATCGGCAGACCATTCACACAGCACATACACCCGCCCGGGATCTCTTTCACCATCGCGCCGCTGTCGGCGAGCAACGCGCCGTCGATCCCCACTTCGCCAAATTCGTTGACCAGCACGGCCCACTTTTCCGCCGGATCTTTATTGGCCAGCAAATGCAGAATGGACGTAGTTTTACCGCTGCCGAGAAAACCGGTGATCAGGTTGGTTTTGGTCACGTGCGCTCCGATAAATAATTGTGATGTAGTAACAACTATCTATCATCCTGACGAAAAAATCGGGCATTGAGAAGAGGGAGGGCGAACGGAGCGTAAAACCGTTCGCCTTAAACGCTATAATCGCTAAATTTTTAACGTTTCGATAACGGCCTGACGCGCGCCGAGCCGGACGAGGCGCTGGTACGCGCCGGTGATTGCCTCGACAAAGACAGGGTTTTTCGGCAGGTCGTCGCCAAAGATTTCTTTTAGCGTCAGCAGGGCGCTAACGCGTTCTGCGTCACTGCTGGAAGCGACAATGGCCTGAAACTTGTCGCTCAGCGGATCGCGCACGTCAATGGCGTTGCCCTGGTCGTCCGTCCCGCTGACGTAGCGCATCCAGCCTGCGACGCCCAGCGCCAGTAATGGCCAGGCGGTGTTACGCTCAAGATGCATGTGGATCCCATCCAGCATGCGCTGAGGCAGCTTCTGACTGCCGTCCATAGCGATTTGCCAGGTGCGGTGCTGTAGCGCCGGGTTGGCGAAGCGGTCAAGCAGGCTGTCAGCATAGGCTGTCAGATCGACGTTGGTGATGCGCAGCGTAGGGGCCTGCTCATTCAGCATCAGCCTGCGGGCAGCCTCGCGGAAGCTATCGTCCTGCATACATTCATTTATGTGCGCGTAGCCGGCAAGGTAGCCCAGATACGCCAGGAAGGAGTGGCTGCCGTTCAGCATCCGCAGCTTCATCTGCTCCCAGGGCAGGACATCCTCAACCATCTGTACGCCTGCAACCTCCCATTCCGGACGCCCGGCGACAAAGTTATCTTCCACTACCCACTGAATGAACGGTTCACAGCTGATGGCGCAGGGATCTTCAACGCCAAGTTCCTGGGTGATTTCCGCGAGTGAGGCGTCAGTGGCGGCGGGCACGATTCGGTCGACCATGGTGCCAGGGAAGCTCACGTGCGCCTCGATCCATCCGGCCAGCTCTGCGGAACGCTTTCCGGCCATGCCGAGAACGGCATTTTTCACCACGTGGCCGTTGTCGGGAATATTGTCGCAGGAGAGCACGGTAAACGCGGGTAGCCCCCGCTCGCGGCGGCGATGAAGCGCTTCGACCAGAATACCCGGCGCGGAATGCGGCTCAGACGGATGCTCAAGATCGTGCAGAATGCGGCTGTTGTGCATATCCAGTTTCCCCGTCGCCGGATCGATGCAGTAGCCTTTTTCGGTAATGGTGAGGGAGACAATGGCCACCTGCGGTTCGCAGAACTTCTCAATAATGGCTGCCAGCGAGTCGAGTTTTGCGTTCAGGCACTCTTTTACCGCACCGATAATAATGGGCTGATTGCCTTCGGCACCTTTCTCCAGCACGGTAAACAGATGATCCTGCGCGCGGAGCTGGCGCATGAGAACATCGCCGCTAAAGAGACTAATCTCACAAATACCCCAGTCGCCTCCTTTGGCGTTCAGCACCCGGTTTGTTAACAACGCCTGATGCGCCCGGTGGAACGCGCCAAAGCCGAAATGGACGATGCGGGAGCGTAACTGCTCGCGATCGTAGCGGGGCTGCTGGACATGAGCAGGAAGCGCGGTGGAGGCAATAGTCTTCATGTAGTACACACCTGATTAACCATTAATTAACAATGCCAGTGTAAAGTTATATGACAACAAATTAAATTGGTAAGCCGTAAATATCCCGGTTATGTGAGTTTGATCAATCAATGTCGCGCGCTGTGTTGACCACTTCGATTAAACATGTATGGTAGTCGTCATTGAGGTGATTCATATTGGTATAACAACTTGAGAGGGTGGGGCAATGGAACAAACCTGGCGTTGGTACGGGCCGAACGATCCGGTTTCTCTTGATGATGTGCGTCAGGCTGGCGCAACGGGTGTGGTCACGGCGCTGCATCATATTCCGAACGGTCAGGTGTGGCCGGTGGAGGAAATCCAAAAGCGTCAGGCACAGCTGGCAGAGAAGGGTCTAACCTGGTCTGTCGTGGAAAGTATTCCGGTTCACGAAGATATCAAAACCCACTCCGGTGAGTGTGAAACCTGGATTGCGAATTATCAGCAGAGCATTCGTAACCTGGCGGCCTGCGGTATTGATACCGTCTGCTATAACTTTATGCCAATTCTGGACTGGACGCGTACCGACCTGGAATATGAAATGGCCGATGGTTCGAAGGCGCTGCGTTTCGATCAAATCGCTTTTGCGGCTTTCGAGCTGCACATTCTGAAGCGTCCGGGGGCGGAAGCAGACTACACCGCCGAAGAGCAGCAGCAGGCGCTGGCGTGGTTCAATGCCGCCAGTGAAGCGGACATTGAGAAGCTGGTTCGCAATATAATCGCGGGCCTGCCGGGGGCGGAAGAGGGCTATACCCTCGATCAGTTCCGCGCGCGCCTGGCGGAATATGGCGATATCGATAAAAACCAGCTGCGTGAAAACATGGCGCACTTCCTGCGCGCTATTGTGCCGGTGGCAGAAGAAGTCGGCGTGCGGCTGGCGGTCCATCCGGACGATCCTCCGCGCCCAATCCTCGGCCTGCCGCGTATCGTGTCGACCATTGAGGATATGCAGTGGCTAAAAGAGACGGTGGACAGCATCTACAACGGCTTTACCATGTGTACGGGCTCTTACGGCGTGCGTGCGGATAACGATCTGGTGCGGATGATCGAAACCTTTGGGGATCGCATTCATTTCACTCACCTGCGTGCAACCTGCCGTGAAGAGAATCCGAAAACCTTCCATGAAGCAGCCCACCTTGGCGGCGACGTGAACATGGTTGCGGTGGTGGATGCCATTCTCTCTGAAGAAGTACGTCGTAAGCAGGCGGGGGATGTACGTCCTATCCCGTTCCGTCCGGATCACGGGCATCAGATGCTGGACGATCTGCGCAAGAAAACGAATCCAGGGTATTCGGCGATTGGCCGTCTGAAAGGGATGGCGGAAGTGCGCGGTATCGAGCTGGCGCTGAAAATGACGAAGTATCCAGAGCTTCTGTAAGCCTGATTGCCCGGTGGCGCTACGCTTACCGGGCCTACGAAAAACCGGCTCTGAGGCCGGTTTTTGTGTTTTTGTAGGCCGGGTAAGGCGCAGCCGCCACCCGGCAAACGCCACAATCAGTCAGCGCGACCCATATAGCGTTTTTCTTCGATATGGATACGGATTTTCTCGCCCGCTGACAGGTATTCTGGCACCTGTACGACCAGACCGGTAGTCAGGGTAGCCGGTTTGTTACGCGCGCTTGCAGACGCGCCTTTGATGCCCGGTGCCGTTTCAACGATTTCCAGATCAACGGTCTGCGGCAGCTCCAGCGCCAGCAGCACGCCATCCCAGGTCAGCACCTGCATGTCCGGCATTCCACCTTCAGGAATAAACAGCAGCTCTTCTTCGATCTGATCTTTGGTGAAGATATACGGGGTGTAATCTTCTTTATCCATGAACACGTATTCGTTGCCGTCGATATAAGAAAAATCAACGTAGCGACGGGTCAGGGTCACGGTATCCACGATATCGTCGCCTTTAAAACGTTCTTCCACTTTCAGGCCGGTACGGACATCGGAGAAACGCATTTTATACAGCGTTGCTGCGCCACGGGCGCTGGGTGCCTGAATGTCGATATCTTTCACAATCAGCAGTTTGCCGTTGTAATTCAGTACCATACCTTTCTTGATTTCGTTCGCTCTTGGCATTGCAGTAATCCTGTTTACGGGAGGTAAAAAATATCGCGCCAAATTACTCGCGCGCGGCCTTTCAGGCAAGCGGAATTCGTGGGTTTTGCTATCAATACATAAAAGGTGTTACTGTGCGCGCAATGCCCGACTGCGCGGGCATCTGCCACCAACAGAGAGCATGTATGGATTGTCGTTCCGACTGTGGCGCGTGCTGTACCGCACCGTCCATCTCAAGCCCCATTCCAGGCATGCCACAAGGCAAGCCTGCCAATACCCGCTGCGTTCAGCTCTCTGAATCTAACCTGTGCATGATCTTTGGCTCGCCTTTACGCCCGAAGGTGTGCTCCGGGCTCCAGCCTGACGCCGAAATGTGCGGCAGTACGCGCCAGCAGGCCATCACTTACCTGCTTGAGCTGGAAGCGCTCACCGCGCCTTAAACGTCCTTAATCCGCGTCAGGCAGCTCAGCGTCAGGACGCACATCACCAGCGCAATCCAGAACACCGTATGATAGTTCCAGATTTCAGCCACAACGCCCGCCAGTGAGCCTGCAATAATCCAGCCCACGCGGGTGGTATTAGTATAAAGGGTGGTGGCAGCGCCTGCCTGACCCGGCATCAGATCCTGGAAGTAGAGCATGCCGATACCGGCCAGAATGCCGATATAAATGGCGTTCAGCAGCTGTAAAGCAAGAAGCAGCGCTGGCGTATGAACCGTCAGCATACCGATATAAAACAGCAGCCCGGCAACGGCGGCGATGCGCATCAAAAAGCGCTTGCCGAAGCGCTTCGCGTAATAGCCCGCAATCAGCATGGTGGGGATCTCAAGCCCCGCGGCGGTTCCCATCATGATCCCGGCCAGCTTCTCCGGCAGATGCAGCTCATCAATAATAAACAACGGCATATTAATGATATAGAGGCTGTTCGTTCCCCACATCAGCGTACAGATAATGAATAACAGTAGTGCGTCGCGCCGGTTACGCCGCGGTGCTTCCAGCGTACCGGTCGCCACTTTCGGCTCTTTACGCATGGAAGGCAGGAAGAACCATACCATTGCGCCACACACCACGAAGGCTACCGCCGCGCTGAGGTACATTACCGTAAAGCCAAAACCCATTGCCAGCGCGTAGGCGAGCGGGGGGCCAATCACCCACGCAAGCGACACCTGCGCGCGCAGTATCGAGCTGAACATCACCGCTTCCCGTCCTGTACGGTCGGCGTGCTCGCGGGCAAGGGCGAACATCTGCGGGTTGGCGGTCGAGCCGAAGCTGCTCAGGAACACCCCAACAAACAGCAGAATGAAATAGTTGCGGTTCCAGGCAAACAACACGCAGGCGAAAACGCCCAGCAGACAGCAAAAAACAATCAGGCTTTTGCGATCGCCTTTTCTGTCGGAACGCCCGGCCAGAAACTGGCTGACCAGGATGCCAATGATGGCGCTCCCGGTGAAGAAGAAGCCAACCATCGCCGGACGCGCGTGGACTTCGTTGGTCAGAAACAGGCTCAGCGTAGGCGTTTGTAACGCACCGGCAATACCGGTGAGGAAAGCAACAATCAAAAACGCCGTTGACGTCAAATCAAAGGGCTTTGGTGAGGCGGCAGCGGGGGTGTTATGCATGTTCAGTCTTTGCGAGTAACAGAGAGAGGCGGAGTTTACGCCGCCTGTCATTAAATAAACAGAGGGCAAAATCAAGATTGCCACAATAAATCAAAATAGCATTTCAGTTTAACGCTGTTTCGCTGAAGCGTGCTGAACCTGTTTGCTGAACATCAGCAAAAACCTCCCTATTGAAGAAGAAATGTGCTGCACTTCTAAATTCTGCAACAAGAAATGTAACTTTTCTTGCAACCTTTTGTAGAAAAGACAAGACTTCTTGAAACGTTTCAGCGCTATCTTGCATGTCCTGTAGAAGCAGGTTAGCGCATATTTTCTCAGTTAAGCTGAAACGATTCAATTTCAGCAGGAGAGGAGAATCATGTTCCAGTTATCTGTTCAGGATATCCACCCGGGCGAACAGGCCGGGAATAAAGAAGAGGCTATTCGCCAGGTCGCCGCTGCGCTCGTGCAGGCTGGCAACGTGGCGGACGGCTACGTCAACGGCATGCTGGCGCGTGAACAGCAGACCTCCACCTTCCTCGGTAACGGTATTGCAATTCCGCACGGCACCACGGACACCCGCGATCAGGTGCTGAAAACCGGCGTGCAGGTTTACCAGTTCCCGCAGGGCGTGCTCTGGGGCGAGGGGCAGGTGGCTTACGTGGCGATCGGTATCGCGGCCAGCGGTGACGAACATCTGGGCCTGCTGCGTCAGCTGACGCACGTGCTGAGCGATGATGCCGTCGCGGAACAGCTTAAATCCGCCACCACTGCTGAAGAGCTGCGTGCCCTGCTGATGGGCGAAAAACAGAGCGAAGCGCTGAAGCTGGATAATGAAACCCTGATGCTGGACGTCGTTGCGTCCGATCTGGTGACGCTCCAGGCGCTGAACGCGGCTCGCCTGAAAGAGGTGGGGGCGGCTGATACCGCCTTTGTGACCCGCACCATCAATGATAAGCCTTTAAACCTGGGTCAGGGCATCTGGCTGAACGACAGTGCTGAAGGCAACCTGCGCAGTGCTATCGCGGTCAGCCGTGCTGCGGTTGCCTTTGAGACAGACGGGGAACGCGCCGCGATGCTGGTAACCGTTGCCATGGCTGACGATCAGCCGGTATCCGTCCTGAAGCGCCTTGGCGATCTGCTGCTGAACAATAAAGCTGAAAAATTGCTGAACGCAGACGCGGCGACGGTGCTGGCCCTGTTGACCAGCGACGATGCGCTGACGGACGACCTGCTGAGCGCGGAGTACGTGGTGCGTAACGAACACGGCCTGCATGCCCGTCCGGGCACCATGCTGGTGAATACCATTAAACAATTTGAAAGTGAGATCACCGTGACCAATCTGGACGGTTCGGGTAAACCAGCCAACGGGCGCAGCCTGATGAAAGTTGTCGCGCTGGGTGTGAAGAAAGGCCATCGTCTGCGTTTTACCGCGCAGGGTGCTGATGCTGAACAGGCGCTGAAAGCGATTGGCGACGCCATCGCGGCCGGTCTGGGGGAGGGCGCATAATGAGCAGACGTGTTGCGACCATTACGCTGAACCCGGCTTACGATCTGGTGGGCTTCTGCCCGGAAATTGAGCGTGGCGAAGTTAACCTGGTGCGAACCACCGGCCTGCATGCTGCAGGGAAAGGGATTAACGTGGCGAAGGTGCTGAAAGATCTCGGTATCGACGTCACCGTTGGCGGCTTCCTTGGCAAAGACAACCAGGACGGTTTTCAGCAGTTGTTCAGTGAACTGGGCATCGCCAACCGTTTTCAGGTTGTGCAGGGCCGTACCCGTATTAACGTTAAGCTGACCGAGAAAGACGGTGAAGTAACCGATCTGAACTTCTCCGGCTTCGAAGTGACCCCGGCTGACTGGGAGCGCTTCGTTGCCGATTCCCTGAGCTGGCTGGGCCAGTTTGACATGGTGTGCGTCAGCGGCAGCTTGCCGTCCGGCGTCAGCCCGGAAGCGTTCACCGACTGGATGACGCGCCTGCGCAGCCAGTGCCCGTGCATTATTTTTGACAGCAGCCGCGACGCGCTGGTCGCCGGTCTGAAAGCCTCGCCATGGCTGGTTAAGCCTAACCGCCGTGAACTGGAAATCTGGGCGGGCCGTAAGCTGCCAGAATTAAAGGATGTGATTGACGCTGCCCATGCGCTGCGCGAGCAGGGTATCGCTCATGTGGTGATTTCGCTGGGTGCAGAAGGTGCCCTGTGGGTTAACGCCTCCGGGGAATGGATTGCCAAACCGCCTTCTATGGAAGTGGTCAGCACCGTGGGTGCCGGGGATTCGATGGTTGGCGGCCTGATCTACGGTCTGCTGATGCGCGAATCCAGTGAACATACCCTACGCCTTGCTACCGCCGTTGCGGCCCTGGCCGTGAGCCAGAGCAATGTCGGTATTACCGATCGTACCCAGTTAGCCGCGATGATGGCGCGCGTTGACTTAAAACCTTTTAACTAACAGCAGGAGAGGAATAATGAAAACGCTGCTGATCATTGACTCCGGTCTCGGACAGGCTCGTGCCTATATGGCGAAGACCCTGCTGGGCGCGGCGGCACAAAAAGCGCACCTGGATATCATTGATAACCCGGGTGATGCTGAAATGGCGATTGTTCTGGGCGAAAAAATCCCCGCGGACAGCGCCCTGAACGGCAAAAAAGTGTGGCTGGGCGATATTAACCGCGCGGTGGCACACCCTGAACTGTTTCTGAGCGAAGCAAAAGGTCATGCGACGGTTTACAGTGCACCCGTTGAGGCCGCGCCGGTCGCAACCGCTGGGCCGAAACGCATTGTTGCGGTAACGGCCTGCCCGACAGGTGTGGCTCACACCTTTATGGCGGCTGAAGCCATTGAAACCGAAGCGAAAAAACGCGGCTGGTGGGTGAAGGTTGAAACTCGCGGCTCTGTTGGCGCGGGTAATGCCATCACACCGGAAGAGGTGGCCGAAGCCGATCTGGTGATCGTGGCGGCCGATATCGAAGTGGATCTGGCGAAGTTTGCCGGTAAGCCGATGTACCGCACCTCAACCGGCCTGGCGCTGAAGAAAACTGCGCAGGAGTTTGATAAAGCGCTGGCGGAAGCCAAACCTTATCAGGCGACCGGTGCGGCTAAGACGCCTGGCGAAGGTAAGAAAGAGTCTGCGGGTGCCTATCGTCACCTGTTAACCGGGGTTTCCTACATGCTGCCGATGGTGGTGGCGGGCGGCCTGTGTATTGCGCTCTCCTTTGCCTTTGGTATCGAAGCCTTTAAAGAGCAGGGCACGCTGGCGGCAGCCTTGATGCAGATTGGTGGCGGCTCCGCGTTTGCGCTGATGGTGCCGGTGCTGGCGGGCTTTATCGCCTTCTCCATCGCTGACCGTCCGGGTCTGACGCCGGGTCTTATCGGCGGTATGCTGGCCGTGAGCACTGGTTCTGGCTTTATCGGCGGTATTATTGCCGGTTTCCTTGCCGGTTACGTGGCGAAGCTCATCAGCTCTAAGCTGAAGCTGCCGCAGAGTATGGAGGCGCTGAAACCTATCCTGATCATCCCGCTGATTTCCAGCCTGGTGGTCGGTCTGGCGATGATTTACCTGATTGGTAAGCCGGTCGCGGGCATTCTGGAAGGTCTGACCCACTGGCTGCAAACCATGGGGACGGCGAACGCGGTGCTGTTGGGCGCAATCCTCGGCGGTATGATGTGTACCGACATGGGCGGTCCGGTAAACAAAGCGGCATACGCGTTCGGCGTTGGCCTGCTGAGTACCCAGACCTATGCGCCTATGGCGGCGATCATGGCGGCAGGTATGGTGCCTCCGCTGGCGCTTGGCCTGGCGACAATCATTGCCCGTCGTAAGTTCGATAAAGCGCAGCAGGAAGGCGGCAAAGCGGCGCTGGTGCTGGGTCTGTGCTTCATTACCGAAGGCGCAATACCGTTTGCGGCGCGCGATCCAATGCGTGTTCTGCCATGCTGTATCGTCGGCGGTGCGGTAACGGGAGCTATCTCCATGGCGGTAGGTGCGAAACTGATGGCACCGCACGGCGGTCTGTTCGTCCTGCTGATCCCTGGCGCCATCACGCCGGTGCTGGGCTACCTGCTGGCGATTGTTGCCGGTACGCTGGTGGCGGGTCTGTCTTACGCGGTGCTGAAGCGTCCGGAAGCGGAAGTGGTCGCAAAAGCAGCCTAAAAGAGGTGTCGGGTGGCGGCTTCGCCTTACCCGACCTACAAAAAAGCCGGGTCGCGTTTAGCGCCCGGCTTTTTTTATGCCGCCTGTTCAGCGGTCTGCTGTGCCTTCAGCCAGGCAATCTCTTCTGCCCAGATATCCGGATTGATGGTTTCCAGCACCATTGGAATGCCGTCGAAGCGGGCATCCTGCATGATAAAGCGGAACGCATCGTGGCCGATATTACCTTCGCCCAGGCTGTGGTGACGGTCTACGCGGCTGCCGAACGCGCTTTTCGCATCGTTTAAGTGCATACCGCGAAGATACTTAAAGCCAACAATACGCTCGAACTCTTCGAAGGTATTTTTCGTGGCCTCGGTTGTGCGCAGATCATACCCGGCGGCAAACGCGTGGCAGGTATCAATGCATACGCCCACGCGGGATTTGTCTTCCACGCCGTCGATGATCGCCGCCAGATGCTCAAACTTAAAGCCGAGGTTGCTGCCCTGACCGGCGGTATTCTCAATCACCGCCGTCACGCCCTGGGTTTTATCCAGCGTCATGTTGATGGACTCGGCGATGCGCGCCAGACAGGCGTCTTCGTCGATTTGCATCAGATGGCTACCGGGATGGAAGTTCAGCAGCGTCAGCCCCAGCTGTTCACAGCGCTGAACCTCATCCAGGAATGCTTCGCGGGATTTTTCCAGCGCCTCAGCAACCGGGTGGCCGAGGTTAATCAGGTAGCTGTCGTGCGGGAGGATCTGCCCAGGCCCATAGCGGTATTTCTCGCAGGCGGCTTTGAAGTCATCAATCACTTCCGCGGTGAGGGGAGCTGCGCGCCACTGGCGCTGGTTTTTGGTGAACAGGGCGAAAGCGGTCGCCTCGATTTCGGCGGCGCGAATGGCGGCATTCGCAAGGCCACCGGCAGCGCTGACGTGCGCTCCAACATATTTCATAAAAAGACTCCTGTTAACCCGAAATGCCTATGATAGCGGGTTAACAGGAGAAGGACGAGATGGTTTATGCCAACAGGCTGTGTACCGCAAGGTTAATCGCACCGCCGCCAACAATCAGCCAGATGAACAGCACCAGCGCCATCAGCAGCGGTTTCGCCCCGGCTTTTTTCAGCGCGCTGACGTGCGTGGTGACGCCCAGCGCCGCCATCGCCATCGCCAGCAGGACCGTATCCAGCGTGACCAGCATATCCACCATCACTTTTGGCAGCAGGTGGAAAGAGTTGAAGATAGCGACCACGATGAACAGGATCGCAAACCACGGAATGGTGATTTTGCTTTTCTCGCTGCCGCCTGCAGGAGCCAGCTGTTTAACCCGCGCCGCGAGGAAAATCAGGAACGGGGCCAGCATCATCACGCGCAGCATTTTGGCAATGACCGCCGCGTTTTCCGCTTCCGGGTTAATGGCGTGACCTGCCGCCACCACCTGCGCCACTTCGTGCATGGTTGAGCCGATATAAATGCCGTAGGTTTCCGGGCTAAACCAGTGCGCCACCAGCGGATACATGGCTGGATACAGGAAGATCGCCAGCGTACCGAAGATAACTACCGTCGCGACGGCAACCGTGACTTTACTGGCTTCGGCTTTGACTACCGGCTCTGTTGCCAGTACAGCCGCTGCGCCGCAGATGCTGCTACCCGCACCGATCAGCCAGCTGGTCTGTTTGTCCAGTCCAAAGATCTTCTGGCCGATAAAGCACGCCAGTAAAAAGGTGCTCGAAAGGGTCAGGACGTCGATGGCAATCCCGCTGACACCCACATCCGCGATCTGCGAAAAGGTGAGACGGAAGCCATAAAGGATGATCCCGAGACGTAATAAATGCTGCTTGGCGAAAATCACGCCGCCGTCGCAGGATTTCCAGATGTGCGGGTAAACGGTGTTCCCGACCACCATGCCGAGCAGAATGGCCAGCGTCAGGGCGCTGAACCCTGCGCCGGCAACAGCTGGTATACTGCCACCCCATAAGGCCACGCCGGTAACCACGGCGCTGAGCGCGAGACCCGGCACGAAGTGCCACACTGTACGATGATGTTGTAAGGTGATTTCTGACATAACCTTCTCCTTTGTCTGGCTAAAGGTTACGGCGCTCTGGCTTAAAAATAAAATTGATTATATATTTATAATCAATCTTTATAAGTGGTAAGCAACCATGCACATTACATTGCGTCAGCTGGAAGTATTTGCCGAGGTGCTGAAAAGCGGCTCGACAACCCAGGCGTCACAAATGCTGGCGCTCTCGCAGTCCGCCGTTAGCGCGGCCTTGACCGATCTTGAAGGGCAACTGGGCGTCCAGCTTTTCGACAGGGTAGGAAAGCGACTGGTGGTGAACGAACATGGCCGCCTGCTGTATCCGCGTGCCCTGGCCTTGCTTGAGCAGGCAACGGAGATCGAACAGCTGTTCCGCGAGGACAACGGCGCTATTCGCGTCTACGCCAGCAGCACGATCGGTAACTACATCCTGCCGGAAGTGATCGCCCGCTACCGCCGGGATTTTCCGACCCTGCCGCTGGAGATGAGCGTCGGCAACAGCCAGGACGTGATTAATGCGGTGATTGATTTCCGCGTGGACATCGGTCTTATCGAAGGGCCGTGCCACAACGTTGATATCATTGCGGAGCCCTGGCTTGAGGATGAGCTGGTGGTGTTTGCTTCCCCGGCCTCTTCTTTACTCCAGGGCGAGGTTACACTGGAGCGTCTGGCGCAGGCGCAGTGGATCCTGCGAGAGCAGGGCTCCGGCACGCGTGAGATTGTCGATTATCTGCTGCTGTCCCATCTGCCGCAGTTCCAGCTAGGGATGGAGTTAGGTAACTCCGAGGCCATTAAGCATGCCGTACGTCATGGCCTGGGCATTAGCTGTCTTTCCCGACGGGTGATCGCCGAACAGCTGGAAACCGGCTCTCTGGTTGAGATCCCCGTTCCGCTGCCGAAGCTGGTGCGCACGCTGTGGTGCATCCACCATCGTCAGAAACACCTTTCCAGCTCGCTCCAGCGTTTTCTGCGCTATTGCGAGATGTAAAAGCGCCCCTCACCCTGGCCCTCTCCCCAAAGGGGAGAGGGAAAAATTATGCTTTACTTATAATCCTGGCCGAGTCATGAAGCTCTCTTATAACTGAGCATTTCTGCCGGAAGCAACGCAGATCGTCTGCTACAATCGCGCCTCATTTATTGAATGGACAGCATTTTCACATGGTTTCAGAAACTAAAACCACAGAAGCGCCCGCGCTACGTCGCGCACTTAAGGCGCGTCACCTGACGATGATCGCCATTGGCGGCTCCATCGGTACGGGTCTTTTCGTTGCCTCTGGCGCAACAATTTCGGCAGCCGGCCCGGGTGGGGCATTATTCTCTTATATCCTGATTGGCCTGATGGTCTACTTCCTGATGACCAGCCTGGGCGAACTGGCGGCATACATGCCGGTGTCTGGTTCGTTTTCGACCTACGGACAAAAATACGTTGAGGAAGGCTTCGGCTTCGCGCTGGGCTGGAACTACTGGTACAACTGGGCGGTGACCATCGCCGTTGACCTGGTCGCGGCACAGCTGGTGATGACCTGGTGGTTCCCGGACACGCCAGGCTGGATCTGGAGCGCCCTGTTCCTGGCGGTCATCTTCCTGCTGAACTACATCTCCGTGCGCGGTTTCGGCGAAGCGGAATACTGGTTCTCTTTGATTAAAGTGGCAACCGTCATCATCTTTATCGTCGTCGGTGTGGCGATGATCGTTGGTATTTTCAAAGGGGCCGAACCGGCGGGCTGGAGTAACTGGACAATAGGCGATGCGCCGTTTGCCGGGGGCTTCTCGGCGATGATTGGCGTGGCGATGATTGTCGGCTTCTCCTTCCAGGGCACCGAACTGATTGGCATTGCGGCCGGTGAATCCGAAAACCCGGAGAAGACCATCCCGCGCGCGGTGCGTCAGGTGTTCTGGCGTATCCTGCTGTTCTATGTGTTCGCGATCCTGATTATCAGCCTGATCATTCCGTATACCGACCCAAGCCTGCTGCGTAACGACGTAAAAGACATCAGCGTCAGCCCGTTCACGCTGGTCTTCCAGCACGCGGGTCTGCTCTCAGCGGCGGCGGTGATGAACGCGGTGATCCTGACGGCGGTACTGTCTGCGGGTAACTCCGGGATGTACGCCTCCACCCGCATGCTCTACACCCTGGCCTGCGACGGTAAAGCGCCGCGTATTTTCTCGAAACTGTCTCGCGGTGGCGTGCCACGCAACGCGCTGTATGCGACCACGGTGATTGCGGGTCTCTGTTTCCTGACCTCCATGTTCGGCAACCAGACGGTCTACCTGTGGCTGCTTAACACCTCTGGTATGACGGGCTTCATTGCCTGGCTGGGCATTGCCATCAGCCACTACCGTTTCCGTCGCGGGTACGTCAAGCAGGGGCATGATCTGAATAACCTGCCGTACCGGTCAGGATTCTTCCCGCTGGGGCCGATCTTCGCCTTTGTTCTGTGCCTGATCATTACCCTGGGCCAGAACTATGAGGCCTTCCTTGCGGACACCATTGACTGGGGCGCCGTCACGGCCACCTATATTGGCATTCCGCTGTTCCTGATCATCTGGTTTGGCTACAAACTGACGAAAGGAACGCGCTTCGTTCGCTACAGTGAAATGGATTTCCCGGAACGATTCAAACAATAACCGCACTTCCTCTCTTTTAGCCCGCTCAATCGAGCGGGCTTTTTTATGGGCAGATCAGAAGCTGTAGGTCATGCCAACGGTATAGCGACGGCCATCCAGCACGGTGTCATACGTATCGTAATCAATCTGCTTATCGAGCACGTTATACACACCGGCAGTAACCAGCAGGTTTTTGTTGGCGTTGTAGCGCATACCGACATCAACCTGAGTGTAGGACGGTGTACCCTGTGACATTGACGTGCGGCTCAGATACTCAGACGTTTTACCGCGCAGGTTCAGACGGCTCCAGAAGCCGACGTCGGGCGTCGCCTGCCAGTCCAGGGTGGTGTTGAACATGTGTTTTGGCATTTTGTTCAGTGGCTTGCCGGAGAACTGGCCGCTCTTCTGCTCGGATTCCGTATAGGTGTAGTTTGCAGTCCAGTTCACATCGCGCGTGATTTTCCAGCCGAACGAGGACTCCACACCGCGCATATTGGCTTTGTCCACGTTGACGCGATCGCTGACGAAATCATAGCTATGATCGCCAATCGTACAGGCGGGATCGGCGCTGCTGTTACAGCGGCGAACTTCCGTAATTTTATCCTTGAAGTCGGTATTAAACAGCGTCACACCGGCATTAAGGTTATCGTTGTTATCCCAGAGCAGGGCGAGCTCTTCGCTCAGGCTCTTCTCGGGTTTCAGATCCGGGTTGCCGACGATGATACCGTCAAGACGGCCGCCACCTGTCACCTGGCCCCAGCTGGCAGACGACTGACGCAGATCCGGCGCACGATAGCCAGCAGAAACCCCGCCTTTCAACGTCCACTGATCGGCCAGGTGCCATACGCCGTAACCGCGCGGCGTCCAGTTCGTCCCGTAGTTTTGGTCTTTATCCATACGCAGGCCGCCGGTCAACGTAAAGCTTTCCGTCATTGACCATTCATCTTCGGCAAACAGGGCCCAGCTCCAGCGCGTCAGTTTGTTCAGGCCGTCAGCAGCTTCTAGCTGATTGCCGTTGTCGCGCAATTTCTCATAACGGTACTGTCCGCCGAGGGTCAACGTATGATCGCCGAGGAAGATCTGGTTCTGGTTGTTAAAGGTGGTGTTGTAGGAACGCATTTTGCGACCTGGATTATTGGTCTCTTCCTGCTGGATATAGCTGGTGGTATTGAAGTCGTCGTAATAACCACTGTGGGTTAACGAGTAGGTCGTGTGCTCATAGCGCGAGTCGCTTTTGGTATTTGGCGTACAAGTTGTTCCCCGGCAGGTTTCAGCCGCTTTCGACATCCCCGGGGTGCTGTTTCTGTCCTGAAGCTCGCGAGCAAAGTCGAGATCGAAATCGTTCTTCTCGTCCGGCGTGAAGTTCAGCGTAATGCCACCGTTACGCATTTTCTGCTCGTTATAGCCGTTCACGATTTTATCTTCTGCGCGGCGTGACAACAGCCCCGTCACTTTTGCACCCAGCAGCCCGTCAATCAGGGGACCAGAGGCGTAGGCGTTGGTCTGGAAGATATCGCCGGAGTCATGATTTTCCTGGAAGGTTGCATCGCCATGCAACGAACCGGTCCAGGCTTTGGTGTTCGAGACTTTTTTGGTAATGACGTTAATGACGCCACCCATAGCATCGGAGCCGTAAAGCGAGGACATCGGGCCGCGGATGACCTCGATGCGCTCAATGGACTCCAGCGGCGGCAGCCAGCCTTGTTCAATACCCGAGTTGTCGCTGTTGGGGCGGGTGCTTCGCGTACTGACGCGTTTGCCGTTCACCAGGAACAGGGTGTACTGAGAGGCCATGCCGCGAATACTGATATCACTGCTACTTCCACCGCCGGTGACGACGACGCCCGGGACATCTCTCAGGGCATCGGTAACATCACGGTAGGCTTTATCTTCAATCTGCTGTTTTGAAATCACAGAGATGGAGGCGGGGGCATTCTGGATCTTTTGTTCAAAACCCGTCGCGGTAACGACAACGGTGTCCTGATCGGCTGCGTGAACGAAGGGGGAACATGTGGCAGCGCCAATGGCGACGGCCAGGAGCTTAATGCGTGGTATTGTCATTTGTACATTCCGTATAAAAATGAAAAAAACTCCATCGGGATAACCCTGAGAACTGTATGTTTTTGTCTTGTAAGCACTCTTTGAGATGGAGAAGAGCCTGGAATTGTACAAAAGAATGTAGAATTGTAAACACAAATGATAATTGAAATCATTTGTGTTTGAGTGAGGGCGACGGAAAACAGGCTGGATTCAAGCGGATAGGATTATGTAAATGAGGGGAAAGGCCCGACAGGCGAGAGGCTATCGGGCAAACAGCTGTATTTACGCGAACAAATGTGTCGCATGGAAGCGAAGATGATCTTCAATAAAGGACGCCATAAAGTAATAGCTGTGATCGTATCCCGGCTGTATGCGCAGAGTCAGCGGCCAGTCCTTCTGGCGCGCGGCTTCCGCCAGCACCGCAGGCTGTAACTGCCCGGCGAGGAACTGATCGGCATCACCCTGATCCACCAGCATCGGGATAGCGTCTTCTGGCTGGCTTGCCAGCAACAGCGCACAGCTGTCCCATTCCTGCCATTTCTCTGCATCCTCACCCAGATAGTGCGTGAAGGCTTTTTGCCCCCACGGCACCTGCGTTGGGTTCACAATCGGCGCAAATGCGGACACGCTGGTGTATTTCCCCGGATTTTTCAGCGCCATTATCAGCGCCCCGTGGCCACCCATCGAATGTCCGCTTATCGCGCAGCGCTCGCTGACCGCGAACTGAGAGTGCACCAGGGCAGGCAGTTCATCGCGAATGTAGTCATACATGCGGTAATGGCTCGCCCAGGGTTGTTCCGTGGCGTTGAGATAGAACCCGGCGCCTTTACCCAAATCGTATCCGGCATCGTCGGCCACGTCATCGCCACGCGGGCTGGTATCTGGCATCACCAGCGCAATGCCCAGTTCGGCGGCAATACGCTGGGCGCCCGCTTTGGTGGTGAAATTTTCGTCGTTGCAGGTCAGGCCTGAAAGCCAGTACAGCACCGGTGGATTGTCCGCAGGGGGCAGGAAAATGCTGAACGTCATAGCACAGTTCAGCGTGGTGGAGTCGTGCCGCCAGCGCTGCTGTCGACCTTCAAAACAACGATGCTCTTCGAGCAGTTCCATGCAGGGCTCCTTATCCGAAAGACTATTCATTAAACGCATAATACAGAGTTTTCATTGACCTGTGAGCAACTTTCACTTTCGCAGGACGGCGAGATGTTGCATCATAAATTTACTTTTCTTTAACAATTGGAGCGATCATGGCGCTGCGTATCGCGCTCAGCGGATTTGTGGTTCTGGTCGTGGCGATGGGGATAGGGCGCTTCGCCTTCACGCCTCAGGTGCCGCTGATGATTGCCGCCGGGCAACTCACGCTTACCAGCGCGGGGCTGGTGGCGGCAATGAACTACCTGGGCTATCTGGTGGGGGCATGGGATGCTATGCGCGCTCATCGCTTCGTTGAAACGCGTCTCTGGCTTGGCATCACTGGCGCGGTGGCGCTGACGCTGCTCTCTGCGGCGGCAGATAATGCTGTCGTTCACGGCCTGCTGCGCTTTGTGATCGGCTGCATGAGCGGCTGGTCGATGGTGCTGATTGCCGCCTGGACCAACGAGCGGCTGGGGCAGCTGGGCAAGCCGGGGCTTAGTGCAGCCGTCTTTGCCGGACCCGGGGCCGGTATCGCCCTGAGTGGCCTGCTGGCGGTCTATATTCAGGCGAGATCCCTGTCTGCCGGCGCGGCATGGCAAATCTACGGCGTACTGGCGCTGGTGCTGATTGCGCTGGTGGCGCGCTACCTGCCGCGCGCGGGCCAGCTTCATCGCCCCGGTACCGCGCCTGAGCCGCTGTTGTTGACCGCGGATCTCAGGCGTCTGGTCTGGAGCTACAGCCTGGCAGGGTTCGGCTATATCCTCCCTGCGACCTTCCTGTCGCAAATGGCGGCGGTGCGTTTCCCGGGCAGCCTGTTTGCCCAGTTTGTCTGGCCAATATTTGGCGCCGCCTCGGTGGTGGGGATTGCGCTCAGTATTGCCCTGCGGCATACATCAAGCGCTAACCGCAGGCTGGCGATTGTTCTCTGGTTACAGGGGATAGGCGTGCTGGCGGCCTGGCTGCTGCCGGGCATTGGCGGCTTGCTGACGGGTGGGCTGCTGGTGGGCGGCGGGTTCCTCTGCGCCGTGCAGCTCTCTCTTCTGTACGGTCGCGAGCTGGCGCCAGATCATACGCGTTATATGGCGGGACTGCTCACCACCGGGTATGCCATTGGTCAGCTGATTGGTCCGGTCACGTCGGCACTCTCGACCTGGCTCACGCACCGGCTGGAACCCGCGCTGGGGCTGGCGGGGATCGCGCTGTTCGCTGGCGGAGCGTTAGTCTGGAACCGTCAGGCTGAAAGGCAACAGCAATTGCAATAATTATCGACGTGAATACTGGATTATGTGCGTCGCCTCACGCACAATGAGCGCACACTTTTGCCACAACGAGGGCAAAAGACGCCACACCTGCAGGAGAAAAGAATGTCATCACTCAGTAAAGAAGCAGCCCTTGTCCATGAAGCGCTGGTTGCGCGCGGTCTTGAAACGCCACTGCGCCCGCCGGTGCAGGAGCTGGACAATGTTACCCGCAAGAGTCTGATCGCCGGCCATATGACGGAGATCATGCAACTGCTGAATCTCGATCTGAGCGACGACAGCCTGATGGAGACGCCGCACCGCATCGCGAAAATGTACGTCGACGAAATTTTCTCCGGCCTGGATTACGCGAACTTCCCGAAAATCACCGTCATTGAAAACAAGATGAAGGTCGATGAGATGGTGACGGTACGCGATATCACGCTGACCAGCACCTGCGAGCATCACTTTGTGACCATCGATGGTAAAGCGACGGTGGCCTATATTCCAAAAGATACGGTCATTGGCCTGTCCAAGATCAACCGCATCGTGCAGTTCTTTGCCCAGCGTCCTCAAGTGCAGGAGCGTCTGACGCAGCAGATCCTGACCGCACTGCAAACCCTGTTGGGGACTAACAACGTGGCGGTGTCTATCGACGCGGTTCACTACTGCGTGAAAGCGCGTGGCGTGCGTGATGCAACCAGCGCGACTACCACCACCTCGCTGGGCGGCCTGTTCAAATCGAGCCAGAACACCCGCCAGGAGTTTCTGCGCGCCGTGCGCCACCACAACTAATCAGACAGGGCAGGGACCATGGAGCGAAACGTCACGCTCGATTTTGTTCGCGGCGTCGCCATTCTCGGTATCCTGCTGCTGAATATCAGCGCCTTCGGTCTGCCGAAGGCCGCCTATCTGAACCCTGCATGGTATGGCGACATCACGCGCAGCGACGCCTGGACGTGGGCAATCCTTGATCTCTTCGCACAGGTTAAATTTCTGACCCTCTTTGCGCTTCTGTTTGGCGCGGGACTTCAGCTTCTCCTCAAACGCGGTACGCGCTGGATCCAGTCGCGTTTAACGCTGCTGGTTATCCTCGGTTTTATTCACGGGCTGCTTTTCTGGGACGGCGATATTCTGCTCGCGTATGGTCTGGTGGGCCTGATTTGCTGGCGGCTGATCCGCGACGCGCCCGGTGTAAAAAGCCTCTTTAATACTGGCGTGATGCTCTATGTCATGGGACTGACCGTGTTATTGCTGCTTGGCATGATTGCCGATGCTTCCACCAGTCGTTCGTGGATCCCGGATGCGGCCAATCTGCAATATGAGCAGTTCTGGAAGCTGAAAGGCGGCATGGAAGCGATCGGCAACCGGGCCGATATGCTCGGCGATAACCTGCTGGCGCTGGGGGCGCAATACGGCTGGCAGCTGGCGGGGATGATGCTGATGGGCGCAGCCCTGATGCGCACCGGCTGGCTGAAAGGAGAATTTAGCCTGCGACACTATCGTCTCACAGGCGCTGGCCTGGTACTGCTCGGCGTGATGATTAACCTTCCGGCGGTGATCTTACAGTGGCATCTTCAGTGGGATTACCGCTGGTGCGCCTTCCTGTTGCAGGTGCCGCGAGAGCTGAGCGCGCCGTTCCAGACCATTGGCTATGCGGCGCTGATCTATGGCTTCTGGCCCCGGCTTTCTCGCCTGTGGATCGTCAGTGCGGTGGCCTGCGTTGGACGGATGGCGTTAAGCAATTACATCCTGCAAACGCTGATATGCACCACGCTTTTCTACCGATTCGGCCTGTTTATGAAATTCGACCGCCTGACGCTGCTGGCGTTTGTTATTCCGGTCTGGATTGTTAACGTGGTGTTTTCAGTTATCTGGCTGCGTTTTTTCCGCCAGGGCCCGCTGGAGTGGGTATGGCGACGGTTAACCGCCCTTGCGTCGGGCGTGTCATTGCGTAATACATCCAGATAACGATCTGGATCACAATCATTAACAAAACGGATGTAAGCGTTTTCATCTGTGTGAGCTTCTTCACGTAGTCTCCTCTCTCTCGCTGCCAGAATAGCCACCTTGCTAAACACAGGGGGTGTCTGTGAGTTGCTGCAATCCTTTTAAGGGTGGTGAATATGATCACCATTCGTGACGTCGCCCGCCAGGCGGGTGTTTCTGTTGCTACTGTCTCCCGCGTGCTGAACAACAGTGCGCTGGTCAGCCCTGAAACGCGTGAAACCGTAATGAAAGCCGTGACCCAGCTGGGGTACCGGCCAAACGCCAATGCTCAGGCGCTGGCGACGCAGGTCAGCGATACCATTGGTGTCGTGGTGATGGACGTGTCGGACGCCTTCTTCGGCGCGCTGGTCAAAGCGGTGGACGTCGTTGCCCAGCAGCACCAGAAATATGTGCTGATTGGCAACAGCTATCACGAGGCTGAAAAAGAGCGTTATGCCATTGAGGTACTGATCCGCCAGCGCTGTAACGCCCTGATTGTGCACTCAAAAGCCCTGAGCGATGAAGAGCTGGCCGGGTTTATGGAGCAGATCCCCGGTATGGTGCTGATCAACCGTATCGTCCCCGGTTATGCGCATCGCTGTGTCGGTCTGGATAACATCAGCGGCGCGATGATGGCGACGCGGATGCTCATCAGCAACGGCCATCAGCGCATTGGTTATCTGGCTTCCAGCCACGGTATTGAAGACGACATGATGCGCCGTGAGGGCTGGCAAAACGCCCTGAAAGAACAGGGCATTGCGCCGCTGGAGAGCTGGGTAGGTACCAGTTCGCCGGACATGCAGGGCGGTGAAGCGGCAATGGTTGAACTGCTGGGGCGTAATCTTCAGCTGACGGCCGTGTTTGCCTATAACGACAGCATGGCGGCAGGTGCGCTTACCGCGCTGAAAGATAATGGCATTGCGGTGCCGCAGCATTTATCGCTGATCGGTTTTGATGATATTCCGATTGCCCGTTACACCGATCCGCAGCTGACAACGGTGCGTTACCCCATTGCGTCGATGGCGAAACTGGCGACAGAGCTGGCGTTACAGGGGGCGGCAGGGCTGTTAGATCCTGACGCAACGCATTGTTTTATGCCGACTTTAGTACGCCGCCATTCGGTCGCTATTCGACAAACTGTGGCTCCGATCACTAACTGATAACATCACGTGATGTAACCGTTTTCAATCTGTGAGTAAATTCACAGTATCTTAACAAGCCGCTGTCTATGATGTCAGCGTTTTAGGGGCTGAAACACAATGTAACGGTGATTATTCACTTTTACCGTTACCAGAATGCCTCAAACAACGAATAAAACGCATTTCTGGAGCGTTACCGAACACGGAAGCTGGACATTTTATAAGTGAACTTCGGCGATCAGTAACGTTTTATTAACATCTGCCCGCCGACCGTTTTTCACAAGAACTACCCTGCATAAAAAAAACCGGAGATACCATGAATAAGAAGGTGTTGACTCTGTCTGCTGTCATGGCAAGCATGCTTTTTGGCGCAGCAGCACACGCAGCGGATACCCGTATTGGCGTGACTATCTATAAATACGACGACAACTTCATGTCCGTTGTGCGTAAAGCAATTGAAAAAGATGCTAAATCAGCGCCAGACGTGCAGCTGCTGATGAATGACTCCCAGAATGACCAGTCTAAACAGAACGATCAGATTGACGTTCTTCTGGCAAAAGGCGTGAAAGCGCTGGCTATTAACCTGGTTGACCCGGCTGCGGCAGGTACGGTGATCGAGAAAGCACGCGGCCAGAACGTGCCGATTGTCTTCTTCAACAAAGAGCCTTCCCGTAAAGCGCTGGACAGCTACGATAAAGCGTATTACGTGGGTACTGACTCCAAAGAGTCCGGGATTATCCAGGGCGATCTTATTGCGAAACACTGGGCGGCGAACCCAAACTGGGATATGAACAAAGATGGTCAGATCCAGTTCGTTCTGCTGAAAGGCGAACCGGGCCATCCGGATGCTGAAGCACGTACCACCTACGTTATTAAAGAGCTGAACGACAAGGGCCTGAAAACCCAGCAGCTGGCGTTAGACACCGCAATGTGGGACACCGCTCAGGCGAAAGATAAGATGGATGCGTGGCTCTCTGGCCCGAACGCCAACAAAATTGAAGTGGTCATCGCCAACAACGATGCAATGGCAATGGGTGCAGTTGAAGCGCTGAAAGCACACAACAAATCCGCCATTCCTGTATTCGGTGTGGATGCCCTGCCAGAAGCGCTGGCGCTGGTGAAATCTGGCGCAATGGCCGGTACCGTGCTGAACGATGCTAACAACCAGGCGAAAGCCACCTTCGATCTGGCGAAAAACCTCGCTGATGGTAAAGGCGCTGCTGACGGCACCAGCTGGAAAATTGAAAACAAAATCGTTCGCGTTCCTTACGTGGGCGTAGACCAGTCCAACCTGGCTGAGTTTATCGGTAAATAAGTTATCTGAATTGTCTTCACTGGGCGCAATTCGTTGCGCCCTTTTATAACGCGATATGCGAGGCCAACAAGGTATAATTATGGTCAGCACAACTACTCAGTCGTCCGGTGAATACTTGTTGGAAATGACCGGTGTTAACAAGTCATTCCCCGGTGTTAAGGCGCTCGATAATGTTAATTTAAAAGTTCGTCCTCACTCTATTCATGCGTTAATGGGTGAAAACGGTGCGGGTAAATCAACATTATTAAAATGCCTTTTTGGGATCTATCAAAAAGATTCTGGCAGCATTCTTTTTCAGGGAAAAGAGATCGACTTCCATTCAGCGAAAGAAGCGCTGGAGAACGGTATCTCGATGGTACACCAGGAATTAAACCTGGTTCTGCAACGTTCAGTTATGGATAATATGTGGTTGGGCCGCTATCCAACCAAAGGTGTCTTTGTCGATCAGGATAAAATGTATCGCGACACCAAAGCCATTTTCGATGAGCTGGATATTGATATTGACCCGCGCGCACGCGTCGGGACATTATCCGTTTCCCAGATGCAGATGATCGAAATTGCCAAAGCGTTCTCCTATGATGCGAAAATCGTGATCATGGATGAACCGACATCGTCATTGACGGAAAAAGAGGTTAACCACCTTTTTACCATCATCCGTAAGCTGAAAGATCGCGGCTGCGGCATTGTCTATATCTCACATAAAATGGAAGAGATCTTCCAGCTGTGCGATGAAATTACCATCCTGCGCGATGGCCAGTGGATTGCCACCCAGCCGCTGGAAGGGCTGGACATGGACAAGATCATCGCCATGATGGTTGGCCGTTCATTGAACCAGCGCTTCCCGGATAAAGAAAACAAGCCGGGCGAAGTGATTCTGGAGGTGCGTAACCTGACCTCACTGCGTCAGCCGTCCATCCGCGATGTCTCTTTCGATTTGCACAAGGGCGAGATCCTTGGTATCGCAGGGCTGGTGGGCGCTAAGCGCACCGATATCGTGGAAACCCTGTTTGGTATCCGTGAGAAAGCCGAAGGCACCATTACCCTGCACGGTAAGAAAATCAACAACCACAACGCCAATGAAGCCATTAATAATGGTTTTGCGCTGGTGACGGAAGAGCGGCGTTCCACCGGTATTTACGCTTATCTTGATATTAACTTTAACTCGTTAATTTCTAATATTCGCAATTACAAAAACAAGGTCGGGTTGCTTGATAATTCCCGCATGAAGAGCGATACCCAGTGGGTGATTGACTCCATGCGTGTGAAAACGCCGGGCCACCGCACGCAAATTGGCTCACTCTCGGGAGGGAACCAGCAGAAAGTCATTATTGGTCGCTGGCTATTAACCCAGCCTGAAATACTGATGCTGGATGAACCTACGCGCGGTATCGACGTGGGTGCAAAATTCGAGATTTACCAGCTGATCGCAGAGCTGGCGAAAAAAGATAAAGGGATCATTATTATTTCTTCCGAAATGCCGGAATTGTTAGGGATCACAGACCGTATTCTGGTTATGAGCAATGGTCTCGTTGCCGGTATTGTTGAAACCAAAACGACAACGCAAAACGAAATTTTGCGTCTTGCGTCTTTGCACCTTTAAGATCAGGGGCTCCTCATGAGTGCGTTAAATAAAAAAAGTTTTCTCACTTATCTGAAAGAAGGCGGTATTTACGTTGTTCTTTTAGTCTTGCTGGCGATAATTATTTTCCAGGACCCAACGTTCTTAAGTCTGCTGAACTTAAGTAATATTCTGACCCAGTCTTCCGTACGTATTATCATCGCACTGGGCGTGGCAGGGCTCATCGTTACCCAGGGGACAGACCTTTCGGCAGGGCGCCAGGTGGGTCTGGCGGCGGTTATTGCGGCAACCCTGTTGCAGTCGATGGAAAACGCCAACAAGGTGTTCCCGGAGATGGCGACCATGCCGATTTTCGTGGTGATCCTGATCGTATGCGCCATCGGCGCGGTAATTGGGCTGATTAACGGCATCATCATTGCTTACCTGAACGTGACGCCATTCATCACCACGCTTGGCACGATGATCATCGTTTATGGTATCAACTCCCTGTACTACGATTTCGTCGGCGCGTCTCCAATCTCTGGCTTCGAAAGCGGCTTCTCGACCTTCACGCAGGGGTTTGTTGCGCTGGGCAGCTTCCGTCTCTCCTATATCACCTTCTATGCGCTGATTGCGGTGGCGTTCGTCTGGATCCTGTGGAACAAAACCCGCTTCGGTAAAAACATCTTTGCTATCGGGGGTAACCCGGAAGCGGCGAAAGTCTCCGGCGTCAACGTGGCTCTGAACCTGCTGATGATTTATGCCCTGTCCGGTGTGTTCTACGCCTTCGGCGGGATGCTGGAAGCAGGCCGTATCGGCTCTGCCACCAACAACCTCGGCTTTATGTACGAACTGGATGCGATTGCGGCCTGCGTGGTCGGCGGCGTCTCCTTCAGCGGCGGCGTGGGTACCGTGCTGGGCGTGGTGACCGGTGTGATCATCTTCACCGTGATCAACTACGGCCTGACCTACATCGGCGTGAACCCGTACTGGCAGTACATCATCAAGGGCGCGATCATTATCTTCGCGGTTGCCCTGGATTCACTGAAGTACGCGCGTAAGAAATAAGTTCTTCAGAATGGAAAGGCCCGCTCACGTAGCGGGCCTTTTTTTGCCCGGTGGCGCGACGCTTACCGGGCCTACAAAATCGCGATCGTAGGTCGGGTAAGGCGAAGCCGCCACCCGACATCAGTTATTACTTCTTCTGCATTTCCAGCAGCTGCTCCGGCGTCACCGCCGGATAACCTTGCGCATTTTCAGGCACTTCGTGCATCGTTGGGATCGGCACCAGCGGGCCTAAAAAGCGCGGTTCACGCTTGAACAGGTACAGGTCAGCCAGCGCGCCAAAACGGGCGCCAAACTCGCGTACGCGCACGCTCAACATATCCTTTGGCGACGGCACGGCGTAGCACTGGGCCTGGATCCCCATATGCAGGGCGATAAACAGCGCCCGCTCGCAGTGGAAACGCTGGGTGATGATGATGAAATCGTTGGTGTCGAACACCTTGCGGGTACGCACGATGGAATCAAGCGTGCGGAATCCGGCGTAGTCGAGCACGATATCGGCCGGGTCGACGCCTGCGGCAATCAGGTCTTTGCGCATCGTCACCGGCTCGTTATAGCTTTGCAGCGCGTTATCGCCGCTCAGCAGCAGATAGTTCACCTTGCCGCTGTTATAGGCGTTCAGCGCGCCCTGAATACGATACCGGTAATACTGATTGATGACGCCGGTGCGGTAATACTTGGCGGTGCCAAGCACCACGCCAACCTGGCGGTAGGGGAGGTCCTGTAGGTCGTCAAAAATGTAGGGAGCTGTTTTCCAGCTCATCCAGCGGTCGAGACCCAGCACGATCAACAGCAGTATGCCGACCAG
Organism: Enterobacter cloacae complex sp. IR5412; assembly: GCF_049237385.1. Taxonomy (NCBI): domain Bacteria; kingdom Pseudomonadati; phylum Pseudomonadota; class Gammaproteobacteria; order Enterobacterales; family Enterobacteriaceae; genus Enterobacter; species Enterobacter cloacae complex sp. IR5412. The sequence continues at coordinate 454,587 of NZ_JBMKHQ010000001.1, read as the reverse complement.
GACAGACAGGCTGTAAAACACGCGCTTTAACATGCAGATGGCTCGTACCGATGATGAAATTTCCCTCAGGCTACTGTACCCGCCTGGTTAGCGCAAGAAACAGCGATTCAACTGAGGGGTTTTTCGTCAGACTGGCGGGCAAATCTGCCCGCCGAACAGATTATGCCAGCAGCACGCGGTCGATGGTTGAACAGCCCAGCGCTTTCAGCGTGGCTGCGGTCGCGTCCCACTGGATCAGCGGTGCATCGGCCTTTTCAGCAAGGATCGCGCGCTGAATATCCGGGTAGTCATACCCGTTCAGGCTGAGCAGGTTCAGGGCGCCCTGGAGCGGAGGCAGCGTCGGGTTAAACGCGGCGTTCTCTGCATAGCTGCCGGTGAAGATGCGGCCGTCGCGGCACTGAAGGGCGACGCCGCTTGGTGATTTGCTGTATGGCGTGTGGCTTTTATTGGCGGCGGCAATGGCCGCTTCGCTGAGCGCATCCCCTGAGAGCGCGTAACCGTGGTCCTGCTCGTCCATCAGCAGGGTTTTGATCTCAAGATCTTTAGGGCCAAAAGCATCCGGCAGGTAATCACCCAGCGTATGCGGCGCGCGTCCCGGCAGGTTGATACGCAGTTCAAGACCGCTGTTCAGCTCATTCATAAACTGGCGGCAGTGGCCGCAAGGGGTATAGTTGACGGTGATGGCGCGCAGGGCCTTTTCGCCGCGCAGCCAGGCGTGACTGATGGCACTCTGCTCCGCATGAACGGTTTGCTGCATGGTCGCACCGAGAAACTCCATGTTCCCGCCGAAGTACCAGGTCCCGCTCACGCCGCGCGCAATTGCGCCTACGTTAAAATGGGAAAGGTCAGCGCGGGCGCAAGCAGCCGCCAGCGGCAGCAGGGCGAAAGCCAGCGCGTCTTCGTCCAGCCCCGTTGCCTGTTTAAGCGTCGTGACCTGATCTGCCGTCAGCAGGGCGGGGAAATGCGCATCCGCCAGAACCGGAGCCAGGGCTGATTGCAAATTCTCTGCAAGCTGAGAGAAAGCAGCTTGAAAACGTGGATGCATGACGTTGCCTCATCAAGGTTAATGGATCGGTAGTGTACGGAGCCGCACGGCCTTTATATGTGATCCAAATCTCATTATGTATGCAACTTATGAAATGAAAATGAAATTTGCGCGACGCATCGCAAATTTTAGCCCATTACTGCCAGAATAATCGGGAAGATAAACGGCGCAAGCAGGGAGGTTATAATCCCGCAGATCACCAGCGCCAGAGAGCTGAATGCCCCTTCCTGATAATCCAGCTCCGCGCAGCGTGCGGTGCCCAGCGCGTGCGAGGCGGTACCCATCGCCAGACCGCGCGCCGCTTTGGTCCGAATTTTCATGATATTCAGCAGCGTATGACCAAACACCGCGCCCAGGATACCGACGAAAATCACGCACACGGCGCTGATGGCCGGAATGCCGCCGATACTGCCGCCCACGGCCATGGCAATCGGCGTAGTAACGGATTTAGGCAGAATAGAGGCGGCGATCTGCGGCGATGCGCCCATCAATAAGGCCACCGAGGTACCGGTGATCATCGCAACAAGGCTACCCACAAAGCAGATGGTTATGATGGATTTCCAGCGCGCGCGGATCTGATGCAGTTGCTCATATAAAGGAAACGCCAGCGCCACCACGGCAGGCTGCAACAAATCGTTGAGGATCTTGCTCCCGGCGAAGTAACGTTCATAAGAAATGCCGGTGAGCAGCAGAAAAGGAATAATCACCACCATGGCGACCAGCAGCGGGTTGAGCAACGGCATTTTGAAACGAACCGCAAGCTTACGCGCAGCAAAGAACACCACCAGGGTTAACGGCAGGGACCACCAGATATTCGCCATCATTTTTTTGTTTTCTCCCCGATGACCTTACGTTCGCCATGCACAATGTGTGAGCTCCAGCTGACGACCAGGAAAACTACCAGCGTACTGATGGCGCAGGAGACCACTATCGGGCCGAACTGCGCCTTAAGCACATCGTAATACTGCATAACCCCAACGCCGATAGGCACAAAAAGCAGGGCCATATAGCGAATGAGAACGAAGCACCCCGGGTTGACCCATTTCGCGGGCAGCACCTGTAATGCCAGCAGCACAAACAGGATCAACATGCCGATAATGCTGCCGGGGATGGTAATAGGCAGCAGCGACGCGATAAAAATGCCGGCGTACAGGCAGGCATAAATCAGGACGAAGGCGCGAAGGTATTGCCAGATAGTATTCAGTGATTTGCTCATGGTGAAAGTCCTTGCTGAGACGTATTCATCATACAATTAAACCTGAAAATGTGCCACGGATCACATCATGAATTTTGGGCATACCAGACATTCCAGAATGGAACGCCGGGCTTTCAACATACATAGAGAGCAGCTACTATAGCGCGTCTTTTTTCACAGGTACTCAGAATGCGTGTTTTACTGGCCCCGATGGAAGGCGTGCTCGACTCTCTCGTGCGCGAGCTGCTTACCGAGGTGAACGATTACGATCTCTGCGTGACGGAGTTTTTGCGCGTGGTCGATATGTTGCTGCCAGAAAAATCATTTTATCGTCTCTGTCCGGAACTGCATCGTCAGAGCCGCACCCCCTCCGGTACGCTGGTGCGCGTCCAGCTGCTCGGCCAGTATCCTGAGTGGCTGGCGGAAAACGCCGCCCGCGCGGTAGCGCTTGGCTCGTACGGTGTCGATCTTAACTGCGGCTGTCCGTCAAAGCTGGTCAACGGCAGCGGCGGCGGGGCGACGTTACTCAAAGATCCGGAATTGATTTATCGCGGCGCAAAGGCCATGCGTGAGGCGGTGCCATCGCATCTACCGGTGACGGTCAAAGTGCGTCTGGGATGGGACAGCGGCGACAGGCAGTTTGAAATTGCCGACGCGGTGCAGCAGGCGGGCGCCACCGAGCTGGTGGTGCACGGGCGAACCAAAGAGGATGGTTATAAAGCCGAGCGCATTAACTGGCAGGCGATTGGCGAGATCCGCAAACGGCTTACTATTCCGGTGATTGCTAACGGCGAAATCTGGGATTATGAGAGCGCGCAGGCCTGCCTCAAAGAGACCGGCTGTAATGCCGTGATGATTGGCCGCGGTGCGCTGAACGTGCCGAACCTCAGCCGGGTGGTGAAATACAATGAGCCGCGGATGCCGTGGGCGGACGTGGTGAAACTCCTGCAAAAATACACGCGGCTGGAAAAGCAGGGCGATACCGGGTTGTATCACGTCGCGCGCATTAAGCAGTGGCTGAGTTATTTACGGAAAGAGTACGACGACGCGCTGGGATTATTTCAGGAGATCCGTACGCTACAGACGTCGGCGGATATTGCCCGTGTGATCCAGTCGAAGCACTGAGCGAAGTGTGAATACGTTTGCCCGGCGCGGAGCCGGGCAAACGTATCAGAAAATCATTTTGAATACACCGGTTACCACCAGCAGCCCTATCAGAAATATAATCAAAATAACCCACAATAATATTTTCATTCGCTTCTCCTGCGTATGTCTGTCGTCAGTAAGTGTAGCAGTCAATTCATAATTGGTATGAATAGGTGAAATTAAATCATTCGCTTGGGGAATAAATTTCCGGATATGAAAATGTATAACAATATGCGGATTGCCACGCGTTACTAAAAAACGGAACGTCAGTAAGCGTAAGTTGCGCCTTTATTTTTTTGAGTTTATGGCGTAATGAAACGTTCTCTTACTTTATCTCTGAGTGCTCCCCTTATTTTTATGCTGGCCGCCTGCGCGCCGGAGCATGCCACGGTGTCTCCAGTGAAAACGCAAGCCGCCGCCGCTGCTGTAAATACCCAACTAAGTCATGCCGACTGGCCAAAAAACGAATGGTGGAAAGATTTTAATGACCCTCAGCTCAACGCGCTGATCGCTAAAGCGCTGGCGGATGCGCCGGATATGCAAATTGCCCGGCAGCGCATCACCCTGGCAGAAGCACAGGCGAAAGCCGCTGTCGCTGCTGATGGTCCACAAATGGATTTTTCCGCAGATGTGGAACGGCAAAAGATGTCGGCAGAGGGGCTGATGGGGCCATTCGCCCTGACTGACCCGGCGGCGGGGACAACCGGACCCTGGTACACCAACGGCACCTTTGGTCTGACGGCCGGATGGGATCTGGATTTATGGGGTAAAAACCGCGCCCAAATTGAGGCCCGCATCGGTAAGGTGAATGCGCAAAAAGCGGAGCTGGAGCAGACCCGACAGCTGCTCGCCAGCAGCGTCGCGCGGCTGTACTGGGACTGGCAGACCGAGGCCGCGGTGGGTGACGTGCTCGCGCAGATCAAACGGGAGCAGGAAAATATCATCGGTGCCGATCGTGAGCTTTATCAGCACGGCATTACCTCCTCGGTGGAAGGCGTTGAAACAGATATCAATGCCAGCAAAACCGATGAACAGCTCGCTGACGTGCACGGCAAAATGAAGGCCATTGAGGCGCGTCTGAATGCATTGACCAATACCCCTTCAGTCACGCTCGCCCGGCATGCCTTACCTGACGCAGAGGCGTCGCTGCCGTCAACGCTCGGTTATGAGCTGCTGGCTCGCCGCCCGGATTTGCAGGAGGCGCACTGGTATATCGAAGCGTCCATGAGCGAAGTGGATGCCGCCAGAGCCGCGTTCTACCCTGACATCAATTTGATGGCGTTCTTACAGCAGGATGCGTTGCACCTTAGCGACCTGTTCCGCTCATCTGCTCAGCAAATGGGCGTAACCGCGGGGCTGACGCTGCCAATTTTTGACAGTGGTCGGTTGAATGCGAACCTGGATATCGCCCAGGCGCAAAACAACCTCTCCGTGGCGAACTACAACAAGGCCGTAGTGGACGCCGTAAACCAGGTTGCCCGGACGGCCAGCGAAGTGGAAACCCTGACCGCCAAAAATCAGCACCAGCAGCAGATCGAAAAAGATGCGGCGCGCGTCGTTGCGCTGGCACAGGCGCGCTTCAGCGCGGGGATCATTGCCGGCTCGCGGGTGAGTGAAGCAAAAATTCCGGCGCTCAAAGAGCGTATTGCCGGGTTGATGCTGAAAGGTCAGTACGTGGATGCTACGCTCCAGCTCACCTCCGCGCTGGGTGGCGGATATCATCACAGCTAAAATCGCGCATTATCTATACTTACCTCTTTGCAGATTTTCAGGAGGTGAGTATGACGCGAGTCGCAATTGTTACCGCATCGGATTCAGGAATTGGCAAAACGACGGCCCTGATGCTGGCCGAACGCGGGTTTGATATCGGGGTGACCTGGCATTCAGATGAGGAAGGGGCGCTGGCAACCTGCCGTGAAATTGAAGCGCGCGGGCAGCGTGCCGAGGCCATCCAGCTCGACTTAAGCAATTTGCCGGAAGGCGCAAAGGCCATTGAAACCCTGATTACGCGTTTCGGGCGGCTGGATGTGCTGGTAAACAATGCCGGGGCGATGAACAAAGCGCCATTTCTGGACCTGTCGTTTGACGACTGGCGGCACATATTCACCGTTGACGTGGACGGCGCGTTTCTCTGCTCGCAAATCGCGGCGCGTCAGATGGTGAAGCAGGAAGAAGGGGGGCGGATCGTGAACATCACCTCGGTGCATGAACATACACCATTGCCGGACGCCAGCGCCTATACGGCGGCCAAACATGCCCTGGGCGGGTTAACAAAATCGATGGCGCTGGAGCTGGTTAAACATAAGATTCTGGTGAACGCCGTTGCGCCTGGTGCGATCGCCACGCCGATGAATGATATGGACGACAGCGAAGTGAAAGAAGGCTCAATGCCGGAAATCCCGCTGGCACGGCCAGGGCATACCAAAGAAATAGCCAGCCTGGTGGCGTGGCTGTGTGACAGCGACGCCAGCTACACCACCGGGCAGTCGTTTATCGTCGACGGTGGTTTTATGCTGGCGAATCCGCAGTTTAAGCCAGCAGAATAAACATTCCCCTCACCCCAGCCCTCTCCCCAAAGGGGAGAGGGTGTATAGAGTTCCCTCTCCCCTTTGGGGAGAGGGGTAGGGTGAGGGGCAGCAGGCCGCACTCACTCTTCATCCCGCCGCTTTTCACGATGCTTGAGCCACAGCCGTACCCCAATCACCACCGCAACAACCAGGATCAACCAGGCCCAGTGTTTAAGATGCTGATCGAGATTATGCAGCCACGGGCCTATCACTTCGCCACCCACGTAGCCAAGCGTGGTAAAAATCAACGCCCAGGCAATCGCCCCGATAATGTTCAGCGGCAGGAAAATTTTCGGCGGTAAGCGGCTCGCGCCAATCAATATTGGCCCAATGATGCGAAAGCCATACATAAAGCGGGTGCCAATCACAAACATATAGGGATGCCGCTGGATAAGCCGCTGAGCACGAAGAATTTTCTTTTGATGCTTAGCAAAACGTTGTAAAAGCGTCGGACCAAAGCGCAGACCCAGAAAGTAGAGCAGCTGGTCGCCAATCATACCGCCCAGTGCGACGGCGGCGACCACCAGCGGGAATTTAAGCAATCCCTGATGTGCGGCCACTCCGCCCAGCAGCGTGATGGTTTCACCCTCTGCCACGCTGCCGATGACCAGCGCGGCGTATCCATATTGTTCAATAAGACCGTTGATATCCATTAAGTAAATGTCGTCTCCCTTACTGTGCCTGCGTTAATCATATACCCCATCCATCAACCACGCGGCAATCAACGGAAATTTCCCACTGTACATAAAATAATCTAAAGCCTGCATTATACTTTAGCTATCGCTGACGGGCCGACAACAAGGGGGCGTTATGAACCATGTCTGGGGACTTTTCTCCCATCCCGATCGTGAAATGCAGGTCATCCGTAACGAGAACGAAACGGTCGCGCATCACTACACCCACCACGTCCTGCTGATGGCAGCGGTGCCGGTGGTCTGCGCGTTTATTGGTACTACGCAAATAGGCTGGAACTTTGGTGACGGCACCGTGGTTCAGCTTTCCTGGTTTACCGGACTGTACCTGGCCATTCTGTTTTATGGCCTGATGCTGGCCGGGGTGGCGGTAATGGGGCGGGTCATCCACTGGATGGCGCGCAACTATCCGCAGCGCCCGTCGCTGGCACACTGTATGGTCTTCGCCGGATACGTCGCGACCCCGCTGTTCTTAAGCGGTATTGTTGCGCTCTATCCACTGGTCTGGCTGTGCGCGCTGATCGGTACGGTTGCCCTCTTTTACACCGGTTATCTGCTGTATGTAGGAGTGCCAACCTTCCTCAACATCAATAAAGAAGAGGGCCTGAGCTTCTCCAGCTCTACGCTTGCCATCGGCGTGCTGGTCCTTGAGGCGCTACTGGCCCTGACAGTTATTCTTTGGGGTTATGGATACCGTCTCTTTTAAGTCCCCTGCATTGCTGGCGTAAATGCCAGCAATGCAGCATCTGGTTATGATTCTCCGCTGGCGACAACGCACGGTGACCGCTATGATGCCGAAGCCAGCCTGTGTTTATCCGTCGACACAGGCGGTGTACGTCATAACGTGCGTGAATCATTATCAGAAGTCTCATCATGCTGAAATTTCGAGTGTCACTCCTTAGTCTTGCGCTACTGTTGGGCGTCTCCGCTACCGCGCCAGCCATCGCCAAAACGCCCGCAGTTGCCACCGCTGCTGCGCAACCCCAGATTGCGTCCGGCAGCGCGATGATCTTTGACCTGAATACCAACAAGGTGATCTACGCCAGTCACCCGGATCTGGTGCGCCCGATCGCTTCCATAACCAAAGTCATGACCGCGATGGTGGTGCTTGATGCACGACTGCCGCTGGACGAAAAGCTAAAAGTGGATATCAGCCACACGCCAGAGATGAACGGGATCTACTCTCGCGTGCGTCTGAACAGTGAAATCAGCCGTAAAAATATGCTGCTGTTGGCGCTGATGTCCTCAGAGAACCGCGCGGCGGCGAGCCTTGCCCACCATTATCCTGGCGGTTACGACGCGTTTATCCGCGCGATGAATGCCAAAGCCAAAGCGCTGGGGATGAAAAATACCCATTTCGTGGAGCCAACCGGTCTGTCGATCCATAACGTCTCGACGGCGCGTGATTTAACCAAGCTGCTGATCGCCAGTAAGCAATACCCGCTGATTGGTCAGCTCAGCACCACGCGTGAGGAGATGGCGACATTCTCGAACCCGGCGTATACGCTGCCGTTCCGCAACACTAACCATCTGGTGTATCGCGATAACTGGAATATTCAGTTAACCAAGACCGGATTCACCAATGCGGCAGGGCACTGCCTGGTGATGCGCACCGTGTTTAACGGTAAACCAGTGGCGCTGGTGGTGATGGATGCCTTCGGCAAATATACCCACTTTGCGGATGCCAGCCGCCTGCGCACCTGGATTGAAACCGGGAAAGTGCAGCCGGTGCCGGCTTCAGCGCTGGCGTATAAAAAGCAGAAAGCGGAACAGATGGCGACGGCGCAGAACGACTGAGTCGCCTGTCTGTGCCGGGTGGCGGCTTCGCCTTACCCGGCCTACGGCCCTAAAGCGGCCCCGATACGTAGGCCCGGTAAGCGGAGCGCCACCGGGCGAAAGCGCCTACTCCGGCAGCGTCCAGTCACCATCGTTGAGTGGACGCTGCATGATCAACGTATCCCGCCAGTCGCCCTTCTTATACCCTACGCTGCGCAGTTGACCGACAACCTCGAAGCCATGTTTTTTATGCAGCCGTAGCGATCCCGCATTATTGTTTCCGTCACCGACCACAGCAATCATCTGCCGCCAGGGACCTTGCTCACATCGTGCAATCAGGGCATCCATCAGCGCCGAGCCAAACCCGCGCCCGGTGGTGCTGGCATCCACATAGATGGATTCCTCAAGGGTGTACCGGTAGGCCTGACGTGGACGATAAAACGTGGCGTAGCAGTAGCCGACGACAATGCCGCGATACAGCGCAACCAGCCACGGTAAACCGCTGTCGGTCACACTCTTCATCCGCTGACGCATCTCATCGACGGTGGGGGGAACTTCCTCGAAGGACGCACGGCCATGAAGCACATGCCAGGCGTATATCGCCGAGATGGCATGTGCATCGTCAGGAAGGGCGTCGCGCACCTCGATTTCAGTTTCGGGTAAAATCTCTACAGCCGACATGTTCTGCCCGCTCCTTGTTTGGAAAGCCAGAGAAACGTTTCTCTGGCAACAGGCAGATACTCTAGTACGATTGAGGAGAGCTTAACAATCTCTTAAATTTGGCTATAGGCGTTCATCAGAGGCTTGCGTATTTTGCTTCTCTGTTTCGGCACTCTCTTTCCAGTATTTCTTCCGCGTTGTCTTACCAATGCCGGGGTTCATACTGTTTGTAGGGTCATTTTTGCGATAAAACTGTTTAAGCGTCTCCGGCGCTTTGTACAGATGCCCCACGTTATGCTCGGCAGGATATTGCGCGCCACGCTCGTGCAGCAACGCCAGCATCTGCTCTTTCAACGCATGCGCATCCACCCCTTTTTTGACGATGTAATCCTGGTGGAAGACATAGCACATGAAGTGGCCGTAATAGAGCTTGTGCACCAGCTTGCTGTCAATCTCCGGCGGCAGATGTTCAAACCACTCGGTATCGTTGCGACGCAGGGCAATATCCAGCGCCAGAATATCCTCTACCTCTTCGGAATGCACAGCCTGATAACGGATAGCCGCACCCGCCGCGGCGAAGCGGTGCAGGAAGGCTTTGCTGCCTTCTTCCGGCGTGCAGGCGAAGAAATCCCCGTCGGCAGTTTTGAAGAACTCGGTGAGCCAGCTCTGCGCTTCGGCAATTCCGTCCCCGGCCATTTTCAGCAGCAGGTGGTGCTCATACTTATCGCGCCAGGTCTTCATCCGCTCCGGTAAATGCGCCGGGAAGGCGTTGCCCAGTTTCTGCATAAAGCGGTCGGTGAAGTGCGGTTTGAACAGCGACACTTTCTCCAGCATCGCGTCGGTGCGGCCCTTCATGGTGAAGAAGAACGGCATTTTGTCGGTGCCGAGCTTGTCGATCATCAGGAAGGTATCTTTGCCGTAGCGCTCAGCGATGTCATAAATGTCCCGGTGCATATACTCGCCCGCCACCGGCAGGTGAGTGAACTCGGCCAGAATATGACGGCGGATCTCCGTCAGCACCTCCGGCTGATTGGTGCCAATGTAAAACACCTGCTGCTTTTTCTCTGCCGGGAAGGTATCGAGGCGCACCGCAAAAACGGCCAGCTTGCCCGCGCAGCCGGAGGATTCAAACAGGCGATCCGGATCGGCGTTATAGCGCGCTGGCGTATCGGCATTGATATCGCGCACGCGGGTGATGTAATCGTGGTCATGCGCGTGACGGCCATCGTGCTGAACGTCTTCGTCCTTCACGCGGTCATCGTCAAGTTTGCTGAGGATCTGCTCTGGCGTTACACCCAGATCGATCCCCAAATGGTTAACCAGCGTCAGCTTGCCGTTTTCATCGATACGGGCAAACAGCGACATCTCCGTGTAGGCCGGGCCGCGCTGCACCAGCGAGCCGCCGGAGTTATTGCAGATCCCGCCGATCACCGAGGCACCAATGCACGAAGAGCCGATCACCGAGTGCGGTTCGCGACCCAGCGGCTTAAGCGCCTTTTCCAGCGAGTAGAGCGTGGTGCCGGGGAAGGCGAGTACCTGTTCGCCCTTGTCCAGCAGGTGCAGTTTGTCGAGGCGCAGGGTGCTGATAATCACGATGTCACGATCGTAATCGTTGCCGTTCGGCGTGGAGCCTTCAGTCAGGCCGGTGTTAGCAGCCTGCATTAAAATAATCTTGTCTGCCGCAACGCAGGCGCTGAGCACGCGCCACAGTTCGAGCAACGTACCGGGGAAGACCACCGCCAGCGCGTCGCCCTGGCCGGAGCGAAAGCCCTTACGGTAGCGGGCGGTTTTGGCCGGGTCGGTAAGCAGGTGAGAGTGACCAACCAGGCGCGACAGTTCGTTAATAAAAGTAGTGTTATCGTTAGTTCGAACAGAAGACATCTTCCACTCCTTGTGGTGGGGCAAATTTCTCGCTGTAAAGCATAGCGCGATTAGCCGTTGAGCGGTCGGGTATTCATGAGAAAAATCAGAGAATAACCCTGCAAGGTTTTCAGGCTTTGTGGCACACTGCGCTTTTCGCACGGTCTGGCCGGGTGCTTCCCGCGGTTATTGATGAGAGAGAATAACAACATGAAATGGCTATGTTATGTAGGTGTCGCCGTCAGCCTGGCGCTGCAACCTGCGCTGGCAGAGGATTTGTTTGGTAATCACCCGCTCACGCCTGAAGCCCGCGACGCCTTTGTCACGGATTTACTCAAAAAGATGACGGTCGATGAGAAAATCGGCCAGCTGCGCCTGATCAGCGTCGGCCCGGAGAACCCGAAAGAAGCCATTCGCGAGATGATCAAAGACGGGCAGGTAGGAGCCATTTTTAACACCGTTACCCGCCAGGATATCCGCAAAATGCAGGATCAGGTGATGGAACTGAGCCGCCTGAAAATTCCGCTGTTCTTCGCCTACGACGTGGTGCACGGCCAGCGTACCGTCTTCCCGATTAGCCTCGGCTTAGCCTCCTCCTTTAACCTCGATGCGGTGAAAACCGTCGGGCGCGTATCGGCATATGAAGCCGCAGACGACGGCCTGAACATGACCTGGGCGCCGATGGTAGACGTCTCCCGCGATCCGCGCTGGGGCCGTGCTTCGGAGGGCTTTGGGGAAGATACTTATTTAACCGCTACGATGGGCAAAACCATGGTGGAAGCGATGCAGGGCAAAAGTCCGGCAGATCGTTACTCGGTGATGACCAGCGTCAAGCACTTCGCCGCCTATGGCGCGGTGGAAGGCGGCAAAGAGTACAACACCGTGGACATGAGTCCGCAGCGCCTGTTTAACGACTATATGCCGCCGTACAAAGCGGGGCTGGACGCGGGCAGCGGCGCGGTGATGGTGGCATTGAACTCTCTCAACGGCACGCCTGCCACCTCCGATTCGTGGCTGCTGAAAGATGTGCTGCGCGACCAGTGGGGCTTCAAGGGCATCACCGTTTCGGATCACGGGGCGATTAAAGAGCTGATCAAGCACGGCACAGCGTCTGACCCGGAAGATGCGGTACGCGTGGCGCTCAAGTCCGGCATCAACATGAGCATGAGCGACGAATACTACAGCAAATACCTGCCGGGGCTGGTGAAGAGCGGCAAGGTGACGATGGCGGAGCTGGACGATGCCGCTCGCCACGTGCTGAACGTGAAATATGACATGGGGCTGTTTAACGATCCTTACAGCCATCTGGGGCCGAAGGAGTCTGACCCGGCAGACACCAATGCTGAAAGCCGCCTGCACCGCAAAGAAGCCCGCGAAGTGGCGCGCGAAAGCCTGGTACTGCTGAAAAACCGTCTCGACACGCTGCCGCTGAAAAAATCCGGCACCATTGCCGTGGTCGGTCCGCTGGCCGACAGCAAGCGTGACGTCATGGGCAGCTGGTCCGCCGCAGGCGTGGCGGATCAGTCCGTTACCGTGCTGACAGGCATTAAGAGCGCCGTGGGTGATAATGCAAAAGTGGTTTACGCCAAAGGCGCAAACGTCACCGACGATAAAGACATCGTGACCTTCCTCAACCAGTACGAGGAAGCGGTGAAGGTGGATCCACGCACGCCGAAAGAGATGATCGACGAAGCGGTTAACGCCGCGAAGCAGTCCGACGTGGTGGTCGCCGTGGTGGGTGAAGCGCAGGGGATGGCGCACGAAGCCTCCAGCCGGACCGACATCACGATCCCGCAAAGCCAGCGTGACCTGATCGCGGCCCTGAAAGCCACCGGCAAGCCGCTGGTGCTGGTGCTGATGAACGGGCGTCCGCTGGCGCTGGTGAAAGAAGACCAGCAGGCTGACGCCATTCTGGAAACCTGGTTCGCCGGTACCGAAGGCGGTAACGCCATTGCCGACGTGCTGTTTGGCGATTACAACCCGTCCGGCAAGCTGCCGATGTCCTTCCCGCGCTCCGTCGGGCAGATCCCGGTTTACTACAGCCACCTGAACACCGGTCGTCCGTACAACGCCGACAAGCCGAACAAGTACACGTCCCGTTACTTCGACGAGGCTAACGGCCCGCTCTATCCGTTTGGCTATGGCCTGAGCTACACCACGTTTAAGGTCTCTGACGTGAAAATGTCGGCGCCGACCCTGAAGCGTGACGGCAAAGTGACCGCCAGCGTGGAAGTGACCAACAGCGGCAAACGCGAAGGCGCGACGGTGATCCAGATGTACGTTCAGGATGTCACGGCCTCCATGAGCCGTCCGGTGAAACAGCTGCGCGGCTTCGAAAAGGTCAACCTGAAACCGGGCGAAACCAAAACGGTCAGCTTCCCGATTGACGTAAATGCGCTGAAGTTCTGGAATCAGCAGATGAAATACGATGCCGAGCCTGGCAAATTCAACGTCTTCATCGGCGTGGATTCCGCCCGCGTGAACAAAGCCGAGTTTGAACTGCAATAATCTTACCTTTCTCCCTATCCCCCGCCTGGCGGGGGATGCCTCTCATCTGGTACGAAAAACGGTTAAATTCACTGTTTTAAGCTACGCTTTTCTCTCAAGCCTATGAAAAAGGCCACAAAATAATGAGGAAAGTAGAATGACGATTATTAAGGGGATAACAGGGTCGGCGGTGCTACTGGCGGCGCTGAGCCTGCCGTTACAGGCCGCAGAGCCGGTTAAGGTGGGTTCCAAAATTGATACCGAGGGCGCGTTGCTCGGCAATATCATTTTGCAGGTACTCGAAAGCCACGGCGTGAAAACGGTCAATAAAGTGCAGCTTGGCACCACGCCTGTCGTGCGCGGTGCAATCACTTCCGGCGAGCTGGATATCTACCCGGAATACACCGGCAACGGGGCATTCTTCTTCAAGGATGAAAACGATCCGGCCTGGAAAAATGCCAAAGCCGGGTACGAAAAAGTCAAAAAGCTGGACGCGGAAAAAAATAAGCTGGTCTGGCTTACACCGGCACCGGCCAACAACACCTGGACCATCGCGGTGCGCAAAGATATCGCCGAGAAAGGCAAGCTCACCTCGCTTGACGATCTCAGCCGCTACCTGAAAGAGAAGGGCGAGTTTAAGCTCGCGGCCTCGGCAGAGTTTATCGAGCGCGCTGATGCCCTGCCAGCGTTTGAAAAAGCTTATGATTTCAAGCTCGATCAGGCACAGCTACTTTCTCTGGCGGGCGGCGACACGGCGGTGACCATTAAGGCGGCGGCGCAGAAAACCTCCGGCGTCAACGCGGCGATGGCTTACGGCACCGACGGCCCGGTCGCGGCGCTTGGTCTGCAAACCCTGACCGACCCGAAAGGCGTTCAGCCAATTTACGCCCCAACCCCGGTCGTGCGCGAGGCGGTGCTGAAAGCCTACCCGGATATCGACGATTGGCTCAAACCGGTGTTTGAAAAACTGGATGCGAAAACGCTGCAACAGCTGAATGCCAGCATTGCCGTAGAGGGGCTGGATGCCAAAAAAGTGGCTGCCGACTTCCTCAAACAACAAGGGCTTGTGAAGTAACGGGACAAGGCTGTGCCAATAAAATGCCATAACCGCGTTCTGCTGCTGTTGGCCTGTGTGGCCATCGCGGCGGTCGCGTTACCTTTTGTGAATGTCGCGCCAAACCGTCTGGTGTCGGGCGAACCGCGCGCGCTGTGGCAGATCTGGGCATTTACGCCGCTGCTGCTGGGCGCGGCGCTGGCGAGTACCGTAGTCTTAGCCTTCTGGCCGGGGCGAAACGCGCTGTGGCTGACGCTTCTGCTCAGCGAAGCGCTGTTTATCGTACTGTTCTGGAGCGCAGGACAGGCGGCAACGCAGATGGCCTCGGTTGAAAGCCCGCTGGCGCGCACGTCGATTGGCAGCGGCCTGTGGCTGTGGCTGGCACTCTGCCTGCTGGCCTGTAGCGATGCCATTCGCCGCCTGACGCCGATACCTGTGTGGCGCTGGCTGCTGAACGCGCAATTCTGGGTTATCCCCCTGCTGATCCTCTTCAGCGGCGAGCTGAATCAACTCTCGCTGTTAAAAGAGTACGTCAACCGTCAGGAGGTGTTTGACAACGCGCTGGCGCAACATCTGACGATCCTGTTCGGGACGCTGGTCCCGGCGCTGCTGCTGGGCGTGCCGCTGGGCATGTGGTGCTACCGACATCCCAGCCGCCAGGGTGCCGTCTTTACCGTGCTCAACGTTATTCAGACCATCCCCTCCGTTGCCCTGTTTGGCCTGCTGATTGCCCCCCTCGCCGGTCTGGTTAAATCCTTCCCTGCGTTGGCCGCGGCAGGCATTGCCGGAACCGGGCTGACCCCGGCGCTGATTGCCCTTGTGTTGTATGCGCTGCTGCCACTGGTGCGCGGCGTGGTGGCTGGGTTAAGCCAGGTTCCGCCCGACGTGCTGGAAAGCGCCCATGCGATGGGGATGAGTGCGCGCCAGTGTTTCTGGAAAATACAGCTGCCGCTTGCGCTTCCGCTGCTGGTTCGCAGCCTGCGGGTGGTGACGGTGCAAACCGTGGGGATGGCGGTGATTGCCGCGCTGATCGGGGCGGGCGGCTTTGGGGCGCTGGTGTTCCAGGGGCTGCTCAGCAGCGCGCTGGATCTGGTGTTGCTGGGCGTTGTGCCCACGATTGCGCTGGCGGTCGTGCTGGATGCCCTGTTTGCCCTGTGGCTCGCGCTGCTCAGGAGAAGAGCCAATGATTGAATTTCATGATGTGAGTAAAACCTTTGCGGGCCGTCCGGCGGCAAGCCATCTCAATCTGCATTTTGCCGAGGGGGCGTTCTCGGTATTGATCGGGACGTCGGGGTCGGGAAAATCGACGACGCTGAAGATGATCAATCGGCTGGTGGAGCACGACAGCGGGACGATTCGCTTTGCCGGAGAGGAGATCCGCAGCCTGCCGGTGCTGGAGCTGCGGCGGCGTATGGGCTACGCCATTCAGTCCATCGGCCTGTTTCCCCACTGGACGGTGGCGCAGAACATTGCCACCGTGCCACAGCTGGAAAAATGGTCCCGGGGGAAGATCAATGAGCGTGTCGACGAGTTGATGGCGTTGCTGGGCCTGGACGCGTCGCTTCGCGACCGCTACCCGCACCAGCTTTCCGGCGGACAACAGCAGCGGGTCGGGGTGGCGCGCGCGCTGGCCGCTAACCCGCAGGTACTGCTGATGGATGAGCCCTTCGGCGCGCTGGATCCGGTCACCCGCGGCGCACTTCAGGCCGAGATGAGCCGCATCCACCGTATTCTCGGGCGTACCATCGTGCTGGTGACGCATGATATCGACGAAGCACTGCGGCTGGCCGATCGTCTGGTACTGATGGATCACGGCGAAGTCGTCCAGCAGGGTACGCCGCTTGAGCTGTTAACGTCGCCGGCAAACGATTTTGTGCGTGAGTTCTTTGGCCGCAGCGAGCTGGGTGTCAGGCTGCTCTCGCTGCGCACCGTCAGGGACTATCTGCGTCCGCAGGATGCGCAAATCGTTGGTGAACCGCTGCATGACGGGATGAGCCTGCGCGATGCCCTTTCGGCGTTTGTCGCCCGGCAGTGTGAGGTGTTACCCGTTGCGGACGGGCAGGGGACACCATGCGGGACAATCCATTTTCGCGATCTGCTGGCGGGGGAGGTGACGCGTGAAGTGGGTCCGTGATCCGTTACTCTGGCTGACAGGGCTGTTTATCGCCTTACTCTACCTGATGCCGCACAGCGCGGCGCTGTTTAATGCGCTTATTCCCGGGCTGCCGCGCCCGGTGTACCAGCAGGAGAGCTTTGTTAATCTCACCCTGGCGCACTTCTGGCTGGTAGCGGTGTCAAGCGTGATTGCCATCGTGCTGGGCACAGGCGCCGGTATTGCGGTGACGCGGCCTGCGGGCAGGGAGTTCCGTCCGCTGGTGGAGACCATCGCCGCAACGGGGCAGACCTTCCCGCCGGTGGCCGTGCTGGCGATTGCCGTGCCGGCGATCGGTTTTGGGCAGGAGCCTGCCATCATTGCGCTGATTTTGTACGGCGTGTTGCCCATTCTGCAAGGGACGCTGGCGGGGATTGCGGCGGTGCCTGCATCGGTGCTGAGCGTAGCGGAAGGGATGGGGATGAGCGCCTGGCAGCGGCTACTGAAGGTTGAACTGCCGCTGGCCGCACCGGTGATTATTGCCGGTGTGCGGACGTCCGTGATCATCAACATTGGTACGGCAACCATCGCGTCGACGGTCGGGGTCAATACGCTGGGGACGCCAATCATTATTGGGTTAAGCGGGTTTAACACGGCTTATATTATTCAGGGGGCGGTTCTGGTTGCGCTGGCGGCGATTGTGGTGGATCGCCTGTTTGAACGCATGGCCGGATACCTCAGCCAACACCGCCGCGAACAATAAACGAGTAACCTGCAAGCATAACGCCACCGATACCGCTGACGGCCATCAGTGCAAAAAGGGTAATTACGGCCAGTTTCGTTGCCTTCATCATGTGCTCCTGTTGTTAACGGAACAATTATACGGTGAAGCGCAGCTGTTAATGAACCATTAAATGCCGTTACAACGCATTTGGCCCCAGCGAGTAAACGGGATAACCATGTTCGCGCCATTCCGTCAGGAGCTGCTGCTGGGAAGCGGAGGGGACTTCGCCACACCAGACCAGCAGCGTCTGCCCCTCAAACAGTTCCGGCCTGAGCTGTGCCAGGGAGTGTGCAAGCACGTCAACGCGCCAGCCCTGCTGGGTGGCAATCCAGGCTTCGAGCCACAGCCGGGTGGTATCGTGGACGTTCCAGCCGATCACCAGCGCATCTTTGCTGTTTTTATTCCGCGCTGAGGCAAGACAGACGGAAATATAGTTAATCAGCACGCCATCAAGCATACTGAGCAGTGCCTGTAAGGTGGTTTGCTGACACTGAAGCCGACGCCGTAGGGGAATAAAAAGATGGGTGATCAGGGTTTGCGCGGGGTAGTCTCGACCCTGTTCTTTGATCCAGCCGCGCAGACGCTGCAAATTGCCGGTCTGCAACAGCCTCAGCAGCGTTTCCTGCTGCTCGCGCCAGAGATGCTGCGTATCAGGATCGTCCTGGCTCAGAAGCGACTTCACCTTGCCTACCTGTACGCCATTGTCGATCCAGCTTTTGATCTCGCGTATCCGGTCAATATCCGCATCGTTAAACAGGCGGTGCCCGCCGTCCGTTCTTTGCGGCTTAAGCAATCCATACCGTCGCTGCCACGCCCGTAGCGTAACGGGATTGATATCACACAGGAGTGCCACTTCACCTATCGTGTAAAGCGCCATTTTCGCCCCCAGGCTTGCGCGTCCCCAGCTTAACTGTAGACCCACTTTGCGGAACCAGGAAAATTTGATTCTTTTTTGTACAAATTATACGAAAGACAGGTTATCTCCGGCAAAAGGTGTGATGACGGACACGATTTATCGCTTTTTTGGCACGTTTCAAAGAAAGTTAACCGCCATCAGTGTATGTTACGCGTTTTTAGAATGTGCGGTTTGTGAGTATGTACGAGTTTAATCTGGTGCTGCTGTTGCTTCAGCAGATGTGCGTGTTTCTTGTCATCGCCTGGTTGATGAGCAAAACGCGCCTGTTCATTCCGCTGATGCAGGTCACCGTCCGTCTGCCGCACAAATTCCTCTGCTACGTCGTATTTTCCATATTCTGCATTATGGGGACCTGGTTTGGTCTCCATATTGAAGATTCCATCGCCAATACGCGCGCCATTGGCGCGGTAATGGGCGGGCTGCTCGGAGGCCCGGTCGTGGGCGGTCTGGTGGGGTTAACCGGCGGCCTGCACCGCTATTCGATGGGCGGTATGACGGCACTAAGCTGCATGATCTCCACCATTGTCGAAGGGCTGCTCGGTGGTCTCGTCCACAGCTATATGATTAAGCGCGGACGGCCGGATAAAGTGTTCAGTCCCCTTACCGCCGGGGCGATCACCTTCGTGGCGGAAATGGCGCAGATGGCGATCATCCTGCTGATCGCGCGCCCGTTTGACGATGCGTTACATCTGGTCAGCAGCATTGCCGCACCGATGATGGTCACCAATACCGTTGGTGCGGCGCTGTTTATGCGCATTCTGCTCGACAAACGCGCCATGTTCGAAAAATACACCTCGGCATTTTCTGCCACCGCCTTAAAAGTTGCGGCGTCGACGGAAGGGATCCTGCGGCAGGGATTCAACGAGGAGAACAGCATGAAGGTGGCGCAGGTGCTGTATAAAGAGCTGGATATCGGGGCCGTGGCGATTACCGATCGCGAAAAGTTGCTGGCGTTTACCGGTACCGGGGACGACCACCATCTTCCAGGTAAGCCGATCTCCTCGGCCTACACTTTGCGCGCTATTGAAACGGGTGAAGTGGTGTATGCCGACGGGAATGAAGTGCCGTACCGCTGTTCCCTGCATCCGCAGTGCAAACTTGGCTCTACGCTGGTCATTCCCCTGCGGGGCGAAAACCAGCGCGTCATGGGCACCATTAAGCTTTACGAAGCCAAAAATCGCCTGTTCAGCTCCATCAACCGCACGCTGGGGGAGGGGATCGCCCAGCTGCTTTCGGCGCAAATCCTGGCGGGGCAGTATGAACGGCAAAAAGCGCTGCTGACGCAGTCAGAAATTAAGCTCCTGCACGCTCAGGTGAATCCGCATTTCCTGTTTAACGCGCTCAACACGCTGAAGGCGGTGATCCGCCGCGACAGCGATCAAGCCGCGCAGCTGGTACAATTTCTGTCGACATTTTTCCGCAAAAACCTGAAGCGTCCCTCGGAGATCGTCACCCTCGCGGACGAGATTGAGCATGTAAACGCCTATCTGCAAATTGAAAAAGCGCGCTTCCAGTCACGATTACAGGTGTCGTTATCCGTCCCGGATGAGCTGGCGTATCAGCATCTTCCGGCCTTTACCCTGCAACCGATTGTGGAGAACGCCATTAAGCACGGGACGTCGCAGCTGCTGGGAACCGGAGAAATCATGATTTCCGCTTCCCGTTTTAACCACCATCTGGTGCTGGATATTGAAGATAACGCGGGGCTGTATGAAGCCTCCGCGTCAGGCGGTCTGGGCATGAGCCTGGTGGATAAGCGCCTGCGCGCACATTTTGGTGATGACTGCGGTATCACCGTCGCCTGTGAGCCAGACCGCTATACCCGAATTACCTTACGATTGCCGCTGGAGGAGAACGCATGTTAAGAGTGCTGATTGTTGATGATGAGCCGTTAGCACGGGAAAACCTGCGTGTCCTGTTGCAGGAGCAGAGTGATATTGAGGTCGTGGGGGAATGCGCCAATGCCATTGAAGGCATCGGGGCTGTGCATAAACTGCGCCCGGACGTGCTGTTCCTCGATATTCAGATGCCGCGCATCAGCGGTCTGGAGATGGTCGGCATGCTCGACCCGGAGCACCGCCCCTATATCGTCTTTCTGACGGCCTTTGATGAGTACGCGGTAAAGGCGTTTGAAGAGCACGCGTTTGATTATCTGCTGAAACCGATTGAAGAGAAACGCCTTGAAAAGACCCTGACCCGTCTGCGCCAGGAGCGTACCGCGCAGGACGTGACGCTGCTGCCGGAGCATCAGCAGCCCCTGAAGTTTATCCCCTGTACCGGGCACAGCCGGATTTACCTCCTGCAAATGGACGACGTTGCCTTTGTCAGCAGTCGTCTGAGCGGGGTATACGTCACCAGCGCTGAAGGCAACGAAGGCTTTACCGAGCTTACGTTACGCACGCTGGAGAGCCGCACGCCGCTGATTCGCTGTCATCGACAGTATCTGGTGAACATGGCGCACCTGAAGGAGATCCGCCTGGAAGATAACGGCCAGGCCGAACTGGTGCTACGTGCAGGGCAAACCGTGCCCGTCAGTCGTCGCTATCTGAAAAGTTTGAAAGAGGCGATAGGGCTGTAAAACTGGTACACTGCGCGCCATTGCATCATCGACATTCGAAGGCTCTATGCTAAGTAACGATATTCTTCGTAGCCTGCGCTACACCCTGAAAGCGAACAATAATGACATGGTGCGCATTCTTGCGCTCTCCGACATGGAATCCACGTCCGCCGGGTTCGACACCTGGATGACTAAAGAAGATGAAGAGGGTTTTGTTCGCTGCCCGGACATCATTCTGTCGGGCTTCCTGAACGGCCTGATCTACGACAAGCGCGGCAAAGATGAATCTGCGCCTGAGCTGGCGCTGGAGCGTCGGGTGAATAACAACACGGTGCTGAAAAAGCTGCGTATTGCGTTCTCCCTGAAAACTGACGACATTCTGGCGATCATGACCGAGCAGAAATTTCGCGTGTCGATGCCGGAAATCACCGCCATGATGCGCGCGCCGGATCATAAAAATTACCGCGAGTGTGGGGATCAGTTTCTGCGTTATTTCCTGCGTGGGTTGACGCAGCGGGTGCATAACCAGAAGGGGTGATTTTTAGCCGGGTGGCGGCCTCGCCTTACCCGGCCTAAAAACTCGTAGGCCAGTGCAAGCGTAGCGCCGCCGGGCAAAAAAAAGCCGGATTCTCATCCGGCTTATTTATTACTTCACCTGCTGACCCGGCTTCGCGCCTTCGTCAGGGCTTAACAGGAAGATGTCTTTTCCGCCCGGGCCTGCGGCCATCACCATCCCTTCAGAGATGCCGAAGCGCATTTTACGCGGCGCCAGGTTTGCCACCATCACGGTCTGACGACCGATCAGCACCTGCGGATCAGGGTACGCTGAACGAATGCCGGAGAAGACGTTACGTTTCTCGCCGCCCAGATCCAGCGTCAGACGCAGCAGTTTGTCAGAACCTTCCACGAACTCCGCGTTTTCGATCAGCGCCACGCGCAGGTCGACTTTGGCGAAATCATCAAAGGTGATGGTCTCCTGAATCGGATCGTCCGCCAGCGGGCCGGTCACCGGCGCGGCAGCCGCTTTCACCTCTTCTTTTGATGCTTCCACCAGCGCGTCAACCTGTTTCATCTCGATGCGGTTATACAGCGCCTTGAAGGTGTTCACCTTGTGGCCGAGCAGCGGCTGCTGGATGGCATCCCAGGTCAGTTCGGTGTTCAGGAATGCTTCCGCGCGGGCTGCCAGCTGCGGCAGAACCGGCTTCAGCCAGGTCATCAGCACGCGGAACATGTTCAGACCCATGGTGCAGATCGCCTGCAAGTCGGCGTCGCGGCCTTCCTGTTTCGCCACCACCCATGGTGCCTGCTCGTCGACATATCGGTTGGCCACGTCTGCCAGCGCCATGATTTCGCGAATGGCTTTACCAAATTCACGACTTTCCCAGGCTTCGCCAACCGCAGCGGCGGCGTCGGTGAAGGTTTTATACAGCTCAGGATCGGCCAGTTCGGCAGAGAGCACGCCGTCAAAGCGTTTAGCGATAAAACCTGCGTTACGGGACGCCAGGTTCACCACCTTGTTGACGATGTCCGCGTTCACGCGTTGCACGAAATCTTCCAGATTCAGGTCGATATCGTCGATGCGGGAAGAGAGCTTCGCGGTGTAGTAGTAGCGCAGGCTATCCGCATCGAAGTGGTTCAGCCAGGTGCTGGCCTTAATAAACGTCCCGCGAGATTTGGACATCTTCGCACCGTTGACCGTTACGTAGCCGTGTACGAACAGGTTAGTCGGCTTGCGGAAATTGCTGCCTTCAAGCATCGCTGGCCAGAACAGGCTGTGGAAGTAAACGATGTCTTTGCCGATGAAGTGGTACAGCTCGGCGGTGGAATCTTTCTTCCAGTACTCGTCGAAGCTTAGGGTATCGCCGCGCTTGTCACACAGGTTCTTGAAGGAGCCCATGTAGCCGATTGGCGCATCCAGCCAGACGTAGAAATATTTGCCCGGCGCGTTCGGGATTTCGAAGCCGAAGTATGGCGCATCGCGGGAGATATCCCACTGCTGCAGACCGGATTCAAACCACTCCTGCATCTTGTTCGCCACCTGCTCCTGCAGCGCGCCGCTGCGGGTCCACGCCTGCAGCATTTCGCTGAACGACGGCAGGTCGAAGAAGAAGTGCTCGGAGTCACGCATCACCGGCGTGGCGCCGGAAACCACGGATTTCGGCTCGATAAGCTCGGTCGGGCTGTAGGTCGCGCCACACACTTCGCAGTTATCGCCGTACTGGTCCGGGGATTTACATTTCGGACAGGTGCCTTTGACGAAACGGTCCGGCAGGAACATGCCTTTTTCCGGATCGTACAGCTGAGAGATGGTGCGGTTTTTAATGAAACCATTCTCTTTCAGACGGGTGTAGATCAGCTCTGACAGCTCGCGGTTCTCGTCGCTGTGCGTGGAGTGATAGTTGTCATAGCTGATGTCAAAGCCAGCAAAATCGGTCTGATGCTCCTGACTCATTTCGGCGATCATCTGTTCCGGGGAAATTCCCAGCTGCTGCGCTTTCAGCATGATTGGGGTGCCGTGGGCATCGTCCGCACAGATGAAATTCACCTCGTGGCCGCGCATTCGCTGGTAACGGACCCAGACATCAGCCTGGATATGCTCCAGCATGTGGCCGAGGTGGATTGAGCCGTTGGCGTACGGCAGGGCGCACGTTACCAGAATTTTTTTCGCGACTTGAGTCATAGTAGGCATTACTTCTTTTAACTGTAAAAAGGGTTTTCGATATTACCAAAAGGGGCATTATTAAGTAAGCACAAACCACGGCCTTTCAGGTAAACTTGTTCATCTAAGGTCTTATTCACAAGAACAAAGGAGTCGGGATGAGTTCTCAATCCCAGGCCAAATCACCGGAAGCCTTACGAGCAATGGTCGCCGGGACGCTGGCTAATTTTCAGCATCCAACCCTGAAGCACAATCTCACGACGCTGAAAGCGCTTCATCATGTCGCATGGCTGGACGATACGCTGCACATTGAGCTGCAGATGCCGTTCGTCTGGACCAGCGCCTTTGATGCCCTGAAAGAGCAAACCAGCTCTGAGCTGCTGCGCATTACTGGCGCAAAAGCAATTGACTGGAAGCTAAGCCACAGCATCGCCACGCTCAAGCGCGTGAAAAATCAGCCGGGCGTTAACGGCGTGAAGAACATCATCGCCGTCAGTTCTGGCAAGGGTGGGGTGGGTAAATCGTCGACCGCCGTGAACCTGGCGCTTGCTCTGGCGGCAGAAGGGGCGAAAGTCGGCATTCTGGATGCTGATATTTATGGCCCGTCCATTCCGAACATGCTGGGTGCTGAAAACCAGCGTCCAACTTCGCCGGACGGTACCCACATGGCGCCGATCGTGGCGCACGGTCTGGCGACCAACTCCATTGGTTACCTGGTCACGGACGATAACGCAATGGTCTGGCGCGGCCCGATGGCCAGCAAAGCGTTGCTGCAAATGTTGCAGGAGACAATGTGGCCTGACCTCGATTATCTGGTGCTGGACATGCCGCCGGGCACCGGTGATATCCAGCTGACGCTGGCGCAGAACATTCCGGTCACCGGCGCCGTCGTGGTCACCACGCCGCAGGATATCGCGCTGATCGACGCCAAAAAAGGCATCGTGATGTTCGAGAAGGTGGAGGTGCCGGTACTCGGCATCGTCGAAAACATGAGCATGCACATTTGCAGCAACTGTGGACACCATGAGCCGATCTTCGGTACCGGCGGTGCGGAGAAGCTGGCGGCGCAATATCACACCCAGCTGCTGGGGCAACTGCCGTTGCATATCACACTGCGCGAAGATCTGGATAGCGGTAAGCCGACGGTGGTCAGCCGTCCTGATAGCGAATTCACGGAAATCTATCGTCAGCTGGCGGGGCGCGTTGCGGCGCAACTGTACTGGCAGGGGGACGTGATCCCGAGTGAGATCGCCTTCCGCGCGGTGTAACGCCTCTGCGCGTTAGTGCCGGGTGGCGGCTTCGCCTTACCCGGCCTACCTCGATTTTGTAGGTCAGGTAAGCGTAGCGCCACCTGACTTTACCCAAGCCGATAGTGCATCAAATAATACTCTCCTTCCGGAGAATCCCCCGTCGCCTCAATGTGCCAGCCGTGGCGCTGGTAAAACGCAACCGCTCGCTCATTCTTCACCAGACACTTCAGGGCGCCTGTACTGGTAAACGTCCTCTGTACTTGTTCCAGTAACAAACGGCCAACTCCCAGACGCTGATACTGCGGGTCGACAAACAGATTGTGCAAAAAGTTATCATTTTCCCAGACGGAGGCAAACCCTACCCGGTGACCGTC
The DNA here is from genome assembly GCF_049237385.1 of Enterobacter cloacae complex sp. IR5412. Classification (NCBI taxonomy): domain Bacteria; kingdom Pseudomonadati; phylum Pseudomonadota; class Gammaproteobacteria; order Enterobacterales; family Enterobacteriaceae; genus Enterobacter; species Enterobacter cloacae complex sp. IR5412. The sequence continues at coordinate 429,473 of NZ_JBMKHQ010000001.1, read as the reverse complement.
GTGAATCGCAACCCAGATCTGCTCGTCACGCGTTGCGGCGTCAAAATCCTCAAGCTGCCATTCAGAATTGTCCAGCCATGGCCAGGCCACGCGTCGTGCATGCAGGTACAGCGTGCGCAGAAATGGCCGGTCGTCCTCCTGCCAGGGCCGGATCATCGTATCAGCGGTGATAGAAAATATCTCCGTTATAGGCTTTGTAGATTTTGCCATCAGCATCGCCAATCAGAACATAATTTTCACCCATGTAGGTCCAGTGCGTACCGGCATCGGGCGCGGGAAGGTTACGTAGCTGGTACTGTTTGATGGTGTACTCTGGCGTCTGATACTGCGCGGGCGCGGTATCGCCAATCTTAAATTTGGTGAAGTCGGCGATGAACTCCTGCTCTTCATAAGCCTTAATGCCGGAAGGCGCGGCGGCCGTTTGCGGGGCTGCGAATGCGGAGCCCGCCAGAGACAGTAATACACCCAGAAGCACCAATTTACGCTTAGCCATTTTTTCTCCAGTGATATCGTTACGGATACGCTTGTCTGCGGGGGACAGTGCGGCAGACAGCCCATTTTAAGTATCAAAACAGGGTGTGTTTGAAAAAAAATGTAACAAAAGTGAACGGTTTTGTGTAGTGCCAGCGGTTGTGAGTATTTTTGATATGAATGCGTGCTGACGGGAATAATTCATTGTAACTATCGTTTTGCTGAATTAATTCTGAAAATACATTGTTGCCGTAATTTTATAAACTGTAGATCGTGCTTTTTTTTGCCACAGGCTTTAAGATTTTCAGGAAGATTATATTTTAATTAATTGCCCGTCACAGATCGGGCAATTCGTGTCTTCACTTTTAGATTACGTTTTAGTATTCCCTTGAAAAGAAACTTATTTCAAGCGTGGGTTAGCGCAGGGCTGCGCCCCGTCGGGCGTTCGCTACGAGCAGGGATGATAAGTATATATAAATGAAAAACACAACAGCATTATCTGTAATATTCTTAGCAATAAGTCAGTTGGCGGGGTGCGTAATTTCTCCTGGCCAAACGTTAAGTTCCGCAGGCAAAAAAATAATTGCGCCGGCTGATCTCAATAATAGTTTAGATAAACAAATCGAAATTTATCCACTTACGCCCGGATTAATTGAGAAACTACGTCCCGCAGCAGCTAAATCTCAGGCAAATCCTAATCTTGATGAGCAGGTCAAAAACTGGGAATACCGTATTGGAATCGGTGACATCCTGACGGTCACCGTCTGGGATCACCCGGAGCTGACTACGCCCGCGGGACAGTATCGCAGCGCAAGCGATACGGGAAACTGGGTCAATGCCGATGGCACGCTCTTTTATCCTTACGTGGGTAAACTGCACGTGGCGGGAAAAACGGTTTCCAGAGTGCGCGAGGAGATCACCGCGCGGCTGGATAACGTCATTGAAAGCCCCCAGGTCGACGTCAGCGTTGCCGCTTTCCGTTCGCAAAAAGCCTACGTTACGGGAGAAGTGGCGAAATCTGGCCAGCAGGCCATCACCAACATTCCGCTGACGGTTACGGATGCCGTTAATGCCGCAGGTGGGCTTACTGCTGATGCGGACTGGCGGAACGTGGTGCTGACTCACAACGGTCAGGATTCCCGAATTTCCCTGTATGCCCTGATGCAGCATGGCGATTTAACCCAGAATAAGCTGCTCAACCCTGGCGACATCTTGTTTATTCCCCGCAACGATGCGCTGAAAGTATTCGTGATGGGCGAAGTTGTTAAACAGAGCACGCTGAAGATGGATCGCAGCGGCATGACGTTGGCCGAAGCGCTCGGCAATGCCGGTGGCCTGGACCAGAATATGGCTGATGCGACGGGTATTTTTGTTATCCGCTCGGTACGCGAGTCCGGGAAAATTGCGAATATCTATCAACTGAATGCAAAAGACGCTTCAGCCATGGTGCTGGGCACCGAGTTTCAGCTTGAGCCTTACGACATTGTCTATGTCACCACTGCTCCACTCTCCCGCTGGAATCGCGTAATAACACAGCTTGTTCCGACAATCAGCGGGGTGCATGACCTCACCGAAACGGTTCGTTATATCAGATCGTGGCCGCAATAATGTTCGAATCAATACTCGTGGTATGTACCGGAAATGTCTGCCGTTCTCCGATTGGAGAACGGCTTTTGCGCCAGCACTTGCCCGACAGACACATCACCTCGGCGGGAATACTCGGCCTTGAGGGGTATCCGGCGGATGAGTGCGCCCAGGACGTGGCCTGGCGGCATGGGATCTCCCTCGACGGTCATGTGGCGCGCAGGCTGACACGCAGGCTGATGCAGGGATCCGATCTCATCCTGGTTATGGAGCCGGAACATCTTCGCTTCATTGCAGCCATGGCACCGGAAAACAGGGGGAAGTCGCTGCTTTTTGGGCAGTGGTTGGAGCCGCAGGATATCCCAGACCCCTATCGTAAAAGCCGTGAAGCGTTTGAATATGTGTTCGGGCTATTGGGTAAAGCCAGCCAGGAATGGGCACGTCGTTTAGGACAGAAAGGAATAAAGCATTAATGTCGTCTTACACAACAGACAGTTATGGTGCAGGGGCACCCGAACAAAATGAAATCGATCTCGTTCGTTTGCTCGGCGAAATGATCGACCACCGCACGATGATATTGTGCGTGACTTTCCTTTTCACTCTATGCGCGGGCCTCTATGCCTGGGTTACGCCACCTGTTTATCAGGCGGATGCTATGGTGCAAATAGAAAGCAAACAGGATAACGGCCTGCTCAAAGGCTTGAGCCAGCTGGGCACCGATATTTCGCCGGATGTTGCCCCTGAAATTTTACTGTTGAAATCTCGCATGATCCTCGGCGAGACCGTCGACAAATTAGATCTGACGTATCAGGCAAAGCAGCGCGTTTTGCCTGTGGTGGGGCGTCTCTGGCAGCGTCTGCAAGGGCGTGGGCAGGGCAACATAACGTTAGGCGAACTCCAGATCCCGCAGGTGGAGGGCAAAGCGCAAGAACTCACGCTGACCGTACAGGAAGCGGGAAGGTATCACCTGACGGGCGAAAACATTGAGGCAGACGGCCAGGTGGGTAAAACGCTGGTTACGCAAGGGATCGTGCTGCGGGTGACCTCGATTGAGGCGACGCCAGGCACACAGTTTTCGCTTAAGTCGTTGACGCGCCTGGAGACGATCAATGCACTGAAGAAGCGTCTGACGGTCGTGGAATCGGAGAAACAGAGCGGTATTGTGACCTTAACCCTGACGGGTGAAGATCCTGACAAAATCGCCCGGGTGCTGAATGCGATTGCTGAAAATTATCTTCAGCAAAATATCGCGCGCCAGGAGGCTCAGGATTCGCGTAGTCTGGATTTTTTACAGGAGCAGTTACCGAAAATCAGAGCGGACCTGGATCAGGCTGAAGCGCGGCTGAATGCCTACCGGGCGCAGCGCGACTCTGTGGATCTGTCTTTAGAGGCAAAATCCGTCCTGGATCAGGTTGTGAACGTTGAGAATCAGCTAAATGAGCTGACGTTCCGGGAGGCAGAAATTTCCCAGCTCTTTAAAAAGAGTCACCCTACCTACCGTGCATTGCATGAAAAAAGACAAACCCTTGTGCGGGAACGGGATCGTCTTAATAACCGTGTGTCCTCAATGCCCTCCACGCAGCAGGAGATTTTACGCCTGAGCCGCGATGTTGAGTCGGGCCGCACGATTTATTTACAGCTTTTGACGCGTCAGCAGGAGCTGAATATTTCCCGCTCCAGCGCTGTCGGGAACGTGAGGATCATTGATGAGGCGGTTACACTCCCGGATCCGATAAAACCGCGAAAAGCGCTAATCATTGCGCTTGGCGTGCTGTTCGGGCTCATCCTTTCAATGGGGACCGTACTGGTACGCCAGGCGTTCAAACGTGGGATCACGCTTTCCGAACAGCTGGAAGCGCAGGGGATGCCGGTTCTGGCGACGTTACCACGTTCACAGTGGCTGTGGAGTAAAACGCATTTGCGCAGAAAAAATCCGTTTTCTCGTCGCTGGACACACAAAACCTCGGATGTACCTTTCCTGCCAGTCGATCGACCTGCTGATATGTTTGTTGAAGCGGTACGCGGGCTGCGAACCAGTCTGCATTTCACCATGATGGAGGCTGAGAATCGCATTGTGATGATTTCTGGCCCCACGCAGGACTGCGGAAAAACGCTGGTGGCGACGAACCTGGCGGCCATTGCCGGGCAGAGCGGTCAGCGTGCGCTGTTTATAGATGCGGATATGCGCCAGGGTTATGTGCATAATATTTTTGGCCTGGAGAACCGCCACGGATTATCCTGCCTGCTGGAGGGGAAGCGCGACTTTGGGGAGGTCATTCAGCATGCTGAAAAAGGGGGAATTGACGTCATCACCTGCGGCCCGGAACCCCTGCGTCCGTTAGAAATGCTGTTAAGCGAACGGTTCATTGACATCATGTCCTGGGTTAACGAGCACTATGACATTGTCATCATCGATACACCCCCAGTTCTTGCCGTCAATGATGCCGCGCTGGTTGCCAGAGCAGCCGGAACAACGCTAATGGTTGCCCGTTACGATAAAACCAGCGTGAAAGAGATGGAGAATACCGTTAAACGTCTACAGCACGTTGGCGTGAAGGTCAGCGGCACAATCCTCAACGATATTGTTAAATCCGCAGCGCTGTTTTACAGCTCGGGGTACAGCCAGTATGACTACGGTTATGCTTCGAGGAAAAAAGGATAGGGGCGTCAGGACGGGAAAATAAACCCTCTCCCGGATGGGAGAGGGAAAAGCATTACTTCGCCATCACTTCCTGCGCGGTATGCTCAACCAGAGACAGCAGGACTTTAACGTCCTCCAGCGTCACGGTTGGGTTCAGCAGGGTCAGCTTCAGGCAGGTGACGCCGTTATGCTCGGTCACCCCGACGTTTGCGCGGCCGGATTCCAGCAGTGCATCGCCAATTTTCTGGTTCAGCAGGGCGATATCGGCGTCAGCCATCTGGGTCTGCGGACGGAAGCGGAACAGCACGCTTGCCAGCTGGGGTTGCATAACCAGTTCCAGAGCAGACTGCTCTTTTACGTAAGCCGCAACCTGCTGTGCCAGCGTCACGCCGTGATCGATAATTGCCGCGTATTGCTCCTGACCCAGCGCTTCCAGGCTCATCCACAGTTTCAGCGCGTCGAAACGACGGGTGGTTTGCAGAGATTTGGAAACCAGGTTAGGCACGCCCGCTTCTTCATCGAACTCAGAGTTCAGGTAAGCCGCCTGATAGCGCATCAGCTCATAATGACGTGCTTCTTTCAGCAAGAAGGCACCGCAGCTGATGGTCTGGAAGAACTGCTTGTGGAAGTCCAGCGTTACGGAGTCCACCAGCTCGATGCCGTCCAGGTAGTGACGATACTGCTCAGACATCAGCAGCGCGCCGCCCCAGGCCGCATCAACGTGTACCCAGATATTCTGTTTCGCAGCCAGCTCGGCAATGGCACGCAGCGGATCGATAGCACCCGCATCCGTCGTGCCGGCCGTGGCCACAATCGCCAGAATCTGTTCGCCGTTCGCGTTGCACTGTTCGATTTTCGCCGCCAGATCGGTGAGATCCATGCGGGAGAATTCATCAGTTTTCACCTGCACCACGGACTGGTAGCCCAGGCCCATCAGCGCCATGTTTTTCTGCACGGAGAAGTGGGCGTTTTCAGAGCACAGCACGCGAATTTTGCGCAGATCGCCCACCAGACCGTCCTGCTGTACCGAGTGGCCCTGACGCGCGAAGAACGCATCACGCGCCAGCATCAGGCCCATCAGGTTACTCTGGGTGCCGCCGCTGGTGAAGACGCCTGCGTCGCCAGCCTGATAACCCACGCGGGTACGCAGCCATTCGATCAGCTTGATCTCAATAATGGTTGCGGACGGGCTTTGATCCCAGGAGTCCATACTCTGGTTGGTGGCGTTAATCAGCACTTCCGCCGCCTGGCTTACGACCAGGCTTGGGCAGTGCAGGTGCGCCACGCACTGCGGGTGATGAACGGACAAACTGTCTTTCAGGAAGAACTCCACGGCGCGTTCAATCGCCGCTTCGTTGCCCAGCCCTTTCGGGTTGAAATCCAGCTTAATACGGTCGCGCAGCTCCGCGACCGTTTTGCCCTGGTACATCTCAGGCTGTTTCAGCCACTGCATCACAGCCTGAGTGCTTTGTTCAATCGCCTGCTGGTAAGCTTCAATGCTCTGGGCAGAGGAGAACAAAATTGGGTTTGAATCAGACATCGTAATCAACAACTCCGGTTACGCCGGGCGAACGCCCGCAGCAAGCAGTGCCTGCTCGAATTTATCCAGGAAGACTTTCAGCTCGTCATCGCTGATCAGCAGTGACGGCAGCAGACGCAGAACGATACCGTTACGGCCGCCACGCTCCAGAATCAGGCCTGCTTCGAAGCACTTCTTCTGGATCAGTGCAGACAGCTCGCCATCGCCCGGGAAGCAACCCATGTGGTCGGCGGCTTCATGTGGCTTAACGATTTCAATACCGATCATCATGCCCAGACCGCGAACGTGGCCGATCACCGGATAGCGTTTCGCCATCTCTTTCAGCTGGCCTTTCAGCCATTCGCCCTGTGCGGCAACTTTGCCCGCGATATTCTGGTCTTTCAGGATCTTCAGCGTCGTCAGACCGGTTGCCATCGCCAGCTGGTTGCCGCGGAAGGTACCGGTGTGGTGACCAGGCGCCCACGCATCGAACTGCTTCTTGATACCGAGCACAGCCAGTGGCAGACCGCCGCCAACTGCTTTGGACATCACGATGATGTCAGGCTCAATGCCTGCGTGTTCGAAGGCAAAGAATTTACCGGTACGGGCAAAGCCAGCCTGAACTTCGTCGAGGATCAGCAGAATGCCGTGTTCCTGAGTCACTTTACGGATGCGCTGCAACCACTCAGCCGGAGCCGGGTTCACGCCGCCTTCGCCCTGAACAGCTTCAAGGATCACCGCGGCAGGTTTACGCACGCCGCTTTCAACGTCGTTGATCAGGTTATCGAAGTAGTAGGTCAGCGCCTTCACGCCCGCTTCACCACCGATACCCAGTGGGCAGCGGTACTCGTGTGGGTAAGGCATGAACTGGACTTCTGGCATCATACCGTCAACCGCTTCTTTCGGAGACAGGTTACCGGTGACGGACAGTGCACCGTGGGTCATACCGTGGTAACCACCAGAGAAACTGATGATACCGCTGCGACCGGTTACTTTTTTCGCCAGCTTCAGCGCCGCTTCAACGGCGTCAGCCCCGGACGGGCCAGTGAATTGCAGACAGTACTCTTTGCCCTGACCAGGCAACAGAGAGAGTAGGTATTCTGAAAACGCGTCTTTCAACGGCGTAGTCAGATCCAGGGTATGTAACGGCAAGCCGCTGGTAATGACATTTTGGATGCTTTTCAGCACATCAGGATGATTGTGGCCAAGCGCGAGGGTGCCTGCGCCTGCTAAACAGTCAAGGTATTCTTTATTATCTGCATCGGTGATCCACACGCCTTCTGCTTTCGTGATCGCTAAAGGCAGTTTGCGCGGATAACTCCTGACGTTAGATTCAAACTCGGCCTGACGGGCCAGATAGGTTTCGTTGCTTTTGTGGGCATCTACGGTGTCAATACGGACTTTATCCGTCATCATATCACTCCTACAACCGCCGCTTCGTTATGAGCAACGATTGAATAAAAAGTTAAAAAACAGATGGGGCCTGAAAAAAACGCCGCCAATATAGAGCCTTTTGTCACCGGGCTCAATGGTTAATTTGTTTACTGTTTTGTGACACAGGGTACAGGGGAGGGGATAACCTCATTTTCCGGCAAAAATATGCAGTTTATTCTCAATAAAAACAGTGGGTTATATATGGATTGTCAGCATTGTAAAATCAGATGAAAGAGTGTGGCAAATTGTGCGCCTGGCAGGCTAAAAGGAGGCGGAGAGCCTCCTTAGACTGTTTATTTTTGGGTAACGCGTAAAACGCCGTGTTCACGTCCCTTTGTTTTATTCCATGACGCGTCCGTAATACCGTTTTCATCCAGACTTATCGATATCACAAAACCGTTACCATGGATCTCATAAAAATTCGCATTCAGACGTTTAACGCTGGCTTTTTTGCCGTTCACGGTAGCGCTAAAAAAGCCGTTAGAAAGGGTAGCGTTAACCGTATCCGACGAGAACGAGGCTTCGCGAAGGGGATCGTGAACGGATGCCGTTGGTTCGTGTTGTGCCGCGTTTTCCGCTTTGGTTTTGCTGATATCGCAAGATCCATCGCCAGCGCTAATTTGCGTGCATCCCGAGCGCTCTAACTGAGCACGATAGTGTGCGCTAATGGCGTGTGCAGGCGAAATACACCCAGCAAGTACGGCAGCGCTTAACACTAGCATCATTGATTTTTTCATTTTATCACCTTAAAAACGACACAAATAATAAGAAACGTACATAATGCCGATCCAGACCCCGACCGAAATAAGCAATAGATACAGGGCAGCTGAAATAAAAATGTGTTTGAGCATGTTATTGGCCATCATCATACTTTCCATCAGCGAAGTACTGTCGCCCTGAAAAGCTTCCTCTATTATGAATGTAGTCGAGTTACGTGTTTTTCTTAAAAGCCAATCCCGATGCCTGCGCCCATAGCAAGATCATTATTTGTAGAATCGCTTACGCCAGCTTTAACGATGGTGTTGCTACCAACGTGGAAGGATGCACCCACACTAACAGCTTGCTCGTCTTTAAAGCTACCTACACCAGCAGAGAACATGACAGCCTGTTCTTTCTCTACTTGAGGCATAGAGGCGATAGCTACAGCGCTAGCAGCACCTGAACGGGCTTCTTTCTTATTGCTATCAACTTCATCTTTCAGGCTCTTGAATTGAGAGTTAGTGTTAGCTTGCGCTTGTGCGAACACTTGTTGAGCAGCTTTCAGATCTTTAGCTTGTGCTGTAGTTTGGGTATTGAGTGACTTAACCAGATTGATAGTTTTAGTATCAACTTCTTTCTTAGTGATGGTAGTTGTGATTCCGTTAGAGCCAGCTTTACCTGCATCCCCTTTATCACCTTTAGCGCCAGTGTCGCCCTTATCACCTTTGATGGAATCTCCTTTATCTCCTTTCTCACCCTTAACACCTGGAGCACCATCTTTCCCAGCTATTCCTTGTGCGCCTGTATCACCTTTTAAACCTTGCGCACCAGTTGCACCTGCAGCGCCTGTAGCACCCGTTGCCCCGTCTTTACCGTCAACACCATCTTTACCATTAACACCGTCTTTAGGTGGTGTTTGGTTCTCTAAAGCGGTGATCCGTTGATCATGGTTAATCAATACAGAACCTTGTAACGCGCTTTCATCTTGCAATGATTTAATATCGGAACCATTGTTAACAACACCCTGTAAAGCAGTGTCTGCTTTGTTTTTAATGTCATTAATCAAAATATTTTGTTTGTTGTCGGTGGAGATCTGATCAGCTTTGTTGTCATCTACTTTCTGATTCAAAGTAGAGTTAAATTGTGCATTAGCATTAACACCAGCTTGAGCAGCATCAGCTTTATTTACAGCAGTGTTAGCAGTATCTTGCGCATTATTGATAGCAATGTTTGCCTTCTCAACATCCCCTTGCAGATTATAGATTTGTCCGTCTTGTTGAGTGTTGCTAGCCTTGATGTTATCAAGGTTATATGCGGTGTTGTTAGTCCCTTGAACCTGAATAAAAGTACCTGAATTGGTAACATTATCGTTAAGAGTTACATTTACATCAGCAGCTTTAGCTACGTTCATTGTACCAGCAAAAAGAGCACCGATAATAGCGACAGCGATGACGGTTTGTCTAACAGGTTTCATTTGAAATGACTCACAGTGTTTGGCAGATAAAATATACGCTAGCGATATTGCTAACGTTTGTTTAAGCAGAGCTGAATGGGTAAGTTTAAGTGTGTCGAATTTTATAGTTGTATTTAATATTTATGTTGGTAACGGAGCGAAACTATAGATATTTCGCGGCGAGAAATATTGATTTTGATCATGTTTCTTATTAATGATAAGAATGATGAGAAATAATGCTCTTGCATTGTTTCTTCTTTAAAATCAATTTGTTGTGATGCGCTTGCGAACTGTCTTAATTTAACCTTATGATTTTTATGAGATTTTATTTTAACACTTATGCGGTTTTTATTTAAGTGATGGAAATTAAGGTTTACACGGGGTTTTTCAAATGAAAATCACAACCTTTAAAGCTGAAAGTAAACATTATCGAGTGGGTGTATTTAAATAAAGGGCAAGATATTCTTCCGTAAGATTTTCAATGTAGACATTAAATAAAGATATTTTTAATGTGAATTCAATGTTAGTTATTTATTCAGTACAAATAATACCGGAAAATGAACAATAGAATTTCTCATTTTTTGTGTAACCTGAACCCGTCTGTACCTTCTGAGGCAGTGAGATAAAGGGAAAATGGTTGTCAGCAGGCTCAACCACGGGTACACTAAATAACAAAGTATTGTTTAAACTTTTGTTTTATAAATGATTTGACTCGGGGTGCCCTTCCTTGCGAAGGCTGAGAAATACCCGTATTACCTGATCTGGATAATGCCAGCGTAGGGAAGTCAGATGCCTACCCGGTCATCGCTTCTTTCCGCACGGTAGGAGCGAAACCATGCAGCCTGACCTGCTCGACTCACACGTTTTACATCAATTCCGAACCCGTTCCCCGCTCACGCACTGTATGACCAACGATGTCGTGCAGACCTTCACCGCCAACGTTCTGCTCGCGCTCGGTGCTTCCCCGGCAATGGTGATCGAAGCCGAGGAAGCGGAACAGTTTGCCGCGCTTGCCGATGCCCTGCTCGTCAACGTTGGCACGCTCACCGCGCCGCGCGCCCAGTCGATGCGTCGGGCTATTGAGAGCGCGGTAGCCGCGGGCACACCCTGGGTTCTGGACCCCGTCGCGGTTGGCGCGCTGGCGTTCCGCACCCGTTTTTGCCAGCAAATATTATCCCTTAAACCTGCGGCCATTCGTGGCAACGCCTCCGAAATCCTCGCCCTTGCCGGAATGAGTGCGGGCGGACGTGGGGTCGATTCCACCGATACGGCAGCGAGCGCGTTGACCGCTGCGCAGGCGCTTGCCCGCCAGGCCCACGCCGTTGTAGTCGTCACAGGGGAAGTGGATCACATCACCGACGGCCAGCGAACCCGTACGGTCGCGGGGGGCGACCCGCTGATGACCCGCGTGGTAGGAACTGGCTGTGCGCTCTCGGCGGTCGTCGCCGCCTGCTGCTCGCTGCCTGGCGACAGGCTTGATAACGCGGCGGCAGCCTGCGGCTTTATGAAGCGCGCAGGGTCAGTTGCCCTGACTCAAAGCCGGGGGCCCGGCAGCTTTGTCTCCGCGTTTCTGGACGCGCTTTACGCGCTGAAGGAACAGGTATGACACGCATTAATGCCCTGACTATTGCGGGAACCGATCCAAGCGGCGGAGCGGGGATCCAGGCAGACCTGAAAACCTTCTCTGCGCTCGGCGCATACGGGTGCTCGGTTATCACCGCGCTGGTTGCGCAAAACACGCGCGGCGTACAGTCGGTGTATCGCATTGACCCGGATTTTGTCGCCGCGCAGCTGGATTCGGTATTCAGCGACGTACGTATCGACACCACCAAGATCGGCATGCTGGCAGAGGCGGACATTGTTGAAGCGGTCGCTGAACGTCTCAAACACTACCAGATAAAAAACGTGGTGCTTGATACCGTGATGCTGGCCAAAAGCGGCGATCCGCTGCTCTCCGCCTCGGCTGTCGACACTCTGCGTAAAAAGCTGCTGCCGCAGGTTGCGCTGATCACGCCAAACCTGCCTGAAGCCGCCGCGCTGCTGGATGCGCCACACGCGCAAAACGAACGTGAGATGAAAGAGCAGGGGAATGCGCTGCTGGCGATGGGGTGTCGCGCGGTGCTGATGAAAGGCGGCCATCTTGATGATGCAGAAAGCCCGGACTGGCTTTTCACCCACGATGGCACGCAACGTTTCACCGCGCCACGCGTCCAGACCAAAAACACCCACGGCACGGGCTGTACGCTCTCGGCGGCGCTGGCGGCGCTGCGTCCTCGTCACGCCACATGGGCGGATACGGTGCAGGAGGCGAAGGTCTGGCTCTCGGGCGCGCTGGCAAAAGCCGATTCTCTGGAAGTGGGTCACGGTATTGGTCCGGTTCACCATTTTCATGCATGGTGGTAAGCCGTATACTGGCATGAAACTCATGCCAGAGAAAAACAGAGATGGAACAAGCGCATACCCGGTTAATTGCTCAACTCAAGGAACGAATTGCCGCACCGGACAACACGCCGCTGTATCTGAAATTTGCCGAAACGGTCAAGAACGCGGTGCGCAGCGGTGTGCTCGCGCACGGTAATATTTTGCCCGGCGAGCGCGATCTGAGCCAGCTGGCCGGTGTGTCGCGTATTACGGTGCGTAAAGCCATGCAGGCGCTGGAAGAGGCTGGCGTCGTTACCCGCGCGCGTGGATACGGGACGCAAATCAACAATATCTTTGAATATTCGCTGAAAGAGGCGCGCGGCTTTTCTCAGCAGGTGGTGCTGCGTGGCAAAACGCCCAACACCCTGTGGGTCAATAAACGCATCGTGAAGTGCCCGGAAGAGATCGCCCGCCATCTTTCCCTTGCGCCGGAAAGCGATGTGTTTTTACTTAAGCGCATCCGTTACGTGGATGACGATGCGGTATCGATAGAGGAGTCCTGGGTACCGGTAGGATTAATTCCCAACCCGGACGACATTGGCGTCTCGCTTTATGATTACTTCCGCAGCCAGAATATCTTTCCGCAGCGCACCCGTTCCCGCGTCAGCGCCCGGATGCCGGACAGCGAGTTTCAGGCGCATATCAAGATGGACGATAAGATACCGGTGCTGGTGATCAAGCAAGTCGCGCTCGATCAACAGCAGCGGCCAATTGAGTACAGCATCAGCTACTGCCGCAGCGACCTATACGTCTTTGTGTGCGAGGAGTAGGGCCTCGCGCGTGGGGGCGCAGTCTCCACCGCGATGGCTGACTACCCAGGCGGCCACGGCATTGCCAAGCTGTACCGACTCTGGCAGTGACCATCCCGCAGCCAGCCCGGCAAGGGTACCTCCCGCATGGCTGTCACCGGCACCGATGGTATCGACGACGGTAGCAGGAAACGCCGGAACGTGTCCGGAAGCGTCAGCGTCGTACCAGACCGCCCCGTCTTTATCATGGCGTACGATTAGCGCAGCGCCAAACCGTTGCTGCCACTGAGTGCCGAGCTGTTCCACGTTCACGCCAAGCCATTCGGCGGCAAGTTCCGCCTCCTGCCGATTGAGCGAGACAACCGGTTTACGGGCCATAATCCGCGCCATCAGCGGGTCGGGAATATCCGCGATGCGCGGACCGAAATCGATAAAGAGCGTCACATCCTGAAGACGTTCCACCCAGGCCGTTAGCAGCTCGCCGCTGGGCGACGCCAGCTGGTAGCCGGACAAATAGACCAGGCTTTTCTCTGGCACGCTTAACCCGTCCAGCCAGCGTTGCTGCCACTGATTCTCCACGCCGCTAAACGACATGAAGGTCCGTTCACCGTCAGGCTCCACCAGCGCCAGGCACCAGCCGTTATCGCCCGTTTCCGCTTCCACGGCGCTGTGCAGATCCTGCTTCGCCATGGCATTACGGATAATATCGGCCCACACGCCGTGGCCAACGGGAAGCGCGTTTTGCGCTGCAATGCCGAGCCGCTTGAGGGCGATGGCGATATTCAGCGCGCAGCCGCCAATATTCACTCCCTGTTGCTTCAGCTCGATATCACACCCGCGCCAGGGCAGGGCGTAGGCGTCGGCAATCACGTCGATGACCGCCGCGCCGAGCACCGTTACGGGGCGCGTAGCGTGAAGGGTTTCGAGACGGCGGGCAAAAGCACTCATACGCCCTCCCTTTGCTCCCGGAAGTGCAGTAGTTTTTCGCAGTAGCGTCCAAAATCAAGCTGGTTTACGGCATCAAGTTCGCTTTTAAGCGCCGGATCAATGGCCTGTACACCGTGCAGCGCGCCACAGATGGCCGTTGCCATCGCGCCGATAGTGTCCGTATCACCGCCCAGGTTGGCGCATAACACCGCGCAGCGGTTCGGATCGGTGCCCGCGAGTTCGACCATCGCAATCGCCGCCGGTACGGACTCCAGTGTGCTCGTGCCCGCGCCAATAAGCTGATAGATCTGCTCGCTGGCGGACTCCGTACCGTTGGCTTCGCGCACGGTTTTCAGGGCCAGCTCAATACGAGCGGAAAGCGATGCGCTGAAAGTGGTTGTGTTCGCCTCCTGCGCCGCACGGGCAATACCCGGCAGGGCATCGGCGATGTTCTGCCAGCGCTCGCCGTCGATAGCGCGTGAAACCGCCCACGCGATCACCACCGCACCGGCGATGGCGAGATCCGATTTATGGGTCGGGCTGGAGGCTAACGCAACCTGTTCAACAAAATGTGCCAGACGCGTGGCCGGTAGCAGGCATCCCAGCGGGGAGGCGCGCATCGCCGCCCCGTTGGTGACGCCGTTATTTTCCAGCTCGCTCACCGGCTTGCCGTCACGGATGGCGTTCAGGGCAATTTTGGAGGTCGGGCCGAGCACATTCTTATTGAACGCGTCAAAATCCAGCGCCCAGTCCAGAATATGCTTACCGATAACGTCAGGATTAATTTCCCCGTCGCATTCGATAATCGCGTCGGCCAGGCACAGCGCCATCGACGTATCATCCGTAAATTCGGCCTGATTAAAGTAGCAGGCGGCATTATTCTCAGCCGGGCCGGGTAAGAAACGGTCGATCCAGCCGAAGTGCGCTTTCACCCGCTTGCGCGGCCACAGTTCAGACGGCATCCCCATCGCATCCCCTAACGCCTGCCCGTAAAGAGCACCGAGAATACGGTCTTGTTTCATTTAACTTCCCCTCGTGTCAGCGCGGTATCGCCATCAACCACCTCAATTGCGGTGATCTCTTTATCCGATTCGCGGAAAAACAGCATAAACAGCACGGCAATCACTACAATCATGATTGCACCAAACGTCCACATTCCGGCCCAGTTGAAGGTCAGCCCATTCACCGGCTCTTTATAGGCGAACATTTTTTCCATCATCACGCCGCCGAGACGGTAACCCAGCAGGCTACCAAAGCCCTGACAGCACAGCGTGATCAAGCCCTGCGCCGCGTTGCGCATATGCACGGGCGCTTTTTTATCCACGTAGATGTACGCGGTGACGTAATAGAAGTCATAGCTTACGCCGTGCAGCAGAATGCCGAGGAACAGCAGGGCGTAGGTGAAGTATTGTTCGGCGCCGCCGTAAACAAAGAAGCCGTAGCGAATGGCGGCGGTGATCAGCCCCAGCAGCAAGACCTTCTTAATACCAAAGCGTTTGGTAAAGAACGGCAGAGCGAGCATGAAGAAGATTTCAGAGAACTGGCCGAGGGTCATCCAGCCGGTGGCGTTTTTCATCCCCACTTCGGTGAGATAGCCGTTGGCAAAGATGTAGTAGAAAGCCAGCGGCATGGCGAACAGGAATGAGCAGAAGAAGAACACCAGGAAGTTTTTATCGCGCAGCAGGATCAGCGCATCCAGCCCCAGCATCACTTTGATATCCAGCTTGCCGGTGCTCTTCGGCGGGGTATTCGGCAGGAAAAGTGCGAAGACGCCGAGCAGAAGGGAGCTGGCAGCGGTCATCAGCAGCGGGATATTGGTGTCAGAGATGTCGCTATAGCCCATCATCTGCGGCAGGAAGCCGCACGCCAGACCGGATGCAATCCAGCCGATGGTGCCCATCACGCGGATGCGCGGGAAATCAGCCTCCACGTCATCGACGTTCGCAAAAGCGATGCTGTTCGTCAGCGCGATGGTCGGCATATAGGTCAGGGAGTAGGCCAGCAGCAGCGGGAAGAAGGTGCTGAACTGGGTTTGCTGTGCTGCGAAATACATCAGAATCGCGCCAGCGAACATCAGCACGGCCAGCACTTTCTGGGCGGCGAAGAAACGGTCCGTCAGCGAGCCGACCAGGATAGGAGAGAGGATCGCGGCAATAGCGGTACAGGCGTACGACCAGCCAATTTCCCCGGCGGTAAACCCGCTCTTATTCAGCCACAGCCACAGCGGCACAAACCATGCGCCCCAGATAAACCATTCAACGAACATCATGAATGACAGTTGGACTTTCGTTTTCATTTTTTAATCCTGCATGTCAGAGGTACGCATGTAACATACCATGTGATAATACCTTTTAAATACCTTTAAGGCGATTGTTTGATCAGTGTAACAAAAATGTTGTACACGAAACGAGCCAGCAGATTGTGCTTAAAAAAGTTGCAAATGGTGGAAAATAGGTTAAGTCGGTACCAGGCTTAGTCTGCCTGCAAAAACGTGGGCTTGGATCACACGCTCCGACATCATGTCGGACTTACGGGAGCATCACTATGACTGATATTGCGCAACTGCTTGGCAAAGACGCCGACAGCCTTTACAGCATCGTTGTATGACCATTCCAGCCGACCAGCTTTATCTGCCTGGCCATGATTACGTAGACCGCGTCATGGTCGACAATAACCGTCCTCCTGCCGTACTGCGAAACATGCAGACGCTTTATAATACCGGCCGCCTGGGCGGAACCGGGTACCTCTCTATTCTGCCCGTTGACCAGGGCGTTGAACACTCTGCGGGGGCATCGTTTGCCGCGAACCCGCTCTATTTTGATCCGAAAAATATCGTCGAGCTGGCGATTGAGGCGGGCTGTAACTGCGTGGCCTCCACCTACGGCGTGCTGGCCTCCGTGTCGCGTCGCTATGCCCACCGCATTCCGTTCCTCGTTAAGCTGAACCACAACGAAACCCTGAGCTACCCAACCGAATACGACCAGACGCTCTACGCCAGCGTCGAGCAGGCGTTCAATATGGGTGCGGTGGCGGTCGGGGCAACCATCTATTTCGGTTCTGAACAGTCGCGTCGTCAGATAGAAGAGAGCTCCGCGGCGTTCGAGCGCGCCCACGAGCTGGGCATGGTAACCGTGCTGTGGGCCTATCTGCGTAACGGCTCGTTCAAAAAAGACGGTGTGGATTACCACGTGTCTGCGGATCTGACCGGTCAGGCAAACCACCTTGCGGCGACCATCGGCGCGGACATAGTGAAGCAGAAAATGGCCGAGAATAACGGCGGCTATAAAGCGGTGAACTTTGGCTATACCGACGACCGCGTCTACAGCAAGCTGACTAGCGACAACCCGATCGATCTGGTGCGCTACCAGCTGGCGAACTGCTATATGGGCCGCGCCGGGCTGATTAACTCCGGCGGTGCGGCAGGCGGTGAAACCGACCTGACCGATGCGGTGCGCACGGCGGTGATTAACAAACGCGCTGGCGGCATGGGGCTGATCCTCGGCCGTAAGGCGTTCAAAAAATCTATGGCCGACGGCGTGAAGCTGATCAACGCGGTTCAGGACGTCTATCTGGACAGTAAGGTCACGATCGCTTAAGTCTTTTCCCCTCACCCTAACCCTCTCCCCAACGGGGAGAGGGGACTGTTCAGTGCATACGGGAAGAGGGCCGCCACCCGGCAACACATCAGCGCAAAAGCTGACAGTCCGGCGGCAACCGGCACTGCAACGCGCCGGGCAAAACTTCGATGCGGAATCGCTCGCCGCTGAGCGGCTCTCCGTCAAGGTTAAAGGTCATGCCGTGGGGGGCGATCACTTCAAACCACGCGGATTTCCCGTCGATGATATTGGGGCTCTCCTCTGGCTGCGTCAGCGTCGTAAACAGCGCCGGCAGTAGCCCGTCGCCGGTAAAAATACGCAGCTGTAATTGACCGTCATTAATCAGCGCTTCCGGGCAAAGCTGCTGTCCGCCGCCTGCCTGACGCCCGTTGCCGATACCAATCACCAGCGCGTCGCCCTGCCAGTGGAAGTTTTCACCTTGGATCTCACAGCTGTCGGGCCTGAGCGTGTCCATGCGCATCAGACCATGGATGAGATACGAAACGCCGCCCAGCGCGGCTTTCAGTTTTTCCGGCGTTTCGCTGGTAATGCGGGTGCCGAAACCGCCCGTCGCCATATTGATAAAGCAGGTTTTTTCATTCACCTGAGCAATATCGACGGCGGTAGCCTTACCGAGAATGGCCAGCTGTAGCGCTTTTCCTACATCCTCCGGAATACCGGCGCTGGTGGCAAAATCGTTGGCGGTACCGAGCGGTAAAATCCCCATCGCCGGGCGAGCTGCGTCGTTGAGGTCAATGAGCGCACCGGCGATCTCGTTGATCGTTCCGTCGCCGCCGCCGGAAATGATGGTCTGAACACCTAACCTGATGCCCTCGTCGATGTAGCGCGCCGCATCGCCTTTTTCAAACGTTACTCGCACGTGTATGCATGCTCCGTCTTCACGCAATTCGGTAATCGCCTGGCGCAGCAGATCGTTGCCTGCACTCTTGCCGTTAAGAATTAATAAACTGTCTGGATAGGTTGCCATCCGGGTTGCTCCCTTTTTTAGCTATAGAAAGAGTGTATCCCAGAGAGGGAAAAAGCGGGTAAGAACAGGATGAAAGGCAAAAAATAAGCCCGCGTAAGGGAGATTACGCAGGCTAAGGAGGTGGTTCCTGGTACAGCTAGCATTTATGGGTTATGTTTTTCAGCGGGGGGATAATACCCGTATTGAACGAAGCGGTATGTGATCCGATTCTAAGAATTATCCCAGCGTGAAAAAATCCCGTTGATTGACTATTTGCCGTGTGGATTTCGGGTATTTTCACCTTCAAAATTGCGCATCAGCAGCGCAAACTCCAGCTCTACTTCTTCAGGAACCGGCAGCCAGACCACATGGCCGTCGCCAGGTGCGACCTCAATCGCCTCACCTTTTTTGTTTTCCAGATGCTCCAGGCGGAAGTTCATGTTGCCCTGCGGTGTCATCAGCTCCAGGCTGTCGCCTTTAGTGAATTTGTTTTTTACGGCGACGGCGGCCAGCGGGCCTTTACGCTCGCCGGTGAAGTCGCCTACAAACTGCTGGCGTTCGGAAATGGAGTAGCCATGCTCGTAGTTCTGGTAGTCGTCGTGGGTATGTCGACGCAGGAAACCTTCGGTATATCCGCGATGCGCCAGACCTTCCAGCGTTTCCAGCAGGCTGGTGTCGAACGGTTTACCGGCGGCGGCATCGTCGATGGCTTTGCGATACACCTGCGCGGTACGAGCGCAGTAGTAATAGGACTTGGTGCGGCCTTCGATTTTCAGGGAGTGCACGCCCATCTGGGTTAAACGCTCCACGTGCGCGATGGCGCGCAGATCCTTCGAGTTCATGATATAGGTGCCGTGCTCGTCTTCGAAGGCGGTCATGTACTCACCCGGACGTTTGGCTTCTTCGATCATAAACACGCTGTCGGTAGGCGCGCCGATACCCAGCGTTGGCTCAACGTTGGTGACCGGGATCGGCTCGTGTTTATGCACGATGTTACCGATGTCATCCTCTTTGCCTTCCTGAACGTTATATTCCCAGCGGCAGGCGTTGGTGCAGGTGCCCTGGTTCGGGTCACGCTTGTTGATATAGCCAGAGAGCAGGCAGCGGCCGGAGTAGGCCATGCACAGCGCGCCGTGAACGAAGATTTCGATCTCCATATCCGGCACCTGGGTGCGGATCTCTTCGATCTCTTCGAGAGACAGCTCGCGAGACAGAATGACGCGGGTCAGCCCCATCTGCTTCCAGAATTTCACCGTTGCCCAGTTGACGGCGTTAGCCTGCACCGAGAGGTGAATGTCCATATCAGGGAAGTTCTCCCGAACCAGCATGATTAAACCCGGGTCTGACATGATCAGTGCGTCCGGCCCCATCTCCACGACCGGCTTCAGGTCACGAATGAACGTTTTCAGCTTGGCGTTGTGCGGCGCGATGTTCACCACCACGTAGAATTTTTTGCCCAGGGCATGCGCTTCGTTGATGCCGAGCTGAAGATTCTCGTGGTTGAATTCGTTGTTACGCACGCGCAGCGAATAGCGCGGCTGGCCCGCGTAGACGGCGTCGGCACCATAGGCGAAAGCGTAACGCATATTTTGCAGCGTTCCCGCCGGGGAAAGGAGTTCCGGTTTAAACATGTTTGTTCTCGTTCTGATGACAGGTCAGATCCGCGTGCACCAGGTGCAGCGGTAAGGGGAGATCCCCCACTTTAAGGGCGGGCATTGTAGCGCTGCGGGGCGGGGAGGTAAAGCCCGGACCCCTCACCCTAACCCTCTCCCCAGGGGGGAGAGGGGACTAAAACACCCTCTCCCCCCTGGGGAGAGGGCAGGGTGAGGGGAGAATGTTGTCAGGCAATCCTGCACGCATCCGCTTCCCAGCGATACCCCACGCCGTACACCGCGCGAATAAACGACTGGTCGGCGTCCAGCGCCTCCAGCTTGCGGCGCAGGTTTTTGATGTGGCTGTCGATGGTGCGGTCGGTCACCACGCGGTAATCGTCATACAGATGGTTGAGCAGCTGCTCGCGGGAAAACACTTTTCCCGGCTCGTGGGAGAGGGTTTTCAGCAGGCGGAACTCCGCGGGGGTGAGATCCAATAGTTTGCTGCGCCAGCTCGCCTGGAAGCGGCTTTCGTCGACGATCAGCGGGCTTTGCGCATCCAGCACCTGCAATTCACGCTGCGGCTTGCAGCGGCGGAGGATGGTTTTCACGCGAGCGACCACCTCCCGCGGGCTGTAAGGCTTGCAGATGTAATCGTCGGCGCCGATTTCGAGCCCCAGCAGACGGTCGATCTCTTCGATTTTGGCCGTCACCATCACGATGGGCACATCGGAGAAACGACGAATTTCCCGGCACAGGGTCAGGCCGTCAGTACCCGGCAGCATCAGATCCAGCAGGATCAGATCCGGCGGCGTCTGGCGCACGTAGGGCAGCACCTGGTCGCCGTGGCTGATAAGCGTTGGCGCATAGCTCGCAGCGCGCAAATAGTCGATCAGCAGTTGCCCAAGTTTAGGCTCGTCTTCCACGATCAAAATACGCGGTGTGTTGTCGTCAATCGGTAACTCGGTCATGCTTCCCTCGATAAATCCCGTTCCAGAGGTAACTCTACTGTAATGCTAACCCCGCCAAAAGGCGAATGGGCGGCGCGGATGGTGCCACCATGCGCCTCCACAATGTTTACGCAAATCGCCAGCCCAAGGCCGGAGCCCCCGCTGGCGCGGTTACGCGAACCTTCGGTGCGATAGAAGCGCTCGAACAGTTTTTCCAGCTGCGCATCCTTCACGCCAGGGGCGGAGTCCGCAAAGGTCAGGGCAAAGCGCCCGTTCTCCTGCTTGCCGGAGATATGCAACCCGCCGCCGCCGTCGGTGTAGCGGAGGCTGTTCTCCAGCAGATTATTGAACAGCTGCATCAGGCGATCTCTGTCGCCGAATACCACCGCGCTGTCAGGCAGCGAGAGGTTGATTTTCAGGTCACGGCTGGCGAAGCGTTCGCGGAACGCGCCGGTCACGACTTCAAGGATATTGATCACGTCGATTGGGGCTTTCTGGTAGGCCAGGGCGCCTTCATCGGACATGGAAAGCTGATGCAGATCGTCCACCAGCTTGGTCAGCGTACCGACTTCCGCCTGTAGCGAGGCCACGGATTCGGGGGTGAACTGCCGCAAGCCGTCCTGAATCGCCTCCAGCTCGCCGCGCAGCACCGCCAGCGGGGTGCGCAGCTCGTGCGAAATGTCGGCCATAAAGTCGCGGCGCATCTGCTGGTTTTTCTCCAGCGTGCTGGCGAGCTGGTTGAAGTCCTGCGCCAGCTTGCCCAGTTCATCCTGACTGCGGGTGTTCACGCGGGTCGAGAAATCACCCGCCGCCAGCTTATGCGTGCCTTCCACCAGGCGTTTAACCGGCGCCAGCAGGCCGCGCGCCAGCGGGAAGGTGGCGAGCGCCGCAAGCAGGGTAGAAAGCGCGACAATCAGCCAACTGGTCTGGCGCTGCTGGCGGTCAAAGTTGATGTCGGTGTTGCGCGTCAGCCGCTCGACCGGCGAGGCAATAACCCAGCCCACCGTGGCGCCGTTCGAGGTGATGGCGCGCTTTGTACCGTCCGGCGGTACCGGCGAGCGTGGGCCAACAAGCACGCGCATCTCCTGATCAATCACCCAGAACTGGGTGCGCCAGCCGTGCGGCGGCATGCCCGGCCCCGGACGGTCGTCGTCATTATCGTGCTCCAGCGAGCGCAGAATTTGAAATATAAAACGATCGTTATTGCGCAGAAAACGCCAGTTACCGTGCAGGCTATACTGTTCCCCCAGCGCGTCGCTTAAGCCCTGTAAGCGCTGTTCGTTACCGTGCTTGATGTAGTCAATAAAGCCGCGCTCAAAGCTGACCCGCACCGCCCAGTGCATGGTAATCAGCAGGACGATACAGGTAGCGAAAATCGCCACAAAAAGCTTACCGGTGATCCCCGGACGCCAGAATTTCATGGTGCACTCCTTTTGCCGCGTCGGATCACAACGTTTTTGGTCGTGTCATTCGGTACTCTGGCAAAGATAAAAGCGGGCAGGGCGATAATTACCGCCATGCTGAGGTAGGTGTATAAAAAGACCTGATGCGCGACGGGGGTGTCGGCGCTGAGATGGTGCTGACCGTACATGCCGAGCAGCAATCCGGCGACCGTGACCCCCACGCTCATAGAGAGCTGCATGATCATCGACAGCAGGCTGTTACCACTGCTCGCCAGTTCGTCCGGCAGATCTTTCAGCGTCAGGGTGTTCATCGACGAGAAGCGCATGGAGTTGATGATCCCCTGGCAGAACAGCACCAGCGGCAGGATGTAGTACCAGCCCAGCAGCGCCACGGCCATAAACAGCAGACTAACCAGCGCCAGCCCGAGCGTGGCGGCCACCAGCACCCGGCGATAGCCAAAGCGGTTTACCACCTGCACCACAATACGCTTCATCCCCATGCTGCCGAGCACCATCGGGATCATCATCAGCCCGGCATGGAACGGCGAGAAGCCCATCCCAATCTGTAAAAATACCGGCGTCATAAACGGCAACATGCCGCTGCCGATGCGTCCGGCAAAGCTGCCGAACAGACCAAGACGGTAGGTGGGATTCTTGAACAGGTTCAGGCTAAACAGCGCGTTAGCGTTGCCTCTGGCATGCCACAGATACCAGAGAATGGCGGTGACACCCAGCGCTACCAGCAGGGCGAGCGACAGGGAGGAGATCCCCAGCCCTTTTTGCCCGTCGAGCGCCAGGGTGAGCGTCGCCATGCCAGCTGCCAGCAGGATGAAGCCAAAGAAATCAAAGCGCCGGGTCTGCATTTTATAGTTCGGCATCAGCGTCAGGGTGGCAATCGCGCCGATAATACCGACCGGCAGGTTGATCAGGAAGATCCAGTGCCAGGAGGCATACTCCACCAGAATACCGCCCAGCGCCGGGCCCAGCAGCGGGCCGACCTGACCGGGCAGGGTGACGAAGGTCATCGCCGCCATATACTGCGCGCGCGGAACAATTTTCAGCACCGTTAACCGCCCGACGGGCACCATCATCGCGCCGCCGACGCCCTGTAGCACGCGCGCCATCACCAGCTGGTCGAGGGTATTGGCCTGGGCGCAAAACAGCGAGCCGGTGGTAAACAGCACAATGGCGGTGAAGAAGATGTTCCGTACGCCCACTTTATCCGCCAGCCAGCCGCTGGCGGGCAGCATCACGGCGACCGTCAGCACGTAGGCGACAATCACCATATGCATGTGCAGCGGGCTCTCCCCCAGGCTTTTCGCCATTGAGGGGAGGGCTGTGTTCACGATGGTCGTGTCCAGCGACTGCATAAAGAAGCCGAACGCGACGATCCACAATTGCCAGCGAACGTTACTGGGTAGGTCGGTCATTTACTCGGTCACCGTGGTTCTCTTTTTACGCGAAAAACGCAGCCGCAGGCGGTCAAAGAACAGATAGACTACCGGCGTGGTGTAGAGCGTCAGCAGCTGGCTCATCACCAGGCCGCCAACGATCGTGATCCCCAGCGGCTGGCGCAGTTCAGAGCCGTCACCGCCGGATATGACCAGCGGCAGTGCGCCGAACAGCGCGGCCAGCGTAGTCATCATGATCGGGCGAAAACGCAGCAGACAGGCCTGGAATATCGCCTCGTCCGGCGTCAGGTTGCCGTTACGCTGGGCATCCAGGGCAAAGTCGACCATCATTATCGCGTTTTTCTTCACAATACCTATTAATAGCATGATCCCAATGAGCGCGATGAGGCTGAATGGAGCACCGAACAGCTCCAGCGCCAGCAGCGCCCCCACGCCCGCAGAGGGAAGCGTGGAGAGAATGGTCAACGGGTGCACGTAGCTTTCATACAGCACGCCCAGCACGATGTACACCGTGGCAATGGCCGCCAGGATCAAAATGACCTGCGAGTTCATGGTGTCCTGGAACACCTGCGCCGTACCGGCAAAGCTGCCGCGCACGGAGGAGGGCACCCCGAGCTGGGTCATGGCGCGGTTAATGGCATCGCTGGCCTCAGACAGCGACGAGCCGGTTGGCAGGTTAAACGACACGGTCGAGGCGGCGGAAAGCCCCTGGTGGTTCACCGACAGCGGCGCGTTCGACGGCTGCCAGCTGGCGAAGTACGACAGCGGGATCGCCTTGCCGTCATTATTGATCACAAACATCTTGTCCAGCGCGCTGATGTCCTGGGTATAGCGCGGATCAACTTCCATCACCACCTTGTACTGGTTCATCGGCTGATAGATGGTGGAGACTTCACGCTGCCCGAAGGCGTTGTTAAGCAGGCTGTTGGCCGCCTCCACGTTAATGCCCAGGCGGGCCATAGTTTCACGATCGTAGGTGAGCGCCATCTCCGCGCCGTTGTTCTGGCTGTCGGAGTTCACGTCCGCCAGCTGCGGCAGCGCGGCCAGCGCTTTACGGATCTTCGGCTCCCACTCGCGCAGGGCGGCTAAGTCATCCGAGAGCAGGGTGTACTGATAGCTGGCGTTAGCCTGTCGTCCGCCGACGCGGATATCCTGAACGGCCATCAAAAACAGGTTCGCCCCCGGCTCTTTGGCGAGCTTCACCCGCAAGCGGTCAATGATCTGCTGCGCCGTTTCGTGACGTTCACCGCGCGGCTTAAGGGTAATAAACATCATCCCGCTGTTAACGCGCGAGCCGCCGGTAAAGCCGGTAACGTTGTCTACGGCCGGATCTTCCCGGATGATTTTCATAAAGTCCTGAAGCTTGCCGCGCATTGCCTGGAACGAAATGCTCTGGTCTGCCTGAATACCGCCCATCAGCACGCCGGTATCCTGCTCCGGGAAGAAGGTTTTCGGGATGGTGATATACATCCAGACGTTGAGCCCGATGGTGGCGATAAGCACCAGCCCGACAATACGCGTGTGGTTCAGCACCCATTTCAGCGATTTGCCGTAGCCGGACTGCATCGCCATCAGGACGTGGCCAAAGCCTTTCCGGCGCGGCTGTGAGTGCGGTTGGCTGCGCTTTAGCATCCAGCCGCACATCATCGGCGTTAGCGTCAGCGAAATCACCAGTGAGATACCAATGGCGACGGAGAGCGTGACGGCAAATTCGCGCAGCAGTCGCCCCGGCAGGCCACCCATCAGCAGCAGCGGCAGGAACACCGCCACCAGCGACAGGCTCATGGACAGGACCGTGAAGCCCACTTCGCGCGTCCCCTGAAGCGCCGCCTGGAGCGGCTTCATGCCCGCTTCCAGATGACGCGAGATATTCTCCAGCACCACGATGGCATCATCCACCACAAACCCGGTGGCAATCGTCAGCGCCATCAGCGACAGGTTGTTAAGGCTAAACCCGCACAGGTACATGGCGGCAAAGGTGCCTATCAGCGATACCGGGACCGCCACCGCCGGGATCAGCGTGGCGCGCCCCGAACGCAGGAACAGGAACACCACCAGAATTACCAGCGCGACGGAGATGATCAGCGTTTGCTCTACCTCTTCAAGCGAGGCGCGGATGGTGGGGGAACGGTCCTGCGCAATCTGGAGATCGATGGCCGCCGGAATGGTTTCCTGAAGCTCCGGCAGCCGCGCGCGGATACTGTTCACCGTCTGAATGATGTTGGCTTCCGGCAGCTTGCGGATCATCAGCAAAATCGCCGGTTTGGCATTGGTCATCCCGGCGTTACGCACGTCCTGCACCGAATCGGTGACGCTGGCGACGTCGCTCAGGCGCACCGCCGCGCCGTTGTTGTAGTGAATAATCAACGGCTGATACTCGGCGGCGGTTTTCAGCTCGTCATTGGTCTGGATCTGCCAGCGGTGGCTGCTGTCCTCAATCGCCCCCTGCGGCTTACGCACGTTGGCGTTGCTGATAGCGGATCGCACGTCGTCCAGCGACACGCCCTGATTAAACAGCGCCTGCGGATTCAGCCCCACGCGCACGGCGGGCAAGGAGCTGCCGCCGACGTCCACGTCACCCACGCCGTCAATCTGGGCGATGGTTTGCGCCAGCTGGGTGGAGGCAAAATCGTACAGCTCGCCCTGGGAGTAGGTCTCTGACGTAAGCGTCAGGATCATGATCGGCGCATCGGACGGGTTGGCCTTGCGGTAGGTTGGACGGCTCGGCATGCCGCTCGGCAGCAGGCTTTGGGCGGCGTTAATCGCGGCCTGCACGTCGCGCGCCGCACCGTTGATATCCCGGTCGAAGTTAAATTCCAGAATGATGCGCGTGCTGCCCAGCGAACTGCTGGAGGTCATCTCGTTAACCCCGGCAATCCGCCCAAGCGATCGCTCAAGCGGCGTCGCCACCGATGAGGCCATGGTTTCCGGCGATGCGCCCGGCAGCGAGGCGCTGACCATGATCACCGGGAAATCGACCTGCGGTAGCGGGGCCACCGGCAGCAGCCGGAAGCCGAGCACGCCGCACAGGGTGATAGCGACGGAGAGTAAAATCGTCGCCACCGGACGGTAAATGAAGAGGGCGAAAAACTTCACTTACGCCTCCTCTTCACGTTTCGGGAAGCGGCTTTTCGTCCACAGGGCCAGACGGTCAAACAGTAGGTAGATAACCGGCGTGGTAAACAGCGTCAGCACCTGGCTCACGAGCAGACCGCCGACCATGCCGATGCCCAGCGGACGGCGCAGTTCGGCCCCCACGCCGGTGCTTAGCATCAGTGGCAGGGCGCCCAACAGGGCGGCGAGGGTGGTCATCAGGATCGGGCGAAAACGCAGCAGACAGGCCTGGTAAATGGCCTCGCGCGGCGCCATACCCTGCTCGCGCTCGGCGGCCAGTGCAAAGTCGATCATCATGATGGCGTTTTTCTTCACGATGCCGATAAGCAGGATGATGCCAATTATCGCAATCACGTCCAGTTCGCTCCCCGCCAGCATCAGCGCCAGCAGCGCCCCCACGCCCGCTGTCGGCAGGGTGGAGAGGATGGTGATCGGGTGGATGAAACTCTCATACAGCACGCCAAGCACGATATACATCGCCACCACCGCCGCGACAATCAGCCAGACGGTGCTGCCCAGCGCGGCCTGGAACGCCAGCGTACTGCCCTGGAACTGGGTCTGAATATCGGACGGGAAGCTGAGTTCTTTCTCCGCGCCCAGAATGGCCTCCACCGCTTCGCCCAGGGAATACCCGTCCGGCACGTTGAACGAAATGGTGGTGGACGGGAACTGATCGAGATGGTTAATCGACAGCGGGGTGTGGCGCTCTTCCACGCTGGCAATGGCGCTGAGCGGCACAATCCCGCCGTCTTTGCTGGTCAGGCGTATTGAGTCCAGCGCGGCAAGCCCGGGCGTGTTCTCGGTGTTATGTTCCAGCACCACGCGATACTGGTTGGCCTGGGTGTAAATGGTGGAGATCAGTCGCTGACCAAAGGCGTTATACAGGGCGTTATCCACATCGGACATGGTAATGCCCAGACGGCTGGCGGTGTCGCGGTTGACGTTCACGTACGCCGCCAGCCCTTTATCCTGCCAGTCGCTGCTGACGTCAGAAACCTGCGGCAGTGCTTTCAGCTTATCCACCAGCTGCGGCACCCAGGTGCTGAGTGCATCAAGCGAGGTGGCCTGGAGCGTAAACTGGTACTGCGTGCGGCTCACCTGCGTATCAATGGTTAAATCCTGGATCGGTTGCAGATACAGCTCAATGCCCGGCACGCGCGCCACCGCGCTTTGCAGGCGCTCAATTACCGCGTTGACGCGATCGTCGCGGTCATCAAGCGGTTTAAGGTTAATTTGCAGGCGCGCGCTGTTGAGCGACGGGTTGGTGCCGTCCACGCCCACGTAGGCAGTCAGGCTTTCCACCGCCGGATCTTTCATGATGATCTCAGACACCTGCTGCTGGCGCTGCGCCATGTTGGCGAAGGAGACCGTCTGCGGCGCCTGAAGCGTGCCCTGAATAATGCCGATGTCCTGAATCGGGAAGAAGCCTTTCGGAATGAAAATCCACAGCATCACGCTGAGCGCCAGGGTGCCGAGCGCCACGCCGAGCGTCGCCCAGGGATGGTTCAGGACTTTCGCCAGCACGCGGCCGTAGGCGGCGATAATGCGCTCGAACATCCGCTCGGAGGCGCGCGAGAAGCGGTTTTGCTTGCGCAAAGATTCGTGGCTCAGCATGCGGGCGCACATCATCGGCGTTAGCGTCAGCGACACCACGGCAGAGATCAGAATGGCGACCGCCAGCGTCACGGCAAACTCGCGGAACAGCCGCCCGACGATATCGCCCATAAACAGTAGCGGGATCAGCACCGCAATCAGCGAGAAGGTGAGCGAGATGATGGTAAAGCCAATTTCTCCTGCGCCCTTCAGCGCGGCGGCTAAGGGCTTTTCACCTTTTTCGATATAGCGCGAGATGTTCTCGATGACCACGATGGCATCGTCCACCACGAACCCGGTGGCGATGGTGAGCGCCATCAGCGTCAGGTTATTTATCGAAAAGTCGAGGAACACCATCACCGCAAACGTCCCGACCAGCGAGAGCGGCACGGCGACGGCGGGAATGATGGTTGCCGGAACGTTGCGCAGGAACAGGTAGATGATCATCACCACCAGCGCAATCGCCAGCATCAGCTCGAACTGGGTGTCTGACACCGAGGCGCGAATATTCGTGGTGCGGTCAGAAAGCACTTTCACGCTCACCGATTTTGGCAGGCTTTCCACCAGCTGCGGCAGCATGGTGCGAATGCTGTCGGCGGTATCAATAATGTTCGCGCCCGGCTGGCGCTGAACGTTCATGACAATCGCCTGCTGCTTATTGGCCCACGCCCCGAGCCAGCTGTTTTCCGCGCCTTGTTCGACGGTTGCCACGTCGCCCAGGCGGATCGGCGCGCCGTTTTGATAGGCCACAATCAGCTGGCGGTATTCATCGGCGGACTGCATCTGGTCGTTGGCGGAGAGCGTAACCGCTCGGGTTGGGCCGTCCAGCGAGCCCTTCGCTGAGTTAACGTTGGCGCTGCTGATGGCGGTGCGAATGGTTTCGCTGGTTAACCCCAGCGCGGCAATGGCCTGGGCATTGAGCTTAACGCGCACAGCGGGGCGTTGACCGCCCGCCAGCGTCACCAGTCCCACGCCGGTCACCTGCGAAATCTTCTGTGCCACGCGGGTTTCAACCATGTCTTCCACCTGCGTCATCGGCATGGCCGAGGAGGTGACGGCAAGGGTCATGATCGGCGGGTCTGCCGGGTTGACCTTGCTGTAAACCGGTGGATTCGGCAGGTCAGACGGCAGCAGGTTAGTGGCAGCGTTAATCGCGGCCTGCACCTCCTGCTCGGCGACGTCCAGCGACAGCGTGAGCTGGAACTGAAGCGTGACGACCGAGGCGCCGCCGGAGCTCTGGGAGGACATCTGCTTCAGGCCAGACATCTGGCCGAACTGGCGCTCCAGCGGGGCGGTGATGGCGGACGTCACCACATCCGGACTGGCGCCCGGATAGAGGGTGACAACCTGAATGGTCGGGTAGTCCACTTCCGGCAGCGCCGACACGGGCAGAAAACGGTAGCCAATGATCCCGGCCAGCAGGATCGCCACCATCAACAGGGTCGTCGCAACCGGACGTAAGATAAACAGGCGTGATGGCCCACCTGTAGAGCTCGGCGGCATCACCTGCATCAGGCTTTTGCTCCTGTATTCTGCGCTTCCACCACCTCGACCTGCGCCCCTTCGGTCAGACGGTCAATACCGTCGGTCACGACGCGGTCGCCAGCGGACAGCCCGGCACTGATCACCACCGTCTGACTGTCCTGGATCCCGGTTTTCACCAGATGTTTGCTGACCTTGTTTTCGCTGTTCAGCACCCAGACAAAGTTGCCTTCACTGCCCATTTGCAGGGCCGCCGTCGGGATAACCACGGCGTTTTCTTCGGTCGCGACCAGCATTCGCGCATTGACGAACTGATTCGGGAACAGGGCATCGTCCTGATTGTTGAAGCGTGCTTTAAGCTTGATGGTGCCGGTGGTGGTATCGATCTGGTTATCCAGGCTAAGTAGCGAACCTTCGCTCAGCTTCTGCTTGTTGGTACGATCCCAGGCTTCAACCACCAGCGCTTTTCCGGCCTTCTGCGCCTGTATCACCGTCGCAATGTCGCTTTCCGGCAGGGTAAAGACGAGATCGATAGGGTGCGTCTGGGTGATCACCACGATGCCCGTGGTGTCGCCGCTGGAGATTTGGTTGCCGATATCAACCTGTTTCAGGCCCACGCGGCCGTCAATCGGCGCGGTGATCCGGCTCCAGTCGAGCTGGAGCTGGGCGCTGGCGACCGCGGCTTCGTCGGCCTTGATGGTGCCCTGAGATTCACTGACCAGAGACTGCTGGGTATCCAGCTCCTGGCGCGACACGAGGTTGGTTTTTACCAGCTGCTGATAGCGGGCTAAATCGCGGCGGGCATTGGCGAGGGTGGCTTTGTCTTTCGCGAGCTGCCCCTGCGCCTGCGCCAGGGCCACCTTAAACTGGCTTGGGTCGATTTCCGCCAGCAGATCGCCGGCTTTCACCTGCTGGCCTTCCTGGAAGTGGATGGCCATCAGCTGACCGTCCACGCGGCTACGTACCGTCACGGTGTTGGCGGCGGTAATGGTTCCCAGCCCGGAGAGATAACGAGGCACCGCTTTATTCACCGCCGTTGCCGCCTGCACCGGTGCCAGCGCCGCGCCGCGAATACCGTGGCGCCCGCCGCCCGTTGGACGTTGTGAGGGGCTATTGGCGCCAGCAGGTGCCGTGGAGTTCGCGGACTGGCTGTGCCAGTACCAGGCGGCGGCCAGGACCACCACAATCAGACCAACGGCGATTGCCCAGCGGGATTTGTTACTGCCTTTCATCGTTATACGTTCTCGTCCTGAAACACTTTCGGGGAATGATACTAGTTTAGTCAGGTAACACAGCGGAAAAATGGAGGAAATATGGAAGACTGTCAGGAATGGTCTGAGTGTGGCGCGTTGTTTCGCCGGGTGGCGGCTTCGCCTTACCCGGCCTACAAGATCCTCGAACCGTAGGCCGGGTAAGCGCAGCGCCACCCGGCACAACCCCATTAGCTAAACACCACCTGCGCCCAGCGGGCCAGTCCTGCCGTAACGGAGCCAAAGTCATCGCCGCCGGCAATCGGGATCCCCGGCAGCTGTTCCGCCAGCGCTTTCTTGATCAGCGGGGAACGGGCGCTACCGCCGGTCAGGTAAATCACGTCCGGTTTCTCTTTGCCATTCTCAAGCGCCAGCTGCACCTGCTCCAGAATACGCTGTAGCGGCTGAACCAGCGCCATTTCCAGCCCTTCCTGGGTGATAGCCGTAGCCAGATCGTCACTGATAAACGGCAGCGTAACCGCATGCTCAGGACGATCGGAAAGGGCGATTTTGCTCTCTTCGGCGGTGCGCACCACCCGGTAGCTTAGACGCTGACGCCACACCTTATACAGCAGCGCGACCTTCTCTGCATCCTGCGCATCACGCACCAGATCGTTAAGGAAACGCCCATTCGCGGTGCTGTAAAAATCACTCTGGGCAGGGACGTCGTTGATGGCAATCGCATTCCACCATGGCAGGATCGGCAGGGCGATGCCTTTCTCGGTTTGACCGCCCATGCCGAGCAGCGGCATCAGGCTCTTGAATGCCAGGGCGATATCCAGATCGTTACCGCCCACGCGGCAGCCGCTGTGTCCCAGCAGGCTGTTTTCACGATCGCGACGATGATGCCACTGCGGACCCATCAGCAGTAATGAACAGTCCGTCGTACCACCGCCGATGTCCACCACCAGCACCCGTTTCTCTTCCGTCAGCGTTGCTTCAAAATCCAGTCCCGCCGCAACCGGCTCATACTGGAACACCACGTCACGGAAGCCAGCCCGGTGCGCTGCACGCTCAAGGATCCCCTGCGCCTGCTGGTTGGCTTCGTCGCCGCCCAGCCCCTGGAAGTTGATCGGACGGCCAATCACCGCCTGGGTGATGGCATCCGACACCTGGGATTGCGCCTGATTGCGGATGTGCAGCATCATCGCGCAGACCAGATCTTCAAACATCGCCACCTGCTGTGGTTTCAGGCCGCTGGCGCCGAGGAAGGATTTCGGCGATTTAACGAAGTAGACCTCTTCCGGGTCTTCAATGTACTGCCCGAGGGAAGAGAGGCCGAACTGCACGCTGGAAGGGGTAACGTCGATATCTTCCTCGCGGTTAAAGCTGACCGCACGGCGCAGCAGCGCCTGGGTTTCCGCCGCCGTGGCCGGAACCTGATGATGGCGGAACAGCCACTCGCTCACCGCTTCACGCGTGGGCGCACAGAGCATTGACGGCAACAGCGTACTGCCGTTTTCCATTTTCAGGAGCTGCGGTTGTCCGTTTTGCATTATCGCAACCGAGCAGTTTGCGGTGCCGTAGTCGAATCCAATAAACACAATAAATCCCCATGCCGGTGAGAAGGGGCGAGACTTTAGCGAAATGTCTGCCAGGCGACAACAGGAATATGAAAGCAAGGCGCAACGCGATCTTTCGGTTTATGCTGAGGTAAATACAAAAGGAGAGACGATGTACACCCTGAACTGGCAACCGCCCTACGACTGGCAGTGGATGTTTGGCTTTCTTGCCGCGCGTGCGGTCACAGGGGTTGAGACCGTTACGGAGGATTACTACGAACGCAGTTTTGGCTATGCGGGGCACCAGGGCGTTTTACGGGTTACGCCAGACAGCGCAACCCATACGCTGGCGGTGTCGCTCAGCCCTGGCCTGATCCCGGTGGCGGATATTTGCCTGGATCGCATTGCCCGCCTGTTCGATCTTGATTGCGACCCGCTAAGAATTGCGCAGACCCTGGGCGACCTCGGCGCGGCGCGGCCGGGGTTACGTTTGCCGGGCGCGATGGATGCCTACGAGCAGGGCGTGCGCGCCATTCTCGGGCAACTGGTGAGCGTGGCGATGGCGGCAAAACTGGCGTCAAGAGTGGTGGCGCTGTGCGGTGAACCCATCCAGGACGCGCCGGGCTACCTCTGTTTTCCTCCGCCAGAGGTACTGGCCGCGGTGGATCCGCTGGCGTTGAAAGCCCTTGGGATGCCGCTCAAGCGTGCGGAGTCGTTGATTCATCTGGCGCAGTCGGTGGTGGAGGGTGAATTCCCGCTGTTCCCGCCTGCGAACGTCGAGGCCGGGATGAAGGCGCTACAGCAGCGCCCCGGCATCGGGCGCTGGACCGCAAATTATCTGGCCTTGCGCGGCTGGCAGGCGAAGGATGTTTTCCTGCCGGATGATTATCTCATTAAACAGCGCTTTGCCGGTATGACGCCCGCGCAGATCCGTCGCTATGCCGAGCGCTGGCAGCCGTGGCGCTCGTATGCGCTGTTACATATCTGGTACACCGACGGCTGGTCGCCGTCAGTTGATGGCGAAATAGCTGGTATTCAGCAGTAGATCGAGCGGCTGCGCTTCCCCGATGGTGTCGCCGTAAATAAAGTCAATGCCGATGCCCGACAGCGTATTCATCATGATCGACTGATGGCATGGCCCGGCAATGGTTTTTATGCCCAGACGCTGGGCGTGGCCCTGAATGATGGTCACCATCATCTCATCCATCAGATTGCCGTGGACGTTGGTCACCACGTCTGCATCCAGCAGCAGATAATCAGCGGTGTTGGCGCTGAGCTGGCTGAAGACGTTCATATCGCGTCCAACCCGGGTCAGCACCACGCGACAGCCAGCCTGACGAAGCTTTTGCAGACCCTGCTGCACGTTTTCATCCGTATTGCTCAGCACATCAACGGCGATCGCCAGATGCAGCAGCCGCGCCGGCAGCGGACCTCTGGTGATCAGGTCGAGCAGCTCATCCACCAGCGTGACGCTGGCTAAACCCGCTTCTGAGAGCGGCAGCGCGACGCCCATCCCTTTGGCCGCCACCTGTGCGGCATAGGTACGGAAAAATTCGCTGAATATGCGTCGGTCAAGGGCGTGCAGCAGCTCCGGCTCCGCCAGCCCGGCGCGGAAGGCATGCTCTTCCAGCACTTCCCCCTGGCTGGTCCACAACCGCAGGGAAATCAGCCAGAAGCTACTGCTCTCGGGAATGCGCGGTGAGGCGACGCTGCGGGCGATCATCAGCAGATGATTATCTTTGATCATGTGCCACTGCTCATCCAGCGACATCATGCTGCGCGTGCTGTGGATCCGCTCCTGCTGGGGTTCATAGATGGTGACCACACCGCGCCCGCTGTTTTTCGAGGCGTAACAGGCGATATCGGCCTGAGACATCACTTCCGCTGTCTGATAATTAGCGTCGTCAATCAACGTGATCCCCGCGCTGGCGCCGATGCGGTGCAGGCGTCCTTCCCAGGAAAAATGATAGTTGTTAATGGCGTCGATCAACCGGCCCGCAATATAGCGTGCGCTTTCGACGTTGCAGTCCGGCAGCAGCAGGCCAAACTCGTCGCCGCCCAGACGCGCCAGCACGTCGCTGGAGCGCAGCATGGTCAGCATCAGCGAAGAGAGTTCGCGCAGGAGCGCGTCGCCCGCCGCGTGGCCTGCGGTATCGTTCACCGCTTTAAAACGGTCAAGATCGATAAAGACCAGCGCGTGACGCTGATGGGTCTCCTGTACCGTCTGCAACAGGCGCTTAAGATGGTTTTCAAAACTGACGCGGTTCGCCAGGTGGGTAAGGGCGTCATGGGAAGCGCTGTAGCTCAGCTGGCGCAGCATTTTGCGCGACTCGGTGACATCCTGAATCACCAGCACCGAGCCGATAGCGTGCCCCTCCAGGGTGCTGAGCGGGGTAATGCTGTAATGAATGTCGAAACTGCCGCCATTCCGGCAGTTAAGCACCACATCCTGTTCGATATCGGTACGGGACATATCGCCGCTGTGGATGTTTTCCATTAACGGGCCGTTCTCGCCGAAGGTAATGTGCAGCACCTTCAGAACGGGCTGACCCAGCGCTTCGCTTTGCGACCAGCCGCTCATCTTCTCTGCGACCGGGTTCATAAAGGTGATGTTCATGTCGATATCGGTGCACAGCACCGCTTCGCCGATGGAGTCGAGGGTGATATGCAGGCGCTCTTTTTCCTGGAACAGCGCCTCGTTCAGTTGCTTCACCTCGGTCATATCCATGTTGATCCCTAACAGCCGCTCCACTTCGCCCTGTTTGTTCAGCACCCGGTTCGCCAGCGAACGAATGTGGCGAATGCCATCCTTGACGCGAATGCGAAATTCCAGCTTGAAAGGCACCCTGGCCTGGAGTGACTCACGCAGTACCTGTTCGGCGTGCGCACGATCTTCAGGCACCATGGCCGCATGCCAGAGCTGCCAGGTAGGTTTAATGTGCGGGGGGATCTCGTACAGCTCAAACATCCGTTTATCCCAGCTGATCACGTCCGGCTCGAGATCCCACTCCCAGATCCCGATGCCGCCGGCTTCGTTCGCGAGGGTGATACGCTCCATCAGACGCTTATTCACCCACTCGGTCTGTTTCAGGTCGTTGATGTCTTCAATCTGGGCAATAAAGTAGAGCGGCGTGCCGTCTGCATGGCGCACAACGGAAACGGCCAGCAGCGCCCACACCACTTCGCCGCTGCGGGTGTAGTAGCGTTTTTCGAGGCTGTAGCTGTTGATCTCCCCGTTAATCAGCTGTTGCAACTGCTCCAGGTCGGTATTTAAATCTTCCGGCCAGGTTAACTGCTGGAACGTGAGCGACTGAAGCTCAGACTGACTGTAACCGAGGAAATTGCACAGCGCCTTGTTGGCCTGAAGCCACTGGCCCTCAATGCCCACCAGCGCCATACCAATCGCGGAATATTCCATCGCATTACGAAAACGTTCTTCGCTTTCAGTAATATGTTTACGCTCGGCCCGGAAGGCATACATCACCATCGTCATAATGTTGGCGGGGAGCAGCATCATCAGGAAGGGAAGCCATGGCGCGTTGAAGGTCACCATCATGTTTGAAGGTGTCATGGAGGGCGGGTTTCGCGCCATCATCAAGGACACCATCATGATGGTGAATAAAAAAATCAGGAATGCTTCCATTCGCGGCAGGCGTACCGCGCTCCACATCAGCAAAACGATGATGCAGGTGAACGGCCACGGCAGCCAGGTGATTGCCGTCCAGCTAAGAACCAGCGTAACGACCAGGGTCACCAGCGTTTCCAGCAGCAGTCTCGGGTTGCGGTGGCGCAGCAGGTAATGCGGTTTAAACAGCAGACCTAACGGTACAAGCGCCAGCGCGCCAATGGCTTCTGAAAGTACCCAAAACAGAAAATTACGCAGCGGCTCCGCGCCTGGCACCAGAAAATGAACCAGAATGCCGCCCACCAGCGGCGGCACCAGGGCGCTGCCGAGGGCAAGGCGTATCCAGTCGTTGAGGTTTTGCAGCGGGTTATACCAGGGGAGCAGCTTACGCAGCAACACCGCACCAACACAAGCCTCAATAATATTGATTGCCGTGTAGGTTAAGTTGATTGATTCCCATGAAAAGAGCATCCACGAGGCAAAAATATTGCCAAAGGAGCAGGCGAGGGCGATGCCGGGCCACATTTTTCCCGCATGGCGGTAAAACGCCACCATCATAATGGATGTCGGGAACCACAATGGCGCCAGCAGCGTACCAAAGCGAGTCAGCTCAAGGGAAAATAAGGTGAAGATGAACGTGACCAGACCCAGACAGACAAGCCGCAGTAAAGGATGTGGGGTAGTAACCAAAACCCGCTGGTATTGTTTATTCATTACCGCTCTATCCAGGGACGCCGTGTTGTCAGGAGCCAGCTCCGGACGCGTGAAATCATTAATTTGGTTTATGCTAGTACAAACATTTTACAATTCATATGCTGAGTGCTCAGATTTTGACTTCATAGACTTATAAAATAGTTACTCTGCGAAGAAGGGGGGTGAAATGGTGAAAATCCGTGCGTAAAAATTTCGCTAAAGGCGTGAAACGGCCCTTTTCAGCCCGCCTCGCATAACCTGCGCATTCGACTGGTATCACGCCCCCGAAATCCCTATAATTGCCGCGTTTGACGCTCCGGCGTCGTCCTTCCTTACATCCAGGTTAATCAGGTCGCTAAATTTATGACTGATAAGTCTCATCAGTGCGTCATCATAGGCATCGCCGGCGCATCGGCTTCAGGTAAAAGTCTTATTGCCAGTACGCTTTATCGCGAACTGCGTGAACAAGTGGGTGATGAGCATATCGGTGTTATTCCCGAAGATAGCTATTACAAAGATCAATCCCATCTTTCGATGGAAGAGCGCGTAAAAACCAACTACGACCACCCCAGTGCGATGGATCACAGTCTGCTGTTCCAGCATCTGGAAGCGCTGAAGCGCGGCGAGGCGATTGAGCTGCCCGTCTACAGTTACGTGGAACATACCCGCACCCAGGAAACGATCCGCATTGAGCCCAAGAAGGTGATTATCCTTGAAGGGATTTTGCTGCTCACCGACGCCCGTCTGCGCGAATCAATGAACTTCTCGATTTTCGTCGATACCCCGCTGGATATCTGCCTGATGCGGCGTATTAAACGCGACGTTAACGAACGCGGTCGCTCCATGGACTCCGTGATGGCGCAGTATCAGAAAACCGTTCGCCCGATGTTCCTGCAATTTATTGAGCCTTCTAAACAATACGCCGATATTATTGTGCCTCGCGGCGGTAAAAACCGTATTGCCATTGATATCTTAAAAGCGAAAATCAGTCAGTTTTTTGAATAAGCCGTGTGAATTGTGTACCGTTCAGAGATAACCTGGTTTTGCCCTGACGCCGTAAGGATTCAGGGCGCGATGCACGAAAGGAGAAAGTGCCATGCGTCTTTGTGACCGCGATATAGAAGCCTGGCTGGATGAAGGCCGCCTGTCTATCACCCCGCGTCCGCCGGTTGAGCGTATTAACGGCGTGACCGTCGATGTACGTCTGGGGAATAAGTTCCGCACCTTCAGCGGCCACACGGCACCGTTTATCGACCTCAGCGGGCCGAAAGACGAAGTCAGTGCAGCGCTGGATCGCGTCATGAGTGACGAAATCGTCATCGAAGAAGGAGAGGCGTTTTATCTCCATCCTGGCGAACTGGCGCTGGCGGTGACCTTTGAATCGGTCACGCTGCCTGCGGATCTGGTCGGCTGGCTTGACGGACGCTCTTCTCTGGCGCGTCTGGGCCTGATGGTGCACGTCACCGCGCACCGTATCGATCCGGGCTGGTCTGGCCGTATCGTGCTGGAGTTCTTTAACGCCGGTAAACTGCCGCTGGCGCTTCGCCCGGGAATGATGATCGGTGCGTTGAGCTTCGAACCGCTGACCGGCCCGGCAGACCGTCCTTATAACCGCCGTCAGGACGCAAAATATCGCGACCAGCAGGGTGCGGTTGCCAGCCGTATCGATAAAGACTGATCTGTGAGTTCACTGAGGAAGCCATGAGAAGAGTTCTGACAACGCTGATGATTTTGCTGGTGGTGCTGGTGGCTGGCCTTTCAGCGTTGGTGCTGCTGGTTAACCCGAATGACTTCCGGGCCTACATGGTGCGGCAGGTTGAAGCGCGCAGCGGGTATGAACTCAAGCTGGACGGGCCGCTGCGCTGGCACGTCTGGCCGCAGCTCAGCATTCTCTCCGGACGTATGTCGCTCACCGCGCCGGGCGCCGCGCAGCCGCTTGTTACGGCGGATAACATGCGTCTTGATGTCGCGCTCATCCCGCTCTTATCCCATCAGCTCCAGGTTGAACAGGTGATGCTGAAAGGGGCGGTGATTCAACTTACGCCACAAACCGAAGCCGTTCGTCAGGCGAATGCTCCGGTCGCACCGCGTGAAAATACTTTGCCTGACGTTCCGTCTGACACCGGCTGGTCTTTCGATATTGGTAATCTGAAAGTTGCTGACAGCGTGCTGGTTTTCCAGCATGAGGATGACGAACAGATCACCGTCCGTAATATCAACCTCAAGATGGAGCAGGACGCCAACCATCACGCGACCATGGAGTTCTCCGGGCGGATCAACCGTAACCAGCGCGATCTCAACCTGTCGATGAATGCGAACGTGAACGCCTCTGACTACCCGCACCAGCTGACGGCGGACGTTCAGCAGGTCAACTGGCAGCTGACCGGCGCGGATTTACCCGCGAAGGGGATCGCCGGCCAGGGCACGATGCAGGCGGTGTGGCACGAAGAGCGCAAACAGCTCGAACTGAACGCGCTCAACCTCCAGGCCAACGACAGTTCCCTGAAGGGGCAGGCGAGCGTCACGCTTGATGAGAAACCCAAGTGGGTGTTGGATCTGCAATTCGACAAGCTGAACCTTGAGAACCTGCTCGCGGCCCAAACGGTGAATGCGACCGATGAGGGTGTCGCGCAGGTAGGGCAAAGCCAGGTCACGCAGTCGCGTCCGGTGATCTCCTCCAGTCTCGATCTGCCTGACTACAATGGTCTGCGCGGATTCACCGCCGACATTCTGCTGAAAGCGAACAGCGTGCGCTGGCGTGGGATTGATTTTACTGACGTCAACAGCCAGATGTTCAACCACAACGGCCTGCTGGTCATCTCTGAGCTCAGCGGAAAAATGGGGGCAGGAAATCTCTCCCTGCCGGGCACGCTGGACGTACGTAAAGACGTTGCCAGCGCCGCGTTCCAGCCGCGTCTGGAAAACGTTGAGATTGGCACCATCCTGAAAGCCTTTAATTACCCGATTTCCCTCACGGGGCAGCTGTCGCTGGCCGGGGATTTCTCCGGCACGAAGATTGATGCGAACGCCTTCCGTCGTAGCTGGAAGGGGCAGGCGCACGTTGAGCTAAAAGATTCACGCATGGAAGGGCTGAACTTCCAGCAACTGGTGCAGCAGGCGGTAGAGCGCAGCAGCAGCGTGAAGGCGAATGAAAACTACGACAGCGCAACCCGTCTCGACAGCTTTACCAGCGAGCTTGCCCTCGACAACGGTCAGCTCTCGCTCGACGAGATGCAGGGAATCTCGTCCCTGCTGGCGCTGACCGGAAACGGCGCGCTGGATCTGGTGAAAGAGACGGTTGACACCCGCTTCAACGTCCGCGTGAAGGCTGGCTGGGAAGGGGAAGGCCAGCTTGTCGAGTTCCTGAAACAGACGCCGATACCGCTGCGCGTGTACGGAAAATGGCAGGAACTCAATTACAGTTTGCAGGTCGATCAGATCCTGCGTAAGCACCTTCAGGATGAAGCGAAACGTCGGCTGAATGACTGGGCGGACCGCAATAAAGAGTCTCAGTCTGGTAAGGACGTGAAAAAGT
Organism: Enterobacter cloacae complex sp. IR5412; assembly: GCF_049237385.1. NCBI lineage: Bacteria > Pseudomonadati > Pseudomonadota > Gammaproteobacteria > Enterobacterales > Enterobacteriaceae > Enterobacter > Enterobacter cloacae complex sp. IR5412. Next base: position 388,861 of record NZ_JBMKHQ010000001.1, on the reverse strand, counting down.
TGCTCGATAAGCTCTGATGCCTGTTGTGCCGGGTGGCGGCTTCGCCTTACCCGGCCTACAAAAGCCAGACACCGTAGGCCGGGTAAGCGAAGCGCCACCCGGCTTTTTTACACCTCAAAATCCATCTCATCTTCACCGCGCAGCGGTATCAGCTGCACCTTCTGCACGCGATGGCTCTCTACTTGCAAGGTTTTGATCATGTAATCCCCCACCTGGACCTCTTCGCCCGGCTGCGGAATACGTTGCAGATATTCCATCAGCAAACCGGCGATGGTGTGGTATTCGCGCTTCTCGTCCAGCGGAAGCGGAACGAACTGCACCAGATCTTCGAGCGGCATATGGCCGTTGGCGGTCCAGCTGCCGTCTGCGTTTTTCTGAATATCGTGGCGTGCATCGATCTCATCCACCTCATTAGGCAGATTACCGGCGATGGTTTCCATCACGTCGCTGAGCGTCATCAGCCCTTCCACAGAACCAAACTCATCAACGACAAACGCGAAGTGGGTACGCGCGTTGCGGAACTGCTCCAGCGCGGAGAGCAGCGGCAGCGCTTCCGGGAAGACCAGCGGCTGGCGCACCAGCGCGCGCAGGTTGAGCGGCTCACCGTGAAGCTGCTGTTGCAGCAGGTCAATCACGTGTACCACGCCCAGCAGCTCTTCTTCCTCTTCTCCGCCGGTCACCACCACGCGGGTGTGCTGGTTTTTATCCAGCAGGGCACGGATCTGCTCTTCCGGTGCCGTCAGGTCAATATGCTCAATGTCGTGGCGGGAGGTCATGATACTGCTGACCGAGCGCTGGTTGAGGTTAAGCACGCGCTCTATCATCCGGCGTTCCTGCGGGTTGAAGATCTGCCCGTCGCTGTGGTCGGCTAGCATCGCAGCGGATTCAGCATCCAGCTCGGCATCCTCTTTTTTGCCGCTCAGCAGGCGCATCACCGTATCTGCGGTGCGCTGTCGTAATGTCTGGTTCGCGGAAAGAAAACGGCGGCGGTTGAAAATGGCCAGCTGGTTAAGAAACTCAATAAGCACCGAGAAACCAATGGCTGCGTACAGATATCCTTTCGGGATATGGAAGCCAAAACCATCCGCCACCAGGCTAAAGCCAATCATCAGCAGGAAGCTCAGACAGAGAATGACGATAGTCGGGTGACTGTTCACGAAGCGCGTCAGGGCTTTACTGGCGAGCACCATCAGGGTGATGGCAATGATCACGGCGGCCATCATCACCGCCAGATGGTCAACCATCCCGACGGCAGTAATCACGGAGTCGAGAGAAAAGACGGCATCCAGCACCACTATCTGCGCGACCACCGGCCAGAATTTAGCGCCGCGCCGCTGGGTGGGGTTTTCACTGTCTTTTCCTTCCAGCCGCTCATTAAGCTCAACCGTGGCTTTGAACAGCAGGAACAATCCGCCGAAAAGCATGATCAGGTCGCGGGCGCTAAAGCTCAGACCCTGCACGCTGAATAAGGGTTTGGTGAGCGTGACCAGCCATGATATTGAGGCCAGTAACAGCAGACGCATCACCATGGCGAGCAGAAGACCCGTCACGCGGGCGCGGTCGCGTTGTGAAGGGGGTAATTTATCGGCAAGGATGGCGATAAACACCAGGTTATCAATGCCGAGCACTAATTCGATGACGACCAGCGTCACCAGCCCGGCCCAGATTGATGGATCGGCAATCCATTCCATAGTAAATGCAATACCTTCTGTTATATGACTAATGTCACACTTCGATCATGGATAAAGCAGACGGAAATTGCAATGCCGGGTTGAGATTTCTCTTAATGCTACACTCAGGTAAAACCCATTTGCGGGGCGGTGTAAATAAGTTAAATGCGAAGATTTAATTACAAAAGACGATATTTAGGATATATCGCAATAAATGGTCTGGCGCTCTATTTTGTCAATATAAAGAAAATCCGAAAACCTCAAAACTTTGCTCTTAATATTAATCTTAAAAACGAATATTAGGACGGTTGTCTCCTTGCCTGCTATTAGGTTAGCTGCAACAATTCTTCCAGCATCAAATGTTAAATCTCCTTGTTGCTATTTTTGTTTCAGTCTTTGGTGAAGGTTATACATTATCAATCACCCGTTTAAGGTGGCGGATATATTTCTCAAAAGGCCTGATCCAAGAGGGTGTCTAACCATAACGCATTGTTTAGTCAGTGGATTGGTAACTGAAAGCCAAGGGCGGTAGCGTGCCTGAAAGCGTGTGAATCAGCCTCAATTATTCTGTCAATAGCCAATGGATGAATAAGCTTTTTTTAGGACTGATGCCAGTTATATTGCTAAATGATTAACTGCATTCTGATTGTCACCACGACCCGCGCTTATTTTAATTGCACAGGATAATTACTCTGCCAAAGTGATAAATAATCAATGATGAAATCCAAAATGAAATTGATGCCATTATTGGTGTCTGTGACCTTGATGAGTGGTTGCACGGTCTTTCCCGGCAGCAATATGTCAACAATGGGCAAGGATGTGATTAAACAGCAGGATGCTGATTTTGATCTCGACAAAATGGTGAATGTTTACCCATTAACCCCACGTCTGGTAGAACAATTACGCCCACGTCCGAATGTTGCTCAGCCAAATATGTCTCTGGACCAGGAAATTGCCTCTTACCAGTATCGCGTTGGTCCGGGTGACGTCATTAACGTGACCGTCTGGGATCACCCTGAACTGACCACACCTGCGGGCCAGTACCGCAGCTCAAGCGACACCGGTAACTGGGTACAGTCCGATGGCACCATGTTCTATCCCTACATTGGCAAAGTGCACGTCGCGGGAAAAACGCTTGCTGAGATCCGTAGTGATATTACCGGCCGCCTGGCGCAGTACATTGCTGACCCGCAGGTGGACGTTAATATCGCCGCGTTCCGATCCCAGAAAGCCTATATCTCAGGCCAGGTCAACAAATCCGGCCAGCAGGCTATCACCAACGTCCCGCTCACCGTTCTTGATGCGATCAATGCTGCAGGCGGCTTAACCGACGGTGCTGACTGGCGCAACGTGGTGCTGACCCACAACGGCAAAGAGCAGCGCATTTCGCTTCAGGCGCTGATGCAAAACGGTGACCTGACCCAGAACCGTCTCCTCTATCCGGGCGATATTCTTTACGTGCCGCGCAACGACGATCTGAAAGTGTTCGTGATGGGTGAAGTGAAGAAACAGAGCACCCTTAAGATGGACTTCAGCGGTATGACCCTGACCGAAGCCCTGGGCAACGCGGAAGGTATCGATCTGACCGCCTCCAACGCCAGCGGCATCTTTGTGATCCGTCCGATCAAAGGCGAAAACGCGAAAGGCAAGATTGCCAACATCTACCAGCTGGACATGTCCGACGCGACGTCGCTGGTCATGGCAACGTCGTTCCGTCTCCAGCCATACGATGTGGTCTATGTCACCACCGCGCCGGTTGCCCGCTGGAACCGTCTGATCAACCAGTTGCTGCCTACCATCAGTGGCGTTCGCTACATGACGGATACGGCGAGCGACATTCATACCTGGTAAGCCGCGATGTTTAACAAAATTCTGGTGGTGTGTGTGGGGAACATTTGCCGTTCCCCCACGGCTGAAAGGCTGTTGAAAAATTACCAGCCTGCGTTAACGGTCGACTCCGCAGGGCTGGGCGCGCTGGTCGGAAAAGGTGCCGACGAACGTGCCGCAAGCGTCGCCCTTGAGCATAACCTCTCACTCGACGGGCACGTTGCCCGTCAGGTCTCTGGCCGAATGTGCCGGGAATATGACCTGATCCTCGCGATGGAAAAACGCCACATTCACGCGCTGTGCGATATCGCACCGGAGATGCGCGGCAAGGTGATGCTGTTTGGTCACTGGGATGGTGAGCGCGAAATTCCCGATCCGTATCGCAAGAGCCGCGAGGCCTTTGAGGCGGTATACACCTTACTAGACCAGTCTGCCCGCCAGTGGGCGCAGGCACTGAAAGCTCAGCAGGGATAACAATGACAGAAAAAACAAGACCTTCTGCCGCCCCGACGTCGGGCAGTGATGAAATCGATATCGGTCGCCTGGTCGGGACCGTTATTGAAGCGAAATGGTGGGTGCTGGGTATAACCGCCATCTTTGCCGTGGCGGCGATCGTTTATACGCTGTTCGCGACGCCTATTTACAGCGCCGACGCGCTGGTGCAGATCGAACAAAATACCGGAAACTCGCTGGTTCAGGATATCGGCTCTGCGCTGGCCAACAAGCCGCCGGCATCGGAGGCTGAAATTCAGCTGATCCAGTCGCGCCTGGTATTGGGCAAAACGGTTCACGATCTGGGGCTGGATATCGCGGTCACCAAAAACACCTTCCCGGTGTTTGGCGCAGGCTGGGATCGCCTGATGGGGCGCAGTAACGATACGGTAAAAGTGACTGACTTCGTGATTCCAAAAGGGGCAGGGGACCAAACCTTTACCCTGACCGTGCTGGGACCAAAACAGTATCAGCTGACCAGCGACGCAGGCTTCAGCGCGCGCGGCGAAGTGGGGCAGATGCTGACCAAAGAGGGCGTGAGCATCAGGGTTGGTGCCATTCAAGCGCACGAGGGCGGTGAGTTTACGGTCACCAAATTCTCGACGCTCGGAATGATCAACAATCTGCAAAACAACCTGACCGTCACCGAAAACGGCAAGGACACCGGCGTCCTGAGCATGACCTTCACCGGTGAAGACAAGGATCAAATCCGCGACATCCTGAACAGCATCACCCGTAACTACCTTGAGCAGAACGTTGAGCGCAAGTCAGCGGAAGCCGCTAAAAGCCTCGCGTTCCTCAGTAAACAGCTGCCGGAGGTGCGCGCCCGTCTGGATGACGCCGAGAACAAGCTGAACGCATACCGTCAGGATAAAGACTCCGTCGACCTGCCGCTGGAGGCGAAATCGGTTCTCGACTCCATGGTCAATATTGATGCGCAGCTAAACGAGCTGACCTTTAAAGAGGCGGAAATTTCCAAGCTCTATACCAAACGTCACCCGGCGTACCGCACGCTGCTCGAGAAACGTCGTACCCTGGAAGAAGAGAAGGCGAAGCTGAATGACCGCGTGACCGCGATGCCGAAGACGCAGCAGGAAATCGTACGCCTGACGCGTGATGTGGAATCCGGCCAGCAGGTTTACATGCAACTGCTGAACAAGCAGCAGGAGCTGAAAATCACCGAAGCCAGCACCGTGGGCGACGTGCGTATCGTTGACCCGGCGATTACCCAGCCGGGCGTGCTGAAGCCGAAGAAAGCGCTGATTATCCTCGGCAGCATTATTCTCGGCCTGATGCTCTCTATCGTCGGCGTGCTGCTGCGCTCGCTGTTCAACCGCGGTATCGAAAGCCCGCAGGTGCTGGAAGAGAACGGGATCAGCGTGTACGCCAGCATCCCGCTTTCGGAGTGGCAGAAGTCCCGTGACAGCGTCAAAACCGTTAAGGGCGTCAAGCGTTACAAACAGAGCCAGCTGCTGGCCGTGGGTAACCCGACCGACCTGGCGATTGAAGCGGTGCGTAGTCTGCGTACCAGCCTCCACTTCGCCATGATGCAGGCCAAAAACAACGTCCTGATGATGACAGGTGTCAGCCCGTCAATTGGTAAGACCTTCGTCTGTGCCAACCTGGCGGCGGTGGTGAGCCAGACCAACAAGCGCGTGCTGCTGATCGACTGCGACATGCGTAAGGGCTACACCCATGAGCTGCTGGGTACCAACAACGTTAATGGCCTGTCGGAAATCCTGCTGGGTAAAGGGGAGATCAGCGAGAGCGCCAAGCCGACCTCGATTCCGAAATTTGACCTGATCCCGCGTGGCCAGGTACCGCCGAACCCGTCTGAACTGCTGATGAGCGAGCGCTTCACGCAGCTGATCGAGTGGGCAAGCAAAAACTATGACCTGGTGCTGATCGATACCCCACCAATTCTGGCGGTCACCGACGCCGCCGTGGTAGGGCGTCATGCGGGCACCACGCTGATGGTTGCACGCTATGCGGTGAACACCCTGAAGGAAGTGGAAACCAGCCTGAGCCGCTTTGAGCAGAACGGTATTGAGGTGAAAGGGGTCATTCTGAACTCCATCTTCCGCCGTGCGACGGGTTATCAGGATTACGGCTACTACGAGTACGAATACAAGTCTGACTCTAAATAACAAAACACACCCCACACCCCTCACCCTAACCCTCTCCCCTGAGGGGAGAGGGGACTGCCTGGTGCGGTCTTTCACCCTCCCCCCTTCGGGGAGAGGGCCGGGGTGAGGGGCAGGAGGAATACATGAGCACACAACGCCCTTTGATTTCTATCTATATGCCGACATGGAATCGTCAGCAGCTGGCGATCCGCGCGATTAAATCGGTCCTGCGTCAGGATTACGATAACTGGGAACTGATTATCGTGGATGACTGTTCCTCCTCTTACGAACAGCTGCAAAAGTTTGTCGAAGACCTGAACGACCCGCGCGTGGTGTACACGCACAACGCCATCAACTCCGGGGCGTGCGCGGTGCGCAATCAGGCGATTATGCAGGCGAAAGGGCAGTATCTGACCGGTATCGACGATGATGACGAATGGACGCCAAACCGTCTGTCGATCTTCCTGTCGCACAAAGCGCAGCTGGTGACCCACGCGTTTCTGTATGCCAACGACTATGTCTGTCAGGGCGAGGTCTATTCGCAGCCGGCCAGCCTGCCGCTGTATCCGAAATCACCGTATTCCCGCCGCCTGTTCTACAAGCGCAACATCATTGGCAATCAGGTATTTACCTGGGCCTGGCGCTTTAAGGAGTGTCTGTTCGATACCGAGCTGAAGGCCGCACAGGATTACGACATTTTCCTGCGGATGGTGGTGGAGTACGGCGAGCCGTGGAAGGTGGAAGAGGCCACGCAGATCCTGCACATCAACCACGGGGAGATGCAGATCACCTCGTCACCGAAAAAATTCTCGGGCTACTTCCATTTTTACCGCAAGCACAAGGACAAGTTTGACCGTGCCAGCCGGAAGTATCAGCTCTTTACCCTCTATCAGATCCGCAATAAGCGCATGAACTGGCGCACGCTGCTGACGCTGCTGTCGGTGCGTAACGGCAAGCGTCTGGCTGACGGGCTTCGGGGGAAATAATGTTTCTGGAAGATTGCCGCGCTAACAGCTGGAGCCTGCGCCCGTGCTGCATGGTTCTGGCCTACCGTATTGCGCACTTTTGCTCGGTGTGGCGCAAAAAAAATGTGCTGAACAATATCTGGGCCGCGCCGGTGCTGGTGCTGTACCGCATCATCACCGAATGCTTTTTTGGCTATGAAATTCAGGCCGCTGCCACCATTGGCCGCCGCTTTACCATTCATCACGGCTATGCGGTCGTCATCAACAAGTTCGTCGTCGCGGGTGATGATTTCACTATTCGCCACGGGGTGACAATCGGCAACCGTGGGCCAGACAGCCTGGCCTGCCCGGTGATTGGCAATAACGTCGAGCTGGGCGCCAACGTGGTGATGATCGGGGAGATTACCGTGGGCAATAACGTGACGGTTGGCGCAGGCAGCGTGGTGCTGGACAGCATTCCGGACAATGCGCTGGTGGTGGGCGAGAAAGCCCGCGTGAAGGTGATTAAATGAACATTCTGCAATTTAACGTACGCCTCGCAGAGGGCGGGGCGGCAGGCGTAGCGCTGGATCTGCACCAGCGCGCGCTGCAAAAAGGATTACAGTCGCGCTTTGTTTACGGTTACGGCAAGGGCGGCAAGAAAAGCGTCAGCCATGATAACTATCCGCAGGTGTTGAAGCAGACGCCACGTCTGACCTCCATCGCCAATATTGCGCTGTTCCGCCTGTTTAACCGCGACCTGTTCGGCAACCTGAATAATCTCTACCGCACCGTCACCCGCACCCGCGGGCCGGTTGTGCTGCACTTCCACGTGCTACACAGCTACTGGCTGAATCTGGAAGAGGTGGTAGCGTTTTGTGGCAAGGTGAAGGCGCACAAGCCGGACACCCGTTTCGTCTGGACGCTACACGACCACTGGAGCGTGACCGGACGCTGCGCCTTTACCGACGGCTGCGAAGGCTGGAAAGATAACTGCCAGAAATGCCCTACGCTCAGCAACTATCCGCCGGTGAAGGTCGATCGCGCGCATCAGCTGGTTGAGGGCAAGCGTCAGCTGTTCCGCGACATGCTCTCGCTCGGCTGCACCTTTATCTCTCCAAGCCAGCACGTGGCAGATGCTTTTAATAGCCTGTACGGAGCAGGGCGCTGCCAGATTATCAACAACGGTATTGATGTGGCGACGGAAGAGATCCTGGCCGAACTGACGCCCGTAGCCATTACCACCGGCAAGCCGAAAATCGCTGTCGTCGCCCATGACCTGCGCTACGACGGCAAAACCAACCAACAGCTGGTGCGCGACATGATGGCGCTCGGCGACAAAATTGAACTGCATACCTTCGGCAAATTCTCGCCGTTCGAAGGCGCTAACGTGGTGAATCACGGGTTTGAAACCGACAAGCGCAAACTGATGAGCGCGCTCAACGGTATGGACGCGCTGGTGTTCAGCTCTCGCGTGGACAACTACCCGCTGATCCTGTGTGAAGCGCTCTCCATCGGCGTGCCGGTGATTGCCACCCACAGCGACGCCGCGCGGGAAGTGCTGGAGAAATCCGGCGGTAAAACCTTCAGTGAAAACGAGGTGCTGCCGCTGGTGCAGTTGTCGAAGGCCGATATCGCGCAGGCTGTTTTTGGCACGGACCTGGAATCGTTCCGCAACCGCAGCCGCAAAGCGTACAGTGGACAACAGATGCTGGAGGAGTATGTCTCGTTCTATCAGAATCTGTAGTTATCTGCTGCTGCCGCTGATCTACCTGCTGGTCAACGTCAAGATTGCCCAGCTCGGTGAAAGCTTCCCAATCACCATCGTCACCTTCCTGCCGGTTCTGCTGTTGCTATACGTTGATAAGCTTAACCTCAAAAAGCTGATGATTGCGCTGGGGATCGGGTTTGGTCTGACGGCGTTTAACTACATCTTTGGTCAGTCGCTGGACGCCAGCAAATATGTCACCTCCACCATGCTGTTTGTTTATATCGTTATCATTATTGGCATGGTGTGGAGTATTCGTTTTAAAACTATCTCTCCGCACAATTATAGGAAAATCCTCAGGTTCTTTTATATTGTCGTCGGGCTGATTGTTATGCTTGCGGCATTGGAGATGGCGCAAATTATTCTCACAGGCGGCAGTAGCCTGATGGAAATAATTTCGAAATATCTTATATACAGTAACAGCTATGTACTGAACTTCATTAAGTTTGGTGGCAAGCGTACCACTGCGCTCTATTTTGAACCGGCGTTTTTTGCTCTGGCATTAATCTCAATTTGGCTCAGCATCAAACAGTTCGGTATCAAAACCCCCAAGACCGATGCTATGATTCTTGCAGGAATCGTTCTGTCAGGGTCGTTCTCAGGGGTAATGACGTTTATTCTGTTTTACCTGCTGGAGTGGGCGTTCCAGTACCTGAACAAAGAGGCGATTAAGAAAAAACTGCCGCTGGCGATCATTTCTCTGACGGTATTTTTAGTGGGCGTAATATTCGCCTTCCCGTACATTTCTGAACGTCTGGGTGATTTGGGAACGGAAGGTTCGTCGTCCTATTATCGCATCATTGGTCCACTGGTGATGGTGGGTTATTCCTTAACCCATATTGATGGCGTAGTAAGATTCGGCTCACTTTACGAATATGTTGCATCATTCGGAATCTTTAACGGTGCGGATGTCGGTAAAACCATAGACAATGGTCTGTATCTGTTAATTATCTATTTTTCCTGGTTCGCCGTACTGTTGACACTGTGGTATCTGTTTAAAGTTTTCAAAATGATGATTAACGCGTTTGGTGATAACCAGAACTTTCGCGTGCAACTTTATCTGTTCACACCGGTGTCGTTGTTTTTTACCGGGTCAATATTTAGCCCGGAATATGCATTCTTAATTGTATGTCCGTTTATTTTGCGCAAAGCGTTGAATATTACGAGCGTATGACGAAATGAGGTGATTTATGTTTCTTAGCGTCATTACTGTCGCCTTTCGTAACCACGAAGGGGTGGTAAAAACCTGGCGCTCGCTGCGCAACCTGGCGCGCGATCCGAGCCTCACCTTTGAGTGGATCGTGGTCGATGGCGGCTCGAACGACGGCACGGCGGAGTTCCTGGAAAAACTTAACGGTGAGTTCAACTTACGTTACATCAGCGAGAAAGATAAAGGCATTTACGATGCCATGAATAAAGGCATCAACATGGCGCAGGGGCGCTACGCCATCTTCCTCAATTCCGGCGACGTGTTCCATGAAGATGTGGCGCTGTTTGCACGCCAGCTGGCGCGCCAGAAAGAAGATGCCATGTTTATCGGTGATGCGCTGCTTGATTTCGGCGAGGGGAAAAAAGTGCTGCGCGGCGCGAAACCAGGCTGGTATATCTACCACAGCTTGCCGGCAAGCCATCAGGCTATTTTCTTCCCGATGAGTGGCCTGAAAAAGCAGCCTTATGATTTGCAATATAAAGTGTCATCAGATTATGCCCTGGCCGCCAGCCTGTACAAATCTGGCTACCCGTTCCGTCGAATTAAAGGACTGGTATCCGAATTTTCAATGGGCGGCGTGTCAACCTCGAATAATCTGGAATTGTGCCAGGATGCCAAAAACGTGCAGCGTAAAATATTACGCGTACCGGGGTTCTGGGCGGAATTATCTTATTTCTTACGTCTGAAAACGACGGGTAAAGCGAAAGCCTTATATAACAAAGCCTGAGATATAAGGAAACGTAATGCAGGAATTAAATGGATTCTCCGTGCCGAAAGGTTTTCGGGGCGGGAGCGGTATTAAAGTTCAACTGTGGTGGGCTGTACAGGCAACGTTATTTGCCTGGTCGCCGCAAATACTGTACCGCTGGCGCGCATTTTTACTGCGTCTGTTTGGCGCAAAAATAGGAAAAAACGTAGTCATTCGTCCTTCGGTGAAAATTACTTATCCCTGGAAATTAACGCTTGGGGATTACGCCTGGGTTGGGGATGACGCGGTGTTATATACCCTTGGCGAGATTACGATTGGCGCAAATTCGGTGGTTTCACAGAAGTGTTATTTGTGCACCGGCAGCCACGATTTTATGAGCCCGCATTTTGATATTACCGCTTCGCCTGTTGTGATCGGTGAAAAATGCTGGCTGGCAACAGACGTCTTTGTTGCACCCGGTGTTTCTGTTGGCGATGGCACGGTAGTCGGTGCCCGCAGCAGCGTTTTTAAATCGCTACCGGCAAATAAAATTTGCCGTGGCAACCCCGCAGTGGTGATACGCGAACGCGTTGAAACTGATTAAATTCATAAGTAGAGGAATATAAACATGTCTAAAGTCGCTCTCATCACCGGCGTTACCGGGCAGGATGGTTCTTACCTGGCAGAGTTACTGCTGGAAAAAGGGTATGAAGTACACGGTATTAAACGTCGTGCCTCTTCATTTAACACCGAACGTGTCGATCATATTTATCAGGATCCTCACGCGGCGAACCCGAAATTCCACCTGCACTACGGCGACCTGACCGATACCTCCAACCTGACCCGCATCCTGCAGGAAGTACAGCCGGATGAAGTCTACAACCTGGGCGCGATGAGCCACGTTGCGGTCTCCTTCGAATCCCCGGAATACACCGCTGACGTGGACGCCATGGGTACGCTGCGTCTGCTGGAAGCGATTCGCTTCCTGGGTCTTGAGAAGAAAACCCGTTTCTATCAGGCATCTACCTCTGAGCTGTATGGTCTGGTGCAGGAAATTCCGCAGAAAGAGACTACGCCGTTCTACCCACGTTCTCCGTACGCGGTAGCGAAACTGTACGCTTATTGGATCACTGTGAACTACCGTGAATCCTACGGCATGTACGCCTGTAACGGCATTCTGTTCAACCACGAATCCCCACGTCGTGGCGAAACCTTCGTGACCCGTAAAATTACCCGCGCTATCGCCAACATCGCTCAGGGTCTGGAATCCTGCCTGCACCTCGGCAACATGGACTCCCTGCGTGACTGGGGCCATGCGAAAGACTACGTGAAAATGCAGTGGATGATGCTGCAGCAGGAACAGCCAGAAGATTTCGTGATCGCGACCGGCGTGCAGTACTCCGTACGTCAGTTCGTTGAGATGGCTGCGGCACAGCTGGGCATCAAGCTGCGCTTCGAAGGCACCGGCGTGGAAGAGAAGGGTATCGTTGTTTCCGTGACCGGCCACGACGCACCGGGCGTGAAGCCAGGCGACGTGATTGTTCAGGTGGATCCGCGTTACTTCCGTCCTGCTGAAGTGGAAACCCTGCTGGGCGACCCAACCAAAGCGCACGAGAAGCTGGGCTGGAAACCAGAAACCACCCTGCAAGAAATGGTATCCGAGATGGTGGCCAAAGATCTTGAAGCAGCGAAAAAACACTCCCTGCTCAAGTCCCATGGCTACGAGGTTGCCATCGCGCTGGAGTCCTGAGAATGACAAAACAACGTATTTTTGTCGCCGGTCATCGCGGAATGGTGGGTTCCGCGATTGTCCGCCAGCTTGAACAGCGCGGCGACGTTGAGGTGATTGTTCGCACGCGTGACGAGCTGAACCTGCTTGACAGCAAAGCGGTGCAGGACTTCTTCGCCAGCGAACGTATCGACCAGGTGTATCTGGCGGCGGCGAAGGTGGGCGGCATTGTCGCTAACAACACCTACCCGGCGGATTTCATCTACGAGAACATGATGATTGAGAGCAACATCATTCACGCGGCGCATCTGCACAACGTGAACAAGCTGCTGTTCCTCGGTTCATCCTGTATCTACCCAAAAATGGCGAAACAGCCGATCGCCGAGAGCGAACTGTTGCAGGGCACGCTGGAAGCCACCAACGAGCCGTACGCGATTGCCAAAATTGCCGGGATCAAGCTGTGTGAATCGTACAACCGTCAGTATAACCGCGACTATCGCTCGGTGATGCCGACCAACCTGTACGGACCGCACGACAACTTCCACCCGAGCAATTCGCACGTGATCCCGGCGCTGCTGCGTCGTTTCCACGAGGCGACTGCCGAAAACGCCCCGGACGTGGTGGTGTGGGGCAGCGGCACGCCAATGCGCGAGTTCCTGCACGTGGACGATATGGCGGCAGCCAGCATTCACGTCATGGAGCTGGATCGCGAGGTGTGGCAGGAAAACACCGAGCCGATGCTGTCGCACATTAACGTCGGGACCGGCGTGGACTGCACCATTCGCGAGCTGGCGCAGACCATCGCGCAGGTGGTGGGCTACAAAGGACGCGTGGTGTTTGATGCCACCAAACCGGACGGCACGCCGCGCAAGCTGCTGGACGTGACCCGTCTGCATCAGCTTGGCTGGTATCACGAGGTCTCACTGGAGCAGGGGCTGGCCAGCACCTACCAGTGGTTCCTGGAAAACCAGCACCGCTTCCGGGGGTAATGATGTTTTTAAGTCAGGAAGATTTTGCCACGGTGGTGCGTTCCACTCCGCTCATCTCAATTGATTTGATCGTGGAGAACGAACGCGGCGAGTTCTTGCTGGGGAAACGAACCAATCGTCCTGCACAGGGCTTCTGGTTCGTGCCCGGCGGGCGCGTGCAGAAGGATGAGACGCTAAGCGATGCGTTTGAGCGTCTCACTCTGGCGGAACTGGGCCTGCAACTGCCGATGGCAGCGGGCCAGTTTTACGGGGTCTGGCAGCACTTCTATGACGATAACTTTTCGGGCACCGGGTTCACCACGCACTATGTCGTGCTGGGGTTCCGCCTGAAGGTGAGTGAGGCAGACCTGCGTCTGCCTGATTCTCAGCATGACGATTACCGCTGGTTAACGCCAGAGGCGCTGCTGGCAAACGACAACGTCCATGACAACAGTCGGGCGTACTTCCTTGCGGAACGTCAGGCCGAGGTGCCAGGCCTATGAAAATCCTCGTCTACGGAATTAACTACTCGCCGGAGCTTACCGGTATCGGGAAATACACCGGCGAGATGGTCGAGTGGATGGCGAGCCAGGGACATGACGTGCGGGTGATTACTGCCCCGCCGTATTACCCGGAGTGGAAGGTAGGCGAACGCTATTCCAGCTGGCGCTACCGCCGCGAAGAGGGGGCTGCGACCGTCTGGCGCTGCCCGCTCTACGTGCCGAAACAGCCCTCGACGCTGAAACGTTTAATTCATCTGGGCAGCTTTGCCCTGAGCAGTTTTTTCCCGCTGATGGCGCAACGTCGCTGGAAGCCGGATCGCATCATCGGCGTGGTGCCGACGCTGTTCTGCACGCCAGGCATGCGCCTGCTGGGAAAACTCTCCGGCGCGCGCACCCTGCTGCACATTCAGGATTATGAAGTGGACGCCATGCTCGGACTGGGGATGGCCGGGAAAGGCAAGGGCGGCAAGGTGGCGAAGCTCGCCAGCGCCTTTGAGCGCAGCGGCCTGCACAACGTGGATTACGTCTCGACCATCTCGCGCTCGATGATGAACAAGGCGCAGGAGAAGGGTGTCCCGGCGGAGAAGGTGATCTTCTTTCCGAACTGGTCCGAAGTGGCGCGTTTCCGCGATGTGACAGACCAGGATGCGCAGGCGTTACGCGCGCAGCTCGGTTTGCCTGAAGATCAAAAAATCATTCTTTACTCAGGCAACATCGGTGAAAAACAGGGGCTGGAGAGCGTGATTGACGCCGCGCTTCAGCTGAGCGAACACCCGTGGATGTTCGTGATAGTCGGGCAGGGCGGGGGTAAAGCGCGGCTGGAAAAAATGGCCAGCGAGCGCGGACTGACCAACATCCGCTTCTTCCCGCTTCAGTCTTATGACGCGCTGCCCGCGCTGCTGAAAATGGCAGATTGCCATCTGGTGGTGCAAAAACGCGGCGCGGCGGATGCGGTGCTGCCGTCCAAGCTGACCAACATTCTGGCAGTGGGCGGAAATGCGGTGATTACGGCAGAAGCCGCAACAGAATTAGGCCAGCTGTGCAACAGCTACCCGGGCATTGCCGTTTGCGTAGAGCCAGAATCGGTTCCTGCGCTGGTGACCGGAATTGAGCAGGCACTCGCCATGCCAAAAGAGAACACGGTGGCACGTGAATATGCCGAACGCACGCTCGAGAAAGAGAACGTGCTGAGCCAATTTATTGCAGATATACGGGGATAAATCATGAGTCAAACCACTTTGTATCCGGTCGTAATGGCGGGTGGATCCGGGAGCCGGTTGTGGCCACTGTCCCGCGTGCTTTATCCAAAACAATTTCTGTGCCTGAAGGGCGACCTCACCATGCTGCAAACGACGGTTAACCGTCTGCACGGCGTGGAGTGTGAAAGCCCGGTGGTGATCTGTAACGAGCAGCACCGCTTTATCGTTGCCGAGCAACTGCGCCAGCTGAATAAACTGACCGAAAATATCATTCTGGAGCCTGCCGGACGCAACACCGCGCCTGCTATTGCTCTTGCGGCGCTGGCAGCAAAACGCAGCAGCCCGGACTGCGACCCGCTGATGCTGGTGCTGGCGGCTGACCACGTTATTCAGCAGGAAGACGCCTTCCGCGACGCGGTTCGCGCGGCGATTCCTTACGCTGAGAACGGCAAGCTGGTGACCTTCGGCATCGTGCCGGATCTTCCGGAAACCGGCTATGGCTACATTCGCCGCGGCAGCGTTACGCCTGGTGAAGGCGACAGCGTGGCCTTTGACGTGGCGCAGTTTGTCGAAAAACCGAATCTGGAAACCGCCCAGGCCTACGTGGCCAGCGGTGAATACTACTGGAACAGCGGTATGTTCCTGTTCCGCGCCGGTCGCTACCTGGAAGAGCTGGAAAAATATCGCCCCGATATCTTACATGCCTGCGAAAAAGCGATGGCGGTGGTGGATCCGGATCTCGATTTTATCCGCGTGGACGAAGAAGCCTTCCTCGCCTGTCCGGAAGAGTCCATTGACTATGCGGTGATGGAACGTACGGCAGATGCGGTAGTGGTGCCTATGGATGCGGGCTGGAGCGACGTTGGCTCCTGGTCGTCACTGTGGGAGATTAGCGCGCATACCCCGGAGGGTAACGTCCATCACGGTGATGTGATCAGCCACAAAACGGAAAACAGCTACGTCTACGCCGAATCTGGCCTTGTCACCACGGTAGGGGTGAAAGATCTGGTGGTCGTGCAGACCAAAGACGCGGTGCTGATTGCCGACCGTAATGCCGTGCAGGACGTTAAAAAAGTGGTGGAGAAGATCAAGGCCGATGGCCGCCACGAACACCATATTCACCGCGAAGTCTACCGTCCGTGGGGCAAATATGACTCCATTGACGCCGGCGAGCGTTACCAGGTGAAACGTATCACCGTGAAGCCGGGTGAAGGGCTGTCGGTGCAGATGCACCATCACCGCGCCGAACACTGGGTAGTGGTGGCGGGAACCGCCAAAGTGACCATCAACGGTGAAGTGAAGCTGCTCGGTGAAAACGAATCCATTTATATTCCGCTGGGTGCCACGCACTGTCTGGAAAACCCGGGGAAAATTCCACTCGACTTAATTGAGGTGCGTTCCGGTTCGTATCTGGAAGAGGACGATATCGTGCGCTTCCAGGACCGCTACGGGCGGGTGTAGCGCCGTCTTAACGCCGGATGGCGCTTCGCTTATCCGGCCTACGAATGAATAAAAAACAATTAAGCCTGTTAACGGGCGGGCCAACTGTTGCCTGAAAAAGGGGTCATCATGGAAAAATTAACCTGTTTTAAAGCCTACGATATTCGCGGCAAGCTGGGCGAAGAGCTGAACGAAGACATTGCGTGGCGCATCGGCCGCGCGTACGGCGAATACCTGAAACCACAAACTATCGTGCTGGGCGGCGACGTGCGTCTCACCAGCGAATCCCTGAAGCTGGCGCTGGCGAAAGGGCTACAGGACGCGGGCGTCGACGTGCTGGACATTGGCCTTTCCGGTACCGAAGAGATCTATTTTGCCACCTTCCATCTGGGCGTGGACGGCGGTATCGAAGTGACGGCCAGCCATAACCCGATGGACTACAACGGCATGAAGCTGGTGCGCAAGGGCGCGCGTCCTATCAGCGGCGATACCGGCCTGCGCGACGTGCAGCGTCTGGCCGAGGCCAACGACTTCCCGCCGGTGAACGAAGCGAAGCGCGGCAGCTATAAGCAGATCAACCTGCAAAAAGAGTACATCGACCACCTGCTGGGCTACATCAACGTGGCGAACCTCAAACCGCTGAAGCTGGTGATTAACTCCGGCAACGGCGCGGCAGGCCCGGTTGTCGATGCACTTGAAGCCCGCTTTAAGGCGCTGAACGTGCCGGTGACCTTCGTCAAAGTGCACAACACGCCTGACGGAAACTTCCCGAACGGTATTCCTAACCCGCTGCTGCCGGAGTGCCGCGACGACACCCGCAACGCGGTGATTGAGCACGGCGCCGATATGGGTATCGCCTTTGACGGCGATTTCGACCGCTGCTTCCTGTTCGACGAGAAAGGGCAGTTTATCGAAGGCTATTACATCGTTGGCCTGCTGGCGGAAGCGTTCCTTGAGAAAAACCCGGGGGCGAAGATCATTCATGATCCGCGCCTCTCCTGGAACACCGTCGACGTGGTGAAGGCCGCGGGCGGCGAGCCGGTGATGTCTAAAACCGGCCACGCGTTTATCAAAGAGCGTATGCGCGAGGAAGACGCCATCTACGGCGGCGAGATGAGCGCCCACCACTATTTCCGTGATTTTGCCTACTGCGACAGCGGGATGATCCCGTGGCTGCTGGTAACCGAGCTGCTGTGCCTGAAAGGGCAGAGCCTGGGCGAACTGGTACGCGACCGCATGGCGGCGTTCCCGGCGAGCGGCGAGATCAACAGCAAACTAGCACAGCCAGCCGAGGCCATCGCCCGCGTCGAACAGCACTTTGCCATTCATGCGCTGGAGATTGACCGTACCGACGGTATCAGCATGGCGTTCCCGCAGTGGCGCTTCAACCTGCGCTCTTCCAACACTGAGCCGGTGGTGCGCCTGAACGTTGAGTCCCGCGCCGATACCGCGCTGATGGAAGCCCGAACGAAGGACATTCTGGCGCTGTTGAATCAGTAAAAAGAAAACCTTACCCCTCACCCTAACCCTCTCCCCACAGGGGAGAGGGAACTTGAACACCCTCTCCCCTTTGGGGAGAGGGCCGGGGCGAGGGGCGAGGGGAAAGGTTTAGAACTAAAGGAACAACGATGACAAATCTAAAAAAGCGCGAGCGAGCGAGAACGAATGCATCGTTAATCTCTATGGTGCAGCGTTTTTCTGATATCACCATCATGGTCGGCGGACTGTGGGCGGTGTGTTGGGTCAGCGGGCAGCCGTTCTTATACATGCACTTGCTGATGGCGTTGATTGCGCTGGTGGTGTTTCAGATGATCGGCGGCATGACCGATTTCTATCGTTCATGGCGTGGCGTCAAAATGACCACCGAACTGATGCTGCTGCTCCAGAACTGGACCTTAAGCCTGATTTTCAGCGCAGGCCTGGTGGCGTTCAGCCATGATTTTGATAATCGGCTTGTGACCTATCTCTGCTGGTATCTGTTAACCAGCGTTGGCATGGTGGTCTGCCGCTCGCTGATCCGCTTTGGCGCGGGCTGGCTGCGCAACCGTGGGTATAACCGTCGCTTTGTTGCCGTGGCGGGCGACCTGCCGGTGGGACAGGTGTTGCTCGACAGCTTCCGCAAAGAGCCGTGGTTAGGTTTTGAAGTGGTCGGCGTTTATCACGACGCGAAGCCCGGCGGCGTACCATCTGACTGGGCGGGCAGCTACGAACAGCTGATAGAAGACGCGAAAGCCGGCAAAATTCACAACGTCTACATCGCCATGCAGATGAAAGATGAATCCCGCATCAAGACACTGATGCGCGAGCTGGCCGATACCACCTGCTCGGTGATCCTCATCCCTGACGTGTTTACCTTCAATATTCTCCACTCCCGTATTGAAGAGGTGAACGGGGTACCGGTTGTTCCGTTGTACGACACGCCGCTGTCGGGGATTAACCGCGTGCTGAAGCGCGTGGAGGATATCGTACTTTCGTCCCTGATCCTGCTGCTCATCTCCCCGGTGCTGTGCTGCATTGCGCTGGCGGTGAAGCTCAGCTCTCCAGGGCCGATCATCTTCCGTCAGACCCGCTACGGCATGGACGGTAAGCCGATCATGGTGTGGAAATTCCGCTCCATGAAGGTGATGGAGAACGACAAGGTGGTGACCCAGGCGACGCAGAACGATCCGCGCGTCACCCGCGTGGGCAACTTCCTTCGCCGCACCTCGCTGGACGAGCTGCCGCAGTTCATTAACGTGTTCACCGGGGGGATGTCCATCGTCGGGCCGCGTCCTCACGCTGTTGCCCACAACGAGCAGTATCGCACCCTGATTGAAGGCTACATGCTGCGCCATAAGGTGAAGCCGGGCATCACCGGCTGGGCGCAGATTAACGGCTGGCGCGGCGAGACCGACACGCTGGAAAAAATGGAAAAACGCATCGAGTTCGACCTGGAGTACATCCGCGAGTGGAGCCTCTGGTTCGATATCAAGATTGTTTTTCTGACCATTTTCAAAGGCTTCGTGAACAAAGCGGCGTACTAAGATGAGCTTACGTGAAAAAACCATCAGCGGCGCAAAATGGTCAGCCATGGCCACCATCGTCATCATTGGCCTCGGCCTGGTGCAGATGACGGTGCTGGCGCGCATAATCGATAACCACCAGTTTGGTCTGCTGACCGTCTCGCTGGTGATTATCGCCCTGGCCGATACGCTGTCGGACTTTGGTATCGCCAACTCCATTATCCAGCGCAAAGAGATCAGCCATCTGGAGCTGACCACCCTCTACTGGCTGAACGTCGGGCTGGGTATCTTCGTCTTTGTGCTGGTGTTCCTGCTGAGCGATGTGATTGCCGGCGTGCTGCATAACCCGGACCTGGCGCCGCTGATGCGCACCCTGTCGTTCGCTTTCGTGGTGATCCCGCACGGGCAGCAGTTCCGCGCGCTGATGCAGAAGGAGCTGGAGTTCAACAAAATCGGCATGATTGAAACCAGCGCCGTGCTGGCGGGCTTTACCTTCACCGTGGTCAGCGCCCATTTCTGGCCGCTGGCGATGACCGCCATTCTCGGCTACCTCGTTAACTCTGCCGTGCGCACGCTGCTGTTTGGCTTCTTTGGCCGCAAGATTTATCGCCCGGGACTGCATTTTTCGCTGGCGTCTGTTTCATCCAACCTACGCTTCGGCGCGTGGCTGACGGCAGACAGCATTATCAACTATGTGAATACTAACCTCTCTACGCTGGTGCTGGCGCGCATTCTGGGCGCGAGCGTCGCGGGCGGCTACAACCTGGCGTATAACGTCGCGGTTGTCCCGCCGATGAAGCTCAACCCCATCATTACCCGCGTGCTGTTCCCGGCGTTCGCCAAAATTCAGGACGATACCGAGAAGCTGCGCGTGAACTTTTACAAGCTGCTCTCCGTGGTGGGGATCATCAACTTCCCGGTACTGCTGGGGCTGATGGTGGTCGCCAGCAATTTCGTACCGCTGGTGTTTGGCGGGAAGTGGAACAGCATCATCCCGATCCTGCAACTGCTGTGCGTTGTGGGGCTGCTGCGCTCGGTGGGGAACCCGATTGGTTCTCTGCTGATGGCGAAGGCGCGCGTGGATATCAGCTTCAAGTTCAACGTGTTTAAAACCTTCCTGTTTATTCCGGCAATTATTGTGGGCGGGCACATGGCGGGTGCCATTGGCGTGACGCTCGGCTTCCTGCTGGTGCAGATCGTCAATACCGTGCTGAGCTACTTCGTGATGATCAAACCGGTGCTGGGCTCCAGCTACCGTCAGTACATTCTCAGCCTGTGGCTGCCGTTTTATCTCTCCTTACCGACTCTGGCGGTGAGCTACGGCCTGGGCGTGGTGCTCAACGGGCATCTGCCGCTGGCGGCGCTGCTTGCGGTGCAGGTCACGGCAGGCGCGCTGGCATTCGGCGTGATGATTGTGCTGTCACGCAATGCGCTGGTGGTTGAGATAAAGCGCCAGTTTTGCCGTAACGAAAAAATGAAAACGCTGCTTCGCGCAGGCTAATTTTACGAGGCCATTATGAAATTACTTATTCTTGGCAACCATACCTGCGGCAACCGTGGCGACAGCGCCATCCTGCGCGGTTTATTGGATGCAATTAACACCCTTAAGCCTGAGACAGAAGTGGATGTGATGAGCCGTTATCCGGTCAGCTCATCCTGGTTACTGAACCGCCCGGTGATGGGCGACCCGCTCTACAGCCAGATGAAACAGCACAACAACGCTGCGGGCGTGATGGGGCGCGTGAAGAAAGTACTGCGTCGCCGCTACCAGCATCAGGTGCTGCTTTCTCGCGTAACCGACACCGGCAAGCTGCGCAACATCGCCATCGCGCAGGGCTTTACCGATTTCGTGCGTCTGCTGTCCGGCTATGACGCCATTATTCAGGTGGGCGGTTCGTTCTTCGTTGACCTGTACGGCGTGCCGCAGTTTGAGCATGCGCTCTGCACCTTTATGGCGAAAAAACCGCTGTTTATGATTGGCCACAGCGTCGGGCCGTTCCAGGATCCGCAGTTCAACCAGCTGGCGAACTATGTCTTCGGCCACTGTGACGCGCTGATCCTGCGTGAATCGGTCAGCCTCGACATGATGAAACGTAGCGAAATCGACACCACCAAAGTGGAGCACGGCGTAGACACCGCCTGGCTGGTGGATCATCAGGATGACAGCTTCCAGGCCAGCTACGCGGTACAGCACTGGCTGGACGTGGCGGCAAAACAGAAAACCGTCGCCATTACCCTGCGTGAACTTGCGCCGTTCGATAAACGCCTCGGCACGACTCAGGCGGCGTATGAAAAAGCCTTTGCCGAGGTGGTGAACCGCGTGCTGGACAGCGGTTACCAGGTGCTGGCGCTCTCCACCTGTACCGGTATCGACAGCTACAACAAAGATGACCGCATGGTGGCGCTCAACCTGCGTAACCTGGTCAACGACCCGTCCCGCTATCACGTGGTGATGGACGAACTGAACGACCTGGAGATGGGCAAGCTGCTCTCCGCCTGCGACCTGACCGTGGGCACGCGTCTGCACTCGGCCATTATCTCGATGAACTTCGGCACGCCAGCCATCGCTATCAACTACGAGCACAAGTCCGCAGGCATTATGCAGCAGCTCGGTATGCCGGAAATGGCCGTTGATATTCGTCATCTGCTGGACGGATCGCTGGGTGCGATGGTGGGCGACACGCTCGGCCAGCTGCCTGCGATCAACGAACGTCTGGCGGTGTCGGTGAAAGCCGAACGCGAAAAAGGTATTGGCATGGTGAAATCCGTCCTCGACCGCGTCCGGGAGGGGAAATGAAGGTTGGTTTCTTCTTACTGAAATTTCCGCTGTCGTCTGAAACTTTTGTGCTGAACCAAATCACCGCGTTTATCGATATGGGGTATGACGTGGAGATTATCGCCCTGCAAAAGGGCGATACGCAAAACACCCATGCGGCGTATACCCAGTATGGGCTGGAGGCGAAAACCCGCTGGTTGCAGGACGAACCCGCCGGACGGATGAACAAACTGTGCCATCGCGCCGGACAGACGCTGCGCGGTCTGCATCGCGCCTCGACGTGGCGGGCGCTGAATATGTCGCGCTATGGGGGGGAGGCCCGCAACCTGATCTTATCCGCCATTTGTGGGCAAACGGCCCAGCCGTACCGGGCCGATGTCTTTATCGCTCACTTTGGCCCGGCTGGCGTCACGGCGGCAAAACTGCGTGAGCTGGGGGTAATTGACGGCAAAATCGCCACCATTTTCCACGGTATCGATATCTCCAGCCGTGAAGTGCTGAACCACTACACGCCGGAATATCAGCAGCTGTTTCGCCGTGGTGACATGATGCTGCCGATAAGCGACCTGTGGGCCGGGCGCCTGAAAACCATGGGGTGCCCGAGCGAGAAAATCACCGTTTCACGCATGGGCGTGGACATGGAACGCTTCACCCAGCGACCCGTCAAGGTGCCGGGCAAGCCGCTGCAAATTATCTCTGTTGCCCGCCTGACCGAAAAGAAAGGGCTGCACGTAGCCATCGAAGCCTGTCGCCAGCTGAAGGCGCGTGGTGTGGACTTCCACTATCGCATCCTGGGTATCGGGCCGTGGGAGCGTCGCCTGCGCACGCTGATCGAACAGTATCAGCTGGAAGACGTGGTGGAGATGCCGGGCTTCAAGCCGAGCCACGAAGTGAAAGCCATGCTCGATGAGGCGGATGTGTTCCTGCTGCCTTCCGTAACCGGCGCTGACGGCGATATGGAAGGCATTCCCGTGGCGCTGATGGAGGCGATGGCCGTCGGCATTCCGGTGGTCTCGACGTCACACAGCGGCATCCCGGAGCTGATCACCTCTGAGCATTCCGGCTGGCTGGTCCCTGAAAACAATGCGCTGGCGCTGGCGGACCGTCTGGCCGCGTTCAGCGATATCGATCAGCAGACGCTGATCCCTGTGCTGCAAAATGCGCGGCAAAAAGTTGAAGCAGAATTCAATCAGCAGGTGATTAATCGCCAGTTAGCGAGCCTGCTGCAAACGCTGTAACGCTGAGGTTGTATGCTGAAAAAGATTACCCGACGCCGATTTGTCTCTTCTTTATCCGTCCTGGCTGCTATGCCGCTGTTGTCGCCCCGCGCTGCGCGGGCGGCAACCGGGAAGACGGTTT
>NZ_JBMKHQ010000001.1:285440-365114 GCF_049237385.1 Enterobacter cloacae complex sp. IR5412 | reverse complement strand
CCGGCATTTTCATTCCTGATGGCAAAACCCTGCTGATCCGCGGTGCGCTGAAGGGCAACGGCCGCGGACGATTTGTACTCCAGGAAGGCTGCAAGGTCATTGGGGAAGGAGAAGGGCGCACGCATAACATCACGCTGGACGTGCGTGGCTCCGACTGTGTCATTAAAGGGCTGGCGATGAGCGGCTTCGGCCCCGTCACCCAGATCTACATCGGCGGTAAAAAGCGGCGAGTGATGCGCAACCTGCTCATCGATAACATTACCGTGACGCAAGCCAACTACGCGATCCTGCGTCAGGGGTTCCACAATCAGGTGGACGGTGCGCGCATTACCAATAGTAAATTCAGCCACTTGCAGGGTGACGCGATTGAGTGGAACGTGGCGATTAACGACCGCAACATCCTGATCTCGGACCACGTGATCGATAACATCAACTGCACCAACGGCAAGATCAACTGGGGCATAGGCATCGGGTTGGCCGGCAGTACGTACGACAATGATTATCCGGAACAGCAGACCGTTAAAAACTTCGTGGTGGCAAATATCACCGGCAGCAACTGTCGGCAGCTGGTGCATGTTGAAAACGGTAAACACTTTGTAATCCGTAATATCAAGGCCAGCAATATTACTCCCGACTTCAGTAAAAAGGCCGGAATTGATAACGCGACGGTAGCTATTTATGGCTGTGATAATTTCGTTATTGATAATGTCGATATGGTCAACAGCGCCGGAATGCTAATTGGCTATGGCGTGATCAAGGGCGATTATCTGTCGATACCGCAGAACTTCAAACTTAACGATATTCGCCTGGATAACCGACAGCTTGCCTATAAGCTGCGCGGGATACAGATTTCCTCCGGCAATGCCACGTCGTTTGTTGCCATCACCAACGTGGAGATGCAGCGGGCAACGCTTGAGCTGCATAACAAACCCCAACACCTTTTCTTACGTAATATCAACGTGATGCAGGAGTCAACAACGGGACCGGCCCTGAAGATGAACTTCGATTTGCGCAAAGACGTGCGCGGGAAGTTTATGGCTAAAAACGAGACGTTGCTGTCGCTTGCGAACATAAAAGCGGTTAATGAAAAGGGGCAGAGCTCGGTGGATATTGATCGCGTTGATCAACACGTGGTGAATACGGAACGGTTGAATTTTGCGCTGCCGCACAGGTAATCATCCAGACTATTTTGCGACAATTCCTGGAACGAAATCGCGATCTATTCAGATTACAACTACTGTAATTTGTGGTGGGGTGACCTAGGATTACTTCATATTTACGGCAAAACATGCTGGCGAAAACAGGTTTAAAAGCTATAATTCGTCAACCATTTTAAGGTGGAAGAAATAATGATTAATTTGAAAGCAGTCATACCGGTAGCGGGTCTGGGCATGCATATGTTGCCAGCCACGAAGGCAATTCCCAAAGAGATGCTGCCGATCGTTGACAAGCCGATGATTCAGTACATCGTCGACGAGATTGTTGCTGCAGGGATCAAAGAAATCGTTCTGGTGACGCACTCTTCGAAGAATGCGGTAGAGAACCACTTCGACACCTCTTATGAACTCGAAGCGCTGCTCGAGCAGCGCGTTAAGCGTCAGCTTCTGGCGGAAGTTCAGTCTATCTGCCCTCCTGGCGTGACCATCATGAACGTGCGTCAGGCGCAGCCGCTGGGTTTGGGCCATTCTATTTTGTGCGCGCGTCCGGTCGTAGGCGATAACCCGTTTATCGTGGTATTGCCCGATATCATCATTGATACCGCCTCTGCCGATCCGCTGCGTTACAACCTGGCGGCAATGGTGGCACGCTTCAACGAAACGGGTCGCAGCCAGGTGCTGGCGAAACGTATGAAGGGTGATCTCTCTGAGTACTCTGTTATTCAGACTAAAGAGCCGCTGGAGTCGGAAGGGCAGGTGAGCCGTATCGTTGAGTTTATCGAAAAACCCGATCAGCCGCAGACCCTGGACTCCGACCTGATGGCAGTTGGTCGTTATGTGCTGAATGCGGATATCTGGGCTGAGCTGGAAAAAACCGAGCCGGGTGCCTGGGACCGTATCCAGCTGACCGATGCGATTGCCGAGCTGGGGAAAAAGCAATCCGTTGATGCCATGCTGATGACCGGTGACAGCTATGACTGCGGTAAGAAAATGGGGTATATGCAGGCGTTTGTGAACTATGGCCTGCGTAACCTGAAGGAAGGGGCGAAGTTCAGAAGCCGGATTGAGAAGTTGCTGGCTAACGACTGATAGTCCTTCCGCAGTCTGAAAGACTTTATGCGCGGCAGCCATCATTTTGTTATGTTGTTACATAAACAAAATGATGGCTGCCGCTTTTTGTTATTAATTCCTGTGATAACAGAGAGTTACCTGCTTCAAATCTGGACTGATTTGTAACGATTTGTGCTTGTTTCCGAGTCCATTTAGGACGACAATTAACGCCAGTTTTTTGTCTGTAATCAGACCTCAAAATCCTTTATTCAACATTCGCTCAGTGCACTGGTAGCTGTTAAGCCAGGGGCGGTAGCGTGCCTTTTTTACACACAATCTAGTATTGAGCAAAGCAGGAGAAGCAGGATGTTACTTCCAGTGGTGATCGCAGGAGGAACAGGGAGTCGACTATGGCCGATGTCTCGCGAGTTGCAGCCTAAGCAATTCCTTTCATTCCATCAGGGCGGATCGATGCTGCAAAATACGATTTCACGCCTCGACGGTCTGGATGTGACCGATCCGATTGTTATCTGCAATGAAGATCACCGTTTTCTGGTGGCCGAGCAGTTGAGACAAATGCATAAGCTCGCCGGGAATATCATTCTTGAACCTGTTGGGCGCAATACGGCACCGGCTATTACTCTGGCTGCCCTCCATGCACTGGAAACTGGTGAAGATCCTGTCATGCTCATTCTGGCTGCCGATCACTTGATTGCCGACACAGCCACATTCCATTCCGTCATTACCAACGCCATTCCTTTTGCAGAACAAGGCAAATTGGTTACCTTCGGTATCGTGCCTACGCAGCCAGAAACTGGCTACGGCTACATTCAGCGTGGTGAAGAACAACATGCCGATCAGTCTACCGCCTGGAAAATCAAGCGCTTTGTTGAAAAACCGGATCAGGCGACCGCTATCTCTTACCTCGAAAGTAAAGAGTATCTCTGGAACAGCGGTATGTTTATGTTCCGGGCCTCTTCCTATCTGAACGAAGTTGCGAAATTTTGTCCGTCGATCCTTGATGCATGCAAAAATGCCATGCAGCAGCCCGTCAGCGATCTCGATTTTATCAAACTCGATAAAGAGACATTCACCTGTTGTCCGTCTGATTCCATCGACTATGCGGTGATGGAACATACAGACCTGGGCATTGTGACGGCGATGGATGCAGGGTGGAACGACGTGGGCTCGTGGTCAGCGCTATGGGAAACCTCGTCGCATGATGCTAATGGCAACGCGCTGATTGGCGATGTTTTCACCCATCAGACCCGCGATTGTTATATCCGCAGCGAAGGGAAATTAACCGCAGCGTTAGGGTTGGACGACCTTATTATTGTTAATACCAAAGATGCGCTGCTGGTTTCCCATAAGGATAATGTCCAGGATGTGAAAGTTGTTGTTGAGCATCTAAAAGCCCATTCACGTGCTGAATGTCGCGAACATACCACGCGTTATATGCCCTGGGGCCATGTCGAAACGCTTGTTCGGGATACGCGTTACCGGGTTAACCGTGTAACCATTATTCCTGGTGGTGAGCTCTCGCTTCAGCTGCATCATCATCGTATTGAGCACTGGGTTGTGCTGACCGGAACGGCGCTAATTGGTGTCGAAGGGAACGAAATTTATCTCACTGAAAATGAATCAACGACAATCCCTGTGGGAAAAAAACATAAGCTCTCGAATCCAGGAAAAATAAATCTGGAAATTCTGGAAATTCAGTTTGGTAGTTATTTGGGTGAAGATGACGTACTAAGGATTTCATAATGGAAAATAACAATAAAAAATTAAGTTGTTTTAAGGCCTATGATATTCGGGGGAAATTAGGTGAAGAGCTTAATGAGGATATTGCCTGGCGTATTGGTCGCGCTTATGCGCAATGTCTGGAACCAAAACAGGTTGTTGTCGGCGGCGACGTTCGTCTGACAAGTGAGTCTCTGAAGCTGGCTCTCGCGGAAGGCTTGATGGCGGGCGGCTGTGATGTGCTTGATATTGGACTTTCTGGCACAGAAGAGATTTACTTCGCCACCTTCCATCTGGGCGTTGATGGCGGTATAGAAGTAACGGCCAGCCATAATCCGATTGACTATAACGGGATGAAGCTGGTTCGCAGCGGTGCCCGGCCGATCAGCGGTGACACGGGTTTGAAAGAGATCCAGCTCCTCGCGGAAATAAATGATTTCGCCCCATCTCAGCGTATGGGAAGCTATAAAAAGATTAACGTTCTTAATGAGTATGTTGATCATTTACTGGGCTATATCAATCTCGACAATTTCCGCATTAAACCGATTAAGTTAGTCATCAACTCCGGTAATGGTACCGCGGGGCACGTTATTGATGAAATTGAAAAGCGTTTCAAAACGGCCGGCATTCCTGTCGATTTTATAAAAGTTCATAACGATCCGGATGGTACTTTCCCGCACGGTATTCCAAATCCACTTCTGCCAGAAGCACGCCAGGATACCGCCAATGCGGTTGTTACAGCTGAAGCGGATATGGGTATCGCGTTTGACGGAGATTTTGATCGCTGCTTCCTGTTTGACGAGAAAGCCAATTTTATCGAAGGTTACTATATCGTTGGACTCTTAGCAGAAGCCTTCCTGAATAAAGAGCGTGGCGCGAAAATCATCCACGACCCGCGACTGACCTGGAATACGGTTGATATTGTCGAGCGCGCGGGCGGGATCCCTGTGATGTCTAAAACCGGTCATGCTTTTATTAAAGAGCGTATGCGCAAAGAGAATGCGGTATACGGCGGTGAAATGAGCGCTCACCATTATTTCCGTGAGTTTGCTTATTGTGACAGCGGCATGATTCCATGGTTGCTGGTTGCTGAACTGGTAATAACATCCGGACGCTCTCTTGGCTCGCTGGTGGAATCACGTATCGCACGCTTCCCTGTATCTGGTGAAATTAATCGCAAAGTGGTCCATGCTTCTGCGTTAATTGATGAGATTGAAAACCGCTACTCCTCCCTGGCTGTGGATATTGACTACACGGATGGACTGAGCATGTCTTTCCCGGGCTGGCGCTTTAACATTCGCACCTCCAATACCGAACCGCTGCTGCGTCTAAATGTGGAAGCAGATGCCGATCTGGGTTTAATGGAAGCGAAACGAGATGAGCTGTTAGGGCTGATAAAAAGCTAATTTCTAAGTTGCCTAATCGCGTGGGAAAATATTAATGTTAGAAGTCTTATTAGCGGCAATCGTAGGTTTAATTTTCTTTTTTGTTTTCCTCGCTCTGCACCTACGCATCAGGTTGTTAATGGTGCTGGTATGTAGCATTCCGCAGCTCTATCTGGTGCAATTAGGTGGAGCCGATGTTCCAATGGCATTTCTGCTTCCGGCATTGCTCCTGCCTGAATTTATTATTAATGCAAACCGGTTCTTAGCAAAAGCAACGAATATTATGCTTCTTGGCCTGATACTCATCAGCACCCTGAGCCTTGCGTGGTCGGTTGAGAAATCGATGGGTATTCGTGATATTGCCTATTTGTGTGAATTTATCGTCATCTCAAACGCCGTCTACGTTTTAGCGGTGAAAGATCGAGTTGCATTGTATAAAACTATCAACGTTATGTTGTTTTTTGTTTGCTTGCAGGCGATTACGGTCATCACCTTTAGATTTAATGAGTCACTCGAATTGGCGGTAGTGTTGTCCCCTATAAGTAAATATACGATGGGAATGAATACGCTTCAGAGCTTATTAGATGGAGCCAGGAATAACTTCTACGATCCGGTTAAAGCGGGTGGGGTTTTGTTCGTTAATGCCAATGCTGCTGCCTGTTATGCAGGAATCTCATCCTTTATGGCTTGGGGCATTTACAAGGCGTTGAAATCAAAAATCACGCTTATGATGGCTATTCTGCTCTGGGCAACCGTATTTTTTACCGGCTCCAAAGCGGGCGTCCTTTTCGCGATACTTATCCCGGCATTTATTTTCTATCTGAAACTTCAGCGTTCGACACGCGTCATTTTGAGTTCAGTAGGCGCCTCGTTTGCCATAGTATTAATCGCTATAAGCGTTGTTTTCAGCATTACCGAACAAAGCGTTTTTTTAAAAGAATCCACGGATACGGCTGAAACACGTTACGAGATATGGAACTATGCGTTTGACGCATTTTTAAATAATCCACTGATGGGGCAGGGCTACGGTGGTTGGGAAGCCGATTACAGTAAGCACACTGATTATTTCCTTCCGCCACACAACACGCTTATTTATCTTTGGTCTAAGTCAGGAATTATTGCTTCAATGCTGGGGCTAGGTTTTATCCTTTGCAGCATTGGGGTTGCTTTGAGAGCAATACGAAGTACAAATAATGAACAAAAAAACATCGGCTTTTCCTTCCTGATGGTGCTTTCCTGGCTTTTTGCTCACGGATTTGGCGAAAACTTTGGCTTAATAGGTGAGCAACACCAGATGATCGTGTTAGCCGTAATGCTTGGGCTTTGCCTGGCAGCAAATTTACCAATTAATCGGCATAATAGGGTACAGGAATGAAGACGGTCGGTATTTTCAGAAACCAGCTTTTTAAGGGTTCGGAAGTTTTTATTCAGCAGCAGGCTGAAGCATTACAGTGTTTTGATAAATGCTATATCGGCAGACGCCTTATCGGGACGAAACCAGAAGGCTCAGTCGCATGTGTATTGAATGAACATGGAAATGTTTACGGTAAACTCGCAGAAATGGTGAATGCGATCACCACGTCGCAGCTGCCTTATCAGTCTGTTTTAAAATCACAGCCCTTAGACCTCATTCATGCACACTTTGCGATCGATGGACTTTATGCTTTAAAGCTGGCGCAGAAGAAAGGTATTCCTTTGGTGACAACACTTCATGGATTTGATGTGACGGTCAGTAATAAGGATTTACTGGCGTCACGGTCACCCGCCTGGATTAATTATCTTCTTCATCAACATAAAGTAAAAAGTCAGGGTGATAAGTTTATTTGTGTTTCAGATTTCATTGCCCGCCAGGCTCTGCAACACGGTTTCCCGGAAAGCAAAATCATTCAGCACTATATTGGTATTGATGTGAATAAATATCAGCCGCGTGCAAAAGAGGACGATCAAGGCATTATCCTTCATGTTGCAAGGCTGGTAGAGAAAAAAGGGACAGCCGTATTAATCAATGCAGTCAAGCAGGTAAAGTTATTAAATCCTGATGTTAAGCTTGTGATTATAGGAGAAGGGCCGTTATTGGATGGGCTGAAGGCTCAGGTCACATCCCTTGGTCTGGATCAAACCGTTACTTTTACAGGCGCGTTGCCCCACGTCGATGTTATGGCATGGATGCGTAAAGCTAGCATGTTGGTTTTACCGAGCATTACAGCGAAAACCGGTGATGCTGAAGGGTTGGGTATGGTTCTTCTTGAAGCGGCAGTGACCGGTGTTCCTGTCATCGGTACTCAGCATGGTGGGATACCAGAGGCGATTATAGATGAGCAAACTGGATTTTTAGTTAAAGAGCGAGATGACAAGCAGCTTGCAGATCGTATCTCATACTTATCTAATAATGAAAATATAAGATTTATTATGGGGACTAATGCGCGTGAATTTGTTAATCAAAAGTTTAACTTATCTCAACAAACAACAAAATTAGAAAATATATATCAAAAACTTTTATAATAGGCTGCGCATGAAACATAATATTCTTATTGTTTGCCGCTCGTTACCCATTCATACACTTGGTGGTATGGAGCTTATTACATTAGATTTAGTATCAGAGTTGGCCAAAAATTCAAATAACGACGTTACTGTTCTAACAACTGATATTGAACCAGAAAAAAAACAACAGAATGAAAACTTCGCTGTTAGCTATGTCGCTGGCAGTCCCTCAGGTAAATATAGTCGTTATTGGTGGAGTCGAAGTTCTTTAGAAGCACGAAAAATAATTCTTGAGAAAAATATTGATTCGGTAATTAGTGTGAGCTCTGGAGCTTACGAGATTGTTAAGCTCAAAAAAGAGTTTCCAAATGTTAAATTTATTTTCCAGGCTCACGGAACTTCGTTAGGCGAAATAGTATCGAAGTTTAGATCGAAAAATATTAAATCAATAATAGGTAGTGTCAGAAACTTCTCCTGGATTGTAAAAGATATCCTGAGTTATAACCGATTCGACAAAATTGTAGCTGTTGGAGGTCATGTATATAAGCAGCTAACATCAGGTATTTTGTCACATTTTTTTGAAAAAAATAAATGTGTGTGCATCAATAATGGTGTTGATAATGCCCTATTTGGATATGACGAAAATCGACGTCTTTTGAAAAGAAGTGAGCATGATATCGAAACCAACATAAAGGTTTTCCTTTCAGTTTCACGTTTACATAAGCAAAAGGGCGTTCTAAGTGCTATTAAACTATTTAATGAATATAGAAACTTAAACAAACACTCGTTTCTAATAATTGTTGGTGATGGGCCTCATCGAAAACAAATACAAGAGTATGTACACTCTCTGGGTATAGCTGATTCGGTTTTATTAGTAGGTAATAAAACAAGAGTGCAAATAAGCGAGTACCTTTCGGCTTCAGATTGTCTTTTATTCTTAAGCGATCGTATTGAAGTCGGTCTAACCTTGAATATGCTTGAGGCGTTGACTTCAGGCTTACCTATTGTCGTTGGTAATAATTTTAAAACCACGATTGATAATCCTGGTGCTTTAAATAACTTGATTTTTTCAACTAATGTAAATGAAATAGATTGTAAAATTCAAGAGGGGCTTGAAAAAAGGAGCTCTTTTGTTACTAACGATTATAGCTTAAGTACAATGGCTAATAAATATCAAACATTGCTCGATAGAATGATGAGTAACAAATCACAATGAAAAAAGCCATTAGCCAGCTGCTTGGCGGCAATATGCTTTCGAAGGTCCTTGGTTTGGTCAGGGAAGTTTTGATGGCAAAATTTTTTGGTACAGGAGATATCAACGGGGCTTACCGTATTGCGCAAACGGGAACCCTAGTACCAATAAACTTTATGACCAGTGACAGCCTTAATTCAGCATTCATCCCATTATATAAAAAATATCTCACCGAGAATGAATTTCGTGCATCGACTTTCAAGCTCTGTATGTTTATTTTTTTCGCTCTGATATCTGTATTTATATTCATTGTTCTGTATTTTTTATCAGACTATTGGATCGGTATCATGGCTCCCGGAATTGGCGGGAATGCGCGTGAGATGTCGACTGAGTTACTTAAGATAATGGCAATTTGTTGTCCTTTCTATCTTTTTTCAGCGTTGATAAATTATTTGTCGATGGCACATGGAGATTATAAACCCATATCTATGCGGGCCTCCATTCAGAATGTCGGCATGCTGTTGGGAGTGGTTGCTGCATATTATTATAATAATTATCTATTACTTGCATGGGGTTTTACAGGTAGCTATATAATTTTTAGTATCTGGGCGCTTATCCGTGCAAGAAAGGGCACTATTCTAGCCCTCCCTGGTCGTTTTGATGCGGCCGAAGTCAAATTGGTAATGAAGAGTTTTTGGATAACGCTTCGGCCCTTGCTTATACTACCTCTAATATTGCAAGGTAATATTACTCTGGAAAGGGCACTAGCATCATTAATCAGTATTGATGTAGTGTCCGGACTCGATTATGCCCGGTTTATTACTGACACTGTTGTTTTTATTTTGTCTGTGCCAATAGCATTTGCTGGATTATCTGAATGGTCATCGCAGAATCCAGAAGTTGTTCGAGATAAGATAAGGTTTATTTATAATTGGCTGGCACTGCTTGTTATAAACATGTCTTTTTTCATTTTTTTCTATGCAAAAGACATCGTTATTCTACTGTTTATGCGTGGTGCATTTGATCAGCACTCCGTAACGGTAACAACTGATATTATTCAAGGAATGTGCATAGGCCTTTGGGCTCAGGTGATAGGTTATATATTCATTAAGGCATTGAGCGCACATCTCAATAATAAGAAAGTATTGGTTGTGATGATGGTTGCATTGCTGAGTAATGCGGTTGTCAACCTGGCGACGTATAAAATGTGGGGTGCATTTGGGTTAGGGCTAGGGAATTCGATATACAGTTTAATGATGTTTATCCTTAGCGCGTGTTACTTAAGAATTGCAAAAGATCTTTTTCCTGTGTTAATTAAAATTTCTTTGGGGTTAATTCTTTATACATCTATTATCTTGACTCTTGGGCATTACATTATTCAACCTGATAATGTTATTTTCCGACTCTTGATTAATGGCGCAATATTTGTGATGTTTAGTCTGTTATGGGCAATGTTATTCCCATTGTACCGAAATGGTATTAAAGGGATTTTCCAAAAAAAGGGACTGAGATAGCGTATTTTTATGAACAAAAATAAAGATATAAAAGACATCGTCGTCTTATCCACGGCAGACTGGGACAACCCATTCTGGACAAATAAACAGCATGTTGCCTTAGAGCTGGCAAACCGTGGACACCGTGTTCTTTACATAGAGTCTCTGGGACTGCGCCGACCTAGTGTAAATAAGAAAGACCTTTCGCGTATCTTCCGCCGGGTTCTTAAAGCGATTAAAGCACCTCGAAAAGTGCGCGACAATGTCTGGGTATGGTCACCAATTTCCATCCCATTTAATAACTACGCTATTGTGCGTAAGCTTAATAAACTGATTTTGAGCAGCGCGCTCCAATTCTGGTGCTGGCGTTTAAAATTCAAAGACGAAACGCTATGGACCTATAACCCGTTGACCACGCGTTTTCTGGAGCCGGGTGATTTCGGTTATGTTGTTTATCATTGTGTCGACGAAATTAAAGCTCAGCCTGGAATGCCGGTAGAGATCCTTCAGGATGCAGAGGAAGAGCTTGTACGTCGCGCAGACATTACCTTTGTCACTTCTCTGACGCTTCTGAAGTCAAGAAAGCATTGGAGCGATGAGGTCTATTACTTCTCTAACGTAGCTGACTATAATCACTTTTCAAAAGCGTTGGATGATCAACTGCCCGTTCCTGCCGACCTGAACGCGATCCCGGAGCCAAGAATTGGCTTTATTGGCGCTATAAGCGGCTATAAGGTGAATTTCTCTCTCCTGGAAGCGATTGCAGAAGCTCATCCTGAGTGGTCGCTAGTGATGATTGGCGATGTTGGCGAGGGAGATCCGAACACTGATGCGACTCAACTTACCCGTCACAAAAATATTCATTTAATTGGGCCAAGGGCGTACCAGCAGT
The DNA here is from genome assembly GCF_049237385.1 of Enterobacter cloacae complex sp. IR5412. Lineage (NCBI taxonomy): Bacteria > Pseudomonadati > Pseudomonadota > Gammaproteobacteria > Enterobacterales > Enterobacteriaceae > Enterobacter > Enterobacter cloacae complex sp. IR5412. The sequence goes on along the minus strand of NZ_JBMKHQ010000001.1, from coordinate 353,724 downwards.
TGCCTGGTTACCTGAAGGGCTTTGCCGCAACTTTGCTGCCTAATAATTTGAATGAATATACTGCTTCAATGTTCCCTATGAAGTTCTTTGAGTATCTGGCGGCAGGGAAGGCAGTGGTGAGTGTCGATTTAGCGTCCTTGTGTGACTTTAAAGACTATTTTCGCGTTGCCCACACCCCCGTTGAGTTTATTTCAGCTCTGGAAGATATTACCTCTGGCGATCGGATTTCTGTGGAGAAATGTCAGGAGCTTGCCCGAGAATATACTTACCAGTCACGCACTGAAAAAATGTTTAAGCTAATTGATGAGAAGCGCAATGAAAGTAGCAATCGTTCATGAGTGGTTCAGTTCCTATGCGGGTTCTGAAAAAGTGGTTGAGCAAATTTTACGTTGTTATCCCGATGCGGATATTTTCGCTGTATGTGATTTCTTAAAGACAAAAGAAAAACATTTTCTTAATAATAAAAAAGTCACTACAACATTTATTCAGCGTTTGCCATTTGCAGCAAAAAAATTCCAGTCTTATCTGCCGTTGATGCCGTTGGCTATCGAACAGCTTGATATGTCTGCTTATGACGTAGTTATTTCAAGTAGTCATGCTGTTTCCAAAGGGGTGATCACTGGCCCTGACCAAATTCATGTGTCGTATGTCCATTCTCCTATCCGTTACGCGTGGGATTTCCAGCACCAGTATCTGCGGGAATCCGGCCTGAACAAAGGTCTGAAAGGGTGGCTTGCTAAGTATCTCCTGCATAAGATTCGTATTTGGGATTACCGTACCGCTGCGGGCGTTAATCATTTTATTGGTAACTCACGGTTTATTGCGCGCCGCATTAACAAGGTTTATGGCAGACAAGCAGACGTCATCTATCCGCCGGTGAATACGGATAAGTTCGAATTCAGTGACAAAAAAGAGGATTTCTATCTGGCTGCTTGTCGCATGGTGCCTTATAAGCGTGTTGATCTTATTGTTAGTGCGTTTGCCAAAATGCCTGATAAAAAGTTAGTGGTTATCGGTGATGGTTCTGAGATGGATAAGATCAAACAGCTGGCGATGGATAATATCACGCTACTCGGCTATCAGGATGACGCTGCAATGGTCGACTATATGAAGCGTGCTAAAGCTTACGTATTTGCTGCAGAAGAGGATTTTGGTATCTCGCCTGTAGAAGCACAAGCAAGCGGTACGCCGGTCATTACTTTCGGTAAAGGCGGGTGCCTCGAAACGGTTAAACCCCTTGGTAGCGATAAACCGACTGGGCTGTTCTTCTTTGAACAAACCGCAGACGCCATATGCGAAGCAGTGAATACCTTTGAAAAATACGCCGATGAAATTAAGCCAGAAGACTGTCGCGAACATGCTTTAACATTTTCAGAGCAGCGTTTCCGTGACGAGATTAGTCAGTATGTCGATAGTGCCTGGGCTCAATACTCTGAGTCGCTGATCAATACTCAGGCTGCGCGAGTACAGAACAGTTATACTCATCCGGAAAAATAATGACCACGGCATAAATCAGCCGATTTATGTCAGGATTTAAACAATGAAAATCAGCGTATTTAAAGATCAAAAGAAAGAATTTATTTGCCGTGGGGCCTTAATTGCATCGGATTTATTTTGGCTTAATGTTTCTTTGGGGCTTTCCTTTTTAACCGTTATGTTTTTTATTGGCGACCTGAATACCTTTATGCCAATTCTACAAATTGATGTGAGGGTGTTGTCACACTTTATTCTGACAGTAATGTGTGTTTTTTGGTTTGGCGTCCGCTTACGTCATTATGCACAAAAGAAACCCTTCTGGTCTGAACTTAAAGAAACACTGCGTACTATTGTCATCTTTTCGATCTTCGATCTTGCATTAGTAGCATTTTCTAAATGGCACTTTTCTCGCTATATTTGGGCCTACTGTTGGCTATATGCCATCATTATGGTTCCGTTATCGCGTGAATTTACAAAAATCATTCTTAACAAATTTGGCTACTGGAAAAAGCGCACCGTTATTTTAGGTACCGGACGAAATGCGCGTGAAGCCTATTATGCTTTACAAAGCCATGAGGTGTCTGGTTTCAAAATTGATGCGTTTTGTGATTTTGATGCGACAGCCGATATTATGGAAGAGTGTCCGATCGTTAAAGATGAAGAGACATTGCTTACTCATTATAATTCGTTTTCAACTCAGTTCGTAGTCGCGTGCGATTTTGACGAAAAGGATAAATTTGAAAACTGGTTACGATTCCTTGCGAAACATAAGTGCCGTAACGTTATAATTATTCCTTCTCTGAGAGGATTTCCTTTATACGGCACTAGTATGTCATTTATATTTAGCCACGAAGTATTACTTCTTCAGGTTCACAATAATCTGTCTAAACTGACCTCGCGCTTTATTAAGCGTACCTTCGATATCGTCTGCACCTTAGGCATTCTTCTTGTTTCATCGCCACTGCTGGTTTACCTGTGGTATAAAGTTTCCCGTGATGGTGGGCCGGCTATCTATGCTCATACGAGAATTGGGCGCCGTGGTGAGAAATTTGACTGTTATAAGTTTCGCTCTATGAATATCAATTCAAAAGAGATCCTTGCAGAATTACTTGAGAAAGATCCTGAAGCTCGTGCTGAATGGGAAAAAGATTTTAAGTTGAAAAACGATCCGCGTATTACTGCCATTGGTCACTTCATTCGTAAAACGAGTCTTGATGAGTTACCTCAGTTATTTAACGTACTTAAAGGTGAGATGAGCCTGGTCGGCCCGCGTCCGGTCATCCACGAAGAGCTGGAACGCTATGCCGATGACGTTGAATATTATCTGATGGTAAAGCCAGGCATGACTGGCCTGTGGCAGGTGAGTGGACGTAACGATGTTGACTACACCACGCGTGTTTATTTTGACTCCTGGTATGTCAAAAACTGGTCTTTGTGGAATGATATCGTCATTCTCTTCAAAACCGTCAATGTGGTTCTGTTGAGAAAAGGCGCTTACTGAATTAAGCACATTGGATATGGCCTCTAATACGGAGTTTTAATGAAAGCCTTTGTTTTTGTTAATGATAACGGCGCTGCTTTTAGCCGTTATAAAAAAAATGAGATCCCTGCGCAGTTCGTGTACGGCGTATCCAAATTAGAAAAGATGGGCTTTGAGGTAATGGTCGGTCGGGGGAATTTACTTAATGATCTTATTTCATTTTGGAAGTTCAAACCAGATTTGTTCTTTATGCCTTTTATTAAAAGAAAAACGATGCTTTTTTATATTCTGGCACGTTTTTTTTTATTTAAAACAAAGTTTGCGGGTTGGATGCATCTCGATGTTTTCGCCCCTCCAGTGTCTCGATTAAAGAAAGTAATACATTCATTGCTTCTGCCATTTTTAAAGTGTTATGTAAGAAAAATTGATGCGATTTTCTTTCTTTCGGAAAAGTCACGCGATGAAATCAAGGCCTCAAGGGGACTTCATTCTCATCAATGTCACTTTATACCATGGGGAGGGGATGCAACTTTCTATGCACCTTTTATTAATGGATTACATAACGAGAATATAATTTCGACAGGGCGTGAAAATAGGGATCTGCCGTCTGTAATGTCATCGGTAAAAAATAGCGACGTTACAATTGATATCTATACCAGCGATTTAAATTTGCCTGAAAGCTATGCAAATGTAAATGGCGACATTAGGATAAATAAAGGTCGCTGGGCATATACAGACTTGCTTGAGAAAGTAAGTGCATCAAAGAGTATGATTATCCCTATTAAAACAGATAAGATCAATTATTGTGTCGGATTGTCTTCATTGATTGAGGCTATCGCTTTAGGCGTGCCAGTTATTGCTACATACAACCCTTACTGGTATGTCGATATTGAGAAAGAGAAGTGCGGTATTTATATTAAAGATAATTCTTTAATTGAATGGACGCGCGCTCTAGAAAAGTTAAATAGGGATCCCGAATTGGTTGCTCAAATGTCTAAAAATGCATTGAAAACATTCGTAGAAAAATGTGACTTTGTCCGTACGGAAGAGATGCTTGCAATGCATATAGATAATATACTCAAAAAAAAGTGATCCTTTAAAAGCTTATAAAGAATTGTATGAGTCAGTTGAGTATAGAGCTCCTCTGAATAACTAACAGAAAGTGAAAACTATGAAAATTCTTGTCACTGGTGGTGCTGGTTTTATTGGTTCAGCCGTGGTTCGGCATATTATAAATAATACTCAGGATTCAGTATGCGTGGTTGATTGTTTAACCTATGCAGGTAATGTTGAGTCTCTGGCACCAGTTGAAAAAAATTCGCGATACTCATTCTCTCTAACTGATATTACTAATGCGAAAGCTGTTGCGGATATTTTCAATTCCTTCCAGCCTGATATCGTGATGCATTTGGCTGCTGAAAGTCATGTTGACCGTTCTATCGACGGACCCGCGGCCTTCATCCAGACTAACGTAATAGGTACATTCATTCTTCTTGAAGCATCGCGTCAGTATTACGCATCACTTGATGATGATAGGAAGAAGGTTTACCGCTTCCATCACATCTCTACTGATGAAGTTTTTGGCGATCTTCACGATGCTGACGGATTATTCACTGAAGAAACACCTTATGCGCCAAGTAGCCCTTACTCGGCCTCTAAGGCGGGTAGCGATCATTTAGTTCGCGCCTGGAATCGTACCTATGGTTTACCAACGGTGATTACCAACTGTTCTAACAACTATGGCCCCTACCATTTTCCAGAGAAGTTAATTCCGCTCATTATTCTTAATGCTTTGTCGGGAAAACCGCTCCCGGTCTATGGGAACGGCGAGCAGATCCGCGATTGGCTGTATGTTGATGATCACGCCCGCGCACTGTACAAAGTGGCTACAGAGGGCAAGATCGGTGAAACATATTGTATTGGTGGTCATAATGAACGTAAAAATATTGATGTTGTAAAAACTATTTGCGCAATTCTTGATAAACTCATCGATAAAAAACCAAACGGTATTGTCAATTTTGCAGAGCTTATAACTTTTGTTGCCGATCGTCCTGGACATGATCTTCGTTATGCCATTGATGCAACTAAAATGAAAAATGATCTCGGCTGGGAGCCTCTAGAAACCTTTGAAAGCGGGATCGAAAAAACTATTCAATGGTATCTTAATAATGAAGGTTGGTGGCAGCGTGTTCTTGATGGCTCTTACGCTGGTGAACGTCTTGGCCTGAACAAATAATCGAGGTATAGCGTTATGAAAGGAATTGTTTTAGCTGGCGGTTCAGGTACACGCCTGTACCCGATTACACAAGGTGTGTCTAAGCAACTGCTCCCTATATATGACAAGCCTATGATTTTTTACCCAGTATCGGTACTCATGCTTGCCGGTGTTCGGGATATCCTCATTATCACCACACCTGAAGATATGCCTGCTTTCCAGCGCTTAATGAAAGATGGCTCGCAGTTTGGTGTTAATTTCACCTACGCCGTGCAGCCCTCACCAGATGGCCTGGCACAGGCATTTACTATCGGTGAAAAGTTTATTGGCGACGAGCCTTGCGCATTAGTGTTGGGTGATAATATTTTCTTTGGTCAAAGTTTCGGTATGAAGTTGAATGCGGCGGCAAAGAAAACGTCAGGGGCAACTGTGTTTGGTTACCAGGTTCAGGATCCGGAGCGCTTTGGTGTTGTCGAGTTCGATGAACATTTCAAAGCATTATCTATTGAGGAAAAACCCCTCAAGCCTAAATCAAACTGGGCAGTCACTGGACTCTATTTCTATGACAATAATGTTGTCGACATGGTTAAGGAAATAAAGCCCTCTGCTCGCGGTGAGCTTGAAATCACAACTCTAAATCAGATGTATCTTGACCGGGGTGAGCTTGAGGTGGAGTTATTAGGTCGTGGATTTGCCTGGCTCGATACAGGTACTCATGATAGCTTGATTGAAGCTTCTCAGTTCATTCATACCATTGAAAAACGGCAGGGTATGAAAGTGGCATGCCTTGAAGAAATTGCATTCCGTAATAAATGGCTCAGTTCGGACGAAATAGCTGTTCAGGCCGATCTGCTTCAGAAAACATCTTATGGTCAATATTTGAAAATGTTGATTGGACAATAAACCGGCATGCCAATGAAAATTTTACTTGTAGGAAAAAACGGGCAGGTTGGATGGGAATTACAACGTTCTCTTTCCACTCTTGGAGAAGTCATCGCAGTAGATTATTTCGACAAGCATTTATGTGGTGACTTGACTGACCTTCCTGGCATCGCACAAACCGTACGATTGGTGAAACCTGACGTTATCGTTAACGCGGCAGCGCATACCGCTGTGGACAGAGCCGAACAAGAACGTAACCTGTCTGAGTTGCTCAATCAGAAAGGGGTTGCGGTTCTCGCTGAGGAGTCAGCGAAATTAGGTGCGCTCCTAATTCATTACTCTACAGATTATGTGTTTGATGGTGAGGGCGATCATTATCGGCTGGAAGATGAGGCGCCAGCACCGTTAAATGTCTATGGTGAGACTAAATTAGCAGGCGAGTTGGAAATTACGCGCCTTAATTCCCGACATCTCATATTCCGCACCAGCTGGGTTTATGCCACTCGTGGTAATAATTTTGCGAAAACCATGCTGCGTTTAGCTCGTGAGAAAGAGAGGTTGTCCGTTATCAACGACCAGCATGGCGCTCCGACAAGTGCTGAATTATTGGCTGATTGTACTGCACTGGCAATTCGAGAAGAGCAGAATAATAAATCTGTTGTTGGTAAATACCATTTAGTCGCAAGCGGGGAAACGACCTGGTTTGATTATGCAAATTTTGTTTTCGAAACGGCTAAAGCTCAGGGTGAGCCTCTTCTTATCCAGGAAGTTAACGGCATTTCTACCAGTGAGTATCCTACACCTGCTACTCGTCCGTTGAATTCGCGCCTCTCAAATCAGAAATTCCAGCGTGTGTTTAATGTGACACTTCCAGACTGGAAACAAGGTGTTGAACGTGTGGTAATAGAAGTTTTGGGGAAATAAAGAGTTAATAATGAATGTCATTGATACTGAAATTCCTGATGTAAAAATTATCGAGCCGGTCACTTTTGGTGATGAACGGGGTTTCTTTATGGAAACCTGGCAACAAAAGAAATTTTGTGAATTGGTATGCGAACGTAACTTCGTGCAGGATAACCACTCAAAATCTGCAAGGAATATTTTGAGAGGTTTACATTACCAGACTCAAAATCCACAAGGAAAATTGGTACGTGTTGTCAGCGGAGAAGTCTTTGATGTTGCTGTTGATATGCGAAAATCATCAGCCACGTTTGGGCGCTGGACAGGTATTATGCTTTCCGCTGAAAACAAACGTCAACTTTGGATCCCTGAGGGATTTGCTCACGGTTTTTACGTCTTGTCTGAAAGCGCTGAGTTTGTCTATAAGTGCACTGATTATTATAACCCTTTGTCTGAACATTCCCTATTGTGGAATGATGATTCTGTTGGGATTAAGTGGCCACTTATTGATGGTGAGTTACCCCTGCTGTCATCCAAGGATAGTTTAGGCAAGACGTTCGCCGATTCCGTCTATTTTGACTAAACGATACACTGTTTGCCTATCTCGCGGCCGTTAGCGCACCAAAGGCTATCCATAAGTAACAGGCTTGAGTTAACATCGTATATACATTCAAACTGCATCGCACCGCAGTGATTATCCCCAAGACAGGAGTATGTAATGTCAAAGCAACAGATCGGCGTTGTCGGTATGGCAGTGATGGGGCGCAACCTGGCGCTCAACATCGAAAGCCGTGGTTATACCGTCTCCGTTTTCAACCGCTCCCGTGATAAGACTGAAGAAGTCATCGCTGAGAATCCAGGCAAGAAGCTGGTTCCTTTCTATACGGTTAAAGAGTTCGTTGAGTCTCTGGAAACGCCTCGTCGTATCCTGTTAATGGTGAAAGCGGGCGCGGGTACCGATGCTGCTATCGATTCCCTGAAACCGTATCTGGATAAAGGCGACATCATCATTGATGGCGGCAACACCTTCTTCCACGACACCATTCGTCGTAACCGTGAACTGTCTGCGGAAGGCTTTAACTTCATCGGTACCGGCGTTTCCGGTGGTGAAGAAGGTGCACTGAAAGGTCCTTCTATCATGCCTGGCGGCCAGAAAGAAGCGTACGAACTGGTCGCGCCTATCCTGACCAAAATTGCAGCCGTTGCAGAAGACGGCGAGCCGTGCGTGACCTATATCGGTCCTGACGGTGCTGGCCACTATGTGAAAATGGTTCACAACGGCATCGAATACGGCGATATGCAGTTGATTGCCGAAGCATACTCCCTGCTGAAAGGTGGCCTGAACCTCTCTAACGAAGAACTCGCCGAGACCTTCACCGAGTGGAATAAAGGCGAGCTGAACAGCTACCTGATCGACATCACCAAAGATATCTTCACTAAAAAAGATGAAGAGGGTAAATACCTAGTTGATGTGATTCTGGATGAAGCAGCGAACAAGGGGACCGGTAAATGGACCAGCCAGAGCTCTCTGGATCTGGGCGAGCCTCTGTCCCTGATCACCGAATCTGTGTTTGCACGTTACATTTCCTCTCTGAAAGAGCAGCGTGTTGCCGCTTCAAAAGTACTGTCTGGTCCTCAGGCCAAGCCAGCGGGTGATAAAGCTGAATTCGTTGAGAAAGTTCGTCGTGCACTGTATCTGGGTAAAATCGTCTCTTATGCACAAGGTTTCTCTCAGCTGCGTGCCGCTTCAGACGAAAACAACTGGGATCTGAATTACGGCGAAATCGCGAAGATCTTCCGTGCTGGTTGCATTATCCGCGCTCAGTTCCTGCAGAAAATTACTGATGCGTACGCTGAAAATGCCGGTATCGCGAATCTGCTGCTGGCACCGTACTTCAAGAAAATCGCGGACGAATACCAGCAGGCGCTGCGTGACGTGGTTGCTTACGCTGTGCAGAACGGTATCCCTGTTCCGACCTTCTCCGCTGCGGTGGCGTACTATGACAGCTACCGTGCTGCCGTACTGCCAGCGAACCTGATCCAGGCGCAGCGTGATTACTTTGGTGCGCATACGTATAAACGTACCGATAAAGAAGGTGTGTTCCACACCGAATGGCTGGATTAATCTGATTTAACTCAGCCTGATAACAAAGCCCGGTGATGTTCACCGGGCTTTTTTTATAACGGATAAGCCCATCTGGACTTGCTTTGTCCAGCGAGTGTCTTTAAACACCCTATAAACCACTGCGTTTTCTCATTTCTGCAGCCAGGCATTCGCCTTGACAGCCGCTCAACATAAGAGGTAAAAACCTCAACAGTTGTTTATTGCGGTGGTGTGCTTACGCCTCCTGAAACCTAAACTTGAAGAAGTTGAACGAATGAAAATAACTATCTCCGGAACAGGCTATGTAGGCCTATCAAACGGCATTCTGATCGCACAAAACCATGAAGTGGTGGCGTTGGATATCGTTCAGTCCAAAGTGGATATGCTTAATCAAAAGCAATCCCCGATTGTTGATAAAGAAATCCAGGAATACCTTGCTAATAAACCGCTGAATTTCCGTGCTACGACGGACAAAGAAGACGCCTACCGCGACGCAGATTTCGTCATCATCGCCACACCAACGGATTACGACCCAAAAACCAACTACTTCAACACCTCAACCGTAGAAGCGGTGATCAAAGATGTTATCGCAATCAACCCAAAAGCGGTGATGATCATCAAATCGACCATTCCGGTAGGCTTCACCAAATCGATTAAAGAAGAGTTGCGTATTGATAATGTCTTCTTCTCGCCAGAGTTTCTGCGCGAGGGCAGGGCGTTATACGATAACCTGCACCCATCCCGTATCGTGATCGGTGAGCGCTCTGAGCGTGCGGAACGTTTTGCCGCACTGCTGCAGGAAGGCGCAATCAAGAAAGATATTCCGGTACTGTTCACTGACTCTACCGAAGCCGAGGCGATCAAGCTCTTCGCCAATACCTATCTGGCAATGCGCGTGGCCTACTTCAACGAGCTGGACAGCTATGCAGAGAGTCTGGGCCTGAACACCCGCCAGATCATCGAAGGCGTGTGCCTCGACCCGCGTATAGGCAATCATTACAACAACCCGTCGTTTGGCTACGGCGGTTACTGCCTGCCGAAAGATACCAAGCAGCTGCTGGCAAACTATCAGGCGGTGCCAAACAACCTGATTTCCGCGATTGTGGATGCCAACCGCACGCGTAAAGACTTCATCTCTGATTCTATCCTTGCGCGTCAGCCGAAAGTGGTGGGCGTCTATCGTCTGATCATGAAGAGCGGCTCTGATAACTTCCGCGCCTCATCTATTCAGGGGATCATGAAGCGTATTAAGGCGAAAGGCGTGCAGGTCATTATCTATGAACCAGCGATGCAGGAAGATGAATTTTTCCACTCCCGCGTGGTTCGCGATCTCGACGCTTTTAAGAAAGAAGCGGATGTGATTATCTCGAACCGTATGGCGGAAGAGCTGGCAGACGTCGCTGATAAGGTCTATACCCGCGATCTGTTTGGCAGTGACTGATGTTAGCGTTCTGAGCATAAAAAAACCGGTCATCGCGCCTAATGCCGTTCAGTTAAGGATCGGTTGACCGATCCCTTGTTTGTGTAAAAATCCGGACATACTCACACGTTTCCGGATTTTTTATGCTTCTAAGTCAGGCTCTCAACACCGTTCATAATTTTACGCCGGTGGCGTTTTCTGCGCTTTCTGAACTACTCTCACCTGAACTTATTGATGAATGTCTCACTGATACCGGTATCGTCACTATCCGCAAACGTCGGCTTCCGCTGGAGATGATGGTCTGGGCTGTAACCGGGATGGCATTGTTTCGTTCCCTGTCCATGAACCAGATAGTCTCACGCCTCGATATTCTTCTTCCCGGTAAACGTCCCTTTGTGGTGCCCAGCGCCGTTGTTCAGGCTCGTCAGTGGCTGGGGGCTGATGTTATTCGCCGGGTCTTTGAAAAAACGCGCCAGCTCTGGTTTGAAAAAACACCCTTGTCACACTTGAATGGACTCACGCTGCTGGCAGTGGATGGAACGTTATGGCGAACCCCAGATACACCAGAAAATGATGCCGCCTTCGGACGCACGGCGAATGCCAGTTCCCGCTCTGAGTGGCCCCAGGTTCGCATGGTCTGCCAGATGGAAGTCACCAGCCACCTTCTGACGGGAACGGCTTTCGGCAGCGTATCGGCGACCAGCGTAATTGACCTTGCGGCACGGCTCGCGGAGCGAACGCCGGAACATACGCTGACGCTCATGGACAAAGGCTTTTACGCTCTGGGACTGATGCACCACTGGCAGTCATTGGGTGTGGAGAAACACTGGTTAATCCCGCTCAAAAAAGACGGCAGTATCAGGTAATACAGAAACAGGGCAAAGGGGATGACATCGTGGAGCTGAATGTATCTCCAAAGGCGAAACGCAAATGGGACGGCGTACCGCCAGTACTGACGGCGAGGCTGGTCAGTAAAGAGGTAAACGGGAAGATGGTGCGTATCCTGACGTCAATGAATGACCCGCTGAGATACCCTAAAGCAGACATTACCGAGCTGTACGGGCATCGTTGGGAAATAGAGCACGGGTTCAGGGAGATGAAGCAACATCTTCTGAATAATGAACAGGTGCTGAGAAGCCGGAAACCGGAACTGGTGGAGCAGGAACTGTGGGGCGTGGTGCTGGCCTATAACCTGCTGCGATTTATGATGGCGCAAATGATGTATAATCTGAAAGGGATAGAGCCATATCAGATAGATTTTAAGCAGGCGAGTCTGTATCTGTCGGCCCAGCTAAGTCTGTTACCAGCGGTCTCACCGGGTAAAATCCCGAAGATAATAAATGAGATACTGGCCATGGCGGAAAGTTTTGTGCTACCGGGACGCAGGAAGAGGCATTACCCACGAGCAGTAAAAAAGAAGCCGCAACGCTACGCGTTACGGCAATCTTCAAAAGCTTAACTGACAAGCATTAGGCAATCTGCCGGGTTTTTTGTTTTTAAACGTTATAGAAGTTGCGGTACCAGTCGACGAAGTTTTTCACGCCTTCTTTGACTGAGGTTTGTGGTTTAAACCCAATAACGTCATACAGCGCTTTGGTGTCCGCACTGGTCTCCAGCACGTCCCCCGGCTGGATCGGCATCATATTTTTCACCGCTTCTTTGCCCAGCGCCTCTTCAAGCGCAGTGATGTAATCCATCAGTTCGACAGGTGAACTGTTACCGATGTTATACACGCGATACGGGGCAGAGCTGGTTGCTGGCGAACCGGTTTCGACTGTCCAGTCTGCATCGGCCTGAGGAATGACGTCCTGTAGGCGAATAATCGCCTCCGCAATATCATCAATATAGGTGAAGTCGCGCTTCATCTTGCCGTAGTTGTAGACGTCGATGCTGTTGCCTTCAATCATGGCTTTGGTGAATTTGAACAGCGCCATGTCCGGGCGTCCCCATGGGCCATAGACGGTAAAGAAGCGCAGGCCAGTGGTCGGCAGATTGTACAGATGCGAATAGGTATGCGACATCAGCTCATTGGCTTTTTTGGTTGCCGCATACAGGGAAACCGGATGGTCTACGGAGTCGTCAGTAGAAAACGGCATCTTACGGTTGAGGCCGTAAACAGAGCTGGATGATGCATACAGAAGATGCTGAACCTTGTTGTGGCGACAGCCTTCCAGCACGTTCAGGTGACCTACCAGGTTCGCATCTGCATAGGCATGCGGGTTTTCCAGAGAGTAACGCACACCCGCCTGGGCGGCAAGATGGATCACGCGGTCAAATTTCTCCTCAGCGAAGAGCGCGGCCATGCCCTCACGGTCCGCTAAGTCCAGCTTGTGGAAGGTGAAACTCTCGGATTTGAGCAGATCGAGGCGAGCGAGCTTGAGGTTTGGGTCATAGTAATCATTCAGATTATCAATCCCAACAACTTCATGCCCTGCATCAAGCAGGCGCTTGCTGACATGAGAACCGATAAAGCCCGCCGCGCCCGTAACCAGAAATTTCATAGCTTCCCTCATTCACAGTGTTCTTGTTGATGTCCCAGGACATCAGAATCCGTCTATGATAGCGCGTCGCACTTCACTTACATAACCCATCTTTCCGATATAACTCATCGGATTCTTATAGAAAAATCGCCAGCAACAGATACACTAAGGAAACAAGATTATTTTTGCCCTTTTTCATCTGTTAGGGATAGTATGACGCAAAACAACAACAACCTGGTCACACGCAACAATGACCCGGAGCAAATTGATTTACTGGATTTAGTGCTACAGCTGTGGCGTGGAAAGTGGGTGATTGGGGCATTCGTTGCTGCTTTCATTGTTCTCGCCGTTGTTTACATCACTGTAGCTAAAGAAAAATGGACATCCTCTGCCATCATAGCCCAGCCTGATGCGGCACAAATCGCCACCTATTCCAATGCGTTGAATATCCTCTATGGTGGCGCAGCGCCTTCCATGCTGGATATTCAGAATCGTGCTATTGGTCGTTTTAATTCCTCTTTCTCGGCATTAGCACAGGCGCTGGAGAATCAGGAAGATCCGGAAAAACTGACTATTGAGCCTACCGTAAAAGGGCAAAGTTTACCTTTAACCGTAAGCTATCAGGGCGAATCCGCTGATGCAGCTCAAAAGCAATTAGCTCAGTATATTCAGCAGGTTGATGAGCAGACGGCTAAAGAACTGACGCTTGACCTCAGAGATAACCTCAAGCAGCAGATCACAACCCTGAACGACTCCCTTCAGAACCAGGAGAAAGTAGCACAGGAGCAGAAAGATCTGCGTATCAAACAGATCTCTGAAGCTTACAAGAATGCGGAAGCAGCTAAGATTAGTACTCCACAGCTCCAGCAAACGCAGGATGTCACTCAGGAAACCATGTTCCTGCTGGGTACCGTAGCGCTCAAGTCAATGATTGATAACGAAGCGTCACGTCCGCTGGTCTTTTCAGGCGCTTACTACCAGACCAAACAAAACTTACTGGATATTCAGAACCTCAACGTTAACCCAGACACTATTCACGTCTACCGTTACGTCATGAAGCCGAACCTACCTATCCGACGTGACAGCCCTAAAAAGGCCATCACCCTCATCCTTGCCGTTCTCCTCGGCGGGATCATCGGTTCTGCTGTCGTTCTTGGCCGTAACGCGCTGAGAAACTACAAACCAAGAGCCTGATTTACACACAAAAAAAGACCGGGTTTCCCCGGTCTTTTTTTATTTATGCCGTTTCCGGAGATTCTCAATCACCGTCGTTAAATCCAGCTCCTGATCCTGAAGCAGCACCAGCAGGTGATACATTAAATCCGACGCTTCGTTCGTCAGCTCCTCACGGTCATGCACGGTGGCCGCCAGCGCCGTTTCAACGCCTTCCTCACCCACCTTCTGCGCAATACGCTTGGTGCCGCTGGCGTACAGCTTCGCCGTGTACGAGCTCTCGGGATCCGCTGATTTACGCTCTGCCAGCAGCTGTTCCAGCTGATAGAGGAACAGCCACTGATGGCTCGCCTCGCCGAAGCAGCTGCTGGTGCCTCTGTGGCAGGTCGGCCCAATCGGGTTAACCAGCACCAGCAGGGTGTCGTTGTCGCAGTCAGGCGTAATGCTGACCACGTTCAGGAAGTGACCCGAGGTTTCCCCTTTTGTCCACAGGCGCTGTTTGGTGCGCGAGAAAAACGTCACCTTGCCGCTGTCGATCGTTTTCGCCAGCGCCTCCTGGTTCATGTATCCCAGCATCAGCACTTCGCCTGAAACGGCATGCTGTACAACTACCGGCAGTAATCCGTCAGTTTTTTCCCAGTCCAGCTGTGCCTGTTGTTGTTCTGTTAACATACCCTGATCTCCACGCCCTGGTCGGCCAGGTACGTTTTTAACTCACCAATATTGATAATCTGTTTGTGGAACACGGAAGCGGCCAGCGCGCCGTCCACGTTCGCATCGCAGAAGGCTTCAAGAAAGTGTTCCATGGTGCCCGCGCCGCCGGAGGCAATCAGCGGAACCTGGCAGACCGCGCGCACTTTTTTCAGCTGCTCGAGGTCGTAACCGTTACGAACGCCGTCCTGGTTCATCATGTTCAGAACGATTTCACCCGCACCGCGTTTTTGCACTTCCTGCACCCAGTCCAGCGTCTCCCATTGGGTGACGCGCGTGCGGCTTTCATCGCCGGTGTACTGGTTAACGTGATATTTTCCCGTTGCGGCATCAAACCAGGTGTCGATCCCCACGACAATGCACTGCACGCCAAAGCGATCCGCCAGACGCGTAATCAGCTCCGGGTCGGCCAGGGCAGGGGAGTTAATGGAAATTTTGTCCGCACCGAAAGAGAGAATCTTCGCCGCATCGTCAGCAGATTTAATCCCGCCCGCCACGCAGAAGGGAATATCAATCACCTCTGCCACGCGCGCCACCCAGCTTTTGTCCACCACGCGGCCATCGCTGGAGGCGGTGATATCGTAAAATACCAGTTCGTCTGCGCCTTCATCGGCATAGCGTTTAGCCAGGGGAACGATGTCGCCAATGATCTCGTGGTTGCGGAACTGCACGCCTTTTACAACCTGACCATCACGCACGTCCAGGCAGGGAATTATCCGTTTTGCCAGCATTGAATCGCCTCCTTCACCGTAAATTTGCCTTCCAGCAGCGCGCGACCCACGATCACGCCGCGTACACCGCTTCCGCGCAGAGCGGCGATATCCGCCAGGTCGCCGATGCCGCCAGAGGACTGAAACGCCACCTGCGGATAACGCGCGCAAACCTCTTCATACAGCGAGACGTTAGAGCCTGCGAGCGTACCATCGCGTGAAATATCCGTGCACAGCACATGCTTTAGCCCTACGGGGAGATACATCTCAATCAGCTCTTCCAGCGTTACGCCGGAGTTTTCCTGCCAGCCGCTGACCGCGACCTGCTTGTTACCCTGTTCGTCAATGCGCACATCCAGCGCCAGCACCAGCGCATCCGCGCCGAAGCGGCGGAACCAGCCCTTGACACTCTCAGGATCTTTCACAGCGGTCGAACCGACTACCACGCGCGCCACGCCCGCGTCCAGTAAGGCGGCAACATCGGCTTCCGTACGCACGCCGCCGCCCACCTGCACCGGGACGTCCACGCCAGCCACCAGTGTTTTAAGCAGCGGGATCTGGCGTTTGGCCGGATCTTTCGCGCCGGTCAGATCGACCAGGTGCAACACCTCAGCGCCCTCCGCGGCGTAAGCCTGTAACCGCGGCAGCGGGTCGTTGCCGTAGTCGCGCTGCTGTCCGTAATCGCCCTGGTGGAGACGAACAACCGTGCCGTCAATTAAATCTAAAGCGGGAATTATCATCACATCTCCAGGAAATTTTTCAGCAGCTGCGCGCCGGCGGCGCCGGAGCGTTCCGGGTGAAACTGCACGCCGTAAAAGTTATCTTTCTGCACTGCAGCGGTGAACGCCTCGCCGTAATTGCACTGGGCGATGGTGTAGGTGTTCACGGGCATGGCGTAGCTGTGGACGAAGTAGAAGTACGCGCCGTCTTCGATTCCCTGGAACAGCCTGTTGCCCGCCTTCGGATAAACGCGGTTCCAGCCCATATGCGGCAGCGGCAGGCCGTGGTCGGTCATTTTCGGCACGTCTTCTTCTATAATGCCCAGCAGATCGACGCCGTTGCTCTCTTCGCTGCGGCGGCCAAGCAGCTGCATGCCGAGGCAAATGCCCAGCACTGGTTGAGTACAGGCTTTGATGAGATCAACCAGCTCGCGCTCGTGGATCTGATCCATCGCCGCCTGGGCGGTGCCTACGCCCGGCAGAAAGAGTTTATCCGCGCGCAGCACCACGTCCGGATCGCGGCTCACCACCGGCTCGTAGCCGTGGCGCATAATCGCCGACTGTACGGAGTTCAGGTTGGCGCATCCGGTGTCCAGAATCACCACGTTCATTACAGCACTCCTTTCGACGAGGGCAGGGCGTCACCTTCCACGCGGATCGCCTGGCGCAGGGTACGGCCAAAGGCTTTGAACAGGCTCTCGACGCGGTGGTGATCGTTTTTGCCTTTGGTTTTCAGATGCAGCGTCAGGCCCATAGTGTAAGAAAGCGAGCGGAAGAAGTGCTCCACCATCTCGGTGCTGAGATCGCCCACGCGCTGGTAAGTAAAGTCGGCTTTATATTCCAGGTGCGGACGTCCGGAGATATCCATCGCGCAGCGCGCCAGGCACTCGTCCATCGGCAGAACAAAGCCGAAGCGGTTAATGCCGCGCTTGTCGCCAAGCGCCAGCTTCAGGGCTTCGCCCAACGCCAGGCCGGTATCTTCCACGGTGTGGTGATCGTCGATATACAGGTCGCCCTTAACGGCGATCTCCATGCGGAAGCCGCCGTGAGTGGCGATTTGATCCAGCATGTGGTCGAAGAAACCGACGCCGGTGTGGATCTTGCTGCCGCCTTCACGATCGAGCCAGACCTTCACGTCGATCTGCGTCTCTTTGGTGTTGCGTTCTACGTGAGAATAGCGGTCGCGTCTGGTGAGCTGCTCGCTAATCATCGCCCAGTTTAGCGTGTCGCGGTTATAGCGCAGGCCTGCAATGCCCATATTTTCGGCCAGCGTGATGTCCGTGACGCGATCGCCAATCACATAGCTGTTCGCTTTATCCAGCGCCTCTTCGGCCAGATAACGCTCAACAAGCTTCACTTTTGGCTTGCGGCAGTCGCACTCTTCGGCAGGCATGTGCGGGCAGATCAGCACCTCGTCGAAGGCGATGCCCTGCGAGGTCAGCACCTGCATCATCAGGTTGTGCGGGCCGTCAAAGTCCGCCTGCGGGAAGCTGTCTGTGCCCAGACCGTCCTGGTTGGTGATCATCACCAGCTTATAGCCTGCTTTCTGAAGCTTCAGCAGCACCGGGATCACATCGGGTTCAAACGCCAGCTTGTCGAAACGATCGACCTGAAAATCGCTGGGTGGCTCCGAGATGATGGTGCCGTCACGATCGATAAAGAGATACTTCTGACTCATACTTTCTCCGCTTTCAGGGCGTCAATCACGCGCTGGCTCTCCGCGCGGGTGCCGACGGTAATACGCAGGCAGCCGCTCAGGGTAGGTTGTTTATTCTGGTCTCGTAAGATAATGCCCTGATCCCACAACGATTTAAATATCGCGCTTGAGGCGGTGAAGCGCACCAGGATGTAGTTGGTCTCCGAGTCGAACACCTGCTCCACGCACGGAATCGTTTTCAGTGCATCGACTAGATATTGACGCTCTTCCAGTATCTGCGCCACACGCTCGCGCATCGCGCTGATGCCCTGCGGGGCCAGTGCCTGTGCCGCAATATCGGCAACCGGCGTTGAGAGCGGATACGGGGCGATCACTTTTAGCAGCAGGTCGATAACCGCTTTATTTGCCAGCGTAAAACCGCAGCGAAGACCGGCGAGAGCGAACGCTTTGGACAGAGTGCGCAGCACAACGAGATGCGGATACTCTTCAAGCCAGCCTGCCAGTGTCGCCTGCGGGCAGAACTCAATGTAGGCTTCGTCGGCCACAACCAGCGCTTTGCCGCGCGTCATTTCCAGCAGGGAACGGATATCCTGCGGATTGATAATCTGCCCGGTCGGGTTGTTCGGGCTACAGACAAACACCACCTTCACGCCGTCAAGGTTATCGGCGATGCCCTGCAAATCCAGCTGCCAGTTGTCGAGCGCCTGTACGTTGCGGCAGGCCACGCCAAAGGTTTCGGCGCTGACGCTGTACATCCCGTAGGTGGGCTGGCAGTACATCACCGCGTCTTTACCCGGTTCGCAGAAGGCGCGGATCAGCAGCTCAATCCCTTCATCAGCCCCACGGCTGACCAGCACCTGCTCAGGCTTCACGCCTGCATACTGCGCATAGTTCTCGATCACCGCTTTCGGCTGACACTCCGGGTAGCGGTTCAGCGTCTGCTGCGAGAGCTCAAAGGCCACCGCCGTGGGGTATTCGTTGGCATTCAGCCAGACGTCGCCGTTCCCGCCGAGACGACGCGCAGACTGATAGGGCGTCAGGCGACGGACATTTTCGCGGGCTAATTCTTCGATGTTCATGCTTGCTCCTTCAGGGCGGCAACGCGCAGCGTCACGGCATTTTTGTGGGCAGTCAGGCGCTCGGCGGCGGCCAGGGTTTCGATGGTCGACGCCAGCGAGGCAAATCCCTCGCGGGAGAGTTCCTGCACGGTCATGCGCTTCTGGAAATCTGCCAGCCCCAGGCTGGAGCAGGTTGAGGTATAGCCATACGTGGGCAGCACGTGGTTGGTGCCGGAGGCGTAATCCCCGGCGGATTCCGGTGACCAGTCCCCGAGGAACACCGAGCCTGCGCTGGTTATGCTGTCGACCAGATCGCGCGCGTTGCGGGTCTGAATGATCAGGTGCTCAGGACCGTACTGGTTGGAGATGGCGATGCACTGGTCGATATCGCGAGCCACAATCAGTCGGCTGGCCGATAGCGCCTGACGCGCCGTTTCCGCACGCGGCAGGTCGGCCAGCTGACGCTCAACGGCCTCGCCCACGCGTTTTGCCATATCGGCATCTGGCGTCAGTAAAATCACCTGCGAGTCAGGGCCGTGCTCGGCCTGCGAGAGCAGGTCAGAGGCCACGAAATCAGGTGTAGCGCCGCTGTCGGCAATCACCAGCACTTCAGACGGACCGGCAGGCATATCAATCGCCGCGCCGTCCAGACGCTGACTGACCTGGCGCTTCGCTTCGGTAACGTATGCGTTGCCCGGGCCAAAGATTTTGTCGACTTTGGGAACAGACTCCGTCCCGAACGCCAGGGCGGAAATCGCCTGCGCGCCGCCCACTTTATAGATCGCCTGCACGCCGCACAGCTTCGCCGCATACAGGATCTCATCGGCGATCGGTGGCGGAGAGCAGAGCACCACCTTCTGACAACCGGCAATACGTGCCGGAGTGGCCAGCATCAGGACGGTCGAAAACAGCGGGGCAGAGCCGCCAGGAATATAGAGGCCAACGGACGCCACCGGGCGCGTCACCTGCTGGCAGCGCACGCCGGGCAGGGTTTCCACATCCACCGCCTGCAATTTCTGCGCGGTGTGGAAGGTATCAATATTTTTCACCGCGACGGCCATCGCCTGTTTGATCTCATCCCCAAGGCGGCTTTCCGCCCCGGCGATCTCCTGTGCGGTGACCTGTAACGCGTCGACCTCAGTTTTATCAAACTTCGCGCTGTACTCACGCAGCGCGTCGTCTCCGCGGGCTTTGACGTTATCGAGGATCTCCGCCACGGTGCGGGTGATGCTCTCCGAGGCGGAAATTGCCGGGCGCATCAGCAGCTCACGCTGTTGCGCGTCGCTACAGGTATTCCAGTCGATGATTGTGTTAAAGCTCATGGTCGTTACTCCATCATCTTCTCAATTGGCAGCACCAGAATGGAGCTCGCGCCCAGCGCCTTCAGTTTTTCCATCGTTTCCCAGAACAGGGTTTCGCTGCTCACCATGTGCATCGCCACGCGCTGCTGGTCGCCCGCCAGCGGCAGAATGGTTGGGCGCTCAGCACCTGGCAGCAGGGCAATCACTTCGTCCAGGCGCTCGGTTGGCGCATGCATCATGATGTATTTGGATTCACGCGCCTGAATCACGCCCTGAATGCGGGTCAGCAGCTTGTCGATGAGCTGCTGTTTAGCCTCCGCCATCTCGCCGTCGCGCTGGATAAGGCACGCTTTGGAGCGGTAGATCACCTCCACTTCGCGCAGGCCGTTGGCTTCCAGCGTGGCGCCGGTGGAGACGAGGTCACAGATGGCATCGGCCAGGCCCGCACGCGGCGCCACTTCAACAGAGCCGTTCAGCAGACAAGATTTAAACTGCACGCCTTTTTGATCGAGGTAACGCTTCAGCAGGTGAGGGTAAGAGGTGGCGATACGTTTGCCGTTCAGCGCGGCCGGGCCATCCCAGGCTTCATCAACCGGCGTGGCCAGCGACAGGCGGCAGCCGCCAAAGTCCAGACGACGCAGGGTAAAGTAGCGCGGATCTTCGCCCTGCGCGCGGCGGGTTAATAACTCTTCCTCCAGTACGTTTTCGCCGATGATGCCGAGGTCAACGACGCCATCCATGACCAGGCCCGGAATATCGTCATCACGTACGCGCAGAATGTCGATCGGCATATTTTCAGCCAGGGCGATCAGGCGCTGGGTGTGCAGGTTGATTTTAATCCCGCAGCGGGCCAGCAGTTCGCGTGAATCATCGCTTAAACGGCCTGATTTTTGAATAGCTATGCGTAAACGTGAGTTATCTAACATTCTGTGTTCCTCGTTAACCTGTTTTAACCTGTCTGAATGCGGTCCAAAAAAAAGCCCCCGGAAGAAGATCTTCCGGGGGCTTTTTCATGCGTTCATGCACCACTGGAAGATCCAAACGTCTTCCAGCACACATCGCCTGAAAGACTAGTCAGGATGATGGTGATGATGGTGGTTTTTAAAAGGAACGCGTGTCATATAAATTCTCGTTGAATGCTTATGCATTTGATGTCTTTTAACCTAAACCAGTTGTACGCCATAAAGCAAGGGCTTTTTTTGATCATTAATTCATTTCATATTGATGGTATGAATTGTGCGTTCCATAAGGCTGGCGTAGCCTTATAACAGGCGTCGTTAAGCGGAGAATGTCATGAAAAAGGTCGCGATTGTCGGATTAGGGTGGTTAGGAATGCCACTGGCGATGTCATTAGCCGCAAAAGGCTGGCAGGTGACAGGGAGTAAGACCACGCGGGACGGGGTTGAGGCGGCGCGCATGTGCGGCATTGATGGTGTCGAGCTGCGTCTCGAACCCGAGCTTATCTGCGATACCGACGAGCTGGATGAACTGATGAATGTGGACGCGCTGGTCATTACCTTACCAGCGCGGCGCAGCGGGCCGGGCGAGACGTTTTACCTGCAGGCGGTGCAGGAGATTGTCGACAGCGCCCTGGCGCACCATATTCCGCGTATCATTTTCACCAGCTCGACCTCCGTCTATGGCGATATCGACGGTACGGCGAAAGAAAACACCGAGCGCCGTCCGGTGACCGCCAGCGGACGGGTACTGAAAGAGCTGGAAGACTGGCTGCACAATCTGCCTGGCACGCAGGTGGATATTTTACGCCTCGCCGGGCTGGTGGGGCCGGGGCGTCATCCGGGACGCTTCTTTGCCGGTAAATCCGCGCCGGATGGTCAGCACGGCGTTAACCTTGTACACCTTGAAGATGTTATCGGTGCAATAGAGCTGCTTTTACAGGCTCCGAAAGGGGGGCACATCTATAATATATGTGCGCCTTCGCATCCGCCACGCAGCACCTTTTATCCGCTGATGGCGCGCCAGCTGGGTCTGGCGCCGCCGGTGTTCAGTGAGGCGCAGGGGGAGCGCAAAGGCAAAATTATTGATGGCAATCGTATTTGCCATGAACTGGGATTTGAATATCAGTATCCCGATCCGCTGGTTATGCCCATGGAATAATTGCGCCGGCGGAGGCCATCGCACACCGCAAGGGGGCGAAGATGAAACCGCTGCTGGATGTTCTTGTTATTCTGGATGCGCTGGAAAAAGAGGGGAGCTTTGCCGCCGCCTCGGCGAAGCTCTATAAAACCCCTTCGGCTCTGAGCTACACCGTGCAAAAGCTCGAGAGCGATCTTAATATTCAAATTCTTGACCGCACTGGCCATCGCGCGCGTTTCACCCGTACTGGGCAGATGCTGCTGGAAAAAGGGCGTGACGTGCTGCATACGGTTCGCGAGCTGGAAAAACAGGCCGTCAAACTTCATCAGGGCTGGGAAAATGAGCTGGTGATTGGGGTTGATGATACTTTCCCTTTTTCGCTGCTTACCCCGCTTATTGAGGCGTTCTATCAGCGCCATAGCGTCACGCGGCTGGTTTTTATCAACGGCGTGCTGGGCGGCTCGTGGGATGCCTTAACGCAGGGCAGGGCGGATATCATCGTTGGAGCGCTGCATGAGCCTCCTCAACTGAGTGAATTTGGTTTCGCCCGGCTGGGCGTTCTGGAGCAGATCTTTGCCGTTGCGCCTCACCACCCGCTGGCGAATGAACCGGAGCCTGTTTCAAGACGCGTCATTAAAAACCATCGCGCCATTGTGGTGGGAGACAGCTCCCGCCCCGAGTGCGGCATTTCATCGCAGCTTCTGGATGAGCAGGAGGCCATCACCGTTTTTGATTTTAAAACCAAGCTGGAACTGCAAATAAGCGGCCTGGGGTGCGGCTACCTTCCCCGTTATTTAGCACAGCGCTTTATTGAAAGCGGCGCGCTGGTGGAAAAACAGGTTTTAGCGCAAAGCAGTAACGAATCGGTATGGGTGGGCTGGAATGAACAGACCGCCGGGCTTGCCAGCGCCTGGTGGCGAGACGAAATTTTAGCAAATAGTGCTATCGCGACAGTTTACACTCAGGCAGATGATGGGAAATCAACCAGTTAGTAAAATTAATTTATGGGCAGGTTTCTCAATGTATTGCCTTTTGTATCTGGAATAGGGCAAAATGCCGCCGCTGCAAACAAATGAATAATCGACGATATAAAAGGCGTCGGTTATTTTTTTTTGCATGTACGAAACGAAACTAAAAACCAAGAGGCCGGGCTTCGTACCGGATAGATATTTACTAAAATCCGACAGTTGTTGTCGCTGAGGAAGAAAGAAATGGGGCAATTTTTCGCTTACGTGGCGGTTATCACCGTAAAGGAGAATAACTATGTCGCATAACGCAACTCCAAACACCTCTCGCGTGGAATTACGTAAAACGCTTACGTTGATTCCGGTTGTTATGATGGGCCTTGCCTATATGCAACCGATGACGCTGTTCGATACATTCGGTATCGTATCAGGCCTTACTGACGGTCACGTTGCAACGGCGTACGCCTTTGCGCTGGTCGCCATTCTCTTTACAGCGCTGAGCTACGGTAAACTGGTTCGCCGTTTCCCGTCCGCAGGCTCTGCGTACACCTATGCTCAGAAATCCATTAGCCCGGCTGTTGGCTTTATGGTGGGCTGGTCATCACTGCTGGACTACCTGTTCATGCCGATGATCAACATTCTGCTGGCAAAAATTTACTTCGAAGCGCTGGTACCTTCCGTACCGTCGTGGATCTTCGTTGTAGCGCTGGTGGCCTTTATGACCATCTCTAACCTGCGCAGCATCAAGACCGTGGCTAACTTCAACACCCTGATCGTGATCCTTCAGATGGGGATTGTTGCGGTTATCGTTGGGCTGATCATCTACGGCGTTTCCCACGGTGAAGGCGCAGGTACGCTGACCAGCACCCGTCCGTTCTGGTCTGAAGGTGCGCACGTTGTGCCGATGATCACCGGGGCGACTATCCTGTGCTTCTCGTTCCTGGGCTTCGACGGTATCTCTTCTCTGTCTGAAGAGACCAAAGATGCCGAGCGCGTGATCCCGAAAGCGATTTTCCTGACCGCGCTGATTGGCGGCCTGATCTTCATCGGTGCGTCTTATTTCTTACAGCTGTATTTCCCGGATATCTCTCGCTTTAAAGATCCGGATGCATCGCAGCCTGAAATCATGCTGTACGTGGCGGGTAAAACCTTCCAGTGGGGCGTGCTGATCTTCTCCAGCGTCACCGTACTGGCATCCGGTATGGCAGCGCACGCGGGCGTTTCTCGTCTGATGTACGTGATGGGCCGTGACGGTGTGTTCCCAACTCGCTTCTTTGGTTACGTGCATCCGAAATGGCGTACCCCGGCGTGGAACGTGCTGCTGGTGGGCGCGATTGCCCTGCTGGCGATCAAGTTCGACCTGGTAACGGCCACTGCGCTGATTAACTTTGGTGCGCTGGTGGCGTTCACCTTCGTTAACCTCTCCGTGATTTCGCAGTTCTGGATCCGTGAGAAGCGCAACAAGACGCTGAAGGACCACATCAACTATCTGGTGCTGCCAGTGTGTGGTGCCCTGACGGTGGGCGCCCTGTGGATCAACCTGGAAGAGAGCTCAATGGTTCTGGGTCTGATCTGGGGTGCAATCGGTCTGATTTACCTGGCTTGCGTAACGAAGAGCTTCCGCAACCCGGTTCCTCAGTACGAAGACGTCGCGTAAGACTGTGTCGGGTGGCGGCTTCGCCTTACCCGATCTACGGACTTCTACACCGTAGGCCCGCGTAAGCGAAGCGCCACCGGGCAAAAAAAAAGCCGGAGACATCGCCTCCGGCTTTTTTGTACCCGCTACTCAGACAATTTCTTGCGCGTACTGGAACAGCGCTTTCAGCAGCGCCTGTTTCTCAGCATTCCCTTCATACTGGCCGTAAAGCATCTCCAGCTCCTGGGCGTAGCTATTAAGAAACTCAGGCGTAAACACGTTGCGCCGATGCTGTAACCAGCGCTCCTGCTCTGCTTCATCCAGCGAGCCTGGATAGTTGCGCGCACGGTAGTTAAACATCAGCTTCTCAATACGCTTATCTGCGAAGGTGATATCCAGCGCGGGCAGGTTACGCGGGTCGGTTTGCAGCACGATGTTCATCGCCGCGCGATCGGCATCGCTGAAGAAGCCGTTATAAAGCTGCGCATCCACATTATCAGACGGCACGAACGGCTCTGCTTCGGCAAAAATGGCGACGACTTTCTCGCGCACCTGCGGGTTGTCGCGCAGCACTTTCAGGTTATCGAGGCAGTGCTGACGGTTAATCCCCAGCCGGTCGGCGTCTTCCGGGCGCAGCGTGTTGGCCTGCGCAAGCACCGGGCATTTATTGATGTGCACCAGTTTTACCGGTACGGCTGGCAGGTCACCCAGCGCCTCTTTCGGCGTATAGAGCCGTTCACGTAAGGTGTCGCTGTCGAGCTCAAGCAGCGGCGAGATATCCCCGGCAAGATCCACCATGATGACGGCGTTACGGTTGTCCGGATGCCAGGCAAGCGGCGCCACCCAGCTTGTGTTCCCGCGCCACGCACCGAACATCCCTGAAATATGCACCAGCGGTTTCATCTGCGGCACGTCAATCAGCGTCATCAGCTTTTGCTTGCTGCGATGGCTCAGCAGATACTCAAACAGGCGAGGCTGCGCGGTTTTTACGAGCTTCGCCATAGCGATGGTCGCGTAGACGTCTGCCATCGCGTCGTGGGCGTTGCTGTGCTCAATGCCGTTGGCCCGCGTCAGGTGCTCGAGCCTGAAGCTCGGCAAGCCGTCGTCGTTCTCCGGCCAGTTAATTCCCTCCGGGCGCAGCGCATAGCAGGCGCGCATAATATCCAGCAAATCCCAGCGCGAATTGCGGTTCTGCCAGCTCCAGGCATACGGATCGTAGAAGTTGCGGTAGAAGATATTGCGCGTCACTTCATCGTCAAAACGGATGTTGTTGTAACCCACCACGCAGGTATTGGGCACCGTGAACAGGTCGTGGATGCGACGGGCAAATTCTGCTTCGCTAACGCCTTTATCCCGCGCTTCCTGAGGGGTGATGCCCGTCACCATCACCGCGCCCGGCTGCGGCAGATAGTCATCGGCGGGTTTACAGTAAAACACCTCGGGTTCGCCGATGACGTTAAATTCGTCATCGGTTCGGATAGCCGCAAACTGCGCCGGTCGGTCCAGCGCCGGATGGGTGCCAAAGGTTTCGTAATCGTGGAACAAAAAAGTCGGGCGCGCGGCAGAGTCAGACACCAGTAATCTCATCCTGTTAAAAATTGACGTCTCTATGGTAAACGATTGGGGTGAGCAGTCCGAATAAAAAGCACCTTCAGGCAAGAAATTTGCGAGATTTGTTCCGAAAAAATCTGCGTGCTGTCACATTTTTTTGCAATTAAGGCAGGTAACGACATCAGAACTCCCGTAAAAAGGTCATCGATTTTTACTGACCTGAGGATATACCGTTGAAACGCCGTCTGTTTATTGCTGTTTCTTTACTCGCTTCGAGTATTTCATCCGCGCTGGCTGCCGAGCCGCTGGATTTTTCACCTCAGCCGCCTGCCATCCAGGCTGGCTCCTGGGTATTGATGGATTACACCACGGGTCAAATCTTAACGGCGGGCAACGAACATCAGCAGCGTAATCCGGCGAGCCTGACCAAACTGATGACGGGGTACGTTGTCGATCGTGCTATTGATAGCCACCGCATCAGCCCCGATGACATTGTGACGGTCGGACGTGACGCCTGGGCAAAAGGCAATCCGGTCTTTGACGGTTCGTCGCTGATGTTTCTGAAGGAGGGCGATCGGGTTTCCGTGCGCGATCTCAGCCGCGGCCTGATTGTTGATTCCGGCAATGACGCCTGCGTGGCGCTGGCGGATCACGTGGCGGGCGGTCAGCCGCAGTTCGTCAGGATGATGAATGACTACGTTGAAAAGCTGAACCTGCGCGATACCCACTTCGAAACCGTACACGGGCTGGATGCACCGGGTCAGCACAGCTCCGCTTACGATCTCGCCGTACTTTCCCGGGCCATCATCCACGGCGAGCCTGAGTTCTACCACATGTACAGCGAGAAGAGTCTGACCTGGAACGGCATCACTCAGCAGAACCGCAACGGCCTGCTGTGGGATAAGACCATGAACGTGGATGGTCTGAAAACGGGACACACCTCGGGCGCGGGCTTTAACCTGATCGCCTCTGCGGTGGATGGTCAGCGTCGACTGATTGCGGTGGTGATGGGGGCAGACAGCCCGAAAGGACGTGAAGATCAGGCGCGCAAGCTGCTCCACTGGGGACAGCAAAATTTCGATACGGTGCAGATCCTGCATAACGGCAAAAAAGTGGGAACCGAACGCATCTGGTATGGCGATAAAGAGCAGATCGCGCTGGGCACGGATCAGGATTTCTGGCTGGCATTACCCAAAACGGAAGTGCCGAACATCAAGGCGAAATATGTAATGGATAAAAAAGAGCTGGAAGCGCCGATCGCCGCGCATCAGCGGGTAGGGGAGATCCAGCTGTACGATCGTGACAAGGTGGTAGCGCACTGGCCATTGGTTACGCTGGAGCGCGTTGAAAAGGGCGGCCTTTTCTCCCGCCTCGGCGATTATCTGCATCATAAACTCTAACCTTTTCGGGCAGACTGGCAGTGTTGCGAGTCTGCTCACATAATAAACACTCCTGGTTTGCCGATAATCTCGATTCTGCTTTATAGTGTATATATATACAGTAATAAACGGAGGCAGCATGGACTACAGCATCAGGCAGCAACAGAAACGTACGATCGCTGGCTTTCATCTCGTGGGGCCGTGGGAAAAGACGGTCAAGCAGGGATTTGAACAGCTGGTTATGTGGGTAGATGGACGTCATATTCAGCCGCAGGAGTGGGTGGCCGTTTATTATGACAATCCGGATGACGTACCGGCAGAAAAGCTTCGCTGCGTTACCGCCGTAACGGTAGTGGACGATTTCACTATCCCTGATAACAGCGAAGGGGTAATGCTGACCGAAATTGCTGCCGGAGAGTATGCTATTGCCGCCGCGCGCGTCGAAAATCATGATTTCGCCACCCCATGGTATCAGTTCTTCAACTCCCTGCTGGAAGACAGCAAATTCCAGATTGCGCCAAAACCCTGCTTCGAACGCTATCTGAACGATGGCAATGCTGACGGCTACTGGGATATTGAGATGTTTGTACCGGTAGAGCACAAAGTGGGATAATCCTGCGAAACGCAGGGTTTTTCAGCCGGGCGCGATCCACCCGGCTGAAAACACAGTACAATTGTGGTTTGCCGTAGAGCTGGAGACGGGTGTGCGCCCCGACAAGTCATTAACCCCTTTTGAAATTCGGTTATACAAACATTATCGCGTGGTGCACGGTTGCCGCATTGCGCTGGCGTTTGTGCTGACCTTCGTACTGGTTCGTTTGCTGGATATCCCGGAAGGAACGTGGCCGCTGATCACGCTGGTGGTGGTGATGGGGCCGATCTCATTCTGGGGGAACGTGGTCCCTCGCGCTTTCGAACGCATAGGTGGTACCGTTTTAGGCTCGGCGCTTGGGCTTATCGCCCTGAAGCTGGAGCTAATTTCATTTCCGTTCATGTTGCTGTGGTGCGCGGTGGCGATGTTTCTTTGCGGATGGCTGGCCCTCGGCAAGAAACCGTATCAGGCGCTGCTGATTGGCATTACGCTCGCCGTTGTGGTCGGCGCACCGGCGGGCGATATGACCACCGCATTGTGGCGAAGCGGGGACGTGATCCTCGGCTCGTTGCTCGCCATGCTGTTTACCGGCATCTGGCCGCAGCGCGCCTTCCTGCACTGGCGCATTCAGATGGCAAACTACGTCACGGCATTTAACCGGGTTTACCAGGCCGGGTTTTCGCCGAATCTGATTGAGCGTCCGCGGCTGGAAAAGCACCTGCAAAAAATCCTTAATGATGTGGTCAAAATGCGCGGGTTAATTACCCCGGCAAGCAAAGAGACGCATATCCAGAAAGCCATTTTTGAAGCCATTCAAACGGTCAGCCGTAATCTGGTCTGTATGCTTGAACTGCAAATCAATGCCCACTGGGCCTCACGCCCCAGCCATCTTCTGATGCTCAACGCGCATACGCTGAAAGAGACGCAGCAGATGACGCAACAGACCCTGCTGACCATCGCTCATGCACTTTACGAAGGTAACCCACAGCCGATACGGGCGAACAGCGAGCGGCTGAATGACATCGTCATCGAGCTCAAACAGCTGATGAATGAGCGTCAGGGCGACAATGTGTCGGAAACGCCCATCCACGGCTATGTCTGGCTGAGTATGGAGCTGGCGCGACAGCTGGAGTTGTTATCGCAGCTGATTTGCCGGGCACTGCGCAAATAAAAAGCGTATGTGATGCCTGCTGCTTCGATTCAGCAACAATTAGGGTTATGATGGTTTTAAACGATATACTCATTGTCATTCGCAGCCGCTGTCTGTTAAAACGGTTGCTTTAACGAATCCGAATCTCACATTATCAGGGGTGTAAAAATGGAAACTACCAAGCCTTCGTTCCAGGATGTTCTGGAGTTCGTCCGCCTGTTCCGCCGCAAAAACAAGCTACAGCGCGAAATCCAGGACGTAGAGAAGAAGATCCGTGACAACCAGAAACGTGTCCTGCTGCTGGACAACCTGAGCGACTACATCAAGCCAGGTATGAGCGTTGAAGCCATTCAGGGCATCATCGCCAGCATGAAGAGCGATTATGAAGATCGCGTTGATGACTACATCATCAAAAACGCTGAGCTGTCCAAAGAGCGTCGCGACATCTCCAAAAAGCTGAAAGTGATGGGCGAAATCAAAAACGTCGACGCTAAAGGCGAGTAATCGCACACTCTGTTGCCCGGTGGCGCTGCGCTTACCGGGCCTACAGGACCGTAGGTCGGGTAAGCGTAGCGCCACCCGACAATTTACGTGGCGCAGAAAAGCAAAAAGCCTGCTCTAAAAGCAGGCTTTTTAAATTTGGCTCCTCTGACTGGACTCGAACCAGTGACATACGGATTAACAGTCCGCCGTTCTACCGACTGAACTACAGAGGAATCGTTGTGGAGGCTTATCTTAGCGGCGAAAAAACTTTTGTCAAACCTGATCTCAGGCAAAAGTGATTGTTTGATGATTCTGTCGTCATTTTGTTGTAAATCCAAACATAATTTTATGGAAAATACTTTGCAGGATACGCATTTCTGCCCCATCATTTGAAATGGAGTTTCAACTTTCTCGTTAAGGCCCATTTTGAACGTCACCGCACCCCTGCGCCAGGCGATTATGCGCACGCCCTGGTATGCAAAACGTAAGAGTTATCGAGTTCTGTTCTGGCGTGAAATCACCCCCCTTGCTGTGCCTATTTTCCTGGAGAATACCTGCGTCCTGTTGATGGGGGTGTTAAGCACCTTCCTGGTGAGCTGGCTCGGTAAAGAAGCCATGGCCGGGGTAGGGCTGGCGGACAGTTTCAACATGGTTGTGATGTCCTTCTTTGCCGCTATCGATCTCGGTACAACGGTAGTGGTGGCGTTTAGTCTTGGGAAACTTGATCCAAAACGCGCCCGGGAGGCGGCCAGACAGTCGCTGATGATCATGACCCTCTTTTCGATCATCCTGGCGGCGGTTATCCATTATTACGGCAAAGAAATTATCGACATCGTCGCGGGTGAAGCGACAAGTGAAGTGAAGGATCTGGCGCTCACCTATCTGGAAATGACGGTGCTGAGCTATCCGGCGGCTGCCATCGCGCTGATTGGTAGCGGTGCGCTTCGTGGCGCAGGGAATACCAAAATTCCGCTGTTAATAAACGGCGGCATGAACATCCTGAACATCATTATCAGCAGCGTTTTGATTTACGGTGTCTTTTCCTGGGAGGGGCTGGGCTTTGTCGGCGCGGGATTAGGGCTGACCATTTCCCGCTATATTGGTGCGGCGGCGATAATCGGCGTACTGATGGCGGGAATTACGCCATCGCTGCGCCTGACGCTTAAAAGCTATTTCCGTCCGCTTAACTTCGCCATTATCTGGGAAGTGATGGGGATCGGGATTCCGGCCAGCATCGAATCCGTGTTGTTTAATGGTGGGAAACTGCTGACGCAGATGTTTGTTGCCGGGATGGGAACAGACGTCATCGCCGGCAACTTTATTGCTTTCTCCATCGCCTCGCTCATTAACCTGCCCGGAAACGCACTGGGATCGGCGTCGACGATCATCACCGGCAGACGCCTCGGAAAGGGGCAGATAGGGCAGGCGGAACGGCAGCTTCGGCATGTCTTCTGGCTTTCATCCATTGGACTGACGGCGATTGCGTGGGGAACTGCGCCTTTTGCCGGGCTGATGGCCTCGTTCTATACGCATGAAAATGACGTGAAAGAGGTCGTGAAGGTGCTGATTTGGCTCAACGCGGCGTTTATGCCAATTTGGGCCGCGTCCTGGGTACTTCCTGCCGGGCTGAAAGGGGCGCGCGATGCCCGGTTTGCGATGTGGGTCTCCATGCTCGGCATGTGGGGCTGCCGCGTCGTGGCGGGCTACACGCTGGGGGTAATGTTAGGTATGGGCGTTGTCGGCGTCTGGCTGGGGATGTTCCTTGACTGGGCCGTGCGCGGGGCGCTGTTCTACTGGCGCATGGTGAGCGGACGCTGGCTGTGGAAATATCCGCGAAAAAAACCGGAGCAGGAGGTTTCGGAAACGGCAAGTGCCTGACAAATGTGCGAAGTGGAGAATAAATCGGCAAACGATTGATAATCTGCATTCACCCTTTGACATCCTCAGGGCGCATCGATAATATGCGCCCCGTTCACACGATTCCTCTGTAGTTCAGTCGGTAGAACGGCGGACTGTTAATCCGTATGTCACTGGTTCGAGTCCAGTCAGAGGAGCCAAATTTGAAAAGCCTGCTTTTAAAGCAGGCTTTTTGCTTTGCTGCGTTCAGTAAAATTGTCGGGTGGCGCTCCGCTTACCCGACCTACAAAAACATCGAATCGTAGGCCGGGTAAGGCGAAGCCACCACCCGGCAAAAGCCGCACTATCCGTTCACACGAATTGGCGCCGTTGCCTCCACCAGCCACGGCCGCGCATCGCTGTCCACCCGGGGTGAAAGCGCCTCTCGTACCTGCTGGTGGTACTCATCCAGCCACTGTTTTTCTGACTCGCTCAACAGATGCAGCTCCACCTGGCTTAAATCGATTGGGATCAGCGTCAGCGAGGCAAACTTACAAAATCCCGGACGGCTTTCGACAATCTCCACCTGGTTTTCAATGCGAATACCGTGGCTATCGCCCAGGTAGTAACCCGGCTCAATGGTCATAATATTGCCCGCCACCAGCGGCCACGGGTTGACCTTTTGCGCAAAACGGTGCGGGTTCTCGTGGATCAGAAGCTGATGCCCTACGCCATGCCCGGTGCCGTGGTCGTAATCCAGTCCCAACTCCCACAGCGGACGGCGCGCAAAGGCATCCAACTGGTGCCCCTGAGTGCCGGACGGGAACTGAAGGGTAATCAGCGACAGGAAGCCTTTAAGCACTGCGGTGTAGTGCAAACGCTGCTGTGGATCGACCTTTCCCCAGGCCAGGGTACGCGTCGCGTCCGTGGTGCCGTTGCGGTACTGCCCCCCGGAATCATTCAGGTAAAAGTGGTCGTGGCCGATGGGCTTGTTGCTGGCCTCGCTTGAGTGGTAATGGCACATCGCCGCGTTACTCGCGGAAGCGGAAATGGTGGCGAAACTCGGCTCGACAAAGCCAGACTGTTGCAGGCGGAACGCAAGCTGTTTCGCCTGCACGTCAAGCTCGGTCAGCGGCATTCCCGACGCGGCCCGCTGAGGAACTTCCCGGCTCAGCCAGGCCAAGAAATTCACCCATGCCGCACCGTCCTGGTGATGACATTCACGATAGCCCGCCAGCTCCACCGGGTTTTTCGTAGCTTTCATCAGGGTGATCGGGTCGGTCTGCCAGATAATTTCCCCCTGAGGTTCAACCGCAAAGCGTAACGCCACCGGTGCGGAATCGGGATCGATCATGACCCGCTTACCCTGCGCAATCTGCCTACAGCGCGGGATAAAGGCTTCCTGAGGCGCAATCGTGAAGGCGTTCCGCACGGCATCCGGCAGCGCATTCAGCTTGCTATCATCCACAAACCATTCCACCGCACCCTCGCGGCTCAGCAGGGCAAACGACAGAGGCACCGGGCAAAAGGGGATATCTGAGCCCCGCACGTTCAGCAGCCAGGCGATATTGTCCGGCAGGGTAACGGCCAGATAATCCGCGCGGTGCTCTGCCAGCACCGCGGCGGCGCGCTGGCGTTTGGCGGCGCTGCTTTCGCCGCTGATGTCTACAGGCATCTCGCGGATAAGCCCTGCGGGGGCGGCAGGGCGGTCAACCCAGAGGGTATCGAACGGAGAGCGCGCGAGCGGTACCAGTTCGCACGGCGTGGCCGAGAGCCGCGTAAACTCTGCATTGGTCATCAGCAGCGTATCAAAGCCGATGCGCGTGCCGGCCGCAACGTTTTTCGCCAGCCACTCGGCCAGCGGCTCGTTGTGCAGATGGTGGATCTCCACCTCGTCGAGATTGACCTGTACGCGGGCCTGAACCTGATAGCGTCCGTCAACAAACAGCAGCGCTCTGTCTTTCAGTACCAGCGCAAGCCCCGCCGAGCCGTCAAAGCCCGTCAGCCAGGCCAGCTTTGCATCATACGGTGCGCAAGATTCGCTCTGCCAGGCATCGGCGCGCGGCACAATCATCCCGTCGAGCTGATTGTCCTGTAGCCACTGGCGCAGGGCCGTAAGCGGTGATGTGGTGTGCATATTGTGTCCTAAGTATCACCTAAACGGTGGCTCATTGAATGTGCGCAGCTTACGGGAATGTAGTTTGTCACCCTCTGCACGCAGTAAATCGATGGCGCGAATTCCAATCTGAAGGTGCTCTGAGATCGCCCCTTCGTAGAAACGGTTCGCCTGACCCGGCAGTTTGATCTCGCCGTGCAGCGGTTTATCGGACACGCACAGCAGCGTGCCGTACGGGACGCGGAAGCGGTAGCCCTGCGCGGCAATGGTGGCACTTTCCATATCGATCGCGACCGCACGGCTGAGATTGAAACGCAGGGCGGAGGCGGAATAGCGAAGCTCCCAGTTACGATCGTCGGTGGTGACGACCGTACCGGTACGCAGGCGCTGCTTCACCTCTTCACCCGGCATGCCGCTCACCTCTTTGGTGGCGTCGTACAGGGCGCGCTGTACTTCAGCGATACTCGGGATAGGAATGTCCGGCGGCAGAACCGCGTCAAGGACATGGTCGTCACGCAGATAAGCGTGGGCGAGGACATAATCACCAATCAGCTGGCTTTCACGCAGGCCGCCGCAGTGGCCGATCATCAGCCAGACGTCCGGGCGCAGAACCGCCAGATGGTCGCAGATGGTTTTCGCATTCGACGGGCCAACGCCGATGTTAATCAACGTAATGCCCTGACCGTCGGCGGTAACCAGGTGCCAGGCGGGCATCTGGTGCTTTTTCCACGCCAGGTCGGAGATGGCCTCTTCCGGTGCTTCGGTTTCGGCGGTGATCCAGATCCCGCCCGCGCAGGAGAGAGCGATGTAAGGGCTGTCCGGGTCAAGGATCTGGCTACAGCCCCAGCGGACAAATTCGTCTACATAGCGGGTGTAGTTGGTAAACAGTACGAACGGCTGGAAATGTTCGGCTGGGGTGCCGGTGTAGTGGCGCAGGCGTGCCAGCGAAAAATCGACACGGCGGGCATCAAAGTGCGACAGCGGTGAAAACTCTGCCGGGTGATAGATCCCGTCCGCCGTCTCATCGCCAATCTGCGACAGCTCAGTGGTCGGGAAATGGCGGGTCAGCCCCGCGCTCATGGAGCGATCCAGCGTCAGCGCTGAGCCGTCTATCACGTACGGGTAGGGGATCTCGTGCAGGGACGGTTCAACGCTGATATGCGCGCCGTAATCCTGATACAGCAGGGTAAGCTGCTCTTCCAGGTAGGGGCGGAACAGCGCAGGACGCGTGATGGTCGTGCTGTAACAGCCGGAGTGGGTGAAACGCGCATAGGCGCGGGTTTTCGGATTGCTGCTGGCGCTGCCGTCCCAGGTGACAGAGAGCGATGGATAAACAAAAAGGCCCTGGGTTCTGGCCTTTTCATCGGGAAGTTTCCCTGTTTCGATATAGTCACTGATGGCGCTGCGTAGTGCATTGACGGACTGTTCATACAGCGCGTCGAGTTTTTCCAGCGCCTGAGCCGGGGTCAGGCTGGAGCCCTTATTATTCATGTCTGTCTCCTTGTTCCACAGATGTGCGGCTATACCCGATAGTATGTCACACGCCTGTGAAACAAAAGTGAGGAGATCAGCTGTGCGCGGTTTCCTTCATCAACAGGGCGGTGGCAGCAGAAAGCAGGCAACCTGCCAGCAGATAAATCGCCACGCTATGCCAGTTCCCGCCGGAGAACGTCACCAGCGCGGCGGCGATAAACGGCGTAAACCCGCCGCCGACCACGCTCGCCACCTGATATCCCACGCCCGCGCCGCTGTAGCGGTAGCTTGCGCCAAACAGCTCGGTAAACATCGGCTGCTGCACGCAGACCACCATATCGTGAGCGATGTTCGCAAGCATGATCGCAAAGAAGACAATCCAGAAGACCGACTGGGCCTCCAGCGCCATAAAGAACGGCCAGGCGCTGAGTGTGCCGATAAGCGCCCCGGTGATATACACCCGTCGACGACCAAAGCGATCCGCCAGCCAGGCGAAGCAGGGGATGGTCAGGCAGCTGATCCCGCCCACCACCAGGCCAATATTCAGGAACAATTCCCGCGGCAGGCCGAGGTTTTGCGTGGAGTAGTTGAGGGCGAAGGCGGTGACGATATACATCGTCAGCAGTTCGCACAGGCGCAGGGCGATAATTTTCAGAAAAGCGCCAGGGTGCTGCACCAGCGCTTCCATCACCGGCAGCCGTTTTTTTGCGACCGGTTTTTCGCGCTTCTGTTGCTCAAACTCAGCCGACTCTTCCATGCCGTTACGGATCCACAGGGCCACCACGACCAGCACAATGCTGAAGATAAACGGAATACGCCAGCCCCAGCTCAGGAACTGCTCGTCTGTCGTGAGCTGGCTTATGAGCGACACCAGGCCCGTGGAGAGCAGCAGACCCACGCCATAACCTACCTGCACGCCGCTGCTGTAGAACGCTTTCTTGTTCTTCGGCGCGCTTTCCACGGACAGCAGTGCCGCGCCGCCCCATTCGCCGCCGACGGCAAAGCCCTGAATGGCGCGAAGCGTCACCAGCAACACCGGGGCCCACCAGCCAATCGATGCAAAGGAGGGCAAAATACCGATCAGCGCGGTGGCAATGCCCATCATCCAGACGGTGAGCATCAGCATGCGCTTACGGCCAAGGCGATCGCCGAAGTGGCCGAAAATTATCCCGCCCAGCGGACGAAACAGAAAACCGACGCCGAAGGTGGCAAACGCAGCAAGCGTGCCCATGGCGGGGCTGATCTGAGGAAAGAATTCACGGTTAAAGACCAGCGCAGCGGTAATACCGTAGAGCAGAAAGTCATACCAGTCGACGACGGCGCCTGCGAAGCTACCTAAAGCGGCGCGGCGGGCGCGGTTAAGCGAAGGTGTCTCCTCGTTGCGGCGAGCGGAGATGAGGGTGGAGTCCATAGTTGTCCTGTCTGTACTGATTTTTAATTATTGGTATAAGAAAAGGTCACTCACGTTGCAGCCGTCATATTGACGGAACGTATGAGACTACCGCGACAGACGGCCTGAGAAAACGTTTTTATCTTTCCTGAAAGCGCAGAATCAATAAATTTCATCTTATCGGGTCCCAATATAAATCAGCCTGTTTGGCTCCGGTTAGGGCTGAATGGTTTACAGTAATAATGATCGCTGTGTGACGTAAGCTGAGGGAATAACGATGCAACGCCTCTTTCCTGCACTCTGGGTAGTCCTGTTTTTGGTGGCTTCGCCGCTGCATGCGGAGCCAAAAGTCTACGGCGAACAGCGCATCCACCGCTGGTGGGATGCGGTAACAGACGATATTTCCCAGACCTGGGAGCAGCCGGATCGTTACGATCTCTACCTGCCGTTTCTGAGCTGGCATGCCCGCTTTATGTATGACAAAGAGAAAACGGATAACTACAACGAAATGCCGTGGGGCGGCGGACTGGGCGTTTCTCGCTACAACGACGAGGGCAACTGGAGCGCACTCTTTGCCATGATGTTTAAAGATTCACATAACGAGTGGCAGCCCGCGATGGGCTACGGCTGGGAAAAGGGCTGGTATCTGGATAACGCAAAAGATTTCCGTCTGGGTCTGGGAGCCGCCGCGGGGATCACCGCGCGCGACGACTTTGCTAACTATGTCCCGCTGCCGTTTATCTTCCCGCTTTTCTCTGCCGGATATAAGCGCGTCACCGTCCAGTTCACCTATATTCCCGGAACCTACAACAACG
Organism: Enterobacter cloacae complex sp. IR5412; assembly: GCF_049237385.1. NCBI lineage: Bacteria > Pseudomonadati > Pseudomonadota > Gammaproteobacteria > Enterobacterales > Enterobacteriaceae > Enterobacter > Enterobacter cloacae complex sp. IR5412. The sequence continues at coordinate 315,955 of NZ_JBMKHQ010000001.1, read as the reverse complement.
GCAACGTGCTGTTTGCCTGGCTGCGCCTGGGCTTTTAAAGGGTGATCACTTTTTTGGCCACTGCGTTGGACAGAATCAGCAGCGAAAACAGGACCGACGTAACAAAGGTGAGCACAATCAGAGCAAGTTTGGTGCTCAGGGACGTTACCGGAATGAGCGCCGTCAGCAGGTGAAACACCGAGTAGTGCATGATATAGACCCCGGTCATCGTTTTGCTAATGGCGGCCAGCACGGACTCTTTAAACTCCGCATTGCGGCGAAAACGTACGCCGTTGGCCGCAATCACCAGGGCAATAATCAGGATGTAGATTTGCGATCCGGTGAGGATAAAGGCGTTTCTGTCCGCTTTAAATAGCGCAAAAAAGAAATGCCGTTCGTAAAACCACGTGAAGAGATAGATAAACGGTATGGCAATCACCGCTGCCCTGACCACATTTTTGCGGCCGATCCACGCCGCAATCTGCGGATCGCAAAAGAGCTGCCCCGTCAGATAAAACAGCAGCCACGTCCACAGGCGATACTGCGGCGACAATGAAAGCACGTGGACATCAGGATAGAGGGCTGACAGCAAATCGTACCCGTATGAGAAAAGCAGCAGGGTGACAATCACCCCGCAAAACAGCGTTCGCCGCTGGCTGAGCCACTCCACCGCCGGATGAAAAGTGTAAATCACGACAAACGCGAACACGAACCAGGGCTGGATCAGATATCCGCGCTGATAGGGCTCCCACAGGTAGTAAATGGTTACCCAGAACAGAAAGACGATCACCAGGCTTTTGATCTTATCCAGCTGCCAGCGCGTGCCGTGTCGGGATTGCCCATCCAGATACCCTGCAACCACAAAAAACAACGGCGTGGCGATGGTCGAAATGAAGGTTAAAAAACCGAGGATCCAGTGATAGTCATAATCGTAATGGTCCCAGGTGTTGTAGATGGTGAAGAAGGTGACCGCTGTCATACAGCCCAGCGTCTTGATGATGTTCAGCCCTGTCGCATTCATTGTTGTTCAGCTTCGTCCTTACGATGAAAACACGCGTAAATTACGGGGAGTACCAGCAGCGTCAGGATTGTAGCAAACCCAAGCCCAAACATAATCACAACGGCCATGCTCTGGAAGAACACATCCAGCAGCAGGGGGGCGAGGCCAAGCACGGTCGTAAAGGCGGTGAGCAGGATGGGACGCAGGCGCGACGTGGCGGCGTAAACGATCGCACTGTGCTGATCCTGCTGCGCTTTCTGCTGCTCTATCTCTTCCACCAGCACAATGCCGTTGCGGATCAGCATCCCGCTCAGGCTCAGCAGGCCAATCAGTGCCATAAAGCCAAAGGGGATCCCGGTAAGTAAAAAACCGGGCGTAACGCCGATCAGCGCCAGCGGCACGGTCAGCCAGATAGCGACGGCGTTTTTCACCGAACTGAACATCAGCACCGTGATCACAAACATCACCAGATACCCGAGCGGCAGCGTGGTAAATAGCCCCTGCTGCGCTTCGCTGGAGTTCTCCGCGTCCCCGCCCCATTCGATGCTGTAGCCGTGGGGCAGAGGCAGGGCATCTATTTGCGGCTTCACGCGGGCGAGAATATCGCCGGACGTTTGCTGGCTTAGCGGGTCAGGGTCGGTCTGCACGGTCAGCACGCGCGAGCGGTCGCGACGCAGGATCAGCGGATCTTCCCACTCCAGCGCGAAGCCGCTGACGACGTTGCTCAGCGGAATATACTGCTGACGGGTCTGGCTCCATACCAGGACGTTATTCAGGTGATTGGCGTCCAGCCGTTCACTTTCCGGCGGGCGCACCACCACGGGTAACAGGTCGCTTCCTTCTCTGTACAGTCCCGCCCGGCTGCCGGAGAAATTCATCTCCAGGGCGTTATCGACGTCTTGCTTATCCACGCCAAGCTCACGTCCCAGCGCGGTGACGTACTGCGGGCGGATCACTTTGCTGCGGTTTTGCCAGTCGTTCCTGACGCTGTCCGTCGCCGGATCGCGCGTAAGAATGTTGTCTACCTGGCTGGCGATCAGACGCAGCCTGTCCGGATCGGGGCCCTTAATACGTATTTCAATGGCGCTGTCACCGGAGGGGCCAAACATCACCCGTTTCGTGCTGGCGTTAACCTGCGGGTAGTTCCGTGCAATGTACTCATCAACGTGGCGGGTCAGGGCGGGGATGTTACGCTGGTCGTCCATTCTCACCATGATTTGTGCATAGTTGCTGTACTGCCGCTGTCCGCTGTAGGTCAAAATAAATCGCATACTTCCCTGACCAATCGTCGAGACCGTAGTTTCCACGCCAGGCTGACCGTTAATGGTTTTCTCGATATCACCGGTCATCTTCTCGGTCCAGTTAATGTCGGTCCCGTAAGGGAGCCAGAGGTCGACAAAGAAAATTGGCGTACTGGATGAGGGGAAGAAGTTCTGCCGCACCGAGCCAAAGCCCCAGATGGCGGCAGCCAGCAGTGCGGCCATCACCATCAGCGTTGGCGCTTTACGCCGTAACAGCGCATTGAGCAAACCCCGGTAGATCCGATAGATGCGTTTGTCGTAGGGATCCGTTTTGTCGGCGTCTGGCGGTGCAGCGTCATGTTTAAACAGCCACCATTTAATCAGCACCGGCGTAATGGTGAGGGCTGAGAACCAGCTCAGCATCAGTGAAATCAACAGCACCTGAAACAGCGACTTACAGTATTCGCCGGTGGAGTCCTGTGACAGCCCGACGGGCGCAAAAGCCAGGATGGCGATGACCGTCGCACCCAGCAGCGGCAGCGCAGAGCGGCGAATAATCGCGTTAATGGCGTTAAGCAGGGGCGAGCCCTGCTGCCGGGCTATCAGTACCCCTTCGACAACCACGATGGCGTTATCGACCAGCATACTGAGGGCGATGATCAGCGCCCCCAGTGAAATACGCTGTAGTTCTATGCCCCAGAGATACATGATCAGCAGCGTGCCCAGCACGTTGAGCGCGAGGGAAAAGGCGATAATGAGCCCGCTGCGTAAGCCCATAAAGATCAGCAACACACCGACGACAATCGCCAGCGCCATCAGGAAATTAATGATAAATCCGTTGACGGAATGCCCGACCTCCGCCGCCTGATCGTAAAACAGGTCGATATGGATACCTGCCGGTTTCTCGGCTGACATCTGCTCAAGCTTCGCCTCCAGGGCATGTCCCACGTCGATCACGTTAACGCCGGGGATAAAGGAGACGCCCATGGTGACGGCTTTTCTGCCGTTGGCATGGTAGATGCTGGCAGGGGACGCATCCAGCCCGCGTGACAGGGTGGCAATATCCCGTAAACGGGTAGCCGCCCCAACGCCGGGCGGGGTCACTATGACATCGGACAGCTCGTCAATACTTTCGAATTCACCTGTAGGATGCAGACGAATTGACTCAGTACCGGAGGGGATCTCTCCCGCGCTGGAAACCACGTTCAGCCTGCTGAGCTGGGCAGAAAGCTGGTTAAGCGTAATCCCGCGCGCGGCCATTTTGCTCAGAGAAATGTCCACGTTAATCTGCTGGGTGAGGGCTCCGCCGATGGCCACTTTGCCCACGCCCGGCACGAGGACCAACTCCCGGCGCAGCTGCTCGGCATACCGGACCAGTTCCGGATTGCTGAATTCATCGCCGGAAATGGCAAAGAAAAAGCCGAACACATCGCCAAAATCGTCATTCACAAACGGGGTCACTACCCCCGGTGGAAACTGTCGGGCGGCATCTCCCACCCGGCGACGCAGTTCATCCCAGATTTGCGGCAGCGCATTTGAGTGGTAGCGCGAGGCTATATTGACCGTGATCTGCGACAGGCCGCTGGAGGAGATGGAGCTGACGTTATCCAGGTAAGGTAACTGCTGAAGCGCGTTTTCCAGTGGCAGGGTGACCTCTTCCTCAACCTGCTGCGCCGACGCGCCCGGATAATGAGTGATTACCACCGCCGTTTTGATGGTAAACGCCGGATCTTCCAGTCTGCCGATGTTCAACAGGGCAATAATGCCACCTACGCCCAGCAGCACAATAGTCAGCCAGACGCGAACCGGGTTGCTGATAAACTGACGAGAGATATCCATTACAGTCCCCGTTCACGCGTCCAGATACGTACCGGCTGGTTGGGATGTAACTCCCCAACGCCTGCGGCCACCACGCGTTCACCCGCCTTAAGCCCACCGACGATGACGACCCCCTCAGCGCTGACTTGCCCGACGCTGACCTTACGATCTTCCAGGTGCAACGTATCGCCTTCGCCCGTCACCACCCAGACGTGTGGCTCATTGCGCGGGCGGTTATCCGGGTTAAAGACCGCTTCAACTGGCACCACCAGCGCCTCATTGCCCACGCCCGCCGGTAGGTTGGTTAAATTGATGGTGACCGTTCCGCTTACGCCGCCCACGACGGGAAAATCATCCGGGCGGGGCATGGTTAAAATCACCTGCCAGGTCAATGTGTTGCTGTCGCTACTGCCTGAGTGCTCTTTGTACACAGCGGTAAACTCGCGACCGGGCAGGGCGTTGATCCTCACTACCGGTTTGTACTGCGCATTGCGGATATCGAAGGTGTTAAACAGGTTCTCTGGAAGGCTGAACACCACGTCCAGCAGGTCGGTACGGGTCAGGGTGACGACGGGCTGGCCGGCTGAGACGACCTGATGATTTCGCACATGTACGCTGGCCGCTGTCCCGCTAAAGGGGGCGACGAGCGTCATCTGGCTTAATTCCTCGCGAGCAATCTGTAGCGCGGCGTTTGCAGAATCGCGGTTTGCGCGCTGGACATCCATCTCGGCCTTCGACACGGCCTGGCGTCCTGCCAGGGTCTGGAAGCGGTCGAATTGCCGCTGAGCCAGGGTCGCCGCCGTTTGCCTGTCGTTCAGACGCTGCCGGGCTTCGCGATCGTTAAGACTGGCGAGCCTTTGCCCCTGTTTGACAACGGCACCCTGGCGAATGTCCAGGGTCTCAATCTGCCCGGCACGTTTGAACGCGAGATCGGTGGCGTCGCCGGATTCGATACGCGCGGGAAATACGCGCTGCTGCGCGTTGCCGGCCTTGACCACCTCTGCGACTTTTACCATTTTTGGCAGGGGCGCGGCGCGGTCGGGTTTGGGGTCGCACGCCGTCAGCAGCAATAAAACAGCAGGCAGAAGAGAGAGGTAGCGCTTCACAGTATTCCCCTGATAATAATTGTTTTATTTATTTCGTCATCAATGCTGGGGTGGCACTATTCCGCCAGGGCCGAGACGACCACATAGGTAAATAAACCGATTGCTGTGCTGGCGATAATGGCAAGCGCAATAAACAAACCAAGGCGAATCAGGCTTAAACCGTACATGCATTCCTCCATGAGGTTGAAGGTGGCGCGGGATAATGAGAATGAACGTGTTGCATGTCTGACTATGAGCATAGTCGGTGAATAAATAAATGTTAAATAACCATTATTAGTGGCATGACATACTCAGGCGAAACAAGCGATACGATAGCGTATCCCCTTTGAATAACATCCTGATATTCCTGTGCTACGTTTAATAGCATCCATTCCTTTTTTCCGTAAAAGGCATTCACGCCTGTACCCATGGGTTTGATGCGATCTCTCCTGATTCACTCACTGTTGTGTTGGTTATAAAAAGGATGCTTGATATGTATAAAACGATTCTGGTGCCGGTGGATGTATACGAAACAGCGTTGTCTGATAAAGCGCTACAGCATGCCCAATTCCTGGCGCAAAGCGCATCGGGTAATGTCCATCTGCTGTACGTTATGCCAAAGTTCTCGGCGGAACTGACCCGCGGTTTTATTGCAGACGCGAGAAAGATGGATGAATATATGATTAATAATGCTAAAGAAAAACTGGCCGCGCTGGTAAAAAAAATCAGCCTGCCGGAAGCAAATGTCCATCTACATGTTCGCAGCGGGAATATACGTGATGAGGTAATCAAACTGGCGGATGAACTTAACGTCGGCGCGATTATTGTGGGGTCGCGCAATCCCAATATTCAAACCCATTTATTAGGGTCAGAGGCGGCGAGTATCGTTCGTTATGCACATGTTCCTGTTTTCGTTATTCGTTAATGACATGAAAGCAAGGTGATTTCTGAAAAGAACCCGAGGAAGGAACGATGATAACAGAAAAGCCTCACCATCCGTATTATCAACAGACCGTTGATGAAACCCTGACAAATATCCAATCCAGCCTGGACGGACTTACCAGTGCAGAAGCCACCGCCAGACTGGAAAAATACGGTGAAAATGCCTTACCGCAAAAACCGGGTAAACCTGGCTGGCTGCGCTTTCTGGCCCATTTCAACGATGTCCTTATTTACGTCCTACTGGCGGCGGCGCTGCTGAAGCTGATAATGGGACACTGGGTGGATATGTTTGTCATTCTTGGGGTGGCCATCATCAACGCCCTGATTGGACATATTCAGGAGAGCAATGCGGAGAAATCGCTGCAAAGCATTCGTAATATGCTCTCCAGCGAGGCTGTGGTCATCCGGCAGGGCAACCATGAAACTATCCCGACGACAGCGCTGGTGCCGGGAGATATCGTGGTGATACGCGCCGGGGATCGCATTCCTGCCGACCTTCGCGTAATAGAGGCGCACAACCTGCGGGTGGAAGAAGCTATTCTTACCGGCGAATCCACGGTAGTGGAGAAAAGCAGCGATGCGCTCCACGGGGAGTTGCCGTTAGGCGACCGTTACAACCTGCTTTATTCTGGCACCACCGTCAGCTCCGGCGGGGGAAAAGGGCTGGTGGTGGCGACCGGTGGGGAGACCGAACTCGGCCATATCAACCAGATGATGTCGGACATTGAAAAACACCGTACCCCGCTGATGGTGCAAATGGACAAGCTCGGCAAGACCATTTTTATCACCATTCTGGTGATGATGCTGGCGCTGTTCGTTTTCAGTCTTATCTTCCGTGATATGCCCGTATCAGAGCTGGTGCTGTCGCTGATTAGCCTTGCGGTGGCGGCGGTGCCGGAAGGTTTACCGGCCATTATCTCTATCATCCTCTCGCTGGGCGTGCAGGCGATGGCGCGTCGCAAGGCGATTATTCGCAAGCTGCCTACCGTGGAAACGCTGGGGGCGATGACGGTGATCTGCTCGGATAAAACCGGCACCCTGACCATGAATGAGATGACGGTAAAAGCGGTGATTACCGCGGACACCACCTACCGCGTGGAGGGAGACAGCTACGAGCCGGTGGGCAATATTCACCCTGTTGACGATCCAACACCGGTAACCGTGACCCAAGGGTCTGTGCTGGAGCGCTATCTGCGCACCGTCGATCTCTGTAATGACAGCCAGCTGATCAAAGATGAGCAGGGGCTGTGGAAAATCACCGGCGGGCCTACCGAAGGCGCGCTGAAGGTGCTGGCGGCAAAAATCCCGCTTCCGCCAATTGACGCAGAATTGCGCAGTAAAATCCCATTCGATTCGCAATATAAATACATGTCCACCCTTTATCGCCTGGGCGACGAAGAGGTGATGTTAATCACCGGTGCGCCGGACGTCCTTTTCCGTCTTTGCCAGCACCAGCAGACTCAAAACGGGCTGGAGCCGTTCAACCTGCACTATTGGGAAGAGAAGATTGAAGAGTATGCGCGCGAAGGATTGCGCATGGTGGCTGCGGCCTGGAAACCGGCCGCCAGCGGGCAGCGCGAGCTGACGCATGCGGATCTGCAAGAGGGGGTCATACTGCTCGGCATTGCGGGCATGATGGATCCCCCGCGTCCGGAAGCCATTTCGGCCATTGCCGACTGCTTGCAGGCGGGCATTCGCGTGAAAATGATTACCGGGGATCATCCACAAACGGCGATGAGCATTGGTCAGATGCTGGGTATTGGCAACGCGGCGAGCGCCATTACCGGGCGCGAACTGGAGGCGATGGACGACCACCAGCTGAGCGAGGCGGCGCAAAAATACGATATCTTTGCCCGAACCAGCCCGGAAGATAAATTCCGTCTGGTGCAGGCGCTGCAAAGTAAGCAGGAAGTGGTCGGGATGACCGGGGACGGCGTGAACGATGCGCCTGCGCTGAAGCGGGCGGATGTCGGCATCGCTATGGGGATCAAAGGTACTGAAGTCACCAAAGAAGCCGCCGATATGGTGTTAACGGATGATAACTTTGCCACCATTGCCCGGGCGGTCCATGAAGGGCGTCGGGTCTACGACAACCTGAAAAAGACCATTCTGTTCGTTATACCGAGCAACATCGCCCAGGCCCTGCTGATCATTATTGCCCTGCTGGCGGGGAACCTTATCCCGTTAACACCGGTACTGATCCTGTGGATGAACATGGCAACCTCGGCAACGCTGTCGTTTGGTCTGGCGTTTGAAGCGGGTGAGAAGGACATCATGAACCGGCCGCCGCGTAAGTCTAACCTGCACGTGATGGACGGTTACGCCATCTGGCGCGTGGTGTTTGTCGGCCTGATGATTGCCATCAGCGCCTTTGTGCTGGAGGCCTGGCTGCAACCGCGCGGTTACTCGGCGGAGTTCATCCGCACCGTGTTGCTGCAAACGCTGGTCACTGCCCAGTGGTTTTACATGCTCAACTGCCGCGTCACCGACGGCTTCTCCCTGAGTAAAGGTCTGCTGGCTAACAAGGGCATATGGATCGTGAGCGGCGTACTTCTGGCCCTTCAGCTTCTGATCGTCTATGCGCCGTTTATGCAGATGTTGTTCGGTACCGAAGCGCTGCCGTTCCGCTACTGGATCATTACCTTCCTGATCGGGTTCGCAATGTTCATGATTGTTGAAGCGGAAAAAGTCCTTACCCGGAGATGGCGCACGACGAAAGGATAACTGAATGAGTAAGCTAAGCCTGCCCACCGGCAGGCTTTCTCTTTGACCGAGTACAGAACACTATGATTCGATTTGCCGCGTTCGTTTTTACGCTTTGTATACTGGTTCCCGCTGCATCTGCTGTAACCTACCCACTCCCTCCCGAGGGGAGCCGCCTGGTGGGAGCGCCGATAACTGTCACCGTACCTGAAGGCAATACCCTGCCGCTTGAAGCGTTTGCAGCGCAGCACGGGCAAGGGTTAAGCAATATGCTGGAAGCTAACCCGGGGGTAGATCCGTTTTTACCACGTGACGGTACAGCGCTGGTGGTGCCGCAACAGCTAATTTTGCCGCCAACGGTGCGTGAAGGGATTGTGGTGAACGTCGCGGAAATGCGTCTTTACTATTATCCACCCGGCAGCAACACGGTTGAGGTGCTGCCTATTGGCATTGGTCAGGCCGGGCGCGAAACGCCGCGTAACTGGGTAACCGCCGTTGAGCGCAAACAGGAAGGCCCAACCTGGTCACCCACGCCAAATACGCGACGTGCTTACGCGAAAGAGGGGAAAACGTTGCCCGCGTTCGTGCCCGCCGGGCCGGATAACCCGATGGGGCTGTATGCCCTTTATATCGGCAGGCTGTACGCGATCCACGGTACCAACTCAAATTTCGGCATTGGCCTGCGCGTCAGCCAGGGCTGCATTCGCCTGCGTAATAACGATATCAAATACCTGTTCGATAACGTTTCGGTGGGGACGCGGGTACAGCTTATCGATCAGCCCGTAAAAATGACCACCGAGCCGGATGGTAGCCGCTGGCTAGAGGTTCACGAGCCGCTTTCACGCAATCGCGCGGAATTTGAATCAACCCGAAAAGTGCCGCTGCCCATTTCGGCCGCGCAAAGGACGCAGCTGATAAGTGAAGGGGCGGGCGCTGAGCTGGAACGGCGGTCGGGGATGCCGGTGAGGCTTGCAATGCCCGGTGGCGTTGCGCTTTCCGGGCCTACAGGACCGTAGGTCGGATAAGCAGAGCGCCACCCGACAAACTTACCAAACGCAGAAAAGCAAAAAGCCTGCTTTTAAAGCAGGCTTTTCAAATTTGGCTCCTCTGACTGGACTCGAACCAGTGACATACGGATTAACAGTCCGCCGTTCTACCGACTGAACTACAGAGGAATCGTGTGAACGGGGCGCATATTATCGACCTGCGTACGCCTTGTCAAAGGATGGATCGCCGACTTTAGACTGTTTGCTGACAAAAACAGCAAACTGACGTTTTTGCCAACGTAATGCACCATTATTGTGCAGATATACCCCGAATGGGGCAGATCGGAATCCGTTGTCACTGTCTGAAAACAGGCACCAGCGATTGGCTTTCCTTATTTTCAGCCGCTTAGCAAAGATATTTATTCGCTGCCAAAACCTGGCATCCATATTGCAAAACCTGTTTAACAACACAGCCGTTACCGGCACGCTATTTTCGAACAGGGGGCAACATGAACTTAAGACGACTGAAATACTTCGTAAAAATCGTCGATATCGGCAGCCTGACCCAGGCGGCTGAAGTGCTGCATATCGCGCAGCCTGCGCTGAGCCAGCAGGTCGCGACTCTGGAAGGCGAAATGGACCAGCAACTGTTGATCCGCACCAAGCGCGGCGTAACGCCTACCGAAGCGGGAAAAATTTTATATACCCATGCCCGTACGATCCTGCGTCAGTGCGAACAGGCGCAACTGGCCGTGCACAACGTAGGTCAGACCCTGAGCGGGAATGTCTCCATCGGCCTGGCGCCGGGAACGGCCGCATCGTCGGTAACCATGCCGCTGCTTCAGGCGGTGCGCGCGGAGCTACCGGAAGTGCTGGTTTATCTGCATGAGAACAGTGGTTCCGTGCTCAATGACAAACTGCTCAACGGTCAGCTGGATATGGCGGTGCTGTACGATCGCTCACCGGTTGCCGGGATCACCAGCCAGCCGCTGCTTAAGGAAGATCTTTATCTGGTCGGGACCCGTGATTGCCCCGGCCAGAGCATTGATTTAACCGCCGTGGCAGAGATGAACCTGTTCCTGCCGCGCGACTACAGCGCCGTGCGCGTTCGCGTTGACGAAGCGTTCTCGCTGCGCCGTCTGACGGCGAAGATTATCGGGGAGATTGATTCCATCTCCACGCTGACTGCCGCCATTGCCAGCGGCATGGGGGTAACGGTACTGCCCGAGTCTGCCGCACGTTCACTGTGCAGCGCGGCGAATGGCTGGATGGCCCGCATCACCACGCCATCCATGAGCTTACCGCTGTCGTTGAATATGTCCGCGCGCGGCTCCCTGTCACCGCAGGCGCAGGCGGTGAAAGAGATCCTGATGTCTCTGGTCAGTAAGCCGTCGCTGGAAAATCGCGAGCTGCAACTGGTCAGCTGATATTCCAAATAAGCATAAGATGCTGGTTTTTATTATTTGTTCTTCAGCCCGGCTGACTCTAACAATAGCCTTATGTCAGATGCGCCGGAGTGAATCGTGAATTTCCAGCAACTTAAAATTATTCGTGAGGCGGCCAGGCGGGATTACAACCTGACCGAGGTCGCCAACATGCTTTACACCTCCCAGTCAGGCGTCAGCCGACATATCCGCGAGCTTGAGGAGGAGTTAGGCATTGAGATTTTTATCCGTCGCGGCAAGCGCCTGCTGGGCATGACGGAGCCAGGCAAGGCATTGCTGACCATCGCTGAGCGCATTCTCAACGAGGCCAGCAACGTTCGTCGGCTGGCAGATCTCTTTACCAACGACGCGTCAGGTGTGCTGACAATCGCCACCACCCATACGCAGGCGCGCTACAGTCTTCCGACCGTTATCAAAGCATTTCGTGAGATCTTCCCGGACGTACGTCTGGAACTGATCCAGGGCACGCCGCAGGAAATCGAAGTGCTGCTGCATAACGGTGGGGCAGATATTGGTATCGCCAGTGAACGGCTGAGCAACGACTCGCTGCTGGTGGCGTTCCCGTGGTTCCGCTGGCATCACAGCCTGCTGTTACCCGCCGATCACCCCCTGAATCAGGTTTCGCCGTTGACATTGGAAGAGATCGTCAAATGGCCGCTGATTACCTACCGGCAGGGCATTACCGGACGCTCGCGCATTGATGAAGCGTTCAAGCGTAAAGGGCTCACACCGGACGTGGTGCTGAGTGCACAGGATTCCGACGTGATCAAAACCTACGTCGAGTTAGGGCTGGGGATTGGCCTGGTGGCCGAGCAGTCTGGCGGAGAATATGAAGCCGGAAATCTGGTGCGCCTGGATACGCGTCATCTTTTCGACGCGAATACCGTCTGGCTGGGGCTAAAGCGCGGGCAGCTTCAGCGCAACTACGTGTGGCGATTTATCGAGTTGTGCAATGCAGGGCTGTCCGTGGATGAGATCAAACGCCAGGTGATGGAGCCGGAAGAGGTGGCGATTGATTATCAGATTTAACTACGCGTCTGCCCGGTTGCGTTTTCCGGGCTTGTATTCCCCCTTCACCCTGTTTCTCCTTTATTTCTGAAGACGGCTTCCATATTTTGCATCCTTAACCTGCATACCAGCCAATCTGTCTGCATAATCGGCACTATAGTTTTGCATCTATATAGTTTTTGATCTATGTTGCACAAGGAGGTCCCGTGTGGGCGATTAAAACTACGGACAGGTTTGACGACTGGTTCACCTCATTAAACGATAGCGAGAGAGCCAGTGTACTGGCTGCGCTACTTGTTTTGCGGGAGAAGGGACCGGGTCTGTCCAGACCGTATGCCGATACGCTGAAGGGCTCCCGCCACAGCAACATGAAAGAGTTGCGTATCCAGAGTAAGGGTGATCCGCTGAGGGCATTTTCGCTTTCGATCCGAACCGTACGGGTATTGTACTGTGTGCGGGCAATAAGGTCGGTAATGAAAGGCGATTTTACGATGAGATGCTCCTCGTTGCGGATCGGGAATACACTCGCTGGCTGAACACATTAAAAGAGAGGAATTAACGCGATGGGCAGAACCCTGGAGCAGCTTATTGCAGATGAAAAACCTGAGGTTGTTGCCAGCGCACAGGCAATGGCAACGGATATTTTGCTCAATATCCATCTGGCCGAGTTACGTGAAAAAGTGCAAAAAACGCAGGTAGATATGGCCAGGGCGTTGGGTATTAAACAACCTACTGTCGCCGTCATGGAAAAGGCAGGACGCGATATTAAGCTTTCTTCTTTGAAACGCTACGTTGAGGCCGCCGGAGGGAAGCTACGGCTGGATGTAGAACTGCCCGATGGTTCTCATTACGAGTTTGTGTTGTAACCCACAAAAGCAAAAAGCCTGCTTTAAAAGCAGGCTTTTCAAATTTGGCTCCTCTGACTGGACTCGAACCAGTGACATACGGATTAACAGTCCGCCGTTCTACCGACTGAACTACAGAGGAATCGTGTGAACGAGGCGCATATTATCGACCTGCGTGCGCCTTGTCAAAGGGGAAAACACCGTTTTTGTTCGTTTGCCGACAATTTCAGCAAACCGATGATTTAATAGCAAATTTGCTTTCAAATTGCACAGCAAATCGCGCCGCCCGCAGACAGGCGGCGCGCAGGATCAGAACAGAACGGAGTAGTTCAGACCAAACGTACGGCCACGGCCTTTATAAGTATAAAGACCCGGTGCACCGTAGGTTGGACTATACAGCCCCGGTGCGCGCTGGCCCCAGGCGGTGGTGTAGTCTTTGTCCAGCAGGTTCTCCACGCTGAAGCTGACTTTGCCCACCGGCAGGGCGTAGCTGCCCAGGAAATCAACGGTGTTATAGCCATCGATCTTCTTACCGTCGGCGTCAGACACGTCGAAGGTTTGTGTGCTCTGCACGCGCAGGGCCCAGTCGCCCGGCGCCCAGTTCACCCATGCGCTGGCTTTCGACGGGCTGGCGCTGTCGACCGTCAGCTTCTCCCATTTCCCGTTTTCACGCGTTTCGGACTTGATGGCGTTAAAGTTCGCCCCGGTGCTCCAGTCGCTGTCGGTGAAGAAATAATCCACCTGGCCTTCAATCCCGTAGATACGACGTTTGTCGTCTTCCAGGTTGATGGTCATGTCACTCTTGTTGATGGTGATGGTTTTATCCGAGAGCGAGTAGTAGGCCGCCACCTGGGTACGCAGGTTATCGCCGGTGAAGCGCCAGCCCAGCTCGTAAGCATTGACCTTAATACCGTCCAGCGTTGAGTCGTTCACGTTCACGCTGTTTTGCAGGCGATAGTGACCATCGACCAGCTGATAGGTGCCGGAGCCGTAGTACTTCGCCAGGTCTGGAATTTCGAAGCCCTGGGAGAAGTTAAACCACAGCTGTTGCTGTTCGGTCAGACGTCCAAGGATCCCGGCGTTAAACAGGAAGTTGTTGTAGTCGGTTTTCCCGCCCGGCACCGCGTCAGCGGAGGTGGCTTTGCCCGTGGCGATTGCCTGCTGCTGGGCGTAACCGACAAAATCGTCCACCTTGTTTTCGGTGTACTGGTAGCGCACGCCACCGCTCAGGGTGATAGCGTCAATGTCATAGCTGGCTTGCAGGAACGGCGCGAGGTTGGTAATGCTGTATCCCGGGTAACGGCCCACGTTGTAGGCGTTGTCCAGCTCCATGCCGCCGCTCGCCGCCGCTTTGCTTAAGTCGAAGAACTGCTGGTTGGCGTCGAACGTTTCGTGATCGGCATCCACACCCCAGGTGAGGGTCAGGTCGTCCATCGGCTTGCTGTTTAGCGTCAGCTTGCCGCCGTAAAAATCGGTTTTCTGCTGGGACGCGCCAATGCTGGTCACCGCGCCTTTGCTCAGCGTCGGGAACGGGTAGTAGGTCAGGCTCTCATCACGGTAGTAAATCTGCGCAACCAGATCCTGCCCCCAGAAGTCGGTGTTCGAGTACTGCAGGTTGATCAGGTGACGCTCTGTGCCCGGGATACGGTCAGAGTCCAGGTTGTCTTTGTTATAGGCTTTGGCATCGCCCGTGACCGCAGCGAAATTCTCTCCGAGGAACAGCCCGTGTTTGCCGTCGGATTCGCTCTTGTAGTACTGAGTGGTTAACTGGAGCTGCTGATGATCGTCGATGTTGATGGTGCCCGTTCCCATCACGTCGATACGGTCGGAATACTGCAAGCCGGTCTGGGTGTTATCGATAATCACCTCGTCGCCGTTGCCGTCATACCAGCCGCCGTAGCGCTGATAGGAGACCGACAGACGTCCAGAGGCGTTGTCGTTGCCGCCGCTCACGGCTGCTGAGACGTTCTCATCATGGTCGTTATGGCTGTTAAACCCGCTTTTTGCCCCGGTCTGGAACTCCACTTCGGTCTCCGGCTGGCCTTTTTTGGTGACGATGTTCACCAGACCGCCGGTACTGCCGCCGCCGTACAGCGAGGTGGCGCCGGAAATGACTTCGATACGGTCAATGTTGAACGGATCGATAGAGTCGAGCTGGCGGCTGTCGCTGCGGGACGAGTTCAGGCGCACGCCGTCCACCATCACCATCATGGAGCGACCGCGCAGGTTCATGCCGTAGTTGGTACGTCCCTGGCTGCTGACGTCCATGCCGGGGATCAGCTGGGCCAGCACCTCTTTAATCTCTTTCCCGCCCTGAACCTGCTGCTCAATTTCCGCCCGCTCTATAACCCAGGTGGTTTGCGCCATCTCTGCCACGCTGCGATGTGCCCGGCTGGCAGAGACCACAATATCTTCTTCCTTTTGTTCTTCCGCCCACGCAGAGGTAGAAAGCATGGCAAGCAAGCACGGATTTAAAACCCAAAGATGAGAACGTTTCATTGTTATGTTGATCCTGAATGTGTGTGTCAGTACTCGGTGGTCTTCATTAATGATTTAAAAACCTGGCTGCTCTCCGGGCTGGTGGTGCTCCGCCAGTGGATCACGCCGGGGGTGGTTGCCAGTTCAAACGGCTCGTCATCGTGAGCGCGATTCAGAATTCGCGCCGCGCGCCAGGCCATCAGGC
The DNA here is from genome assembly GCF_049237385.1 of Enterobacter cloacae complex sp. IR5412. Taxonomy (NCBI): domain Bacteria; kingdom Pseudomonadati; phylum Pseudomonadota; class Gammaproteobacteria; order Enterobacterales; family Enterobacteriaceae; genus Enterobacter; species Enterobacter cloacae complex sp. IR5412. The sequence goes on along the minus strand of NZ_JBMKHQ010000001.1, from coordinate 300,220 downwards.
TGAGCTGGGGTTCGGCAATACCGAGACGGTGCATCCCGGCATTGACGGCAAACAGGCGGTTGCTCTGCGGGCCGTCCCATTCAAGGGTAAAATCGTTGTTGATGCAGAAGGCTTCATCCTCATCCAGACGCAGTCGGGAAGAGAGCGGGGCGAGAAACGCGGGCTGTACGGCGCGGTAGCCGGTGGCGAAAATCACCACGTCGCTCTCCAGCTGTTCGCGACCGCCGTCCAGGTGATGCTGGATGCTCAGGCGCTGCCCGTTCTCCTGGCGCGTCAGCGCCGTCACCGAGCGGGACGGCATAAGGTGCGCCCAGGGTTTTTCCCGCAGCACTTCGAAGCGGTGATACATGGCACGATAGATGGCCAGCAGCGACTCCGTGGTGATCCCGTCGGAGGTCATCTTCTGCTCCTGCAACATCTGGCGACGGGCGTCGTCACCGAGGGTGGAGAAGCTGTCCACATACTCCGGCGTGAAATACTCGTTAGCAAACGCGGCTTCATCCAGCGCGTTGTAGTTGTTGCGACGCGAGATCCAGTTGAGGCTCAGCGGCTGGCCCCATTCCCCACGGAAGATATTCAAAAACAGATCCGCACCGCTCTGGCCGCCGCCGACGACGGTGACGCGCTTGCCTGCTAAATCCGGCGTGCGCAGCATCATTTCGCTGGCATGGAAGCAGGTGTCGTCCTGCGCGGTGACGCAGTCTGGCAGATTGATCTGCTTCCCAATCCCCACGCAGACGTGGCGCGCCAGGAAGCGATCCCGCTGGGTCACGACCTCAAACAGACCGTTTTGCTCATCAAAGCTGACCTGCTGCACCTGCTGGCTGAAGGCCAGATTAGTCAGGTTATCCGCCGCCCAGCACAGGTAGTCGGCAAACTCCTCGCGCGAGACGGTGCGCTGCTCGGTAGTGAGGAAACGGTAGAACTTTTTGCGCTGTACCAGGTAGTTCAGGAAGCTGTGGCGGTTGGTTGGCTCCACGGCGCTGACCAGATCCTTCAGGAAGCTGGTCTGCATGTGGCAGTCCGGTACCATCATTCCCGGGTGCCAGGAGAAGTGCGGCTTGCGTTCAAGAAACAGCGAGCTAAAACCGTCCAGCCCCTCTGCCAGCGCGGCAATACTGAGGTTGAACGGACCGATACCAATGCCGATGAAATCATAGGTTTTCATTGCGCTGACTCCTGGGAGACCAGAAAAAGAGGGTTATCAAGATCGCAGACGTAGTTCGGCAGCATGCGGCTGCCGCCATCGTGTTCAGAGAAGGTCAGTTTGACCGGGTTGAGGATCACGCGAATAATCTGCGGCTTAAACAGGTCGAACTTCGCGAAGCGCGCCGCAAGATCCGGATGGGCGGCCATATAGCGACGTAACACCTGCGCCAGGATCAGATAGAAGCGGGTTTCGCTCACGCCGCATTGCAGGGTGAGACGGGAAATAAAGCGCAGCACCGTGACAAAGTTGCCGGTTTGCAGGTCGTGGATGATGTAATCCGCACTGAGGCGTGCGGTGACGGCTTTTACCTGCTCCGGCAGGCTCTGCGCCTGCGGGAAATCCTCGTCCACCAGGCGCATGTCGCCCTGGAAATCCTTCAGCAGAATGCGCTGTGGGACGTAATCTTTCATCACCAGCGTGACGTTCTGGCCGTGGGCGATGAGCGCCACCCCGTAGCGGCAGAGCAGGTGATAGAAGGGGATCACCGTCGCCTCAAACAGCTTTTCCAGCCATGCGTCTGCGGTTAACCCCGAGCGTTTGATCCATGCGTCAATCAGCGGGCGCCCGTCGTTATCGGTTTCCATCAGCGCGGCCATCAGCACCGCCTGTTCGCCATCCTGTAAATAGCAGGATGGGTTCTCGCGCCAGATCACCCCCAGCATCTCCTGATAGCGGTACGGCGCCTCAGGCAATGCGGCATAACCCGGATGCGACAGATATCCGGCTGCGGGTTCGCCAAGCACCTGCGCCCCGGAGTGAATCAGCGTGGCATCGCTGGCGAACTGCTGCTGTAGCCAGCGCGAGGCCAGCGGACCGGCGGCAATATACTTGCCCGGAATACCGCGGTAGCAGGAAGTGTTGTAGATGGTCAGCGGCAGCTTGATGTCATACGGCGCGCGACGGCTGGCATTGGTCAGCGTGCGCAGGGACTGCTGCGCCAGATACTCATCGCCGAACTCTCCCAGCTCCACCATCTCACCGCGCGCGAGCTGTGCCAGGAAATGAATGGCAATTTTTTGCTGCCACTGCCACGGATGCAGCGGCACCGGCAGCCAGCTGTCGTCCAGATCCAGTTCCTGCCAGCGGGCGTCGAATCGGGTGCGCTCGGCATCATCCATGGCGCTGGCGAGCAGGGTGTTGATATCGCAACCAACCTCACTGCTCCAGACAAGGTGCTCCCGCTGCACGGCGACCCAGTGGAGGCGGAAACGCCCACGATATTCCGGCGCGTACAGGCGCAGGGCATCCAGCCCCCAGCCGCGGCGTCCCTTGTTGAAAATAAACTTCGGGTGACCGCGCATAAGGCACTGTAGTTCGTCCGGGTCGAGGTGGATCAGCGCATCGGCATCCAGCGTGTCACGCGCCTGCAACAGCTGCATGTCGCCCCGCAGCGTGGCGTAGAGATCTTCCATGTGCTCCGCCGTTTGCGCGTCGCTCATCTCCAGCACGGTGGCCAGTTGCAGCAGCGCGTTTTCCGCTTCGACCGCCGCGCTGCTGGCGGTGGTCAGGGTATCAGGGTCAATATGCAGCCAGCCCCAGATCCCACGCGTGGCGCTAAACTGCCAGGTCGCGTTGCCCATACTGATGCGCCAGTAGTCCGCCGAAACCGGCTCGGCGCGCAGGGTGCGTTCATATTCCAGTTCAGCGAGGATCTTCGCCACCATCTCGCGGTTCACTTTCTGCCAGAGCGCGTTCACAGTTCCACCTCATGGAAGAAGCGGTGCCGCTCGCTCATGATGAGACGGGAGCGTTTGTGCGGGAAGTCGAACTCTTTCACCGTGTCAAAACCGGCGGGCGCCAGATGGCGGAACAGACGCTGGTTGTCGAAGCGCGGTTCCGCCACAATGCGCGCCGTACGCGGTTCATCGAGATACAGATAGTGGCTGAGGCCACGCAGCCAGCTGCGGATATACTGCGCCCCGCGCCAGTTCTCTTCGCCCACCAGCATATGTAGCCCGCGGTCAAACGGCTGCCAGCGGTAGTGGCGGCCAATGCGGTCTTCCGCCGCCCAGTAGAGTTCAAAATAGCCGAACGGCTGGTCGTCAAAACAGCCGATCACCGGGTAACAATAGGTCGAGTCGAGCTGACGGCGCAGGTAGTTTTCCTGCTCGGCCTGCGGGCCCGCCATCTCCCAGAAGGCGTTCACGCGTGGGGTGTTCATCCAGCGGGTAAAACGCTCGCCGTCCAGCGCCACGTCCGCCACGCGGAAGCTCAGGGTGCGCTTAATCTGCGGATCGTAACGGCGATACACTTCGCCCTGCGGACGATGAGGGCGCAGCGGGAAGTACAGCTGACGGCTTTCATCAAACTGCATTCCGCCGCTCGCCTGCGGACGTTCGCCTTTCAGCCACAGCGGCAGCTGCCAGAATATTTCGCGCGCCAGATAATCCCCGTTTGCGAGGCTAAACAGCGCCTGCGCCTGAGGTTCATCCTGCCAGGCGGCCCACGGCAGGGTAATGCCGGTCAGGGCGGGGGAGGCTACAAACAGCTGGTCGAGGGCGTCCACCAGCCAGCCGTCCGGGAGCCCGGCCAGACGCGCAAGGACCGCGCTGCCGTCAAGACCCAGCGTCAGCGGCAGGTTTTGTTCCGTGGCCGTACAGCGAAAGCCGTAGCCGGAATGGACGATGTTCGCGTTTGCCATCACGCCTTCTCCTTATAAAACGGGTTGCTAAAGTCGAAATAGATCACCGCCGGATCGACGATGGTGTTTTCGTTGCGATCGTGCAGGTAGCAGAAGAAGTTGCCTTTGCAGTTCCAGGTCGGGCTGTCGAGCACATAATCAAGGCAGCGGGTCTGCTTCGCCTTCATGCGCAGTTTGGCCAGCGCGTCACGCACGCGGGGCATCAGGTTCTCTTCGCTGTCGAAGCCGGCAGCGGCGAGCGCGGCGGTGACGGCAAGGGTAGAGTTCAGCAGCAGGTAATAAGGGAAGTAGCGCAGCAGCTGGCTCTCACCGAAGCGGTTTTCCACCTCGGTTTCGCCTGCCTCTTTCAGCCACGCGTCGGCCCCTTCGGTCCAGGCGCTGCCCTGACAATCGCGGTAGATCAGCCCAACGGGGAAATCCTGCTGCATCTCAACGAGGATATTTTGCTGGTGGGCCAGCAGGACCAGACCGTAGTCCGCCTCGGCGCTGAACAGCGGAAGCAATACGCGGTCGCAGTAGGCGTCCAGCCAGCAGCGCGCGGCCTGGGCGAGCGGGAGATCCAGACGCTGGCTCAGACGGCGCACCGCTGCCGCCAGCAGGCTGTCGCCGCCGTCCGGTGCCGCCTGGGTCAGGCTCACCAGCACGTTGGTTTGGGTATCTGGCGTATCAAACAGCAGGTTGACGCGCAGGGCCATCAGGCTCTCTTCCTGAATGACGCCGCTTTCATCGCGCAGCCCGGCCCAGCCGTCTTCCTGCATCACGCGCATGGTCGGGTAGCGCGCCTGGAGCTCCTGCCAGCGTGCCGTTTTCGCCAGCCGCGCCAGGCGCATGCCGCGCTTAACTTCTTTGACCGACAGCGTGCGCACGGAGTTGGTCAGCCGCACGCTGAGGGAAAACTTAATCATGTCGCTATTGGTTTCGCTGTACAGCGAGCGGGAAGAGCTGGTAGGCAGCCACTGTGCGCCCGCCTCGCCAAGATCCCGCAGGGCGCCTTTTTCAACCAGACGCTGGCACCACGGCTGCTCCAGCAAATAGGCAGCCTGCCACGGATGCATCGGCAGCAGCCAACGGGTGTCGGTGAAGTGGCCGAGAAGATCCGGCGCACTCTGGGCCGCGAAGCGCAGCAGACGTTCACGCAGGGAGACGTTCAGGCTGTCCCCGGCAATCAGTTCATGCTCAACCGCAAACCAGCGCAGCGGGAAGCGCGAGGCGAAATCCGGCAGATAGCGGCGCGCCTCGGCCTCGTTAAACGGCTCGTGCGATTTTGGGGCAGGATGAAAAGCATGGCCGACCAGCAGCGCCTGTTCCGCTTCGGCAAAGGTCAGCGGCTTATCGCGCAGGTTTGCCCAGTTGTGGCGTAAATCAATGGCCTGCCAGGTGTGCGCATGGCTCTCCAGGACGCGCTGCTTAAAGCGCGCCAGCGTATCGGCGTCCAGAGCGCCTTTTACTGTCTCTTTTTCAAGTATGAAATCAATCAGTTGATGGAATGTGACCGTGTCACCGCCGTCGCTGTCGGCCTGAATCAGCGTGGCCGGGAAACAATACTGGTGATGCTGCGTGGGAGAGAAATAGCGTACCGGAACCCGGATGGCCTGGGTTGGTGAGAGCGGGATATGTATCTGCGATAACTCATCCGCACGGGTTGCGGGAAGATAGTGCCAGTCCTTCGTTTCGCGCAGCAGCGCGTTCAAAAAACACTGGGCCGCAACATCTGTACCGGCGGAGCGGGGCAGAGCACGCATAGATGTACCTCATTCCATGACTGATAATAATTCTCGTTATGATATTCATTCTGTTTACAGCCGCAACTATTTTTGCAATATTTGTTTTCATAAACTTCATAATTTCCACACATTTATTGACATTATCTTCACAATTCTATGCGCACCTGTACTGAGAACATCACAGACAATATGGCCCCGAAGGCAAACTGGCCCCTTGCACTGGGCGCCGGTTTATTGGGTATCGGACAAAACGGTTTGCTGGTCATGCTGCCGCAGCTGGTCTCCCTGACCGGACTGTCGCTCTCCGTCTGGGCCGGGCTGCTGATGTTCGGCTCGATGCTCTTTTTGCCCGCATCGCCCTGGTGGGGACGCCAGAGCGAGCGGCACGGCTGTAAGGTCGTGATGCTGGCCTCGTTAGGCGGCTATCTGGCGAGCTTCGTCCTGATGGCGCTGGTGGTCTGGGCGATGGCCAACGGCGCGCTGAATGCCCTCTGGGGAATGGCGGGCCTGGTTCTGTCGCGCATGCTGTACGGCCTGACGGTATCGGGGCTGGTGCCTGCGGCCCAGACGTGGGCCATTCAACGCGCGGGGCTGGATAAAAGGATGGCGGCGCTGGCAACGATTAGCTCTGGCCTTAGCTGCGGGCGTCTGCTGGGACCGCCTCTGGCCGCGCTGATGCTCAGCGTCAGCCCGGTCGCACCGCTCTGGCTGATGGCGCTGGCGCCGTTTATCGCGCTGCTTCTGGTGCTGCGCGAAGCCGCCGATCCCCCGCTGCCGCCGGTGGCGCACCAGTCGACGCGGTTACAGGCCTCTATGATGCCTTTCCTGCTGCTGGCGCTGCTGCTGGCGGCGTTGGTCAGCCTGATGCAGCTTGGTTTATCGCCGCATCTTCATCCGTTATTTAATGGCGATGCCGTGCAAATCAGCCATCATGTCGCCCTGCTGCTGAGCCTGGCCGCGCTGGCGACCCTGGCGGCGCAGTTTCTGGTGGTACGCCCGCAGCATTTTAGCCCGAGGGTTTTACTCTTAATTGCCGCGGTCTTGATGGTGGCGGGGCTTGGGCTGATGTGTCTCGCCAGTTTAGCCCTGTTCTACGTGGGCATTGTCATCACCTCGCTGGGTGCCGCCATGGCCACGCCGGGATACCAGCTTTTGCTCAACGATCGGCTGACGACGGGCAAAGGGGCAGGGGTGATCGCCACCAGCCATACGCTGGGGTACGGGGCCAGTGCGCTGCTGGTACCCGTGGTGACGCGCTTTTACGGTGAGCAGTTTTTGATTACTGCCGCATGGGGAATGGCGCTGCTGTTTCTTGCGGTGAGCGTATGGGTACGATCGACCGATCGTACCCCTGCTGAACATTAGTGGAACGGATGAGAGGAGGTGCTGGCTGCGTCCTCACTTTGCCGCAGACGCTGGAGCGGATCCTGCTGGTAAAACTGGCAGAAACGCTGCCACAGCGCCGGGAAGCGTGGGGCAAAAAGCTCAGGTGCGCTAAAGAAATACTCGGACAGCACCGCGAAGCACTCGGCGGGATCGGTCGCGGCATAGGCATCAATGCTGGCCGCGCTTTCACCCACCAGGTCTATCTCATCCTGAATGTTTTCCATCGCCGCGTGCAGGTCGTGCTCCCATCCCGCGACTTCACGCAGCGGGATCAGCGGCACGCCGCTGGCGCGATCGCCGTTGCGGGTATCCAGCTTATGCGCTACTTCGTGAATGATCAGGTTGAAGCCCGAGGCATCGAACGAGTCCTGGATATCCAGCCAGTTGAGGATGATCGGCCCTTGCTGCCAGCTCTGCCCGGACTGCACCATACGCTGGTTGTGCACCAGCCCGATGTCATCCTCCCACTCATCATCGACGATAAACGGCGCCGGGTAGATCAGCACTTCATGGAAGCCATCCAGCCATTCGATACCCAGCTCCAGTACCGGTAAGCAGAAGAGCAGGGCGATGCGCGAATTTTTAAGCGGATCCAGTTCGAAGCCCTGTAGCGGCACAAGCCGTTTTTGCTGTAAAAAACGCTCGGCCAGCTGAATCAGCTTTGATTGCTCTTCATGCAAGAGATTCGCCAGCACGGGGATCGCCAGAGCCTCATCCCAGGGCAGCGCCATATTTCGACCAGCTTCGTTCGTTTTCCAGGGCCACTTAATCATCGCTTTGCTCGTTACTCGCACGTGAACAAAATGGAAAGGTCAGGGGCTGTTAGCATGCCAACATACTCTGTTAAGCAGTATGACACTCCTCTTCGGCGGCATGCAGACTGGCAGCCTGTTTAAGAGGAATCCAGCCCGCATAAACTATCACTATGTGCCGTCAGGTTGATAGCGCTTTAGGGGTATCCCCTTCATTTTGTGAAGTATGTCGTACGCGGCTATGATAAATCTCTTCTTACCCTACCGTGCTTAAGGATCCCGTCAGTATGCCCGTCAATTTTGACCTCAACGATCTCTACGCCTTCCGCGCTTTACTGGAATACGGCAATTTCCGTCTTGCGGCAGAATCTATTTGCCTTTCCCAGTCGGCGTTGAGTCGAAGAATTGAAAAGCTGGAGGCGGCACTGGGGACAAAACTGTTCGACAGAACCACCCGGCGCGTCACGCTGACCCTGTATGGACAGACCTTTGCCGACCGGTGCGGGCAACTGCTTGTCGACGTGGAGTCCATGCTTTCGGATATCGATAAGGCCAGCGAGGAGCGCACGGGATTAATCACCGTGGCGACGGTGCCGTCTGCCGCCTGTTACTTTATGCCGGATGTGATCCGCCGCTTTCAGTCCCGTTACCCCCGCGTGCGCATTAAACTTATCGACAGCAGCGCCGGAAATGTTATCGAGGCCGTCACCCGCGGACAGGCGGATTTTGGTATCTGCTTTGCCCGGAGTTTACAGCCCGACATCGAGTTTGTCCCGCTGGTGGAGGACGTCTACGTGGCCGCCTGCCGACGAGACAGCCCGCTTGCAAAAAGAAAAAGCCTGACGTGGCAGGCTTTTTATCAGCAGGATTATATCGGTCTGGATAAGACCTCCGGCAACCGCAATCTTCTCGACCAGCGGGTCGGACATATTCGGCCTGAGCGCCCCAGCATCTGCGAAACGCGGCACGTGACGACTATGCTCGGGATGGTTGAAGCCGGGATCGGCATTGCGGCCGTTCCCGCCATGTCAATGCCCCGCGCAGAGCATTCGCTGCTGACGTCGGTGCCTTTAACCGAGCCAGAGGTCAGGCGAACCGTGGGGTTGATTCGCCGCCGCGGGCGGATCCAGTCCTACATTGCTGCCGAACTCGAAACGCTGATCACCGAGCAGTATCGCGAGGTGCACTGACGGGCGTTAAGCCCGTTGCCGTAATGACGCTGGCCGCCTGTGGCGAGGAGAGAAAGGCCAGCAGCGCTTTTCCCTGCTCAGGATGGTCGGCCTTCTGCGTTACGGCTCCGGCGAAACGGGTAATGTACTGTATGTCGTCAGGCAACTTACCCACAAACGTCACGCCCGGGACCGGCAGAAGCTCGCTCACCTGCTGAAAGCCGAGATCGTATTTCCCTTTTGCCACTTCAGACGCCACCGGGATGCGCTCAACCCGGTGCGCTTTATTTTGGACCTGGCCGTCGATGCCCAGCTTACGGAACAACTGGCTCTCAACATACCGGCCGCTGGCGCTGTCGGAATAAGCCATGGAATGCGCCTTCAGCAGCGTTTGCCGCAGGGCGGGTACCGTACTGATATCCGGCACCGGCGCGCCCGCTTTGACGACCATCCCGACGGGCGAATCCGCCAGCTCCACGCGGGAGCCCGCCGCCGTCCTGCGATCCTGTTCCAGTTTCGCCAGCGCATCTCCAACCATAATCACCACGTCCGCTTTTTCGCCCCGGGCGAGCCGGGCCGGAATGGCCTGCGGTGTTTTGCCCATCGACGGGCCGGAGACCACAATGAGCCTGTCGCCGCTTTGCGCTTCGTACTGCGGCGCCAGCTTCTCCAGCGCCGCTTTGAAGCCGCCAGAAATCATCACCGTCACCTCCTGCGCAAGCGCGCCCGCGCTGAGGGTGGCGAAGGTCAGGGCGGCAATCACCGTTCTGAATGTAAGCATGAGGGATCACTCCTTAACGGCGGTTTGCAGGATTAACGTGCGACGACGATAGAGATAAAGCGTTGCCAGCAGGGCGCAAACGGCGGCAAAGCTCATCCAGTAGCCCGGGGAGGCTTTATCGCCGGTGTACTCAATTAAGGCGGTAGAAATCACCGGCGTGAAACCGCCAAAGACCGCCGTTGCGAGGCTATAAGCCAGCGAGAAGCCCGCCACACGCACCTCTGCTGGCATGATCTCCGTCAGGGCCGGGATCATCGCGCCGTTATACAGGCCGTAGAGGAAAGAGAGCCACAGCAGCACGGTCAGCATCATGGAGAAACTCGGGGCTGCCGCCAGCATCGTCAGTGCCGGATAGCTGGTCGCCAGCGCCAGCAGCGTCATGGCGATCAGCACCGGTTTGCGTCCGAAGCGGTCCGACAGCGCGCCGCCAATCGGTAGCCAGATGAAGTTAGAAATGGCTACCAGTAGCGTGACCAAAAGACTGTCCGAGGCGCTGAGCATCAGGACTTTTTTACCGAAGGTCGGTGCGTAAACGGTGATCAGGTAAAACGCGGTGGTGGTCATCGCCACCATCAGCATGCCCGCGATGACTACTGGCCAGTTGGCGAGCAGCGTTGTGAAGACCTGACGCATCGCCAGATGGTGGCGACGGGCGCTGAATTCCTCGGTCTCCTCCAGCTTGCGGCGCAGGAAAAAGATGAACGGCACAATCAGACAGCCAAACAGGAACGGAATACGCCACCCCCATTCGCGAATGGCACTCTCTTCCAGCACCATATTCAGCGCAAAGCCCATCGCCGCCGCGATCATAATGGCGACCTGCTGGCTACCCGACTGCCAGCTGGTGTAGAAACCCTTGCGGCCCGGCGTGGCGATCTCCGCCAGATAAACCGAAACCCCGCCCAGCTCGGCGCCTGCCGAAAAGCCCTGCAACAGGCGGCCAGTCAGCACCAGTAGCGGCGCCCAAAGGCCAATGCTCTGATAAGAAGGGATCAGCACAATCAGAAAGGTTCCGGCGGCCATAATCGACAGGGTGACGATCAGCCCTTTACGGCGGCCCACTTTATCAATGTAAGCCCCCAGCACAATGGCCCCGATCGGACGCATCAGAAAGCCCGCGCCAAAGACGGCGAAGGTCATCATCAGTGACGCAAATTCACTGCTTGCCGGGAAGAACGTGTGGGCGATGTAGGTGGCATAAAAGCCGAACAGAAAGAAGTCGAATTGCTCAAGAAAGTTGCCCGACGTGACGCGGAAAATCGCGCCCGCTTTCGAACGAACCGTTGCAGGTGAGGTTGAGGAAACCATGATTATCTCCAGTTTTATAGTGACGTTATGCTCGTCTGTTTCTGAAAACTGGATCAGGAAGTGGAAATTGATAAGCGCAAATCGCGCATGGACTGATGCGTGTGGTGCATTAATGACAAAGCGTTGACCAGTATTTACATATTCAACAATAACTTAACATTTCAGTAATCTGTTATTTACCACATATCGCTAAGTTGCTGATATATCAGTTTTGTGACACCGCGCAGGTGAGAAGCCAGGCGGGGCCTGGCTTGGGATTATCAGCGCAGCGCGTTCGCAATCGCGCTAAACATCAGCGACGCTTCCAGCGGCTGGGCGCTGAATGACGGCTCTGCCTGCGGCCAGGTGGACCACTGGACGATAACCAGATTTTCTTTCTGATTAACCACGATCATCTGACCAAAAATACCCAGCGCCCACAGGGAATCCTTCAGCGAATTTTCGACTTTCGGCTCCACGTTTGTGGCGGTGGCCGGCACTTCGTTGTTCCACCACTGGTAGCCGTACAACCCCTTCGGATGCGCCTCGGACACCGATCCTTTGGCCTGTGTCCAGGCTGAGGACTGTTTCACCCAGCCCTCGGGGAGGATCTGCTTTCCGTCCGGCAGTGTACCGTTATGCAGGATAAACTCCCCGAAACGCCCCCAGTCTTCCAGCGTGGCGTTAAATCCATGCGCACCCACGTCGTGCTGGCCTTTGCTGTAGGCATGCCACACGCCGTCGCTCGCCATGCCGTACGGCTGCCAGATGCTTTTCTCCAGATACGCCGCGAGCGTCATGCCGGTGGCGCGCTCAAGCACATCGCCTAACAGCCAGGCGCCACCCGAGGAATAGGACCAGTTTTCACCCGCCGGGTGTTCACGGTGTAATCCTTTCACCAGGGTGCGCACGCAGTCGTAGGTGCCCGGTTTCGCTTCGCATTCGGTAAGCCGGGCGAAGTCTGACTGCGGGTTAGTGTAATCTTCGTTCCACGCCACGCCCGAGGTGTGGGTGATGAGCTGTTTTAGCGTTACGCCCTCCCAGGCGGTGCCTTTTAAATCCGGTTCGTACTGGGTGATGAGGTCGTCCAGGGAGTGGATTTTACCCTCTTTTATCGCAACGCCCACCAGCGCGGAAACCACCGATTTGCCCACGGAACGCGACGTCCAGAGCGTTGAGTTGGTATTGCCTTCTCCCAGGTATTTATAGGCCACTTTGCCATTTTTCAGCACCAGCATGCCGCTGACGTTCTGGCGCTTCAGGTAATCCTGAAGATTGTAAATCTTACCCTTCACCTGATAGCGGGCATCGGTGAGCGGTTTTTCTGCGGGCAGCAGCGGCGTTGCGTTGCCGTGGCGGAACACATCGCCCGCGTAGTTGCGGTAGTCATTGCGAAAGCCCACCACGCGATCGGCCTGGCTCCAGGTGAGCATGGTATGTGCGTCCGGGAGTCTGGCATCGAAAGGCGCCGGACAGGTCGTAAGGTCGGTACCGTTGCAGGCCGCCATGACGGCGGGCGAGAGCAGGCTGCTGACAACCAGCGCCGCGAGCAGCGTGCGGTTTGTTTTGATTTTCATATTTATCTCGTTTGGCTCAGGAAGGACTTCAGTTTAAGAACCTGCGGCCTATAATAAAAAACGCGTTATGGGGGAAAATCCCCCGGAAAAATCGCGTGGAGAATGACGTGGCATCACTGATCTATTCCTTTGCCCAACTTGAGGCGTTCACCGCCGTCGCTGAGCACGGCAGCCTGATGAAGGCGGCCAGTAAACTCGGCAAAGATCGTACAACCTTGCGGGATCTGATCGATTTTCTTGAGGATGGGCTGGGCTACGCTCTGTTCCTGCGGGAGGGGCGCAGCCTGCGCCTGACGCCGGAGGGGGAGCAGCTTCAACGGCAGGCGCACCTGCTGATGCGGCAGGTCAAAGCATTTGAGGCGTTTGCCCGATCGGTGCCCGACAGCGCCACGCAGGACATTGCCCTCGTTTACGATCCGTTCACCCCCAGAGCTTTTTTACAGGCGCTGATTGCCACACTGGCGGCGAAAAAGATCCGCCTGAGCCTGACCAGCGCATCGCGCGATGAGGCGGAAGCCATGCTGGCGAACGGTCAGGCCAATCTGGGGATCTGCCAGGCGCGCAACCGCAGCGTGGGCAATGAGATGGAGTGGCGGGCGCTGGGGGCGATCGAAATGGATTTTTACGCCGCAACGACGCTTTTTGCGGAGGTTGCGTCGCCGGTGTCGCTGCTCGATCTCTCTCTGGTTCCGCAGGTGATTATGCATGCCGCGTCAGACGAGCCGGTTGCCCGTCGCCTGCAAATTTCAGGGCACACGCTTTTCACTAACGAACTGGAGATGCTGCGCGGCCTGCTGGAGCAGGGCTGCGGCTGGGGGTTTTTGCCGACCCATCTTCACGCAACGCAGTGGAAAAATGTAAAAAGGCTGCCCACCGAAGTGGGCAGCCAGGGGATCGGTCAAACGATGGTGACGATCTGGAAACCGGGCAGCGACAAGCGCGGGTTAATTAATGAAACGCTGTCGCTGCTGCCGTCATTGTGGAAAGACTCAGCGCTGTGAACAGCCTTTGCACTGCTTGTTCTGGATCTGCTGGAAGAAATCGTTGCCTTTGTCATCCACCAGGATAAACGCCGGGAAGTTCTCCACTTCAATTTTCCAGATCGCTTCCATTCCCAGTTCCGGATACGCCACGCACTCCAGACTCTTGATGCTGTTTTGCGCCAGCACCGCCGCCGGGCCGCCAATGCTGCCGAGGTAGAAGCCGCCGTGTTTATGGCAGGCGTCCGTCACCTGCTGGCTGCGGTTACCTTTCGCCAGCATGATCATGCTCGCACCGTGGGATTGCAATAAGTCCACATAGGAGTCCATACGTCCCGCAGTGGTCGGGCCGAGTGAGCCAGACGCGTAACCTTCTGGCGTTTTGGCCGGGCCTGCATAGTAAATCGGGTGATCTTTGACGTACTGCGGCAGTTCTTCCCCGTTGTCGAGCAGCTCTTTCAGCTTCGCATGGGCGATGTCGCGCGCCACAATAATGGTGCCATTCAGCGACAGGCGGGTGGAGACCGGGTGCGCGGAAAGCTGCGCCAGAATATCGGGCATCGGCTTGTTCAGATCAATGCTTACCACGTCGCCTTCTCCCTGCTGGCGCAGGGATTCAGGAATATACTGGCCCGGATTGTGCTCCAGCTTCTCAATCCAGATCCCGTTGCGGTTGATTTTCGCTTTGATATTACGGTCAGCGGAGCAGGAGACGCCCATGCCGATTGGACAGGAGGCACCGTGGCGCGGCAGACGGATCACGCGAATATCGTGCGCGAAGTATTTCCCGCCAAACTGTGCGCCAAGGCCGAGGTTTTGCGCTTCCTGAAGCAGTTCCTGCTCGAGCTGGACGTCGCGGAACGCCTGGCCGTGCGCGTTGCCTTCGGTTGGCAGGCTATCGTAGTCGCGCGCAGAGGCGAGCTTGACGGTTTTCAGCGTGGCTTCCGCTGAGGTGCCGCCGATAACGAAGGCGATATGGTAAGGCGGGCAGGCCGCGGTGCCGAGGGTCCGCATCTTCTCAACCAGATAATTTTTTAGCTTCGCCGGGGTGATCAGCGCTTTGGTTTCCTGATACAGATAAGTTTTGTTGGCGGAACCGCCGCCTTTCGCCATGCAGAGGAATTTGTACTCGTCACCATCCACGCTGTAGAGGTCGATCTGCGCGGGCAGGTTGGTGCCAGTATTCACCTCTTTATACATATCCAGCGCCGCATTCTGCGAGTAGCGCAGGTTGTCTTCAATATAGGTGTTATACACGCCCTGGCTCAGCGCG
>NZ_JBMKHQ010000001.1:6141-285388 GCF_049237385.1 Enterobacter cloacae complex sp. IR5412 | reverse complement strand
TTGCGCAGGAATTGCAGGGCGACGTACTTATCGTTCTCGCTGGCTTCCGGGTCGCTCAGAATAGCCGCAACCTGCTTCTGGTGAGAGGTGCGCAGCATAAACGCTGCGTCGTGGAAGGCCTGCTGGGCCAGCAGGGTCAACGCCTCTGGCTCGACTTTCAGCACTTCCTGACCGTCGAACTCGGCAACGGAAACGTGCTCTTTGGTCAGCAGATAATATTCGGTGTCGTCATGCGCGAGTGGGAAGGGGTTCTGGTAGATAAAGGGTTTGTTTGACATAGCTTGCTCCACAAAAATTTAACCGCCGGAGGAAATGTCCGGCGGTCAGAAATCAGAACATCATGGACATCCACGGGTAACCAATCAGCAGCAGAGCTGCCAGGAAGATGGCGCCGAAGATAGTGCCGAGGCGCCAGTAGTCTTTGGTTGGCAGGTAGCCGCTACCGTAGTAAATCGGGCTTGGGCCAGTACCGTACGGGGTAATGATCCCCATCACGCCCAGCGAGGTCACCATCAGCAGGACGAACACTTCCATATTCATGCCCGGAATGGTGGAGGCGATGGTCAGCATCGCAGGCAGCAGCGCCGTGGTGTGCGCGGTGGTGCTGGCGAACAGGTAGTGCAGCAGGTAGAACGCCAGCAGCAGGACGATGGTGGCGACACCCGGAGAGATACCGCTCATCAGCATGCCGCCTTCTTTACCCAGCCAGCTGATAAAGCCGGTGGAGGAGAGACCATCCGCCAGTGCCACCAGGGTGGCGAACCAGACGAAGGTATTCCACGCGGCTTTGTTGCCGGTGATGTCGTTCCACTCCAGCACGCCGGTCCACAGCATCAGGCCAACGATCAGCAGGGCAGCCATGGCCGGTTCAATCCACGCCGCGGCGAAGATCCACATCAGCAGCGCGCAGCACACGAACACCAGCAGCAGGATCTCATTGCGCGACAGTTTGCCCAGTTTTTCCAGTTCGCGGGTCGCCCACAGAGGTACTTCATTGTTTACCTTCACTTCTGGCGGGTAGAACCAGTAGGCCAGCAGCGGCATGGTCAGGATCAGCAGGATACCCAGCGGCAGGAAGGCGAGGAACCAGGTCCCCCAGGAGATATCAATTCCAACGGTGCTTTTCACCAGCGCCAGTGCCAGCAGGTTAGGTGCCAGAGCGGAAAGGAACATCGAGCTGGTGATACAAGCCGCGGTGATTGCCACCCACATCAGATAGGAACCGATTTTGCGCGCGCTTGGGTCGTTGGGTTTTGAACCGTACAACGGCGGCAGGTTAGCGATAATCGGGTAGATGGTCCCGCCGCTGCGCGCGGTGTTGGACGGGGTGAACGGGGCCAGCAGCAGGTCCGCAAACGTAATGGCGTAACCGAGCGTCAGGCTGCGACGGCCCAGGTACTTCACCAGAATCAGCGCCAGGCGGCGGCCGAAGCGGGTTTTGTCGTAGCCTGCGGCGAACATAAAGGCACCGAAAATCAGCCAGACGGTGGAGTTACCAAACCCGCTCACCGCCCATTTAAAGGAGGCGCCCGCCAGCTTGAATTTCGGGTCAGTCAGCTGTTCGGGGCTAAAGAGCACCCACTGGCTGCACAGCGCAATCGCCACCACGCCGGTGAGGCCGATTACGGCGCCCGGCAGAGGTTCGAAAATCAACCCGACGATGACGCCGACAAAGATGGCGAAGTAGTGCCACGCATATGGCGGCAGCCCTTCCGGAACGGGGACAAACAACAGCAGGACGGCGACAATGACGGGCAGGGCCATCATCAGCAGGCGTTTTGCTGTTCCATTTGATGCCAGATTCGCCGCAGGAGGCGTTACAGCAGTTTTTGTTTTCATAGTTTCACGTCTTAAGTTGTCAAAAATTCGTCGTACAGCGAAAACACAAATTCGATTGCTTTATTCGTTTTGCTTTTTTTAGTTATTTAAGGTGCGTTTTTGTGTTTTCAGTAATAGCGATTTAACGCATTTTTGTTTGCGCTAAATAAAAAATGATGATGTTTTTATATTGCGCCTTTGGATGCCATTACTATTGATCGCGATCAAAAAAACAGAATTGAGGACGTAATTTTATACTTTTTATAATAACCACTCTGAGTAGTGTGGTTATTCGCTATTATTAAGCATTTTATTTATCAATTTTATAACATTATTAGTTTGGGCTGTATTTTACCTTTTGATTTTAAAGGGTTTTTGGTGTGTATGGTGTATTGGCTTTACCATTGTTGATTTAACTTTTTTTAAATTAATGTGAACGTATAAAACATTCGCGCTAACACCAATGTGTTATTAATGTTATCGCAGGGATTAAATAGTTTATTAACTAACGTAATGACTTTAGAAACTAAAAAAAGCTTTATATTAATGTCATGACATCGGCAAAAACACGAAATAAAAAATCCATACCGATAACGAATTCTTAATTTTTAAAGTTTGGAGTTTCTATTATGAGCACTAACGAACGTATTTTAAGCCCCTTCACATTACCGAATGGTACTGAACTGAAAAACCGTTTGTTAATGGCCCCGATGACAACCTGTACGGGGTATTACGATGGCACCGTGACCAGCGAGCTGGTGGAGTACTACCGTGCCCGCGCTGGTAGCATCGGCACCATTATCGTTGAATGCTGTTTTGTTGACGATCTCGGCCTTGCGTTCCCGGGCGCAATTGGTATTGATAACGACGAAAAAATCGCCGGACTGGCAAAAATCGCTGACGCCATTAAGTCCAAAGGTTCCAAAGCCCTTCTGCAAATTTACCACGGCGGCCGTATGGTCGACCCAAAACTGATCGGCGGCCGCACGCCGGTTGGCCCAAGCGCGGTTGCCGCGCCGCGTGACGGTGCCGCGACGCCGGTTGCTCTGACTTCAGAAGAAGTGGAAGGCATGATCGGCAAGTTCGGCGAAGCCGTACGCCGCGCAATTCAGGCCGGCTTCGATGGCGTCGAAATCCACGGGGCGAATACCTATCTGATCCAGCAGTTCTACTCCCCGAACTCTAATCAGCGCGACGACGAGTGGGGTGGCAGCCGCGATAACCGCGCGAAATTCCCGCTGGCGGTGCTGGACATTACCCACAAGATGGTGCGCCAGTATGCGGACGACGCGTTCATCGTTGGCTACCGCTTCTCACCGGAAGAGCTGGAAGTCCCCGGCATTCGCTTCGAAGACACCCTGTATCTGCTGGAAAAACTGGCCGCTCGTGGGGTGGATTATCTGCACTTCTCCCTTGGCGCCGCCCTGCGTCCTTCTATCGTCGATACTCAGGACCCGACGCCACTTATCGAAAAATACTGCGCCATGCGCTCTGACACGCTGGCGCAGGTACCGGTGATGGGCGTTGGCGGCGTGGTGAATGCCACGGATGTGAATGAAGCGCTGGATCACGGTTACGACCTGATTGCCGTTGGCCGCGCCACCATCGCCTATCCGGACTGGACCGATCGCATCGCGGCGGGCGAAAGCCTGGAGCTGTTTATGGACAGTACCCGACGCGAAGAACTGAGCATCCCGGAACCGCTGTGGCGCTTCTCGCTGGTGGAAGCGATGATCCGCGACATGAGCATGGGCGAATCTAAATTCAAACCGGGCACCTTTATTGAAAAAGTGCAGGACGATGCTAACGAACTGGTGATTAACGTCAGCCTCGAAACCGACCGCATCGCCGATATCGAACTGGCCTCCGGCCCGAGTGAAGACGTCGAGTTTGTCACCAGCTTCGAAGAGATCCGTACCCGTATTCTGGATGCCAATACCCCGCACGTGGATGCTATCACCGGCGCAACCAGCCAGAGCGAGGCGGTGAAAAAAGCGGTCTCGAAGGCGATGCTGAAATCCAGCAAAGCGCTGGCGGCAGAAGAGGGCGCTGACCCGAATGAGACTAAAAGCGTGGACGTGGTGGTGGTCGGCAGCGGCGGTGCCGGTCTGGCGGCGGCGATTCAGGCGCACGACGAAGGCGCGAGCGTGCTGATCGTTGAGAAAATGCCGACTATTGGCGGGAACACCATTAAAGCCTCTGCCGGGATGAACGCGGCTGAGACCCGCTTCCAGCGCGTGAAGGGCATTCAGGACAGCAAAGAGCTGTTCTACCAGGAAAGCCTGAAAGGCGGTGGCGATAAGAACAACCCTGAACTGCTGCGTCGCTTTGTCGAGAACGCGCCGCAGGCCATCGAATGGCTGGCAACGCGCGGCATTATGCTGAACGACATCACCACCACCGGCGGGATGAGCATCGACCGTACGCACCGTCCGAAAGACGGTTCCGCGGTGGGCGGATATCTGATTAGCGGCCTGGTGCGCAATGTCAACAAACGCAACATCGAGGTGATGCTGGATACCTCCGTGAGCGACATCATCTTCGAAAACGGCGAAGTGACCGGCGTGCGTCTGACCACCGAAGAGAACGAAACCCTCACCGTGGCAACCAAAAGCGTAATTGTCGCGACGGGCGGCTTCAGCGCCAACAGCCAGATGGTGGTGAAATACCGTCCGGACCTGGAAGGGTTCGTGACGACTAACCACAAAGGCGCAACCGGCGGCGGTATCGCACTGCTGGAGCGTATTGGCGCAGGCACCGTCGATATGGGCGAAATCCAGATCCACCCAACCGTTGAGCAGAAAACGTCGTACCTGATTTCCGAATCCATCCGCGGCGGCGGGGCGATTCTGGTAAACCAGCAGGGCAACCGCTTCTATAACGAAATGTCGACCCGCGACAAAGTCTCGGCGCAAATCATCGCGCTGCCGGAGAAATACGCTTACATCGTCTTTGACGAGCATGTTCGCGCCAAAAACAAAGCCGCGGATGAGTACATCGCGAAAGGGTTTGTCACCAGCGCCAGCTCGCCAAAAGCCCTGGCGGAAGCGCTGGGGATGGATCACCACCAGTTCCTGGCAACGCTGGAACGCTACAACGGCTTTGTGGAAAAACAGCATGACGATGATTTTGGCCGCACCACCGCGCTGCGTGCGCCTATCAACGAAGGGCCGTTCTATGCCATTCAGATTGCGCCGGGCGTGCACCACACCATGGGCGGTGTGACCATCAATACAGAAACCTGCGTGCTGGACAGCAACCACAACGTATTGCCGGGAGCCTTTGCTGCGGGTGAGGTTGTCGGGGGTATCCACGGCGGTAACCGCATCGGTGGTAATGCGGTGGCAGATATCATTATTTTTGGTACGCTTGCCGGACATCAGGCGGCTATGCGTTCGAAAACACGGTAAGGCTCCTGTTTCCCCGGCGGCGCGGTGCTTGCCGGGGCTACATCTGAGGACTTATGTAATGCCTGATAGCCATCGCGTTTACAGCTACAACGCCGTTCTGATGGGCTCGCCCATCCTCCTGAAACTCTTCTCCCATGACGAAGCCCTCGCGTCCCGCGTGTTTCGCCTGATCAAACAGTACGAAGATCTCCTCACCGTCAACCGTGCGGATTCGCAGGTGATGGATGTCAACCATGCTGCCGGTCAGCATCCGGTTGTCGTCAGTCGCCCGGTGTTTGACCTGATCCGCTGCGCGAAAGCGGCCAGCCTGCCTACAGACAGTGCGTTCAACCTGGCGATAGGTCCGCTGGTCAAACGCTGGAAAATTGGCTTTAAGGGGGACGCTGTACCGCCCGCGGACGAGATCGCCGCCTTGCTGAGTATCACGGATCCTGCGAACGTGGTACTGGATGACGCCAACAGCAGCGTGTTTCTTACACGCCAGGGAATGCAGATCGATCTGGGGGCTATCGCCAAAGGTTATATCGCCGACAGGGTGCGGGATTACTTGCATAAAGAGGGCGCCGAACTCGGGTTGATCAACCTTGGCGGCAACGTCCAGACGTTAGGCTCGCCGGAGGACGGCTGGCACGTCGGCCTGAAAAAACCGTTCGCCGGTGATGCGCTGATTGGCGCCATAACGGTAGAAAACCGGTCGGTTGTGACGTCAGGCACCTATGAGCGCTACTTCGAGCAGAACGGCAAACGTTATCATCACATACTTGACCCGCGTACCGGCTACCCGCTGGATAACGAACTGGACAGCGTGACGATTATTTCGCAAGACTCCCTCGACGGCGATATCTGGACCACGCTGATCTACGGCATGGGCGTGGAGCAGGGCTGCGCCGCGCTGCGTTCGCGCCCCGATATTGAAGCCATTTTTGTCACCAAAACAAAAGAAGTGGTGATCTCCTCGATGCACCACTTCCGTTTTACCCTTCTGGACGACAGCTACCGAATTACTGGCAGTACTGTTTGAGCAGGCCGACCTGTTCCGGCTGCAAACGATAGCGATATACCGGTCGACCGGTGGCACCGTAGTGAATGCTGGTGAACAGGATATTTATTTGCGCCAGCCAGATCAGGTATTTGCGGCAGGAGACGCGGGAAATGTTGACCGCATTCGCCAGATCGTCGGTGGAAAATTCTATCTCCGGATGGCTATCGATCCACTGGCAAATGGTGCGCAGCGTCTGCGGCGTTAAGCCTTTCGGTAATTTTTTGCTGTCGGCCAGCTCCGGCGCGCCGCCGTGAATCAGCCTGTCGACGTCGGCCTGTTCATAATACTGATGCGAGCCCATCAGACTGCGCTTTGCCTTCCAGCCGTTCAGCGCCTCTTCAAAACGCGGGAACTGGAACGGTTTAATCAGGTAATCCACCACGCCATAGTGCATCGACGTCTGGATCGTTGCGGCGTCGGAGGCTGACGAAATCATGATAACGTCAATCGGGCGGCCCGATGCCCGGATGATGGGCAATAGATCCAGCCCGTTATCCTGCTGCATATAGACATCCAGCAGCACCAGATCGATCGGCTGGCCTGGGTTTGTGATCAATGCTTCGGCCTGGTTGAGCGTGGAAGCGACGCCGCAGCAGTTAAAACCCTCAACGCGGTTAACATACAGACGGTTGAGGTCGGCTACCATGGCGTCATCATCGACAATTAATACATTTATCACGCGATATTCCTCTCGCTATCCCAGGGGATCTGAACAAAAAATTGGGTAAATACGCCAGGCTCCGACTCGACGGTAATATCTCCGCCCAGGTTCTGGATCTGCTGACGTGCAAGGAACAGCCCAACGCCACGGTTTTCACCTTTTGTTGAGTAGCCCTTTGTAAAAATAGCCTCCAGCCGCTCGGGATCAATGCCGGGACCGTCATCGCTGACCTCACCGCTCAGCCAGCCGTTCTGATAATGCAGCAGCAGGCCGATCTCGCCTTCCGGCTGACCTTCCATCGCATCCAGGGCATTTTCGATTAAATTGCCCAGCACGGTGATCAGAACCGCAACCTGCTCTTCATTGCTGGTGTCAGGAAGCTGACTCTCCTCGGCCAGCGTCAGGGTCACTCCCGCCTCTTTGGCGCGGTTGATTTTACCCAGCAGGAAACCCGCAATGACCGGCGATTTAACCTTGCGCTGTATCGCGCCGATATCCGTCTGATAATTCTGTGCGGTCTGGATGATGTACTCTTCCAGCTTATCGTAGCGCTTCATGTGCAGCAGGCCGAGGATCACGTGCAGCTTGTTCATAAACTCATGCGTATGTGAGCGCAGGGCATCAACATAGTTGACCATACCATCGATACGCTGCATTAACTGGCTGATTTCGGTCTTATCGCGGAAGGTGCTGATTGCCCCGATGACCTGATTCTGGCTTTTCACGGGGACCATGTTGCACAGCAGTAGCCGTCCGTTACAGCCGATCTCTTGATCCTGGCGAGCAATGCCGGTTTTCGCCACTTCCCGCAGGCTGGCCAGCAATGGTTCGCCGCTGCTCTCGGAGTGCTCACCCGAGCTCAGGAGCAAAATTTCTCTGGCGGTGTGGTTAATCATCGTCACGCGCCCGTGCATATCTACAGCCATCACGCCTTCGCGCAGGGACTGCAACATGGCCTGGCGCTGCTCAAAGAGGGCGGAGATCTCGTAAGGCTCAAGCCCGAAGAGAATACGTTTCAGAACCCGGACCAGACCCCATATCGCCACTGAGCTCATCAGAACGCTGAATAAGATGGTCCACACGGCATTGAGCCGACCGCGGGCAATCTGATCTTCAACTTTATTCAGCGAAATACCCACCACGACCACGCCGATCTGGTCGTGCCGATCGTCATAAACGGGCGTAAAGACGCGCAGTGCTTCCGCGAGTGCGCCGCGGTTCACGGAGACATTCTCTTTCCCTTCGAGGGCGGGCGTCAGATCGTCGCCAATAAAATGCAAACCTAACAGCGCTTCGTTTGGATGGGAATAGCGGATCCCACGCAGGTCGGTAACCACGGTAAACAGCAGGTCGTTGCGCTTCGTCACCGCCTGGGCAATCGGCTGGATGATGCCGGCCTGCGGCGATTCCATCAGGCCACGCTTGATCTCCGGGCTGTCGGCCAGCGTTCGGGCGATACCCAGCGCAGTATCTTTCACGTCATCGCGCGTGGCACGGGTGATCTGCACAGAGTACAGCGCGAAGACCACCAGCAGCACAGAGCCGATAATGGCGCACACCATCAGCGTAACCAGCGTATTCAGCTTCATAGGGCGCTTGCGCGTCGGGGGGAAGGGCTGCAAATCGCTCATTAACACTCCGCGATGAAAAAGAAAGGGCTAATTATCGCTGATGACGGGCATTTCATAAAGCCATGTAAAGAGAGGCGTTTCGTGAGCCTTCTCTCATGTGACCTGTATAAAACACTTTATAGTGTGGGGGTACTCATAATAAGGAGGCAGTTTATGAGCATTATGCTTACCGGTACGGCCAGGGAAAGACGGCACGCCAGCACGATGAACATCGACAGATTATCTACGCTGGATATGCTTAATGTCATACACCAGGATGACGCACAAATCTCTTCTGCACTTACCCCTCACTTAAGTATGCTGGCTCGCGTGGTGGATAACGCGGCGGCGACGCTTAGTCACGGCGGACGTCTGGTGCTGATCGGCGCAGGCGCGTCCGGAGGCGTGGCGAAGCAGGCGGCAGAAGCGTTCGCGCCGGGAAAACATCCGGTCATTGCGATGACAGCAGGCGATAACGCCGGAAGCTACGCGCGCGGCGTTGCCGACCTTCAGACGATAAAATTCGGCGAGCATGACATGATGCTGGCGCTGTCCGTCAGCGGCAAAACGCCATGGGTTTGGGGCGCGATGCGTCATGCGTGGTCTCTGGGCTCAACGGTCGCGCTCATTACGGAGGATGCGCAAAGTGAAGCGGCGCAGCTGGCGAGCATGGTTATTGCCCCCGATCTGGGCGCGGATGTGGTTGCCGGGTATACCAACGCCAAAGCGGGCATTGCGCAAAGCATGATAATGCATATGGTCACCACCGGTCTGGCGATACGGACAGGACGGGTGTACAGCAACCTGCGTGTTGATCTGGAGGCAAGCAATACCAGATGGGCCGAGCGACAAATTGCCATTGTAATGGAAGCGGGGGGATGCTCCCGGGCGCAGGCGAAGGCGGCGCTGGAAAGCTGTAACCATCAGTGTAAAACGGCGGTGCTAATGGTGCTGACGGGTATGGATGCCTGGAAAGCCCATGAATTACTGGCACAGAATAACGGGTTTGTTCGCCTGGCCTTGCAGGAAGCGCCGTAATATTTCAGCGTCAAATAAAAAAAGCCCGCGTTGCGGGCTTTGCTATTTATGGGGATCAGAACTGGTAGATCATACCGATGCCAACGATGTCATCGGTTGCAATACCGTTGTCACTGTAGAAGGCATCATCTTCGTCCAGCAGGTTGATTTTATAATCAACGTAGGTGGAGAAGTTCTTGTTGAAGCTGTAGGTCATGCCCACGTCGATGTAGTTAACCAGATCCTGGTCTACATAGTCATAACCATTGCCTGGATGATAATCGTTACCACCCAAATCGATGCCTTTTGAATAGACCCACGCCAGGGATGGACGCAGACCGAAGTCAAACTGGTACTGCGCTACGGCTTCAAAGTTCTGAGTTTTGTTGGCGATGCCATCATTGCCGTACGGAGTCATGTTGCGGGTTTCTGCATACATCATTGCCAGGTAGACATCATTCGCATCGTATTTTGCACCGATTGTCCACGCTTCCGCACGTTCACCGCCGGCATATTTGCTGAAGCGATTATAGGTACCTGCGCCGTAAGCAACCTGGTCGTTGGTACGGTCAGACGATGAATAAGCGGCACCCAGCGAAAGACCGAAATCGAAGTCATAGGTAGTTGACATACCGAAGCCGTCGCCGTTCTGGAAACGAACATCATCATGGCCGTTTTTGGTGCCTTCCTGATTTTCGTTTGCGTTAGCACCTTCATTAGCACCCTGATATTGCAGTGCAAAGTTCAGGCCGTTAACCAGACCGAAGAAGTCATTATTACGGTAGGTCGCCACACCGTTAGTACGGCCAACCATATAGTTGTCGGTCCAGGTATAGGAGTCGCCACCAAATACTGGCAGCATATCGGTCCAGGCTTCAACGTCATACACGACGCCGTAATTACGGCCATAATCGAATGAGCCATATTCGCCGTATTTCAGGCCAGCAAAGGCCAGACGGTTAAAAGAGGTGTCGCCTGCGCCTTCGGTATCGTTAGCGTAGGTTTTATATTCCCACTGGCCGTAACCAATAAGATCGTTATTAATTTGTGTTTCGCCTTTGAAACCAATCTGGACATAGGTTTCATCGCCGTCGTCGCCTGGGTTGTCGGAGAAGGTATGACGTGCATCAACTTTACCGTACAGGTCAACTTTGTTGCCGTCTTTGTTATACATTTCCGCCGCATTTGCTGCGCCAGCCATTAATAACGCGGGTACAAGAATTGCCAGAACTTTTCTTTTCATTATATATTCCCTTTAAATATAAATTGTCTGAATATATGTAATTACCCTCCGTAACTACATGGCTGATACTATTCTATGGATTATTATTTAGGTTCAAAAATAAATGTAATTAAACTGGTAAAAATATTACAAAATATTTCTTTTTATCTCTTTATTTTTCGCGTGAATTAATTCATTGAAAATATAGTGGGTAATTATTATTAAGTATTTCTAAATTCTATTTATTAAGGGTTTTGATTCGGGTGTATTATAATTCACTCTCTTTTGAGCAACAGGATGGGATGATGGAACTTGCGCAGTGGCAGCACCGTTTTGAGCGCTGGCTCGACGAAAATCATTTTACTGATGATGCGGCGCACGATATCGCCCATTTTCGCCGCGTCTGGATGACGGCGCAGACCATTATGGCTGACGGGGATTGCGATCCGCTGGTTGTGCTGACCGCATGCTACTTCCATGACATTGTCAGCCTGCCGAAAAATCACCCGCAGCGTAGTCACTCCTCGCGGCTGGCAGCGCGAGAAACGCGCCAGATCCTGAGCCGCGATTTTCCTGATTTTCCGCCCGATCGGTATGCGGCCGTTGAGCATGCCATTGAAGCGCACAGCTTCAGTGCCGGTATCGCGCCGCAAAGCCCGGAGGCCAAAACGGTCCAGGATGCCGACCGGCTGGAGGCGTTAGGCGCCATCGGCCTTGCGCGCGTCTTTGCCGTGTCCGGTGCGCTGGGCACCGCGTTGTTTGATGCCGACGACCCGTTTGCCGGGGCGCGTGCGCTGGATGATAAAGCTTTCGCGCTCGATCACTTTCAGACCAAACTCCTGCGCCTGCCGGACACCATGCAAACCGCACGGGGACGCGAACTTGCGCGTCACAATGCCGATTTCCTGATCCAGTTTATGGCGAAGCTGAGTGCTGAATTACAGGGCGATTACCTCGGAACCGACAGCCAGATATTGACCCATTTCCGTCGCAGTGTGCGATCCTGAACTGTGGTACTCTGTTTTCTGTCTTTATTGTCCGGTTAAGAGAATGCAGGAAAATCGATCAGTGACTGTGCCCGCGCCTGAGCGGGTTGAGAAATCAACGGCAGCCGTGCAGGCACTCCTGCGTCAGTTGCTGGAAATGTACGATGCTAAAACGCTGGCAAACCAGCTGGTGGCACATGGCGAGAGCCACTGGAGCCCGGCAATACTCAAGCGGCTGCTGATAAGCGACAGGGCAGGGCACCGCCTGAGCGACGGCGAGTTCCGTTATCTGCGCAACCTGCTGCCGCGGCCGCCTGCTGCGCATCCGAATTATGCCTTTCGCTTTATCGATCTCTTTGCCGGTATTGGCGGCATTCGCCATGGCTTTGAAGCTATTGGCGGGCAGTGCGTGTTCACCAGTGAATGGAACAAACATGCCGTCCGCACCTATAAGGCGAACTGGTACTGCGACCCCGACGAGCACCAGTTCAATGCCGACATCCGCGACGTCACCCTGAGCCACAAAACCGGCGTCAGCGACGAAGAAGCCGCTGAGCACATTCGCAACACCCTTCCGGCGCACGATGTGCTGCTGGCAGGCTTCCCGTGTCAGCCGTTCTCACTGGCTGGCGTGTCGAAAAAGAACGCGCTGGGACGTGCGCACGGCTTTGCCTGTGATACGCAGGGCACACTGTTCTTTGATGTTGCCCGGATTATTGATGCCCGCCGCCCGGCAATTTTTGTGCTGGAGAACGTCAAGAATTTAAAGAGTCATGACGGCGGCAAAACCTTCCGCATTATCATGCAAACGCTGGATGAACTGGGTTACGACGTGGCGGATGCAGAGGACATGGGGCCGGACGATCCGAAAATTATCGACGGCAAACACTTCCTGCCACAGCACCGCGAACGCATCGTGCTGGTGGGATTCCGCCGCGATCTCAATCTGAAAGGCGATTTTACGCTGCGCGATTTGCCCTCGCTGTATCCGGCGCGCCGTCCGACAGTGGCCGATCTGCTGGAGCCCGCCGTCGATGCGAAATTCATTCTGACGCCAGTGCTGTGGAAATACCTCTATCGCTATGCCAAAAAGCATCAGGCCAAAGGCAATGGCTTTGGGTTTGGCATGGTCAATCCGCTTAATCCTGACAGCGTGACGCGTACGCTGTCGGCGCGCTATTACAAAGATGGCGCGGAAATTCTTATCGATCGGGGCTGGGATAAGGCGCTGGGCGAAAAAGATTTCGACGACCCTCAGAATCAACAGCACCGACCGCGGCGCTTAACGCCGCGCGAGTGCGCCCGCTTAATGGGCTTTGAGGCGCCGCAGGGCTACAGTTTTCGCATTCCGGTGTCGGATACACAAGCCTATCGTCAGTTTGGCAACTCGGTGGTGGTGCCAGCCTTTGCCGCCGTCGCAAAACTGCTGGCCTCACGCATCAGCAAGGCCGTTCAGCTGCGTCAGAGTGAGGCCGTCAATGGCGGACGTTCACAATAAGGCCACGCGCAGTAAAAACATGCGTGCCATCGGCACGCGTGATACCGCGATCGAAAAAAGGATCGCTGGCCTCCTGACCTCCATCGGGTTTGAATTCAGGGTTCAGGATGCCACGCTTGCCGGGCGTCCTGATTTCGTGATCGATGCGTATCAATGCATCATCTTTACCCACGGCTGTTTCTGGCATCATCACGACTGCTATCTGTTTAAAGTCCCGGCGACACGCACCGACTTCTGGCTGGAGAAGATTGGCAGGAACGTCGAGCGTGATAAACGCGATGTTTCGCAGCTTTACGCCCAGGGCTGGCGGGTGCTGATTGTCTGGGAGTGCGCACTGCGCGGAAGAATGAAGCTGAATGACGTGGAACTGACGGAGCGGCTGGAAGAGTGGATCTGCGGCGGCGGTCAGGCCGCGCAGATCGATACCCAGGGCATTCACCCGATCACGGTTTCTCCACCTCACACGCCGTGACAATCGGTTTCGCGGGCAGTAAATATTTACCCAGCGTGACCAGCACCACGGCAAAGACAATCACGCCCAGCGCCAGCCATTCAATCGTCGACAGCACTTCGCCCGCAAAACCGGTACCCAGCAGCACGGCAACCACCGGGTTAACGTAGGCGTAGCTGGTGGCAACCGCCGGTGAGACGTTGCGGATCAGGTACATATAGGCGTTGATGGCAATAATCGAGCCAAAGAGCGCCAGATACCCGACGGCCAGGAAACCTGAGAGATCTGGCATTGCCGTCAGTTTTTCACCCGTCAACGCCGAGGCAATCAGCAGCACGATGCCTGCCGCGAGCATTTCAATGGCACCCGCCATCATCCCGGAGGGCAGCTCAATGCGGGAGCCGTAGACCGAGCCGAAGGCCCAGCTCATCGAGCCGATCATGATCATAACGGCAGCCCAGGGGTTTCCGCTCAGGTTTCCGCCGCTGTTCAGCATGATAATACCTACAAGCCCAATCGCGATGCCCAGCCATTCGAGCTTACGGGTGCGGATCCCGAACAGACGACTAAAGCAGAGCGTAAACAGCGGCACGGTCGCGACGACCACGGCGGCGATGCCCGACGGCACGTTCTGGTGTTCGGCGACGGTTACTGCACCATTGCCCACCGCCAGCAGCAGCAGGCCGATCAGGGCGGCGTTAAGCAAGGGACGCAGCGGCGGTAGCCTGTGGCCGCGCAGCAATAAAAACGCCATCAGCAGCACGCCAGCCATAAGGAAACGAATACCGGCCATCATCAGCGGGGGCCAGCTTTCCACGCCAATACGAATGACAAAGTAGGTGGATCCCCAGATGATATACAGGGAAAAAAGTGCTCCAATGAGCGGTAATAAATGCCGAAAACGCATAGTCCCTCACGACGAAATAAAAAGTTCGCTCATAGTTAACGCCAAAACTATCGGGCTGGCGAGTGCTTTAATTGTGTTGTTAATGTGAAATTTTTGTTGACGTGAGGTGCCTGTTTCCGGGCGCTGAGTTTTGTTCCATACTATTCACTTAATTAGCAAAAAAAGAAGGATAGAGATTTTGGCAGGAAGTAGCTTATTAACATTACTGGACGATATCGCCACCTTGCTGGATGACATTTCAGTCATGGGGAAACTGGCGGCGAAAAAAACCGCCGGGGTACTGGGGGATGACTTGTCACTTAACGCGCAGCAGGTCAGCGGCGTACGGGCGAACCGTGAGCTGCCGGTGGTGTGGGGCGTAGCGAAAGGGTCCTTTATTAACAAGGTGATCCTTGTTCCGCTGGCGCTTCTCATTAGCGCCTTTATACCCTGGGCCATTACGCCATTGCTGATGATTGGCGGGGCGTTCCTGTGCTTCGAGGGTGCCGAAAAAGTGTTGCATATGTTTGCCGCACGCAAAGAGAAAGACACCCCGGAAATGCGTCAGCAGCGTCTGGAAGCGCTGGCCGCGCAGGATCCAAAAACGTTCGAGCGCGATAAGGTCAAAGGTGCGATCCGTACTGACTTCATCCTTTCGGCCGAGATTGTGGCGATTACGCTTGGGATCGTATCCGAAGCACCGCTGATGAATCAGGTCATGGTGCTTTCGTTGATTGCCATTCTTGTAACGGTTGGGGTGTATGGGCTGGTCGGTCTGATCGTCAAGCTGGATGATATCGGCTTCTGGCTGGAAAAAAAATCCAGCGCCATTGCCCGCGTTATCGGCAAAAGCCTGCTGGTGCTGGCACCGTGGCTGATGAAAAGTTTGTCGATAGTGGGAACTCTGGCGATGTTCCTGGTCGGCGGCGGTATTATCGTGCACGGCGTTGCTTCGCTGCATCATGCAATTGAACATCTGGCGTCGGGACATGGTTCGGTGATCGCCGCCATTCTGCCGACGCTGCTTAACCTTGTGTTGGGCTTTATCGTAGGTGTCATTGTGGTGGCAGTGGTCAAGCTGGTAGAAAAAGTACGCGGAAAATCGCATTAATTTTTGCTGACCCCGGATGCAAAAAGACCATTCCTCGTCTAAATTGAAAACGTTTCACCCTGATACAGGAGGCAGGTATGGTCTTTTTGGTCAGTGATGAAGTTAAGCCAAAGAATGGTGGTCCATGCATGATTGTCACCGGTTATTCCAGTGGAATGGTGGAGTGCCGGTGGCATGACGGATACGGCATTAAGCGGGAGGCTTTTCGTGAAGATGAGCTTCAGCCTGGTGATAAAAGGCAAAAACGCGATAAGGCTTAATCACACAACGCCCGGCCTTGCCGGGCGTTTTTACTGGCAGAAGACTTATCATATCGGATGGTGAGCGACACTCAGGGAGTGCGTGTGCAGCACAATACCTTTGTTGTAAAACAATCTTTTTTGCAGTGGCTGCATAAGCGTAGCAATCCCCGTTTGGTTGTTAACCTCTGTTTTATCGTTGTCCTGATCTTTTCCACCCTCCTGACCTGGCGCGAAGTTGTGGTACTGGAAGATGCCTATATCTCCAGTCAGCGTAACCATCTGGAAACGGTTGCCAGTGCGCTGGACAGACAACTCCAGTTCAGCGTCGATAAAATGCTGTTTTTTCGCCACAGCATGCGTGATGCGCTGGAAACGCCGCTGGCGTTTGGCGTGCTACATGATGCGGTAAAGCGTTTTGCCCGTTTGCGCACATCCCCCACCTGGCAAATTGAGGTTGATAAACAGCGCACATTGCCGATCAACGGTGTGTCGGATGCCTTCGTTGAAAAGACCACCCTTCTGAATCGCGATGATGAGTTTCTTGATAATGAACTGTCCGCCGCGCTTGAAGTGGGGTATTTATTGCGTCTGGCATCCAGTTCTTCCGGCAACGAAGAGCGCGTGATTTATGTCTCTCGCGCCGGATTCTTTCTGGAAACGGATACGCCGGAAAATGCCAGCGATATCGTGCAGCGTTACTACCATCTGGTCACTCAGCCCTGGTTTACCCAACAGTCCGAGCGTGAGAACCGTGCGCGTGCCGTGCGCTGGTTTATCTCGCCTCCTTCCTCCTTTGTGGGCAAAAAGCCGCTGATCACCGCCAGTGTGCCTGTTTATTACAATCACGTCTGGTATGGCGTGGTGGCGATGGATTTCACCTTTGCCACCCTGCGTCGTCTGCTGGTGGAGGCCATAGGCGATAACCCGGAAGGGGAATACCAGCTGTATGACAGTCGTCTCACCCTGCTTGCGACGTCTGGATCATCTGCTGCGGACGTTAATCATTTTGACGCGCCCGAACTAGCGCAGATAGCGCACGCAATAGAATCGGATTCCGAAGGCGGCATTCGCCTGGGGAGTCGTTTTGTCAGCTGGGAGCGTCTCGACCACTTTGATGGCATCGTCCTGCGCGTGCACACCCTGGATGAAGGGGTGCGCGGCGATTTCGGCAGCATCAGTATTGTGCTGGCATTGCTTTGGGCGCTGTTCACCGCGATGCTGCTCATCTCATGGCTGGTGATCCGGCGCATGGTCAGTAATATGTATTCGTTGCAGAATTCGCTGCAATGGCAGGCCTGGCACGACCCTCTGACCCGGTTGAATAATCGTGGGGCGCTGTTTGAGCGGGCGAAAATACTGGCGAAGCAGTGTGAACAGCAGGCGCTGCCTTTCTCTGTCATCCAGATCGATCTTGACTGCTTTAAGAGCATTAATGACCGGTTCGGGCACCAGGCGGGTGATAAGGTGTTGTCCCATGCTGCGGGGCTGATTGCCAGTACCCTGCGCACTAAAGATATTGCCGGGCGCGTCGGCGGCGAAGAGTTCTGTGTGGTGCTGCCCGGCATGACGCTTGAAGAGGCAGCGGAAGTTGCAGAGCAGATCCGTGAGCGTATCGACAGCAAAGAGATCCTGATTAAGAAAAGTACTACCCTGCGCGTGAGCGCGTCGTTTGGCGTCTCTGGCGCGCAGGAGAAGGGCAATTATCACTTCGAAAATCTGCAATCCACCGCCGATGCGCGTCTGTATGAGGCGAAACAGCGCGGGCGTAACCGGGTCATCTGGCAGGATCACGTTAAAAAGTAATCAAGCCCCTCGCGCCAGCCGGCCGGTCCGGTGTGCTGAGTGCGATAAACCCGTGTGGGATCGTTGTTCTTAAGGCTGACCCCCTCCCGGTTGAAGCCTTTCACCACCACGGCGAAGGCTACGCTGTCCAGCAGAGGGGCATCATTGGGGCCGTCGCCCAGGCCCAGCGTTGTCGGGTCAAATCCGTCGTGCAGGCGATACTGTTCCACAAGCCAGTGCACCGCCACGTCTTTGCCACAGCTCGTGTCCAGAATATGCCAGAAGCGAGCACCCGGGACGATCTTCAGCCCCTGCCGGGCCAGTTCGGCTGCGAAGCGTTTCATTTGTTCATCACTGTCACGCCAGATCAGCGTCACGGAAGCCTCGTGTTTACGTGCAAGCGCCGCACGGGGACGGCTTAGCCCGGTCCATTCGGCGACCACGCGCTCATCCACATCGTCGAAGGTGGTGAATTTCAGATGCATCTCCTGGCGTACCCGGGCAATAAACTGCCGGATATCGTCATGCTTCTTTTCTGAGGTGAACCGTGCGGCGTTTTCCCACCGTACGTCAGGCTGGATCACCGCGCCGTTTTCCGCAATGTAGGGCAGCCCGCCAAGGCCAAGTTCCTGCTGGATGTCACGCATTTCGGACGCGGTTTTGCTGCTGCACAGAATGACTGGTACCTGTTCATCCTGTAATCTCTTCAGCCAGGAAGCGGCAGGCTGCCAGTCGAGAGTGTGAAAATCCAGCAGCGTACCGTCGAGATCGGTAAAGACGAGCAGAGTCTCCTTTAGCGAAGGCATAACGTCTCCTGAATAATGATGTTCATCTAAGAAAAGTCTTAAAAAAACTCAGCATTGATGTCCCGTTGAAGTGGAAACGATCCCGATAAACCCACACGCGGCGCATGTTTATACTCATAACCAAAATTCACATGTATAAAATATAATATTCGCTAAGAGAATATATGCTTGTAAGACAAATCTGTTGGGGATAATGTCTTACCTGCATCAGATTTCCTGGTGTAACGAATTTACAAGTGCTTCTTGCATAAGCAAGTTTGATCCCGGTCATCCCCATGACCGGGATTTTTTTCGCCTTAGCGGTTCGTTTCCGAGACGCTAAAGTCATGGATATCCAGCTCGAATGCTTCAGCCAGTTCACGGTAGGTATGGTAATCACGACCATTGACCACGACACGGTCTGAATTATCCTCCGCGCGATGAACTTCGGACTCACTGATTTCATTAATGGCGGCAAGCAGGGCATCGACATCCACTTCCACCTCACGCTTAATGGTGTCGCTGTACTCTTTGTCAGTCTTCATGGCGGGCTCCTCATTTAACCGTCTCAACAGCTAAGTATAGACCGCACACAAAAACGCCATTCGCGTCAGGCGGCGATGCCAGCCAGGGTAATTTGTTCTACACTGGCTCAAAACCACAGGAGGAATGTATGAAGGTCAACGATCGGGTAACCGTCAAAACGGACGGTGGGCCGCGCCGCCCGGGCGTGGTGCTGGCAATAGAAGAGTTTAATGAAGGCACAATGTATCTGGTGTCGCTGGAAGATTACCCGCTCGGCATCTGGTTCTTCAACGAACTGGGGCACCCGGATGGGATCTTTGTGGAAACGGCGGAATAGGGCGGCGTCGGGGGCGTCTTCTCCCCGGCCCGGCTGCTGAAAAGCAAAATCTCTGGCCAGGCCAGAGATCAAGGTAGGGTACAACATGGCCGTGCAAATTAGCGCATATTAACGAAAATCCCATTCGTCACATTATCTGTCAGGCGTACGACATGATATATCACTTGCTTATTATGCGTTTTAATTTTCCTTTTAATATTTCCTTTGTGTGACGATACTGTTTTTGCCTTGATATTCATCTGGTCTGAGATCTGAATTGTCCCTTGTCCAGCCATCCACATTCTTAGCATACTTGATTCAGTTCTGCTTAATGATAGGGTGGGTAAGTTAACCGCCCCTACATTCTTAACTTCTTTATTCAAATAATCGCCCAGAATGTCATCAAGCGACTCTGGTTTAATCGATTTCGAACTGATTAATAAGTTTTTACGCACCAACAAATACTCATCGAAATGAATATTGGCGATCGCCATAAAAACAATAAACAGGGTTCTGGGATGCTGATTAATGATCTGCTTAATGTGCTGACTGTTAGCGGGGTCGTGAATGAAACAGTCCTCATTAATAAACACCACGCCGGGCTTGTGAGTCTCACAAGCGGCTGCGAGTTCTTCAACGGTGTGTGCATCGTTGATGTCTCTCTTTCTTACCCCTCTGCTTGCTAAGTACCCGGTTAACCCTAGCCGGGTGTAGCTGCATAAATCCATAATGATCGTTGACATGGCATACCCTCACTCAATGCGTAACGATAATTCACCACCTGCCTGAGAGCTCATAAACAGCCATACGGGATGGAAAAAATCTAATAAAACCTGTGAGCATGACAAAGACTTTCAGGCGAACTCACTATCCCGTAAAGTTACGTATAATTTGCCAGGAATCATCTTAAAGTAAAGTAAATATTAAGTATTGTGAGGTGGTTAGAAACATTTAAACCGCGTCAGATATATCCTGGTAGATGTTTTTCAAGATTATTTTTAGGAATATCCTCAGAAAGACATTGCAAACACTGCGGGTTATTATTTGCGTGGAAGTTCGCTGACAATATCCGCTAAGAGATTGAATATCTCGCTGAATAAATGCTCGCAGAAGGGGGCGATAAGTGGCATCAATAATGACATTAATAAAAGGCCAACCGTCAACGTCACCGGAAAGCCGATGACGAATACCGACAGCTGCGGGGCCATTCGGTTGAGTAAACCCAATGCGAGGTTAACGGTGAGCAACAGGGTTATGACAGGCAGCGCCAGCATCAGCCCGTTGAGGAAGATCAGCCCGGCAGCCCGCACCAGCGCCAGAAAAGCGTTACTGTTCACCGGGTTGTCGCCAATCGGCAGCGTGTGGAAGGTGTCCACCAGCATAGAGATGAGCCACAGGTGGCCGTTGAACGAGAGAAACAACAGCATCGCCAGCAGGTCGATAATACGCGCCAGCACGGGCATATTCAGATGGCTGCCCGGGTCAACGAACGTCGCGAAAGAGAGACCCATCTGCAAACCGATCAGTTCGCCCGCCGTTCGTACCGCGGCGAAGGCGAGCTGCATCGTAAATCCGACCGCCACGCCAATCATCACCTGTTGCAGGGCAATCCAGATCGCATTCGGGGAAAAAATCGGAATATCCACCGCCGGCAGGGAAGGGGCAACGATAATGGTGATAACCATGCCCAACCCAATTTTGATGCGTTTAGGCACCGACTTTTCACTGAGTATGGGGGCGGTGGAGATCAGCGCCATGATGCGCAGCATCGGCCAGAAATAGATCCCGAGCCACTGAACAAACTGATCGCTGGTGAATTGCAGCATCGTCCGTCAGCCGATGATGTAAGGCAGATTGGTGAACAGGTTGCGCATGTAGTCCAGCAGCAAATTGAGCATCCAGGGCCCGGCAACGATAATCGCCACGAAGACGGCGATGATCTTCGGGATGAACGACAGGGTCATTTCGTTAATCTGCGTGGCGGCCTGAAGAATACTGATAATCAGACCGGTTACCAGCGCAACCAGAAGCAGGGGCGCGGCGACGGCAATCGCGACTTTCATCGCTTCCGTGCCCATCATCATGACCGACTCAGGCGTCATTGCGTGCTCCTCAACTGTAGAAACTCTGCGCCAGCGAGCTGACCAGCAGTTGCCAGCCATCGACCAGCACGAACAGCATGATCTTAAAGGGCAGGGCAATAGTTGCGGGCGGGACCATCATCATCCCGAGCGCCATCAGGACGCTGGCGATCACCAGGTCAATAATCAGGAACGGAATGAAAATGGTGAAGCCAATCTGGAACGCCGTTTTCAGCTCACTGGTCACATACGCTGGCAGCAGAATGCGCATCGGCACCGCTTCCGGTCCCTGTAACTCGCCCGTGTTAGCGAGACGGGCAAACAGGGCCAAATCCGCTTCGCGCGTCTGGCGAAGCATAAATTCACGTAATGGCTGAGCCCCCTTTTCCAGGGCAACCTGCATGGAAATTTTATCTTCGCTGAACGGCTGGTACGCCTCGGTGTAAATCTTGTCGATCACCGGCGACATAATGAAAAAGGTCAGGAACAGGGCTAAACCCAGCAGCACCTGATTGGGCGGCGCGGACGGCGTGCCGAGCGCATTTCGCAGCAGACCAAACACAATGATGATGCGGGTGAAACTGGTCATCATCAGCAGGATCGCCGGGATAAAGGTCAGTGAGGTGATGAACACCAGCGTCTGCACGGAGAGGGACCAGCTTTGTCCCCCGTTCGCCAGCGGCGTGGAAACCAGCCCCGGCAGCTGCGCATACACAGAAGGCGCGAACAGGCCCAGACCTGCCAGCGTAAGCAATAACAAACGGCGCATCAGGATCTCCCGGAACGCTTGAGCAAACTCTTCATAACGGACTGAAAATCCGCAGGGGCCTGGGCGTTAGCCTCCACCGTGACAGGCGCAGGGGGCAGCGTGTGAAGAACGTTAATGCTGGAGGCGGTCACGCCCAGCACCAGTCGCGCATCTTCCACTTCCACAATGACCACGCGCTCGCGTGGGCCGAGTGTGGTGCTGGCGCTGACCTTCAGTCCGCGCGTGCCGGCCGTTTTCCCCGCCAGCCCGAAACGCTTTGCCAGCCAGGCGGCGATAAGGATAAAGGCAATAATACCGAACAGCGCGCCGCTCACCTGAAGCAGCGGGGAGCCGGGTACGGCGGAGGGCGCGGACAGTGTTGCCTGGGTTTTCATACTTAACGGCTCAGGCGACGCATACGTTCGGAAGGGGTAATGATGTCGGTGATACGTACGCCGTATTTATCGGCCACCACCACTACTTCGCCCTGTGCAATCAGGTAGCCGTTGATCAGAATATCCAGTGGCTCACCCGCTAAACCGTCCAGGGCTACCACGGAACCCTGCGTCAGGCGCAGCAGCTCTTTAATAGTCATGCGGGTGCGGCCCAGCTCAACGGTCAGCTTGACCGGAATGTCCATAATCAGGTCGATGTCCTGTAACGTCCCGCTGACGTCGCCGCCGCCTAACTGCTGGAAGACCGCGTCTGCCGCGCTTTTCGTCGGCGTCGTTTTTTGCTCGTTTAACGCGTCAGCCCACAGATCGTCCAGTGCTCCGCTGTTTTCATCGGACGGATTGTTCATGTCACTCATTTGGGCTGTTCCTCATTCAGCGAATTCAAAATCGGGTTGATCAAGTGCTCAACGCGTAACGCATACTGGCCGTTAATTGTGCCGTACTGGCTTGTCAGCACGGGTACGCCATCCACATGGGCAATAATGCGGTCGGGTTTATCTATCGGCAAAACGTCGCCGGGTTGTAATTTCAGGATCTGCGATAACCGCATGGAGATGTCGGCAAAGTTAGCCACCAGCTCCAGCTGCGAGTGCTGAACCTGGCGCACCAGGTTCTCACGCCAGTTCTGATCTTCATGGCGTGAGTTCTCCAGCGGCGGGTTCACCAGCAGTTCGCGCAGCGGTTCAATCATGCTGAACGGCAGGCAGATGTTGAACTCGCCCGTCAGGTTGCCGATCTCGACGTGGAACGGGGTGTTCACCACGATGTCATTCGGTGAGGTGGTGATGTTGGTAAACTTCACCTGCATCTCGGAACGCACGTACTCCACTTCCAGCGGGTTAATCGCTTTCCACGCGTCGCTGTAGGATTCCAGCGCCAGCTTCAGCATGCGGTTAATCACGCGCTGTTCGGTATGGGTAAACTCGCGGCCTTCCACTTTGGTCGGGAAACGGCCATCGCCACCGAACAGGTTATCCACCGCGATGAACACCAGGCTTGGCGAGAACACCACCAGGCCGGTACCGCGCAGCGGTTTCAGATGGATCAGGTTAAGGTTGGTTGGCACCGGCAGATTGCGGGCAAACTCATGATACGGCTGAATGCGGATCGCACCGACGGTGATATCCGGGCTACGACGCAGCAGGTTAAACAGCCCCATTCGGAACTGACGTGCGAAACGTTCGTTGATGATCTCCAGCGCCTGTAAACGCTCGCGCACCACGCGACGCTGGGTATTGGGATCGTAGGGACGAATATTATCGTCGCCGGTCAGACCCGGCTTCGGATCGTCACTCTTATCGCTGTCGCCATTGAGCAGCGCATCGATTTCTGCCTGAGAAAGAATACTGTCGCCCATGTCGTTACCGCAGAATGAAGGCTGTATACAGAACGTCAGTGACTTCCTGCTTAGGTTGGCCATTGACCAGCGGGGTCGCCAGCGTCTGTTTGATCGCATCCACCAGCTTTTGCTTGCCCACATCGGTGGCGAGCGCGGAGGCATCCTGACGAGAAAACAGCAGCAGCAGACGGCTACGCACTTCTGGCAGGTAGTCGTTCAGACGTGCACGGGTCGCTTCATCTTTCAGACGCAGCGTAATGCCCACGTAAAGCACGCGATCCGCATCGCCGAGGTTCACGGTGAACGTATCCAGCGGGTAGAAGACCGGCGCCGGTGGAGGCGGCGCTTCAGCTTTGGCGGCTGCGCTGGAGGGTTCCTGCTGCATACGCCAGTAACTGTAGCCTGCGGTGGCGCAGGCCGCGAGGGTAATCAACACCAGCAGCGGGATCCAGATGGAACGCTTGCTTTTTTTGGTGATAGCGGAGTCTGTCATCTGATACGAGCTTCCTGTTTCGGTACAGCTTAATACGGTGATTATCCCGTGTCCGGCTTAGGTCAAAGCGTGGAAAAGACGGGGATAATCACGTTACCTCTGGCGTTTAGGCAAAGATGTCTACGGCACGGCTGCCGCGCGCGGCGGATTGCAGGGCGGCAGGGGCAGGCAATAACTCTTCGCTCTCCTCGTTAAACCCGCCATGCTGGCCTGAACGCGAAGCGTGCTGTTGTTGCCCGGATGAAGATTGCTGCTGCCCGGCAAAGCCTTCGCTGCTGACGCTGCTTTGGGAAAGCTGTATGCCGTTTTCCGCAAGCTGCGTGCGCAGGATCGGCAGGGCCGCTTCCAGCGCCGCACGAACGTGGCTGTGGGGCGAAACCATCTGCAACTGCGCCTGGTTGTCATCCAGCTTAAGCGAAATTTGCACCTGACCCAGATCTTCCGGGTGCAGGCGTAGCTCTGCGGTCTGTTGGC
This sequence comes from Enterobacter cloacae complex sp. IR5412, assembly GCF_049237385.1. Classification (NCBI taxonomy): domain Bacteria; kingdom Pseudomonadati; phylum Pseudomonadota; class Gammaproteobacteria; order Enterobacterales; family Enterobacteriaceae; genus Enterobacter; species Enterobacter cloacae complex sp. IR5412. Next base: position 260,436 of record NZ_JBMKHQ010000001.1, on the reverse strand, counting down.
CCTGTCTGGTGAACAGGGTGATGTGCTGGCTTAGATTCTGCTGCCATTCGTGCGTGCCCAGCGGCTGGCTTAACACCGGCGCGGTCGCAACGGTAGCGGCAGGCTGGGGGGGGGCCAGGTGACTAACGATCGGGGCCAGCGTCGCGGTTGGGCTGGCGGCAGACGACGCCGTGCTCACTACGTCCTGCTTCTCCGCGACGGCGGCAACAGCTGGCGTAACGGCTGCCGTGGCGGGCAGCGACGTGTCGCTGTCCTGAACCGACGTTTTTTCCTGACCCGTTAACGCATGGCTAAGCGGCTGATGCTGGCCGTTGTCCGTCTGGGCTAGCGCAGAGGGGAGGGCGGCACGGGGGGCGACCTCCCCGGTGCTTGCTGGCTGCGTCGCCATTGGGGTGGTAGTCTGCTGGTGCGGTAACATCGCCATCAGCGCGCTTAACCCGGCCAGCTCCTCTTCTTCAGTCGTGGTCTCGCTGTTTGCTTTCGCGTCCATCCGGGTCAGCGCCTTCAGCGCATCCGTATTCGCTGCGGGTTTCAGACCGGAGACAAGGCTTTGCAGGGAGACGGCGGTATCTTCACCGGTCAGCGTCTCCTGGCGGGAGAGCAGCTCGGCGATTTTGGCCTGGAGCGTGGTATCACCGTTTTTTTCCTGTGCCGCTGTCGACAGCTTGCTTCCCGCCGCTTTCAGATCGGCCAGCGTCAGCGGAGCATCTTTGCCTTTGCCGGTGGTCTCGGTCAGCGCGCCCGCCAGCAGAGAGAGAAAATCTTGCGCGCCCTCAGCGCCTTTTCCGGTCAGCGTGCCGCCGGACGGGTCGCTGTCGGTCATCAGCAGTTGTTGCAGTGTGATCATTCTGGTTTCCTCATTGATGCGCGCTGGGCAAACTCATCCATTTTTTTCTGATCCAGACGGTTTTCCGCCAGGGTCGAGGCTGCAATCTGCCGGTCCTGTAAGGTTTGCCAGGCCTGCAACCGCTGTTTTTTCTCGCGCCAGAAATTCAGCGCGGTATCGACTTTTTGCGTCCACTGGTTAAGCTGCTGGCGATGCTGCTCAATCGCCTTTTCCAGCGTCTGGATAAACTGCTGATAGTTAATCCAGCGCTGGCTACCAATGCCCTGCGTCATGTCGGTGTTAAGGTTGGTGCGATATTCATGCTGATAGTCGATTAACATCTTCAACTGTTCTTCAGCCTGTTGGCACCCGCGTCGCATTGCGCCAAGTTGCAATGCGGCATCATCAACTTCTTTTTCAGCCAGATCTTTCAGCGTTGATAACGCGCTGTTCTGCGCCATGACCTTCGCCCTCCACCTGTGTTACACCTGCGGGAAAATCAGCTCCAGTGCCTGGAGGGAATCTTCCCAGTCGGCGCGTTCAAAAATACCCTGTTGCAGAAATGCCTCCAGCTGCGGCCAGAGGGCAATCGCTTTATCGAGCATCGGATCGCTGCCTTTGGCGTACGCTCCGACGCTTACCAGATCGCGGTTGCGCTGGAAGCTGGAGAGCAGTTGTTTGAAGTTACGCACGCGGGCATAGTGTTGCTCAGTGATCAGGGCCGTCATCGCACGGCTGATCGAGGCTTCAATATCAATCGCCGGGTAGTGCCCGGCTTCGGCCAGACGGCGCGACAGCACGATATGGCCGTCGAGGATCGCGCGCGCAGAATCGGCAATCGGGTCCTGCTGGTCATCGCCTTCGGTCAGTACCGTATAGAACGCGGTGATGGAGCCTCCGCCGCTGATGCCGTTCCCCGCACGCTCAACCAACGCCGGGAGCTTGGCGAAGACCGACGGCGGGTAACCTTTGGTCGCGGGCGGCTCGCCGATGGCCAGCGCAATCTCACGCTGCGCCATCGCGTAGCGGGTCAGGGAGTCCATAATCAGCAGCACGTGCTGGCCCCGGTCGCGGAAATCTTCCGCGATACGCGTGGCGTAGGCGGCACCCTGCATACGCAGCAGCGGCGACACGTCCGCCGGGGCGGCGATCACCACCGAGCGGGCGCGACCCTCCGCACCAAGAATGTTTTCGATGAAATCTTTGACTTCGCGACCACGCTCACCAATCAGGCCGACGACGATAACGTCCGCCTGGGTATAACGCGCCATCATGCCGAGCAGGACCGATTTACCCACGCCGGAGCCGGCAAACAGCCCCATACGCTGGCCGCGTCCCACGGTGAGTAGGGCGTTAATTGGCCGCACGCCGGTATCCAGTACGTGCTCGATTGGCGTGCGTTGCAGTGGGTTAAAGGGTTGGGTGATCAGCGCGCCGGTTTCGGTGGTATCAGGGGAGGGCAGGCCATCGAGCGGTTTGCCGCTCCCGTCCAGCACGCGGCCCAGCAGCGCCGGACCGAGCGGGAGCTGTTTGCCGCTTTGCAGGCCGTCACCGCTGATGTTTTTCGCGTAGACGCGGGCGCCGGGCAAAATCCCTTCCACTTCCTCAAGGGGCATGAGGAACAGTCGCTGGCCGTTAAACCCGACCACTTCACTTTCCACTTCACGCGTCTCACTCCCGTCCTGACGCTCAATCACGCAGGTGGCGCCGAGCGGAAGTTGCAGACCCGTGGCTTCCAGGACCAGACCGGTGGCACGCGTCAGGCGTCCATAACGACGAACGGATGGCAGCTGCGCCATCTTCGTTTCAAAATTATCGAGCGTGTTAAGCCAGCGCGTAAGGCGTGCGGTCATCAGACGACTCCCGGTGCCGCCAGGCGGCACAGTTCCTGCCAGCGGGTCGCGACGCTGGCATCCAGATCGCCCTCATCCGCCGAGACCTTACAGCCTCCGTGATGGAGCGACGGATCGCCGCGCAGCCGCCAGCCGTGCAGGCTCAGCGTCGCGCCGAGGCTCTCTTCCACGCGCTGCAAATCATCAGGATGCACGCGCAGCTGCGGTTTGCCGCTGAACAGCGGCTCCTGCTGGAGCAGCCCCTGGATTTGCTTAATCAGCGCGGCGTTATCCACGACCGGCGTCTGGCCGATCACCTGACGGGCCGCCTCCAGCGCCATCTGCATCAGGCGCGAGGCAATCACGCTGTCCAGCGCATCCAGCGTGTGCTGAAACTCGCTCACCAGCTGCTGCATGCGGGCATGCAGCGGCGCCTGCTGCTGGCGCGCCTGCTCAATGCCCTGCTCTAAACCTTTCGCCAGCCCTTCCTGATAACCCTGTGCGTGCCCGGTCTGACGGCCTTCGTTCATCCCGGCGTTGAAGCCCTGCTCGTGCGCCTGCATTTGCATCTGGGCCAGCATCTGGGCGCGCTGTTCCTCTTCACTCAGCTCGGGCACGCCCGCCCCGGCGTCGCCCTCATCGGACGACACTATGGCAGGGGTGAACTCTGCGGTGGGAGGGGAGAGGTCGTCAGGCGTCCAGCGCTTCCACGACAGTTCATCAGACATAGGTGTCGTCTCCGCTGCCAATCACCATCTCGCCGGTTTCTGCCAGACGACGAACAATAAGCAGGATCGCTTTCTGTTCGTTCTCCACCTGAGACAAACGCACCGGGCCACGGTTGGCCAGGTCGTCGCGCAGGATATCGGCCGCACGCTGGGACATGTTGCGCAGGAACTTCTCGCGCAGCGGCTGCTCGGCGCCTTTGAGGGCGATAAGCAGGGACTCCGAATCCACTTCCTGAAGCAGGCGCTGAATGCTGCGATCGTCCACTTCGACCAGGTTTTCGAACAGGAACATCTCGTCGATAATTTTCTGCGCCAGTTCGCCGTCGAACTCGCGCACCGCCGTAATAACCGCCTCTTCCTGCTGCGTTTTCATCAGGTTGATGATTTCCGCTGCCGTTCTCACGCCGCCCATTTTGCTGCGCTTGAGGTTCTGGCCGTCGAGCAGGTTGTTCAGCACTTCGGTCAGCTCCGCCAGCGCGGCTGGCTGGACGCCGCCGAAGGTGGCGATACGCAGCATCACGTCGTGGCGCAGGCGCTCGTCGAACAGCGCCAGAATATCGGCCGCCTGCCCCCGTTTGAGGTGGACCAGAATGGTGGCGATAATCTGCGGGTGCTCGTCGCGAATAAGATCGGCGGCGCTTTGCGGCTCCATAAAGTTGAGCGTTTCGATCCCGCTGGCGGTGTCGCGCGTTTCGAGAATATCTTCCAGCAGGCTGGCGGCGCGTTCTTCGCCCAGCGCCTTAACCAGCACGGAGCGCAGGTATTCGTTGGCGTTGACGTTGAGCGCAGCAAACTGCTCGGCTTCCTGCTCAAACTCCGCCAGCACTTCGGTCAGCTGCTTGTTGGAGATCTGGCGCACGTTGGCCATCGCCGCGCTGAGGATCTGCACTTCTCGCTGAGAGAGGTGTTTAAACACCTCCGCCGCGCGATCTTCGCCAATGGTCATCAGCAGGATGACGCTCTTATCGGTGCCTGTAAGCGTATTACTCATGTTCGTTACCCATCCAACCGCGGATGACCAGCGCGACGACGCGCGGATCGTTATCTGACATTTCGCGAATGCGCTGGCTCATCACCTCTGCGCCCATACGCTGGTTAGCACGACGCTGCTGCATCTGTTCATCTTTGCTGAGACGAACTTCAACCGCTTCTTCCTCGTCCGGACGCGCGTTCTTCTGTTCCAGCGCAGCTTTTTCGGCTTCAGCGCGACGCTGAAGCTGAGGACGGACACCCTTACGCCACAGCAGCCACGCGACAATCAGCACCAGCAGCCAGCGGCCTGCGGACATCAGCTGATCGAAGAACGCCTGCTGTTGCCAGAACGGCAGTTCGCCACCGGTCTCATCCACCGGGTTGAACGGTGAGTTCACAACGTTGAGGGTATCGCCACGTTTTTCAGAGAAGCCCATCGCTTCGCGGGTCAAATCTTCGATCTGCTTCATCTGCTCTGCCGTGAGCGGCAGCGGTTTACCGTCCGGCAGCGTTTTGTAGTTCACCACCACGGCAACAGAGAGACGCTGAATATCGCCCGTGTTCAGTTTGGTATGGCGGATAGTCCGGTCGACTTCGTAGTTGGTCGTTTCGTTACGGCTGCTGTTACGCGGGCCGGCACTGTTCGCGGTTGAGGTCGTCTGCTGATTCGTTTGCTGACCGTTCTGCGGGTTGGCCGGCGGCGTGGAGATTGGCGCGGCGTTGGCAGGCGCAGGCTGGTTAGAGAGCGCACCCGGCACACCGCCAGGATACTGGCCACCGACCTGTTCCGTCTCATTGATCTGACGCGAGCGTAACACGGCGCGAGAAGCATCCCCGTTCGGGGCGTACTGCTCTTCGGTCTGTTCTTTATTCGAGAAATCAATCTGCGCGGTGACCTGCGCATGCACGTTGCTGTTGCCCACCACCGGGCCCAGAATCGCTTCGATGCGACGCTGGAGACGGCCTTCCACGTCGGCAGCGTATTTCAGCTGGGCGTCGTTGAGATCGCGCCCGGCGGTGTTGGACTGCGTCAGCAGGTGACCGCTCTGATCCACCAGCGTAACGTTACCCGGCGGCAGACCGGCTACCGCACTGGAGACCAGGTGCGTGACGGCGCTGATCTGCCCTTCATCCAGCGCACGACCGGGTTCGAGGTTAACCGTCACAGAGGCAGAAGGGGACTTTTGTTCGCGGACAAACAGGGACGGCTTAGGCATCGCCAGGTGCACGCGGGCACTTTTCACCGGGCCTAAGGTTTCAATCGTACGGGCCAGCTCACCTTCCAGCGCGCGCTGGTAGTTAACCTGCTCGCTGAACTGGCTGATGCCGAATTTTTCCTGATCCAGCAGTTCAAACCCAACCGCGCCGCCTTTCGGCAGCCCCTGCTGGGCGAGACGCAGGCGAAGCTCGTGCACTTTATCTGCCGGCACTTCAAGCGCACCGCCGTTATCGGCAAAGCGATACGGGATGTTCATCTGGGTCAACTGGGTGACGATGGCACCGCCATCCTGGTCGGAAAGGTTGCTGTAGAGCGTGCGGTAATCCGGGCTTTTTGCCCATAAGACCATCGCGACAACGATCGCAATGGCGGCAGCGCCTGCCACAATCAACGGGATCTTAGGGTTGGCGCGAAGGCGGTTCATCCACTCGAGTGATTTATTCTGCGGCGCTGTCGATGCTGCTGTCGCACTCATTGCGCACCTCTTAAATCCTGGTGGTTTACGTTATTCGTGTAGAGAAACAAAACTGACTCCCGGGTCGGCAAACACGACAAAAGTTCCATACTGATGGCCCTGCCATTATTTGATGATTCGGGATTTTCTATGCGTCAAATAACCTGGTTTTTTAACGCTATTTACCGCCATTATCTTATTGACAAGCTGTTAGTCTTGACCTCGTAAAAAACCATCCAGGGGAGAGTCATGGCTATACAGGGCATTGAAGGGGTACTCAGTCAGTTACAGGCAACGGCGATGACCGCCCGTAATCAGAGCGTAACTGACCAGCCGCAGGGCATTAGCTTCGCCGGTCAACTGCATGCGGCGCTGGACCGGATCAGCGATAAGCAAAACGCGGCCCGTACCCAGGCTGAGAGATTTACCCTCGGTGAACCCGGCGTGGCGCTCAACGATGTGATGGCCGATCTGCAAAAAGCGTCGGTGTCATTGCAGATGGGGTTGCAGGTGCGTAACAAGCTGGTGTCGGCGTATCAGGACGTGATGTCGATGCAGGTGTGAAACCTTCCAATCTTACGCTGGCAGCCTGATGGCTTTAATGCCACAATATTTTTTTCTTCGCATGCAGGAAAGATGATGAAAAAAGTAGCAATTGTGGCTGCAATGCTGACGTTAGCGGGATGCGTTCAGGTCGAAAACTATCAGGAAGTGGTTAAGCATCCGGCACCTTCGCATCTGGCAGGTTACTGGCAGTCGAAAGGGCCGCAGAGCGCGATGGTGAGCCCGGAGGCGATTGCCACGCTGGTGGTGACGCCAGAGGGTGATACCCTGGACTGCCGTCAGTGGCAGCGCGTTATCGCGGTGCCGGGTAAGATCATGCTGCGTTCAGATGATTATTATAACGTGACCGAAAAACGAGACGTCTATCCGCTCGATCGTGATGGGGCGGCGCTGGAGTATGACGGCATGGAACTGTACAAGGTTGACCGCCCAACGGTGGAATGCGCAGATTACCTGAGCAAGAATCCGCTGGAGAGTAAGCTTCCGTAACCGTTTTGGAGTTTGCGCCCTCTACCCGTGGTCTGAGGGATCTCCACAAAATAATGCCTTCACCGTCGGCCCCCTCTCCCTGGAGGGAGAGGGCTGGGGGTGAGGGGGAACATACGGCTCTGGTGATCATTCCGTTCACTTTATGTTCCTTGCTACTCTGTAGCGACATGAGCGGTGAACGTGCCAGGGTGGCTCAGTCGCCACCACCCTGGCGACCCGGGCTCCCGGCGGAAAATCGCCGCTTCGCGGTACCCTCAGCTTTTTCCTTCAGGCTATCGGGACGGGCATGAGCCTGCATCCATGCAGGCCACGCCCTCTCGGCGCTTCCCTGCGCCTCGCCCCGGCCTTACGGAAACGCTTCGGCGATTTACAGCCGGACCAGGGCATTGCTGAAAGTCCTCAGTTATTATGAAGGCAACGTTATTGCTTCTGCTTTCAAATTACTGGGGATATCTCTCCCTGTGGGAAAGGGTCGGGGTGAGGGCATCAGGCCGCACCTTTCCCGTACTACAGCGCGTCTTCAATCACCCAGACGCTGACGCTTCCCCCGTTACAGAAGAACGTCCCTTCGCCATCCGCCGCCGTGGTCACGGTTTCCTCGCGGTTGCCTAAAAAATCACGCCAGGTCTTATTGCCGTAATTCTCGCCGAGGCAGATCGTCTTCTCACCGTCATCACCATTCGACAGCACCACCACACAGCCCGGGTTCTCCTCTGTCCCGCTGCGGCTAAACGCAATGCAGTTTGGATGATCGAAAAAAAGGGTTTGCACGCCGTGGGCAAAACGCTGCCGGGCGAGGATCAGCTCGTGGAGCTGTTCAATCACCGGCATATCAATGTGATACGTCTCACCATCCCCGCCAGTGTCGTCATAGCTGGCGCCAAAAAGATCCGGGTAGAACACGCTCGGCACGCCGTTTTCACGCAGCAGGATGAGCGCGTAGGCCAGCGGTTTGAACCAGGCTTCAACCGGGGCTTCCAGCGCCTGCAAGGGCTGGGTGTCATGGTTGGCCACCAGCGTTACGGCATGGAACGGATCGGCTTCCACCAGCGTACCGGTGAAAATCTGGCTCATATCGTAGTCGCGTCCCTGGCGTGACGCTTCGTGAAATTTCATTTGCAGTGGCGCATCAAACAACATGGTTTTGCCGTCCACCTGATTGATGTAGTGCTGCAATTTATCTACTTCGTGAGACCAGTATTCCGCCACAATAAATAGCGGCTGCGGGGCCACCTCCTGGACGTGTTCAATCCACTCTTTATAGAACCAGGCCGGAATGTGTTTTACCGCGTCCAGGCGGAAGCCGTCGCAGTGGGTTTGCTCCATCACCCAGCGCGCCCAGTATTTGATCTCCTCCGTCACCGCATGGTTGCGAAAATCAATATTTTCACCCATCAGGTAATCGAAATTGCCCATCTCGTCGTCGACCTGATCGTTCCAGCCTTCGCCGGTGTAGTCGTTAACGATTTTGAAGATACCGTCCTCATTGGGATTTTCAATGTGGTCGATACCGCTAAAGCATTTGTAATCCCAGATGAACTGCGAATACTGCCCGGCCCGAACGGGGAAGGTGTAGCGCGTCCAGGCTTCACATTCGATGATCTCATCGCTGATTTGGGTGCGATCCTGAGCATCCACGCGCTGCACGCGGACGGGTTCCTTTTCATCGGCCCCCATTTTATGGTTGACCACCACGTCCAGAAGCACCGCAATCTGGTTGCTTTTTAAGGCGTTGATGGCCTCCAGCAGCTGGGCTTTATCGCCGTATTTGGTGGCGACACTGCCTTTCTGGTCAAACTCACCGAGGTCGAAAAGGTCATAAGAGTCATACCCGACGGAATAGCCGCCGGATGCGCCTTTGTAGGCCGGGGGTAACCAGACCATATTAATGCCGATTTCGTTCAGGTTGGGGGCTAATGCCGTGACTTCTCGCCACAATTCACCGCCGGTGGGGTAGTACCAGTGAAAACATTGTAAAAGTGTTGGGTTGCGCATGCACCATCTCCATGAGGTCGCGAAACTCAAGTATGGAGCAGGTTTGGCAGAAATGCCTGGCGAACGAAACGGTTAACGCTTGCCCGCCAGTTAAATGGCTAATTAATATCGCTATTACTTTGCGGAACAAGGACATGACCGCCCTGGTTACCGTAGGTGGAGAGAACGGTTTTCTGGATGGAGGATTGCCCAACCAGCTTCGCCAGCTCATCCATTCTGGCTTGCAGCAATGTTTTTACCTGGCCTTCGTTGTCCAGGATCACCCGCAGCGTCGGGCGAAGCTGCTCCTGAATCTGCATCGAAGGTTCACTTTCCTGAGTGAGACGAGCCAGTGAGTGCACCGCATTAACATAGTCGGTTTCACAGATGATCAGATCATCCCATAGTCCCTGCCGCGCCAGTCGCAACATCAACTGGCTCTGCTCAAGGAGTTGCTGATAAAGGGCATAAAGTTGCGGTGCGTTACTCATTAGACGGCGTCCTGCATCAGTTGTGGCGTACCGGCAACCTCCTTCCACCCGTCAGCGATATTGCGCAGCAGGTTTTCCACCTCTTCGATGGCGCTGGCGTCGTTATTCACGTTGGCGTGCAGGAGGCGACGTACCATATAGGCATAAAGGGCAATCAGGTTTTGCGTAAGCTCATCACCGTTATTTTCCACCAGGCCAACCTTCAGCCCGTTTTCGATAATGTTGATGGCTTTTGAGAGCGCCAGCCCTTTAGCAGGAATATTACCGTCTGCCAGGAACAGACGCGCGCGTACCAGCGCGCTGAGGGCTCCATCAAATAGCATGATTACCAGCTGCTGCTGGCTGGCGCTCATCACCGCGCTTTCAACTTCTATCTTTGCGTAGGCCTGCGTGCCTTTTGCGCCGTACATGTTATCCCCCTCGGGTCTGATTAGCGTTTACTACTTGTTGCTGGACGTATTTTCGAACTGCTGCGTCAGGTAGCTGCTGGTGTTGTTCAGCGAGGTCATCAGTACGTCCAGCTGGGTAAACTGGGCTTTGTACTGCGCCACTCTTGCATCAATACGTTCGCTCACGGCGTTATATTGATCCGTTAACTTGTTCAGCGTTTTGCTGACGCCATCTTTGGCCGCCTGGATAATGCCTTTACTGGAAAGCCAGTCAGTCAGATGGGTGGCCATGGTGGTGGTGATCCCGGTGGTTTTTCCGTCACCTACAACCAGATCTTTCACCGCAGACGGGTTATCCGTCAGCGCTTTTTTCAGCTTTTCGCTGCTCAGCTCCAGCTTGCCCGTGCTTGGATCTGAGGTAATGCCAACCTGAGACAGCGTTTTATAGGCGGTTCCGCCGACGGTGTTGCTCAGCATGGTTTTCAGCTGCGTCTGGATAGTACGCAGCGTAGTGTCTCCGAGCAGGGCGCCGTTGCTGGAATCCTGCGCATCTGTGCCCGCATCAACCGCCGTATATTTGGTTAACGATGCAAAGCTGTCCTGAAGGGTGTTGTAGGCATCCACCCAGGCTTTCATCGCCGTTTCCGCTTTAGACGTATCTTTAGTAATCGTCAGCGTCTGGTTACCGGTGGTGACGTCGTTCAGGTTCAGGGTGATATCTTCCAGCGCATCGCTAATGGTGTTGCTGCTGTTTTCGATATCTACGTTATTCACCTTCAGCTTCGCGTTTTGCGCGGTAACGCTTTCCATCATACCGTTGCTGGCATCGGTGCTGGTGCCGTTGTAACCCATAAAGGATTGCAGGGCGCTATCGCCGCTTACGCTGATGCTGACCGCGTTGTCCGCTCCGGTTTCGGTGGAGGTGATGGACAGACGATATTGACCATTACCGACGTTAATAATACTGGCGGTCACGCCGGCGTCAGCTTTGTTAATCGCATCGCGAATGCCGGTCAGCGAGGAATTTGCCGCGCTGATATCGATGGTCACCGGATCTTTACCGTTTCCGGCGGTAAAGGTGATCTTGCTGTCAGCCGTGGCAATGGCCGTTTTGGTATCCGGCTGTGCGTTTTTGGTCGTCAGGGTTTGCGCCTGCGCCAGCTGCGACACGCTGATGGTATATTTACCGGCAATCGCGCTGCCGGTAGTGGTGGCGCTGAATGCCGTGGAGCTGCTCGACGTGCTGGTCGCCGTAAACAGGTCGGCTTTATTCAGCGCGGTGTTTGCAGTCTGAAACGCTTCCAGCGAACTCTTCAACGTGCCGTAAGCGCTAAGCTTGGCGGTATAAGATGACTGTTGTTTGGTTATCGGCGTCAACTGTGCTTTTTCGGCCGTGGTCAGACTATCCAGAATGTCTGCTAACTTAAGACCCGAACCGATCCCCAATGATGAAATACTTGCCATATTTATTCCTTAATCTATCGACACGTAGAACGAATAGTGGGGTTATCGGCTTTTATGGGGGAAAGTTTACGGTTAATTTCTTTTTTTTAATGGCGGGAATAACGGTAATAGAGAAGAGCTTTTCCGTGGCTAAAAAAATTAACGCGATCCTGAAAAAAAATCTAAAGGTTGGTTTGGACCAGACGATAACACCTTTGACGGCGATGAAGCCGAAGGGTGGAAACCCAAATCTAACCAAACAGATTTGATGAACAACAGGAATCGAAATCATGGCACAAGTCATTAATACCAACAGCCTCTCGCTGATCACTCAGAACAACATCAACAAGAACCAGTCCGCTCTGTCTTCTTCTATCGAGCGTCTGTCTTCTGGTCTGCGTATCAACAGCGCGAAAGATGACGCTGCGGGCCAGGCTATCGCTAACCGCTTCACCTCTAACATCAAAGGTCTGACTCAGGCTGCACGTAACGCTAACGACGGTATCTCTCTGGCACAGACCACTGAAGGCGCGCTGTCTGAAATCAACAACAACCTGCAGCGTGTTCGTGAACTGACCGTTCAGGCAACTACCGGTACTAACTCTGATTCTGACCTGTCTTCAATCCAGGACGAAATCAAATCCCGCCTGTCTGAAATCGACCGCGTATCCGGTCAGACTCAGTTCAACGGCGTGAACGTGCTGGCTAAAGACGGTACCATGAAGATTCAGGTTGGTGCGAACGATGGTCAGACTATTTCCATCGACTTGCAGAAAATTGACTCTTCAACTTTAGGTCTGAACGGATTCTCCGTTTCTAAAAACGCGCTGGAAACTGGCGAAGCGATTACCCAACTCCCGAATGGTGCTGGTGCGCCAATCGCTGTGAAGATGGACGCGTCTGTTCTGACTGACCTGAACATCACTGATGCTTCTGCTGTTTCTCTGCATAACGTAACTAAAGGCGGTAATGCGACTTCTACCTATGTTGTTCAGTATGGCGATAAGAGCTATGCAGCTTCTGTTGCTCAGGATGGCACAGTCAAACTGAACAAAGCAGACGTTACATATAATGACAAGGCAAATGGTGTTGCTGACGCAACGCAGACTGGTAGCCTGGTTCAGGTCGGTGCTGATGCTGATAACAATGCAGTGGGCTTTGTAACTGTACAAGGTAAAAATTACGTTGCAAATAACTCATTAACAAATGCCAATGGTGCGGATGCAGCGGCAGCAGCTACCTCTGTAACAATTGATGGTGGTACAGGTAACCAGGCCAAGATCGAGCTTAGCCAAAATGGTACTACTGCTGCAACTACTGAGTTCGCTGGTGCTTCTACAAATAATCCACTGGCTCTGCTGGACAAAGCTATCGCGTCCGTAGACAAATTCCGTTCTTCTCTGGGTGCGGTACAGAACCGTCTGAGCTCTGCGGTTACCAACCTGAACAACACCACCACCAACCTGTCTGAAGCGCAGTCCCGTATTCAGGATGCCGACTATGCGACCGAAGTGTCAAATATGTCCAAAGCGCAGATCGTTCAGCAGGCCGGTAACTCCGTGCTGTCCAAAGCTAACCAGGTTCCTCAGCAGGTTCTGTCTCTGCTGCAAGGCTAATCGCCTGATTACGCTTAAACCCCGCTTCGGCGGGGTTTTTTCTATCCATGCACAAGCGTAACCCCCCAAATAACCCCTCATTTCACCCACTATTCACCCGATTAAAACCCCTCCAGAATCGGATAATCATGCCGATAACTCAACTAACGCAGGGCTGTTTATCGTGAATTCACTCTATACCGCTGAAGGTGTAATGGATAAACACTCGCTGTGGCAGCGTTATGTTCCGCTGGTGCGTCACGAAGCATTGCGCCTCCAGGTGCGTTTGCCGGCGAGCGTGGAACTGGACGATCTGCTACAGGCGGGCGGTATCGGGTTATTGAATGCAGTTGACCGGTACGACGCTCTGCAAGGAACGGCATTTACGACTTACGCAGTGCAGCGTATTCGTGGTGCGATGCTGGACGAGCTGCGCAGCCGCGACTGGGTGCCGCGCAGCGTTCGCCGCAACGCGCGCGAAGTGGCGCATGCGATGGGGCAGCTGGAACAGGAACTGGGGCGCAACGCGACGGAAACCGAAGTGGCGGAGCGTCTGGGCATTCCTGTTGAAGAGTATCGCCAGATGTTGCTCGATACTAATAACAGCCAACTCTTCTCTTATGATGAGTGGCGCGAAGAGCATGGCGATAGCATCGAGCTGGTGACGGATGAACATCAGCAAGAAAACCCGTTACACCACTTACTGGAAGGGAATTTACGCCAGCGCGTGATGGAAGCGATTGAAGCTTTACCGGAACGTGAGCAACTGGTGTTAACCCTCTATTACCAGGAAGAGCTCAATCTCAAAGAGATTGGCGCCGTGCTGGAGGTGGGCGAGTCACGGGTGAGCCAGCTGCACAGCCAGGCCATTAAACGCCTGCGCACAAAACTGGGTAAGTTATAGGTGAGTCATTCGCCTTGGAAATGCCGCACAACGTATTGACAACCAGGAGTTATCATGACGGTGCAGCAATCTAAAAGACGGCCTTTAAGCCGCTACCTGAAAGACTTTAAACACAGCCAGACGCATTGCGCCCACTGTAAAAAATTACTCGACCGCATCACGCTGGTTCGTCGCGGTGAAATCGTGAATAAGATTGCGATTTCCCGCCTCGACACGCTGATGGATGAAGCCGCCTGGCTTGAAGAGCGAAAAGAGTGGGTAGCGCTTTGCCGTTTCTGTGGCGATCTCCACTGCAAAGAGCAAAGCGACTTCTTCGATATTATCGGCTTCAAGCAATTCCTGTTTGAACAAACGGAGATGAGTCACGGCACCGTGCGTGAATACGTGGTTCGCCTGCGCCGCCTGGGTCAGCATTTGACCATGCAAAATATCTCCCGCGATCTGCTGACGACCGGATACCTGGATGAAAATCTGGAGCCCTGGCTGCCCGCCACCAGTACCAACAATTACCGCATCGCGCTGCGAAAGTACGCTCAATATAAAGTCCAGATGCCGGGCGTCATAAAGCAGAAAGTCCACGCCGGAACGACTTCTGATATATATTAAAAAAGAATAAGATGTAGCGCAGCCGCCTTTGACGTTGCAGGCGATTTCTCTACACTACTCAAAAATTCCACTGTATCGGAGTACTTATGAAATTAGCAGTTCTGGGTCGTCAGGCGCTGATGGGGATGATGGCCGTTGCGCTGGTCGCGGGGATGAGCGTGAAAACGTTCGCGGCAGATAATCTGCTCAACAAAGTCAAAGAGCGCGGCACGCTGCTGGTTGGGCTGGAAGGAACCTATCCTCCGTTCAGCTTCCAGGGCGACGACGGTAAGCTGACCGGTTTTGAAGTGGAGTTTGCGCAAGAGCTGGCCAAGCATCTCGGCGTCAAAGCCTCCCTGAAACCGACCAAATGGGATGGTATGCTGGCGTCACTGGATTCCAAACGTATCGACGTGGTGATTAACCAGGTAACCATTTCTGACGAGCGTAAGAAGAAGTATGACTTCTCTACGCCGTACACCGTGTCCGGTATCCAGGCGCTGGTGAAGAAAGGTAACGAAGGCAGCATCAAATCCGCCGCGGATCTGAAAGGTAAGAAAGTCGGCGTCGGTCTGGGCACCAACTACGAAGAGTGGCTGCGCCAGAACGTGCAGGGCGTGGACATCCGCACCTATGATGATGACCCGACGAAATACCAGGATCTGCGCGTAGGCCGTATCGACGCCATTCTGGTTGACCGCCTGGCAGCGCTGGATCTGGTGAAGAAAACCAACAATACCCTGGCCGTCGCGGGCGATGCATTCTCCCGTCAGGAGTCCGGCGTGGCGGTGCGTAAAGGTAACGAAGATCTGCTGAAAGCCATTGATGCTGCCATTGCTGAAATGCAGAAAGACGGCAGCCTGAAGGCGCTTTCTGAGAAGTGGTTCGGCGCAGACGTGACGAAATAAGTCTCTGACCGACAAAAAAAGGCGCTTTTAAAAGCGCCTTTTTTATTTCTCGCGCGTCTGCGTGCATAATGAAATAACAATTGTTTGCGTGACCGGAGGAACCATGTCACTACAGAATTTAACGCGCTTTCCCCGTCTGGAATTTATCGGCGCACCCACGCCGCTGGAGTATCTGCCGCGATTTTCTGACTATCTGGGGCGCGATATTTTCATTAAGCGTGACGATGTGACGCCCATGGCGATGGGCGGGAATAAGCTGCGCAAGCTGGAATTTCTCGCCGCCGATGCCCTGCGCGAGGGCGCGGATACGCTGATCACCGCCGGGGCAATTCAGTCTAACCACGTTCGCCAGACGGCGGCAGTGGCGGCGAAGCTGGGCCTTCACTGCGTAGCCCTGCTGGAGAACCCGATTGGCACGCAGGCAGAGAATTACCTGACTAACGGTAACCGCCTGATGCTGGATCTGTTCAACGTCCAAGTTGAAATGGTTGACGCGTTGACCGACCCGGCTGCACAGCTTGATGAACTGGCGACGCGCCTGGAAGCGCAGGGCTTTCGTCCGTACGTCATCCCGGTTGGCGGCTCGAATGCGCTTGGTGCCCTCGGCTATGTTGAGAGCGCGCTGGAAATCGCCCAGCAGTGCGAAGGCGCGGTGAGTTTGTCCTCGGTGGTAGTGGCGTCCGGCAGCGCGGGTACCCATGCCGGTTTAGCGGTCGGGCTTGAGCAACTGATGCCGGACGTAGAGTTGATTGGCGTGACGGTTTCCAGAAGCGTTGCGGATCAAAAGCCGAAAGTCGTCACCCTGCAACAGGCGGTGGCAGAACAGCTTGCGCTTCAGGCGAAGGCGGAAATATTGCTGTGGGATGACTACTTCTCGCCGGGTTATGGCACCCCCAATGATGAAGGGATGGAGGCCGTTAAGCTGCTGGCTCGCCTCGAAGGTATTCTGCTTGACCCTGTCTATACCGGTAAGGCGATGGCGGGCCTTATCGACGGTATCGCCCGCAAGCGCTTTAAGGATGAAGGACCCATTTTGTTTGTTCATACTGGCGGGGCGCCTGCGCTGTTTGCCTATCATCCCCATGTCTAAAAATCAGGTAGAAAAATAATAATGCAAGAAAGTATTCAACTGGTTATTGATTCGCTGCCGTTCTTGCTTAAAGGCGCGGTGTTTACTTTACAGCTCAGTATCGGCGGGATGTTCTTCGGGCTGGTGCTCGGGTTTGTGCTGGCATTGATGCGCATGTCGAACGTCTGGCCGGTGCGGTGGCTGGCGCGGTTTTACATCTCCGTGTTTCGCGGAACGCCGCTTATCGCCCAGCTGTTTATGATTTACTACGGGCTGCCCCAGTTCGGTATCGAGCTGGATCCGATCCCGGCGGCGATGATTGGCCTGTCGCTGAATACGGCGGCGTACACCTCTGAAACGCTGCGTGCGGCGATCTCGTCCATCGATAAAGGACAGTGGGAAGCGGCGGCCAGTATCGGGATGACCCCGTGGCAGACGCTGCGCCGGGCGATCCTGCCCCAGGCGGCGCGCGTGGCGCTACCTCCGCTGAGCAACAGCTTTATCAGCCTGGTGAAAGACACCTCGCTTGCGGCGACCATTCAGGTGCCGGAGCTTTTCCGTCAGGCGCAGCTGATCACCTCGCGCACGCTGGAAGTGTTTACCATGTATCTGGCGGCCTCGCTGATTTACTGGGTGATGGCGACGGTGCTGTCCGCCCTGCAAAACTATTTTGAAAACCAGCTTAACCGCCAGGAGCGAGATCCAAAATGAGTGCAATTGACGTCAAAAACCTGGTGAAAAAATTCCACGGGCAAACGGTGCTGCACGGCATCGACCTTGAGGTTGAGCAGGGCGAAGTGGTGGCAATTATCGGCCCGAGTGGGTCAGGGAAAACCACGCTGTTGCGCAGCATTAATTTGCTTGAGCAGCCCGAAGGTGGGACGATCCGCGTGGGCGATATCACCATTGATACCGGGAAACCCATCAGCCAGCAAAAAGGGCTGATTCGCCGCCTGCGTCAGCATGTTGGCTTCGTATTCCAGAGCTTTAATCTCTTTCCGCACCGTACGGTGCTGGAAAATATTATTGAAGGCCCGGTCATCGTAAAGGGTGAACCAAAGGAAGACGCGACGGCCCGCGCCCGCGAGCTGCTGGCGAAGGTTGGCCTGGCCGGGAAGGAGACGAGTTATCCGCGTCGGTTATCTGGCGGACAGCAGCAGCGTGTCGCCATTGCGCGCGCGCTGGCGATGCGCCCGGATGTGATCCTGTTCGACGAACCCACATCCGCACTCGATCCTGAGCTGGTCGGGGAAGTGCTTAACACTATCCGACAGCTGGCGCAGGAAAAACGCACGATGGTGATTGTGACGCATGAAATGAGCTTCGCTCGCGACGTTGCCGATCGGGCAATTTTCATGGATCAGGGGCGAATAGTAGAGCAGGGGCCAGCTAAGGCGCTGTTTGCCAATCCTCAGCAGCCTCGAACCCGCCAGTTCCTTGAAAAATTCTTAATGCAGTAGCATTTTCACGCTCAATTTGCTCCAGATGTCGCTTCTGGAGCAAATTATCCTCCCATAAATTCAGTTTTGGTGATTTTTTATTCCACCCGATGTGGATAAGCCATCGCTAAATTAAAGATAATCCGTCTGTGGTCGATATTTTATATAAATAATCCTGCTTTATGTGTTAGGTTATATTCACCATAATAATGATTATCTTTATCAGAGGCTTCATTCGGCAAGTATGAGGGATATAGACTTTTTCACCTGGCGACGGGAATGCGTCCTCCGGTTTCAGGAAATGACCTGTGCTGACGAGGTATATCAGGAACTTCAGCGACAAACGCAGGCGCTTGAATTCGATTATTATGCGCTTTGTGTTCGACACCCTGTGCCATTTACCCGCCCGCGAACATCCGTCCATTCAAGTTATCCGCAACAATGGATGGCGCAATATCAATCCGAGAATTATTTCGCCATTGACCCGGTACTGAAGCCGGAGAATTTCATTCAGGGTCATTTGCCCTGGACGGATGAATTATTCACGGATGCCCAGCAATTATGGGACGGCGCGCGGGACCACGGTTTACGTAAGGGAATAACCCAGTGTCTGATGCTGCCAAATCATGCGCTCGGCTTCCTCTCCGTGTCATGTACTAGCTTACAGGCACACTCGATATCCAGTGAAGAAATTGAGCTGCGTTTACAAATGCTGGTTCAGATGGCGCTCACTACACTGTTGCGCTTTGAACATGAGACGGTGATGCCGCCGGAAATGAAATTCAGCAAGCGTGAACGGGAAATTCTGAAGTGGACCGCAGAAGGGAAGACGTCGGCAGAAATTGCCATCATTCTTTCCATCTCGGAAAATACCGTCAACTTCCATCAGAAGAATATGCAGAAGAAATTCAACGCGCCGAATAAGATCCAGATAGCGTGTTATGCCGCGGCGACTGGGCTTATTTGACTGATATCACGTTCTGCGTGTCAGACGAGGAAAAGGCTGAATGCACTGCATCCAGCCTTTTTTGTTACTGGCGGTAGGCTTGTTTAATTTGCTTAACTGTATTGGCAAAAACAGCGGATTCCGCCTGATCTTCCATCTGCGCGATCTGTTTTTCCATTTTAATGATCACACGTCCAGCATCAGCCTGGCCCATCGCCTGTAGCATAAGCGTCAGCAGCGACTTCAGGCAGTTTACTTCCTGTGCCAGTTCCTGGTTATTCTCGGCAGTGGCAAATTCAGGTGTGCTCATTTATTTTCCTCATTATAAAACAGCGCATGAGCGCGACGATGAAAGTTAAGGCGGCGGAGTATACCACAAGCTGCGGCAAAAAATGCAGTGGTTGTTTTTTATACTTTTACGCGTATTGATTATTGGCCGGTGCGGATTATGAAGGTAATCTGCCCAATATGTTAGCGACAATTAAATGTTTATCGCCGGTACGCCATCCGTTAATTGTTGTTACAAAAAAATGAGAGCATTTTTTAGTTTACGTTAACAAATGTTTTGGTGGCTTTTTGAATGCTGGTGCTAAAAAAATAGCGGTAAAGCCCAGTACACATGGGTTTTCTTTCCACTTACTGTACAGCCTAATTTCCAAAAACGAGACCCGAATCGTATAGCCGATTTTTTAGCGTTTTAATCTTGCATGGAAAACCGTTAATATAAACCCAATTAGCAGTCAGTAGCGTTATCCCTATTCTGGAGACATTTCCTTTGATCAACGTCCTTCTTGTTGATGACCACGAACTGGTGCGCGCAGGGATACGACGCATTCTTGAAGATATAAAGGGTATTAAAGTAGCCGGCGAGGCGTGCTGTGGCGAAGATGCCGTCAAATGGTGTCGCGCGAACTCCGCAGACGTGGTGCTGATGGATATGAACATGCCCGGTATTGGCGGGCTTGAAGCCACGCGCAAAATCGCGCGCATGTTCGTTGATACCAAAGTCATCATGCTGACCGTCCATACCGAAAATCCGCTGCCCGCCAGGGTCATGCAGGCGGGGGCTGCGGGGTATCTCAGTAAAGGCGCTGCGCCGCAGGAAGTCGTCAATGCGATCCGCACCGTTCACGCAGGGCAGCGCTATATCGCTTCTGATATTGCTCAACAGATGGCGTTGAGTCAGATTGAACCGGAAAAAACGGAATCTCCGTTTGCCAGTTTGTCTGAGCGCGAATTGCAGATTATGCTGATGATCACTAAAGGTCAGAAGGTGAATGAGATTTCTGAACAGCTGAATCTCAGCCCGAAAACGGTCAACAGCTATCGCTATCGGATGTTCAGTAAACTGAACATTCACGGTGATGTCGAACTGACTCACCTGGCCATTCGCCATGGTTTGTGCAATGCGGAGTCGTTAATAAGTCAGTGAGTGAAGCGTTCGATTCAAAAGCATTTCTGAAAACCGTCACCAGCCAGCCAGGCGTCTACCGGATGTATGATGCTGGCGGTACGGTTATCTATGTCGGTAAGGCGAAAGATCTGAAGAAACGCCTTTCAAGTTATTTCCGCAGCAACCTTGCCTCCCGTAAAACCGAAGCGCTGGTCGCACTTATACACAACATTGATGTCACCGTAACGCACACGGAAACGGAAGCGCTGCTCCTTGAGCACAACTACATTAAGTTGTATCAGCCGCGCTACAACGTTCTGCTGCGTGATGACAAGTCCTATCCGTTTATCTTCCTGAGCGGCGACACGCACCCGCGGCTGGCGATGCATCGTGGCGCTAAGCATGCGAAAGGTGAATATTTCGGCCCCTTCCCGAATGGTTATGCCGTGCGGGAAACGCTGGCGCTTTTGCAAAAAATCTTCCCTGTTCGCCAGTGCGAAAACAGCGTCTATCGCAACCGCTCCCGGCCATGCCTGCAATATCAGATTGGCCGCTGCCTGGGACCATGCGTTGAAGGGCTGGTGAGCGAAGAAGAGTACGCGCAGCAGGTGGAATATGTCCGCCTGTTTTTAGCCGGGAAAGACGATCAGGTGCTGACGCAACTGATTACCCGCATGGAAAAAGCCAGCGCGGCGCTGGAATTTGAGGAGGCCGCACGCATCCGCGACCAGATCCAGGCGGTGCGCAGGGTGACCGAGAAGCAGTTTGTTTCCAATACGGGCGACGACCTCGATGTCATCGGCGTTGCCTTTGACGCCGGCCTGGCCTGCGTTCACGTGCTGTTTATTCGTCAGGGCAAAGTGCTCGGCAGCCGCAGTTACTTCCCGAAAGTGCCGGGCGGGACTGAGATGGGTGAAGTGGTGGAGACCTTTGTCGGCCAGTTTTATTTGCAGGGCAGCCAGATGCGTACGCTGCCCTCGGAGATCCTGCTCGACTTCACGCTGGACGATAAAACCCTGCTGGCGGACTCACTTTCAGAGCTGGCAGGTCGCCGGGTGAATGTCCAGACGAAACCGCGCGGCGATCGTGCGCGTTATCTGAAGCTGGCGCGAACCAATGCCGCCACGGCGCTGACCACCAAACTTTCCCAACAATCGACCGTCAGCCAACGTTTAACCGCGCTTGCTACGCTGCTCAAGCTGCCGGAAGTGAAACGCATGGAATGCTTCGACATCAGCCATACGATGGGTGAGCAGACCGTGGCGTCGTGTGTGGTCTTTGATGCCAATGGCCCACTGCGGGCAGAGTATCGTCGCTATAACATCACCGGCATTACGCCCGGTGACGATTATGCCGCCATGAATCAGGTGCTGCGTCGTCGCTATGGTAAAGCGATTGAAGAGAGTAAAATCCCGGACGTTATCCTTATCGACGGCGGGAAAGGGCAGTTGGGGCAGGCGAAGGCGGTATTCGAATCGCTCGACGTGGAGTGGGATAAGAACCATCCGCTGCTGTTAGGGGTAGCGAAAGGGGCAGATCGTAAGGCTGGCCTGGAAACGCTGTTCTTTGAGCCGGAAGGCGAGGGCTTTAGCCTGCCGCCAGATTCCCCTGCACTGCACGTGATCCAGCACATCCGAGATGAGTCGCACGATCATGCCATTAGCGGACACCGCAAAAAACGGGCGAAAGTGAAAAATACCAGTACCCTTGAGACGATTGAAGGCGTCGGGCCAAAACGTCGCCAGATGCTGTTGAAGTATATGGGCGGATTGCAAGGATTACTCAACGCCAGTATGGAAGAAATTGCAAAAGTGCCGGGTATTTCGCAAGGGCTGGCAGAAAAGATCTACTACTCGTTGAAACATTGAGGGCTCTGTAGCAACATAGAGCTAAATTTTACTGACAACAGACAGTTACCGTCATCATGCGATTTAATATCCCTACGTTGCTTACTCTCTTTCGCGTTGTGCTCATTCCGTTCTTCGTCCTGGCATTTTACCTGCCGGTCGTCTGGGCGCCTTTTGCCTGTGCGCTCATTTTCCTGATTGCCGCCGTGACGGACTGGTTTGACGGTTATCTGGCGCGTCGCTGGAACCAGAGTACCCGCTTTGGCGCGTTCCTCGATCCGGTTGCGGATAAGGTGATGGTGGCAATCGCGATGGTGCTGGTGGCGGAACATTATCATACCTGGTGGGTGACGCTGCCTGCCGCGACCATGATTGGCCGTGAGATTATTATCTCTGCCCTGCGCGAGTGGATGGCGGAGCTGGGTAAACGCAGCAGCGTGGCGGTGTCCTGGATCGGTAAAGTTAAAACCACTGCGCAGATGGCGGCGCTGGTGTGGATGCTGTGGCGTCCGAATGCTTGGGTAGAGTGGGCCGGCATTGGTCTGCTGTGGGTTGCGGCGGTGCTGACATTGTGGTCAATGTTGCAATACTTGAACGCTGCGCGCGGTGATTTGCTTGAACAGTGATCGTTTCGGCTTAATTTTCAGCAAACGATCCTGAGATGCAAAAAATAACGTTGACTCATAACGTCATATCAGTAGAATGCAACGCATCGAACGGCGGCACAGTAAGCCGGACGATAATGAAATCAAGTGCTTAGCAAGTCGTTAAATAGTTACTTGATAACATGCGGGAATAGCTCAGTTGGTAGAGCACGACCTTGCCAAGGTCGGGGTCGCGAGTTCGAGTCTCGTTTCCCGCTCCAGATTAATGCATCGGCAGTTTGCGGGTGCAGGTCGAAAGACAAAAGATTTAAGGCGCGTTAGCAAAGCGGTTATGTAGCGGATTGCAAATCCGTCTAGTCCGGTTCGACTCCGGAACGCGCCTCCACTTTCTTCCCTGGCCGGATGGTGGAATCGGTAGACACAAGGGATTTAAAATCCCTCGGCGTTCGCGCTGTGTGGGTTCAAGTCCCACTCCGGCTACCATGGGAAAAAGCAGAATAATCAAAGCAATAAGCAGTGTCGTGAAACCACCGAAAGGTGGTTTTTTTGTGCCTGAAATCCAGTTTCCTAACATCCTTCCTAACATCATTTCTTATTTTTGCCCGCCTACCACTGGCACAATTTTTACTTTTCGATCGTAACGCGCCGTTTGCGTGATAGTTTTGTGTCCGGAAATTTGCTGTTTCTCCTGTAGGCTTCCTTCAAGATCCGATACACCCTTGGCCTTTAGATCGTGGAACGTAAAATCAAAAAGCATGTGAGGATGTTTTTTTTGAGCTTCTTCTTTCGCTTGTTGCCAGCGACTATTAAAGCCGTCACGTGTGTAGCGGCGACCATTAAACTGATGGATCAAGTAAACACTGGACATTCCATTTTTAAGCGGTAATGTTTTTGCAAGCTCTACAGCTGCTAACAAACGTTCAGACCAGGCTTTGATCTGCTTTGCTGCGGTTTTACCCTGGCGGATAAAAATCCCTTCTTGTAATAGCTGGTTTTTTTGCACAGCGAGTACATCCCCCTGACGTGCCAGGCAAAGATAAGCCAATTCCATGGCTACTTTGACGACCGTCGGCGATACTTCATAAAGCGCATAGTATTCTTCATCGGTAACGTATCTTTCACGTTCTTCCTCTTTGAATTGCCTTACTCCCTTACAAGGGTTGCCTTTCACCATGCCTCTTTCGTAAGCCCATCCGTAGACCCTGCTTAGAAACGCTTTTTCCCTGTTCGCCTGCACGGGTGCGGCCACGCCTCGTTTATCCATGTATTGCCTGATGTGCTGGGGCTTAACGCTATCTGGATCCATTTTCCCAAACACCGGGATCAGCTTGCGTGAGTATTTTTTATAATCTTTACGGGTTTCATTGCCTAATTTGTGATAATCGGCGCTGGCAAAAAAATCATCGATTAGTCCAGACAGATTCTTTTTCTCTTCGATACCTTTCAGCGCTGCCTCATACTTGGCCCAAATTAAAGATACTGGTGAATCCAGAGGACACAAGTTTATGGATCCACCCGTAGCCGGGTGGAATTCGTATTTTGATTTCCCCCGGTAGACACGCGGGGGGAGAATTGCATCAGAAGGATTTTTACGTTTACCGGCCATTACATTGCATCAAAGTTTGGAGTATTTAACTCAGTTTTTACGTCAGGTACCATCCTCAATGCGATCGGATTGTTCACATGGTTCCAGGTGGTTCTGGGATAACCGTTGCGATCTTCTTTAAACCAGATCCCGGCTGAGGCAAGCCATGCGCATTGTTTCTTGGGTTGTTTGTACCCGGTCAGCTTACGAATTGCATCGTTAGTTAAAATGTCATCAGTCATAACCATTACTCACGATGACCAGCTGCATAATAGACATTGCAGCTGGAGAGAGTTGAATTTTAGAAATCACCCAGATCAGCCATTCGTTTTATGCTCCGGGCTCCTAGCATCGCGGTGGCAACATAGCTGCGGCGTCTGTTAATTACCTCTACGATCACTTTCTGTTTGCCTACCATTACTGTGTAAAACGTTTGGGTATGGCTGCGTCCATGATTTCCGAATTTCTCATAATGCGATTTGAGTGCGGCGGCGCATGCTGGCCCGCCTATGCTGTCGTTCGCGCTGCGATTAATCAGTAGCACGTGAACCTTCCTGCTGGATGATGCTTTCAACACTTCGCGCAAGCTCTGTTGCCATGATCGGCAAGTCATCGTACTGATTGCAGTAAGCGGGGTTAGCACACAGGCCCTGAAGAGCTGCAATCGTTAGCTGTTGCTGGTAGGAGAGGGATGTCTG
The DNA here is from genome assembly GCF_049237385.1 of Enterobacter cloacae complex sp. IR5412. Lineage (NCBI taxonomy): Bacteria > Pseudomonadati > Pseudomonadota > Gammaproteobacteria > Enterobacterales > Enterobacteriaceae > Enterobacter > Enterobacter cloacae complex sp. IR5412. The sequence continues at coordinate 235,481 of NZ_JBMKHQ010000001.1, read as the reverse complement.
CTGACTGTTTGCTTCAGGCTGCTGTTCAGATGTCTGTTGAGGTTTTGCAGTAACAATCGGTGGATCGAGCACTACCGGTTTTGGCAGTTCAGGGCGACGGTATTCCACGATCGCATCAAGCGCGATTTTCTGACGCACGCTGATATCGTCAGACCAACTATCGAGCAGCGTCGTTGCCACGTCGTGAATTTCTTCGTCAGAGAAATCAGGTGAGAGGCAATATTCAGTTGTGGCTATATCAGTCATCAGCAATGGTATTACGTCGGAAACACTATGGCCGGTGCACTTCACTACGCCTTCTGCTTCTTCTTTTCCGATGATATTGGTACGCCCGGAAATCAGATCGTTAATCGCCTGAGCAATTTCAGTTTCGCGGGCACTTAATGCTGGTGGTATTTCTTCTTTTTCGACCTCATTTGAGGTGTTGATCAAAGTATCAACTGAAAAGATACCATCGCCCAGGTTCTCTACGCGCGGCTGCTCGTTGGCCTGCGGCGCTGGCTCTGCATTCTGTGTGAATGCCTCTTTAAGATCTTTATCGAACTGCGCAGCTTTTCCCGGGCAAACTGCTGGTGGCAGAGTTTTGCTCTGTATTGACGGTTGGGCTTTATCATCTGTCTTTTCCTCCGGGATAACGCGGGGTTTCGCTTTGCATGCAATATCTATGATTTTCTGATCTGGCTTCGCATGATTCGATTCAACCAGTTCGCGATTGATGTACTCACGTAATTTGATCGGGTTTAGCCAGAGGTCCTCAGGCGCAGATTTGATCAGGGCGATTATGGCCGCGCGGGAATAGTCCAGAATGCCAGGTGTGCCGCGCAGTTGTGCCCACCATGCAGTGAACTGGGGATCCTGCGCTGCTTCTGCCATTCCTTTCGCGGCCATCATGAATCTGTTAGGGATCCAGTAAATGTCGATCTCGTCGTACATGCTCAGAATTGCAACCGCTACTTCGATACGCAGTGTCGAAAGGTTATGAACCAGATCAGGGCTACGGTCGGTCTTGTTGCCGCCTCCAAGAGTGGCGCCCGAGTCTGTGTGGCTTTCTTCGGAGATGGTGGTAGCTTGTGGGCGCTTATCTACTGGCGTGTCGAGCCACTTGGCGATCTGCTTTTTAATGTCAGGCCATTGTGATGATTCTTTTGTGTTCTCTCGTACCCAGGCCAGTAATTGCTCCTGGCGTTCCGGCGCCAGCGACAGAGCGCGGGGTTCTTTCGTCAGTGCTTCTGTCAGTTCACGGGTAAAGCTTCCAGCATCATCATTAACCAGGTCTACAATCTGGCCGTACTGCGCCTCAGTGATTCCAGGAACCGGGCCGAACAGTGCCAGGCAAGCTGCCCGGGATGTCTGGTCGAGCCGCGCAACGGTTTTAACTTCTTCCTTTGCCTGGTTGTCTTCCCGATCGGCTTTTTCATCAGTTTCTGATTGGGGGGCCGCAGCTGGTTCACCTTCGTTTACATTCCAGACGGCGACCGTGCTAAAAAAATCAGTAGAGAATGCATCCAGCTCCGGACAGGGTAAATCTTCACGGTGCTCCCAGATTTTCACCTTAAAGAAATCATCAATATGTTCAGGATGTTCAGCCGCCAGCTTACCGAAAATAACAGCTTCAGCGATGGCTTTTGTGGACGCGTTTACCGCGATGGCAAGTGGTTTTAAATCAGGGTGTTTTTTTAATGCTTTATCTTTTGGGAAGTAAGCACCACCAAATACTTTTAACTCAACAGCCATAATGACCTCGCTTAATATTTAAAAAATGAAGTTGACTGAAATGATTTGCGAGTAACGCGTTTAGCATTTTTTAACGCGTTACGCCTTTCTCTTTTTTCATTGCATTGCTCACATAAATAAATCGTGCGCCTGAAGGGATATATGTCTGTTTTCCTTTCATGCATTTCCGATTTTTTATATTCGTGACAGCAAACAGCGCAATAGCAGGTGTTGTCATCCATATCAGTTAAGATATTGGCGCTTGTGGTCGTAATAAGACATGCCGCAGACGTTCTGTGCTTCTGCAAAACTCGCAGACAGCAAGCTAATGTCCTTTACAGCACAAGCCGGACAATGAAACTTTCCGAGCACGTACCCACCGTCAAGCACAACGGTTACAGGGCCAGTGGATGGCAAATGAACCACGCCTGAAATAGCACCATTAACATTAAATGTGGCAAAGTCTTTATTTACGGTTGCCAAGCTCAATTCTACGGTAGTAATAGTTGATTTCATTTCATGATCCTTAATTTAAGGTGTGAAAACCCCTGCCGTTTAAGGCATCGATTTCTAACTGATTGCAATTAAATATCTGTCGGATTACGGCGTCAGCTTTGACGCGTAAAAATTCAGAGTTCAGGGTTGCCTTTCTGAGCCAGCAAATAACAAAGTTGTCGAAGTTTTATTTCAAACCAGTTAAGGCGGACTGCCTGTTGCCGTGATGGTTGACGATTAAAGTCTGTCATAATGAATCCCCTATGAAGGTTATTAATAGCCATCAACAATTTTCGATTGTCCACAACTGGAAGCACACTCCGCCAGCTAACAAACCAATCCCCATTAGTGAAAGGGTGGAATGCGCTTCCATGTTGCAGACAACTTTTCTGCGAGGTTTAAGCAAGTTCAGTCAGTGTTTTACGCATCTCCTGGCTAATGTTTCTGCCAGCCCTTTCGCAACGAACAAGCAATTCTTCAGCGTCAGAAAGGTGGTTGAATAACGCGGTCAATTAATCAAAATCAATACCAATTCCTGCATCAGCAGCCAGCATTGTATCTTTAAGATGATCGATATCTCCACGCAGTGAACTAGCCATTTCCTGCGCTTTAATTGCTAACTCCGTTACAAGGCCAGCATTCGCATACCGAACTGCTAAACCTAAATGTTGTTTTGACATGTTTTCCTCTCACACCTACTGCTGAACCTATCTTTGCGAATCATCCGGTCATTCATACGCCACCGGCGGCTACTTCGTGGGCATCCTGCCTGTTCGCTCTGTTTACCCTTATCGCCGGGTAGGCGGAACGTTTACCTGTCGCACCTGTTGTGCTTCGATGAGTAGAGAATACAACATAAAGTAGATGTGTCAACACTAAAAGTAGAAACTCAAGAGGTATTTGCTACTTTGTGTGGTGAGTGAAGGCGTAAAAAAACCCGGCATGTGCCGGGTTCTTAGGGATTTTTTTACTTCTGCGGGGTGTTGGCGTACTTCAGAAAGAATTCATATAGCTGTTTATACCGCATTTCGAAAGCCAGTAGCATGTTCTTGGCTTCAGCACTTGGGAACTGCCGATAGACTCGGACCAGCCGCTTTTCGTCTTCGCTTAAATCACTGAATTCCCCATCGCTGCCAGTGTCGGATTCTGTCGCGGGGAAGCCCATAAACTCAGTTTCTGGAAGCTTAGTAGGCGCACTTTCACCTTCCCCGTAGTCAAGCCATGCCGCTTGGACATTTAGCCAGTCAGCTATCTTTTGCAGTTTCTCATCGCGTGGCTTAGCCGTGCCCAGCGTATAACGACGAGCCATTTCGTATGTGACATCGCAAGCCTGGCTTAAATCCTTCACAGAACGGCGCTGTTTGCGCATTTCTTCTGTCAGCCGGTTCGCGAAATCCTGATGTTTATTCGCTTTTTCTACCATAGGTAGAAGAGTAAGACACGGCGCGTTCATAGTCATTTCTATTTTTCGTAGTTGTATTTTCTACTTTATGTAGTATATTGCAGTCATCGACTCATTCAGGAGAACACGATGACTACTTCATACAAGAACATTACGGAGAAGGCTGTGAGGTCGATTGGTTCTGTTTCGGCCGTCGCCCGTAAATTCAACTTTAAGTCCTCACAGTCAGTAGCAAACTGGATTATCCGAAACCGAGTTCCAAGTGAGCGAGTGATTAAGCTCTGTGAATTTGGCGGCTGGACTGTCACCCCGCATGAGTTACGTCCGGATTTGCATCCAACCCCTACCAGCGGAATTCCTGTTCAGGATATCCCACGTGCGCAGAGGGAGTCTGAATGATGGAAATCAAAAAACTGGCATGTGAGCTGGAGTCCTGGGCGCAGGAAAAGGGCTGGAAGACAGTTACGCAGCTGATAACCCCGCATCACTTTGGCGATCTGCTTCAGTCACTGGATGACGTTTCGGATCCGGACGAGTACGCACGCAGGCTGCACAACAACAAGCAGATTATTCAGCGTGCATTCCGTAACGATACGCCTAACTACCTGAAACAGGCGGAAGCCCTGAGCTACGCCATCCGTACCGCCATTGATAACGAACTGGCACAGAAAGACTGCATGCATTACCGGGCGGCCAGGGTTAACAAAGAGTGCATCGAAGCCACCAATGCGGTCTTCACGGGCAAACCGAAACCGGTAATCCGGCGAGAGACACTGGAAGCGATCGACGCGCTGGCGCAGCTGGTAGGCGTCAAAGTGAAGCTGGTTTCGACTTGTTCGAACGCAGCTTAGTTCAGTTGTGTCGAGGTGTTCTATGAGCATGGAACTGATGGTCCAAGCGATGAAGGTCAAGGTAGGCAACCCGCTTCGCAAGCTGGTCCTACTTAAACTGGCCGATAACGCAAGTGACCAGGGCGAGTGCTGGCCGAGCTATCAGCATATCGCTGATCAGTGTGAGATCAGCCGTCGTTCCGTCATGAATCATGTTGCCGCGCTTTGCGAGTCTGGACTGATGCGAAAAGAGACCAGATCGGGGCCGAAAGGCAATGGCAGCAATTTCTATCGATTAACCCTGACCGGTGCAAACGCCAGTTCGAGGGTAGTGAATGAGATTCACCAGGGTAGTGAAGCAAGTTCACCAGGGGCTAGTGCAGGAGATTCACCAGATGGTGCACCACATTCACCAGGGGGTAGTGAAGGAGATTCACCCAGAATCAGTCACTCTTTTGAACCAGTCAAAGAACCAGAAAATCTTTCTTGTCCGGACGCTTCGCCGTCGGACGGAAAATTGACAAAAACCGAGTTTTTGAAGCGCCACCCGGAAGCAGTGGTTTGCAGCCCTGCGAAACGTCAGTGGGGGAGCCGGGAAGATTTGACCTGTGCGCAATGGATTTGGAAGCGCGTGCTGAAACTCTATGAGGAGGCCGCAACCTTTGACGGCGAAATCGTTCGCCCGAAAGAGCCGAACTGGACCGTCTGGGCGAATGACGTGCGTCTGATGCGCACCCTTGATGGCCGTAGCCACAAGCAAATTTGTGAAATGTTCAAGCGCGTCCAGAGCGATAAGTTCTGGGTTCGCCAGGTCAAATGCCCCGCCAAACTGCGCGAAAAATGGGATGACCTGATTATCCGCCTGTCGGCGCCGGGCACAGGGCATTACCAGGCTGGTGGACGGGATATCAATCAGATCTCCCGTCCCGATAACACCGTTCCGCCAGGATTCAGGGGGTAAGCATGCAAAACGCAGGTTCTATTTTCGATCGCCTTCGCCGTGTTATTCCGGCTGGCATTGAACCCAAATTTAAAAGCGCCGAAGAGTTGATGGCCTGGCAGCGTGAGGAAGGGCAAAAACGCGCTGCGGAGGTAGACAAGCTCAACCAGCAGGCGCGTGCAGAGAAAATTTTCGGGCGATCCGGGATCCAGGACCTGCACCGCAGCTGTAGCTTCGCGAATTACACCGTGAACAGCGACGAACAGCGTCATGCGCTGAGTATGGCAAAGAGCTATGCGCAGAATTTTGGCTCGGGCTTTGCCAGTTTTGTCTTCGCCGGAAAACCGGGCACCGGCAAAAACCACCTTTCAGCGGCCATCGGCAATTATCTGCTGAAGCAGGGGCGAACGGTTCTGATCGTGACGGTGCCCGATCTGACCCTGCGCGCCCGGGCCTGCTACGACGAAGGACAGTCCGAAGCCGCGCTGCTGGATGACCTCTGCAAAGTGGATTTATTGGTGCTTGATGAAGTTGGTATTCAGCGAGACAGCCGCGGCGAGAAAGTTTTGTTGAACCAGATTATTGATCGCCGTCTAGCGGCCATGCGGCCAGTGGGTGTGCTGACCAATCTTAATTACGACGCGCTGGTAGAAACCCTTGGCGCAAGGGTTATCGATCGCCTGCGCATGGACAACGGCATTTGGGTGAATTTTGACTGGGAGAGCTATCGCGGAAACGTTAGCCACTTGAGACCTGTTAAGTGAATCTTGAGGAGAAATAATGGAATCAGTAATCGACGCATTGAAAGCAATGGGCAAAGCAACCTATCTCGATGTAGCGGCACGCCTGGATATCGAACCCGTAGAGGCTCTGAAAATGCTGCGCGAGCAGAAGGAGGAAGGGTTGTGCGATTTCTATGATGGATCATGGTCGGTCGGTACCGCGAAGGAGCGGAAGCCGAAGCGCATCAGACCAAAGCCGGTATCACCTCTGGTTGAGAGGGTGTTGTCAGCAATGCAGGGGCAGGGGGCCATGAGCTCCAATCAGGTAGCTGAGAAGCTGGGTAAAAGCCCGCGAGCCCTGAATGCATCGCTGGGTGCAATGTACAAAGACGGTCTGGTTATGCGCCATGTGGATGGGAAAAACATCACCTGGAGCCTGGCGGGTGAGTCGAAAATAAAACCAGAGCAGCCGGATGCCGCTGCACTCGACGTCAAGTTAGCATCAGCGCCGGACAACAAATCCCTCGATGAAATTATTAGGGATATCCCGGCGTTCGTTAGCCGTCCTGATGACCTGATTATTCCGTCGTCCCGTTATATCTCGAACGAGATCCGCCGCACAAAAGCGAAGCTGTCGAACCTTCAACGTCTTCAGGCTGCCGTTCGCGAGCTGCGTCGCCACAAACATCTTCTGGAAGGTATGAGCCATGAGTAATTTGCCTGTCTGTCCGCGATGCGGGATGGCGCCATCTATAAAAATCCGTAGCAGGGGAATTAACTGGGGATCAGCAGAAATCCGTTGCTCGAACGGATGCACAGGGCACCGTGCGGGATTTTCCTTCCCGCCTGGTGGTGAGGCTGCTGCCCGTCAGGTTCTTGAAAAAAAATGGAAAGAGTTGGTGGAGGGAAAATGAGCAATTTGTTATTTCTCAAATGCATCAAAGACACTGAAGGCTGGTGGACTGAGGGCGAAATGTACCCAGCCCGTGTTGTTGCCGGCGGTTTTGTTCTGATCGGGGATGATGATGAACTGGACGGAGAGGAATGGAGCGCCGCGCCGATAGAATACCGTGAAGATGGGTCTGTGCTTTATCAGGTCGGCGGAGTTGGTGGTGATGTTTTGTTTGAGGAGTCGGCACAATGAGCACTACCCTAAAAGCTTGGCTAAAGCAGACCATAGCAGAGCTTGAAGAAGAGCGCGATGCGACGCCCGGCGCTGTAAACGAAGATGCCGCTATGGCGCTTGAGGCGATGAAACGGGCTCTGGCGTCTCTGATGGCTGATCCTGTAGCGTGGACTGACGAGCAAGAATTGCGTGATGTTGAGAAATACGGCTGCGGCTACCTGTTTACAGCAAACCCTATTACGCCGAACGCAGACCCGCATCGTGTTATCAAACTATACACCGCCTCGCCAGCGCCGATGTTGCCGGAGGAAATGCCAAAAGGCCTGGCAGGTCAGATTGTCAGCCTGCTGGCGCATAACATTGGCGATAAATTATTGGCACAGAAAATCTGGAACGCCTGCCGCGCCGCCATGCTTCAGGGGGGCGAACATGTTACGACGGCTTACAAGTTGCCGGAAGAAACCAGTTCATCTTTGCAATTGCGCAATTTAATCCGTCAGCGCCATGCTGAATGGTCACAGGCCACGTTCGGTGATGTTGGTCCTGTCGGCCCGCTCAAGCATCTGTCGAAAGAGGCACTCGAAGCAGCAGAGGAACCTGATGATCTCAGTGAGTGGGCTGACATGCAGTTCTTGTTATGGGATGCACAGCGCCGCGCCGGTATCAGCGATGGTGAAATTACAGCAGCGATGGAAGAAAAGCTGAAGGTGAATATGGCGCGCCAGTGGCCAGAGCCGAAAGACGGCGAGCCGCGACTGCATATCAAAGCAGCGCCGCAGGATGAGGTGAAAAAGTGTACCTGATGGAGCTGATATCAGGCGCAGTCTGGCTGATGGTTTTTATCGTGCTGATGGTGCTGGTTTGGAGAAGAATTGATTATTGATTAATCACTTACCCGCTTCGGCGGGTTTTTTACGCCCAAATTCTTGACCCTCATTTTTTTGGTGTTACTGTATAAATATACAGTGTCTTTACAGGGGGGGTTATCATGGGTTTTCCATCACCAGCAAAAGACTATGCAGAATCAACGCTCACCGTCGGCAGACTTTGCGGCTACGACGGTAATTGCCGGACTATCGAAACTTCAGCCGGATACGCAATTATAAATGTTGCCAAAAGACCGAAGGCGGGTGACACGGTTTTGATCTCTTTCTGCGGAAGCTGGGACTTCGCTTCTGTTCAGGGAAAAGCACTTATCACACAGGATGGGGAGGCCATCGAAGGCGATTCACTGGATGACGCGAATGTGCTTGGGGTAGTGACGTTCTTCCTGAACCGTGTAGCCGATAATGACCTCTTGCCGGTGATATGAGCTCCATTAATCCTGTGCATTAGAGCCGATCGGTTAGACAGGTCAATTACGGTTAATTGATCTTTCTAACCTATTAGACCTTCAGTAGGGGTACTGCTTAAGTTACGTTCAGCGCGCAGGGGAAAAAGGGCCGACCCCGATCTGTCGGGGATGACTGAAATGAATAGGATTTTTCGTTATGAATGAGCAAGAATTAATCGCTGCCGTTCGCCCTGCTGGACGTTATGAGGTAGTAAGCCAGGAGGATGGCTCCTTTATTGTGATCCCGGTGCCTGCTGAAGCAATACTCATTACCCGAGAAGCACTGCGACAATGCCTTGAGCGCTTCCGCAACCCTGACAACTGATTTATAATAATCAAGCTGGCCTGAACAACCAGCACCTGTCGCACCATCACCGGAGAATAGTGATGGCGCAAAAAAATACCTCGCTTTACCTGGACCGTCCATTCCTGCGCGGTTCCTCTGCTTATGCTGGTGGTCCGGCATGAAAAAAGCAGACCGCATCCATCTTGCGCGTGTGGCCGAGCTCGGCTGTATCGTGTGTAAAAATCTAAACCTTGGCGAAACGCCTGCGGAAATCCACCATATCCGGACAGGGCAGGGCACAAGCCAACGTGCTGACCATCGAAAATCAATTCCCCTTTGCCATACACACCATCGCAATGGCGGTTACGGTGTGGCGATTCATGCTGGCCGCCGCGCCTGGGAAATGAAGTACGGCACTGAAGCTGAGCTTCTGGTGCAGGTGCTCTATTTGCTGGGGGAGCATGCCAATGTATAACCCAGTCAGTTACGGCTCAGTGTGCAGCGGCATCGAGGCCGCCAGCGTGGCGTGGCATTGTCTTGGCTGGCAGCCAGCATGGTTCGCAGAGATAGAGAAATTCCCCTCCGCTGTGCTGGCGTTTCGCTGGCCGGACGTCACCAATCTGGGTGACATGACCAAAATCGCCGCGGCAATCCGCGCCGGAAAAATTGAAGCGCCCGATGTACTGGTAGGGGGAACCCCTTGCCAGGCGTTCAGCGTTGCGGGTTTACGTAATGGGCTGGCTGACGAGCGCGGCCAGTTAACTTTGGCTTTTGTTGAACTGGTAAATGCTATCGATGAAAAACGCACAGAGCAGGGAAAACCACCCGTCATCGTCGTCTGGGAAAATGTACCCGGCGTATTCAGCAGCAAAGATAATGCTTTCGGATGTTTTCTTGGAGGGCTTGCCGGCGAAAGCTGCGCGCTGGAATCACCAGGGAAGCGATGGTCAAACGCTGGTTATGTGCTGGGACCAGAAAGAGCTATTGCCTGGCGAGTGCTCGACGCTCAATTTTTCGGAGTGGCCCAACGACGCAGACGTGTGTTTGTTGTCGCAACAGCTCGAGGGGATATCGATCCCGCAAAAATTCTTTTTGAGTCCGAAGGCATGCGCCGGAATTCTCCGCCGAGCAGAAAAACGAGGCAAATCGTTGCCCCGGATGCTGGCTATCGCCTTACTAACGGTAGTCACTGGGATGGAGAACATAATCCACATCCAACGCTGAATCAGTCATTCAATACTGGCGGGATCGGAGCGAGTAATCAGGAATTATTCAGTCAGCGCGGCAGTGGGATCGTTGGGGCATTCCGCATGCGAGCTTTCGGCGATTACGTAAGCGACGAGACAGCATCAACAGTAAAAGCTCGCGATCACAAAGATGCGACCGATTTAGCTGTGACTTATTCAGACGTCAGCAGGACGTTGCTGGGTAAATCCAATGACAGCATGGATGAGACTCTTCAAACCTATGCCATTCACGGAACACAGGATCCTTGCACGCTAAAAGATAAGGCTCACACCCTTGGACGTAATCACGGACAGGAAAATTCTGTTATCGCATTCAGTTCAAAAGACAGTGGGCATGATGCAGCTTCAGAGCTTTCACCAACATTGCGAGCCGGGAACAGCACCAGCAGCAATCAAAACGCAGGATCGCCACCTGCAATAGCGTATGGCATTCCAGGTAACTGGATAGGCCGCGCTCCACAAAACGGTGGAGATGCAACAGATCCTATGCACGAAGTGTCCCCATGCCTGACCGTTGCTGACTGTCACGGCGTTGCATATGGCTTTAAGGCGGGGCAGGGTGCAAAAGCTCACGGCATAGGATATGCCGCCGAACAAGCCCCAACATTGACAAGTGCGAACAGTGGGAGCAATCAGTCACCAGCAATTATGCAGAACATGGCTGTTCGCCGCCTGACTCCTGTAGAGTGCGAACGCTTGCAGGGATTCCCCGATAACCACACTCTAATCCCGACACAAAAACGCAAGCAGATCACGGCTGAAGAATATGCTTATCTGCGCCACCACCAACCAGAACTGAAAGCAGAACAGGCTTACCGACTGGCTGCCGATGGCCCGCGCTATAAAGCAATCGGCAATTCAATGGCGGTACCGGTTATGCGCTGGATTGGTTCCCGCATAGAGGAGGCGCTGCATGCCTAAATACATCATCACCCCTGTTGGTAAACCCCGCATGACACGCCGTGATAAATGGAAACAGCGGCCGCCAGTGATGCGATATCGCATGTTTTGTGACGAGGCCCGCCTGCATGACATTCAGGTGCCGGAGAACGGTGCCCATATCACTTTTGTTTTACCGATGCCTGAGAGCTGGAGCAAGAAAAAACGCGCAGCTATGGACGGGCAGCCGCACCAGGTAAAGCCAGATCTGGACAATCTCACAAAATCGCTTCTGGACGCACTGTTCGAGGATGACTCCCATATTTGGGACGCCCGGACATCAAAAGTATGGGGCAAAACCGGCATGATAATTATCGAGGACATGAAATGACGCCACGCCAGAAACGCCAGTATTTAGAAGGGCTGGGTAAAACCGCAATGGCACCACGCAAGAGCTGGCTGGGGAAAAGCATTTTGCTTACAAATGTTCAGTCTGGGTGGATTAAATCTCTCCTTACGATCTGGGGCGAAAATGTTCGTGGAGGTACGGCCCCGGCAAAACCTTGCGGGCATTCGTGCTGGAATGTCCTCAGGGGAAAGAACTGGTCTGATAAAGCGCTCGAGCGTTTTACCGCAGCGTTGAACCAGGCAAGGGAAGAAGGGTTCCGTGGTGAGCAGGCGTTGAGACGTGCTCGTTCGATCCTGTGGCCCGAACCGCCTGTCAGTGTAATTGCCGAGGCGATGAATAGCGATGACGCCGAGTTTGTGGAAGGAGCTGTGCTTCAGGCGTTCGATATGAAGGATCCGGTTTACATTGTAGGGAACCAGTATTACACCACCCGAAAAAAAATCTCTGATATAACCAGAGATCTTCAGAATCTCGCGCCATGGCTGACTGAATCAGAGGCCAGAAAGCGGGTGCGCTGGTGCCTGGAAATATTCAGGGCAAAGGTTTTTTTGTCAGCGCGGAATTCCCTGAAAGAAAATTCATGATAATCGTGATTTAGCAAAAAGTGCTATTGGTGCAATGAAGTATTGAAAATGGGCCAGAAAATCAGATAATCTATTCATGCTTGGCAGGGCTGCGCCACGATGGCAGCAATGTAAAGCGACAATTTGAAAGAACTTAAACCCCGCCAGCCGGGGTTTTTTGTTATCCGGCGATACGACAGGGGTATTCGCGAAGGTGCATTGCACCAGTACCCCTGTCATATCGTCGCTCTTCAATCGATTTTCAGTATTTCTAACGCAAGGCGATTACAATGTCATAACGTAGAGGCCGAAAACATTGAAGGCCCAATTCCGGTAACCCTTAATGAATATATTTGTCTGATTGCGTTGTGAATTTTCCAACTCATGCATATGCTTCTAAAGCATCCTGCGGAATGGATGTATTCTGAAAGCATTTTTGTGGTGGATCCCCCTAAGCGGAGGGGCGATTCAGCAGGACATTTCTCCAGAATGTCCAACCAGCGCGCGGAAATGAATGCTGTGATCATTTCCACCGGGAGGCACCCGGCACCACTCCCTCAGTTATTGCCAACTTAGCTATTTATGCCTGCTTTTCCGAGCAGGCTTTTTTTTCATTTATTAATCATCCATTGACCAGATGAATGTTTCTTGTTTTAGTTATGAATGTGGTGAATCCCATCTAAGCGATGGGGCGTCTGGTTAACTGCTATGTGCAGGTATGCACGCGACTTTGACGACCAGAGATAAGTCACCGGGAGGCACCCGGCGCCACATCCTCAAAAAAACGTTTTGTCGACCACCAGGTTCTGAATCGTCATATACACTTCTAAATGAAACAATTTAAGAGGTGAATTATGAAAGAGGGATATTATTGGATTAGACACAATGACTGTGTCCAGATCGCCTACTTTTCGCACGGTAAAACTGAAGATATGGTTACAGGAAAAATAATCAGAGGCGTCTGGCATCTAACTCGTGGCTACGATCTTTGCCATAACGGTGAAGCGGTCGTTCTGGAAGGACCCATATCCCCACCTTTATGAACATAATTCGAAGAATACAGGCTGCCTCAGGGCGGCCTTTTTTATTTCCCCTCAAATTTACTGAGAGGATTCACTGCAATATGAGGGGGACCGATGTCCGATCCATTTTCCGGCACGGGGCTGGCCGGTTTAGCTTTGACTGGAGCCAGTGTTTACGGTCTATTGACCGGAACTGACTACGGTGTTGTTTTTGGTGCATTTGCGGGCGCCGTATTTTACATAGCGACAGCGGCTGACCTGAGTGTGTTACGTCGACTGGCATACTTCTTCGTGTCGTATATCGTCGGCATTCTTTGTTCCGGGCTGTTGGGTTCAAAACTCACATCCTGGACGGGGTACACCGAGAAGCCTCTGGATGCTATCGGTGCCGTAATAGCTTCTGCGTTAGCCGTTCAAATCCTTACGTTCCTGAACAAGCAGGACATCGGCTCGCTGGTGGCGCTGATAACGCGCCGGGGAGGTTCAGGTGGTACAAAATGACCCAACAGCAACTATCAACGCGCTGCTCTGCGCCGGAGTTGTAATTACTCTGATGTTTTACCGCCGTGGTGATTCGCGGCATCGGCCATGGATTTCGCGTTTAGCCTGGCTGATTACCGTCACCTACAGCGCTGTACCGCTGGCGTACCTGTGTGGGATTTACCCGCATTCATCATGGGCCACCATTGCGGCAAACATCATATTCCTTTCCGTGCTGGTGGCCGTCAAAGGCAACGTTGCACGTCTGGTTGATCATCTGAGGCACTAATGAACCAAACACAATTTCAGAAGGCGGCTGGTATCAGCGCCGGGTTAGCTGCGCGCTGGTTTCCGCATATCGACGCCGCTATGAGGGAATACGGCATCACCGCACCGCTTGATCAGACCATGTTTATTGCCCAGATGGGGCATGAAAGCACCAGATTTACCCGGCTGGTGGAGAACCTGAATTACGCGGCAGAAAACCTGCTACCTACGTTCGGCAGCCACCGCATCACGCAACAGCAGGCCGCCGCACTTGGCAGAACTGCAACGCAACCGGCAAACCAGAAAGCGATCGCTAATCTGGTATACGGTGGTGAGTGGGGAAAAGAACACCTGGGCAATCAGGTTGCCGGTGATGGATGGAAATATCGCGGTCGCGGGCTGAAACAGGTTACTGGTCTGAGTAACTATCGCAGTTGTGGCCAGGCGTTGAAACTGGACCTTGTAACCCACCCGGAACTGCTTGAAGAGGATGAATACGCCGCGCGCTCAGCCGCATGGTTCTATGCCTCCCGCGGTTGCCTTCTTCATTCCGGCGACGTTGAGCGCGTGACACTGTTAATCAATGGCGGCCGCAACGGGCTGGAAAAACGCCGTGCGTTGTTTAACCTGGCGAAATCAGTTCTGGTATGAGGTGAGTGTGGGTATCGAGACAATAATCGGGCTGGCCGCACTGGTCATTTCCGCTATCGCCGGCGCTTTTGGTCTGGGCCATTTTCGCGGCACCAGCAAAGCAGAAGCTAAAGCCGACCAGCAGCGAACCGAAGATAACGCAGCGGCAATGGTCGCAGCAGCCGAACGCAGGGTAGAAACAACGAAAGAGGCCAGCAATGTACATCAGACTGTTAATCATATGCCTGGCGACGATGTTGATCGCGAGCTGCGGGACAACTGGACCCGTAAGGGTTGAGGTGGTGGACACTGCTTGCGACTGGGTTAAACCCATTTACGGTACGCATCACGACTGGGATGTACTGGATAAGCAGACGAAGCGTGACATCCTGGCGCATAACAAAGCATGGAAAGCAAATTGCGCGAAAAATTGAGCCTCATCCCTGAGGTTCGGACACAGTCTCTCCTCTGGACTTTAACCGTAGCAAATATTGAGAATTCCGTTATACAAATGGACAATTCTTGGAGCGCAGATGATTAGTTGGCAGGGAAAAGCTTGAACAAATCAGGGTGGCTCATCCTTGAGCACACGGGTAGTCCTGAACGACGACTTCACCTGACATAGCAAAGTCTATGTAAGAGTCTAGAAAACAATGAGTATTTATCAAGGCGGGAAAGGAAAAAAGTCCCTTCCGAAATGAAATCCTGCAATTCGGAAGGGAGACCAAAAGGGTCATCATTACAAGGAGAGTGTAAATGTAATCCATTTCTCAAAAGTAAAAAGGTGTATTAAATAAATAATGCAAAGGAACAAAAAACTGCTTTCTTCTAATGCCTGATGGGTATACGGGATGAATGATTAGCGAAGAATTTCAACAATGCTCACAACTTTATTTTGTCTGTCAGCTACATTTTAATGGCACGAGTGATTCGATATCTCTGCCATACAGATGAATCCCCCTGAGCGGAGGGGCAACCAGTCACTGCTGGACGTAGTGTTGCGGGTTTGCGGAGTGATGCAAGTCCACCGGGAGGCACCCGGCGTCTGAATGCTTGACTAAAGGAATAGGGTACACGTCGAAATGAGTGCGAAGTAATACCTACTTACTGCTAGACCCAGCCAGTTCTGTCCGAGCTGGCTTTTTTTTGCAAAAAAAAGCCCTCTAAGAGAGGGCTACAGGAGTCTCAGTTTCGTTGCTCTTTTTATTGATGTTCCCCGGAGTTGGCATTCTCCGCATCAGAGTCATGTATAGCTTGGCAGCTTGGCAGATAACAACAAGCGTAAGCGTGGGATATTAAGAATTTCCTCAGATTGTTTTCACTGGTGGATGGGCTAAAGACCTTGAAGCAGTAAGCGGGTTGACCGCAGCCATAAGGCCATGCAGCAGCCATGATGCCGCCTCCGGGCGGTTGTTTAATACCAATCCCGTATGCATTTCATAAGCTTTTCACTGAGAAGAGTTGCTGTGATGACCTTGAAATTTATAACTTTATACCAGCATACTCTTCATCAGCCCTCCATGTCGGTGGGGTATCAAGGGGATCATATGCTTGAGAATTATTTCTACGATAAAACTGGTTTTGAGCAAAAAGATGAAGTTAAGCGCGAGAAAGCAGTAGCCGCTGTACTTGAAATCCTTAAAGTTTCAGCGAGCCATTCGGCAAACCATGTTGTTATTACTTCTCTGAAAAACGAGATAAGTGAAGCAGCAGACGCGATTCAAAAAGCGTTAGATAAACAGTAAGCCATAGCTAATGAAATAAACCGCCTAAGGGCGGTTTATTTTTCCCGAGATAGTTAAAAACCATATTATTATTTTTCTCACCTGGATATATGACCTCCTCTCTCTTGAAACGCGTATTTTTTTGAGAGTGATTATTATTTAATAAGGTACTCCTGGTGATTCTGAACACCGAGGGGGCGAGGACACGCGGGAAACGGCTAGTTTTTTGCATTTTATGGGTTTCATCATCATCTGTTTAACCTCTTGATATTTCAGTCCTGATCCTTAGCAGGATGTCGAAATGACTATTTTTTGTTCACCATCATGGATAACGAACTCAAAAATTTCCGGCTGAATATCACGCAGCTGGCAGCCATTACCGATCTGCACCGCCAGACGGTCGCGAGCAAGCTTGCAAATGTTCAGCCGGCACCGGGCAGCAATCCAAAACTTAAGCTTTATGCCATCACCGATATCCTCAGGGAGTTGCTGACGAGTACCACACCGTCGGAGCTGGTGGACGTCGACAAAATGCTTCCCCCCGATCGTAAAGCCTGGTTTCAGTCGGAGCGTGAAAGACTCAAGTTTCAGCAGGAAACAGGTGAGTTGATCCCGGCGTCAGAAGTCACCAGAGAATTTTCCTCCATGGCAAAAGCAATGGTTCAGGTGCTGGAGACGTTACCCGACATTCTTGAACGAGACTGCGCCATGACCCCTTCCGCAGTTGTCAGGGTGCAGCAGGTTATTGACGATCTGCGCGACCAGATAGCTCTCAAAGTTGAGCAGGCCGACTCACCAGAACAGGAGGATATGCCAGAAGAGGAGTAAATCATGCGACAGGCCACGGCAGCGGAAGTCAGGCGTAACGCTTCCGCCATTCTCAAAGCCCCGCGCCGTATGCCTGTGGCTGAGGCGGTTCAAAAATTTATGCGCGTACCTATGGGAGCCGGTAACTCGGTACCGTGGGACCCTGCTGTCGCTCCGTATGTGATAGAGCCGATGAACTGCCTCGCGATGCGTGAATACGATGCGGTGGTGTTTGTTGGACCGGCACGAACGGGGAAAACGATCGGCCTGGTGGATGGCTGGGTTGTATACAACATTGTCTGTGACCCGTCCGATATGCTCGTCGTTCAGATGACCGAAGAGAAAGCGCGTGAGCACTCTAAAAAACGTCTGGCGAGAACGTTTCGTGTCAGTCCTGAAGTGGCGAAACGCCTGAGCCCGTTGCGAAACGACAACAACGTGCATGATCGTACTTTTCTGGCGGGCAACTATCTCAAGATTGGCTGGCCTTCCATCAACATCATGTCCTCGTCAGATTTCAAATGTGTAGCGCTCACCGATTATGACCGCTTCCCTGAGGACATCGATGGCGAGGGTGACGGTTTTACCCTGGCGTCCAAGCGTACCACCACCTTTATGTCCGCCGGGATGACTCTGGTGGAGTGTTCGCCAGGCCGGGACATTCGCGACAGCAAATGGCGCCGAAAATCTCCCCATGAAGCACCACCAACGACAGGCGCGCTTTCGCTGTACAACCGTGGAGATCGCCGTCGCTGGTACTGGCCGTGCCCGCATTGTGGTGAATATTTTCAGCCTGCGATGGAGGCGATGACCGGATACCGCGATGAACCTGATCCGGTAAAAGCCAGTGAGTCGGCTCATCTGCTTTGTCCGCATTGCAGCACCATTATCACCGCAGATAAAAAGCGCGAGCTTAACGGGGTGGGTGTCTGGTTGCGTGAAGGTCAGAGTATTGACCGGGACGGCAAGATCTCCGGTGAGCCACGCCGTTCGCGCATAGCGTCGTTCTGGATGGAGGGGCCCGCAGCCGCGTACCAGACCTGGGCGCAGCTGGTATACAAACTGCTGACTGCTGAGCAGGAGTATGAGGCTACCGGCAGCGAAGAAACCCTCAAGGCGGTTATCAACACCGACTGGGGGCTGCCGTACCTGCCGCGCTCGGCCAGCGAACAGCGACGCGCCGATGTGCTGATGCAGCGTGCGGAGGATTACGGTAAACGCCTGGTTCCGCCGAAGGTGCGTTTCCTGCTGGCAGCCGTCGACGTTCAGGGCGGGAAAAAGCGCCGTTTCGTCGTACAGATAATTGGTTATGGCGAAAATGGTGAACGCTGGCTTGTGGATCGCTACAACATCCGCCAGTCCCTGCGCTGCAATGAACATGGCGAGGCGGAGCCAGTCCACCCCGGCGCGTATCCGGAGGACTGGCAGCTGCTTGTATCCGATGTGCTGGAAAAAACTTACGCACTTCAGTCTGACCCGACGCGGCGTATGCCGGTGCTGGCCATGGCCGTCGATAGCGGCGGTGAGGAAGGGGTGACAGATAATGCCTATAAATTCTGGCGCCAGTGTCGCCGGGATGGTCTGGGTAAGCGTGTCTATCTGATCAAGGGCGACAGCACAAAACGCCAGAAAATTATTACCAAAACTCACCCGAATAATACCGAACGCAGTGACCGTCGCGCTGATGCGCGTGGCGAGGTGCCGGTGTATCTGCTGCAAACCGACCTGCTCAAGGATCAGCTCAGCAATAACCTTGATCGTGAGACTCCCGGAGCAGGCTATATCCATTTTCCCGGCTGGCTGGGGGAGTGGTTCTACGAGGAACTCACCTACGAAGAGCGCGGCGTGGATGGCAAATGGCGTAAGCCAGGCAAGGGCGCCAACGAAGCCTTTGACCTGTTCTGCTATGCCCACGCCGTCGCGGTTCTGCGCGGCTACGAAAAAATTCGCGACTGGGAAAAACCTCCTGCATGGGCTGAGCCGCAGGATCTCAACCCAAATATTCATGAAGGGGAACGCCCCAGGGAGATAACCGTGAAAAAAAACAAAACCGTTCAGCCACAAGTCAGGGCTGAGCCTGAGAAAGAAAACACGCTTTCCGGCAGCTGGCTGGGATCTTCCGGTAGGGGAGGAGGCTGGCTGTGAAGAAAGACGACATCTGGAGAACGCTGGTGATGGTGCGCCAGGCCTACCAGGACTCGCTGGACGGCAAGAGTATCTCTTTCACCGGCGTAAACGGTCGCGCCATTACCAACCACGATCCGAAGGCGCTGCGCGATGAGCTCGAATACTGGGAGCGTCGCTGGCGCGCGGTCAACAGCCGTGGTGGTTCGTACAAACTCGCTAACTTTCTGTAAGGCGTTCTATGGGCATTCTTGAAAGAACACTGAGGGCAATTTCCCCCGGGTGGGCCGCGACACGCGAGCGGGATCGTCTCCGGCTTAATGCGTATGAAGCGGCAAATCCGTCACGGCTGCACAAGGCGAAAAAGCAAAGCCAGTCGGCGGACACCGCTGTGTTTGCAGCAGGTCAGTCCCTGCGGGAACAGGCCCGGTGGCTTGATGAAAACCATGATCTGGTGATCGGCCTATTCGACAAAATGGAAGACCGGGTGATTGGTGCCCACGGGATCCATGTTGAGCCTCAGCCCCTCGATCTGGAGGGGAATCTTCATTCCGATTTCGCCGGGAAACTTTCGGCGCTCTGGGCTGAATGGTCCGTGCGTCCTGAGGTGACTGGCATGTTCACCCGCCCGGAAGCCGAACGCCTGCTGCTGCGTTCAGCACTGCGTGACGGGGAAGTGTTCACGCAACTGGTCAGGGGGAATGTGCCGGGTCTGCAACATTCCACCTCCGTACCGTTCTCGCTGGAAATGCTGGAGGCGGATTTTGTTCCGTTCAACCTTAACAGCACCGCCGGCCAGCAGGTTCGCCAGGGCATCATCGTGAACGACTGGGGGCGTCCCGTCGGCTACCGCGTTTACAAGTACCACCCGGCAAATATGACGCGGTTCAGCGCTGAACTTAAAACCGTCTCAGCTGAAAATATGCTTCACCTTGCGCAGCGCAAGCGTCTGCACCAGCTGCGCGGTATCAGCCTGATCCACGGAGTCATTACCCGTCTTTCTGACATCAAGGATTATGAAGAGAGTGAACGCGTCGCCGCCCGTATTGCCGCCGCGCTGGGGTTCTATATCAAGCGCGGTGATGCGCAGTCTCTTGGTGACGACGGGGAGTTTTCACCTCCCGGCGGCCAGCGTCATTACGATATCGCCCCGGGCATGATTTACGACGATCTGCGCCCGGGTGAAGACCTTGGCATGGTGGAATCAAATCGCCCGAATGTTCACCTCTATGAATTCCGGAACGGACAGATGCGGGCCGTGGCCGCAGGCACGCGCGGCAGCTATTCCAGCATTGCCCGGGACTATAACGGCACCTACAGCTCCCAACGTCAGGAGCTGGTGGAGAGCTTCGAAGGGTACAACGTCCTGCAACAGTGGTTTGTCGGCCAGCACAGCCGGCCCGTTTACCGCGCATGGCTGGCGATGGCGTTACTGAGCGGCGTTGAAGTGCCGCCGGATGTGGATCCAAATTCTCTCTATAACGCGCTCTATCTCGGCCCGGTGATGCCGTGGATTGATCCGGGGAAAGAGGCTAATGCCTGGAAAGCCATTGTTCGTGGCGGTGCTGGTACCGAAGCGGAATGGGCACGGGCGCGGGGTAAAAACCCGCAGGAGGTTAAACGCCAGCGACTGCGTGAAACCGAGTTTAACCGTCAACACGGGCTGGTGTTTGATTCCGACGCCGCCAACGACAAAGGAGCGATGCCAGATGCAACGGCAAAACCAAAAGACGATCGGCGCGAGCCGGACGATGATGATTAACCCCCGCGCCAGCCTTGCGGGTGTCGATGCGGCAAACGGTCAGTGCTGGTACGAAATCCGCGCGCTGTCTGCCGGGCGCGTCGAAATCTTCCTCTATGACGTGATCGGCGGCTGGGGCATCACAGCCCAGCAGTTCGTCGCGGACTGTAAAGACGCCGGGGTGTTTGACGCCAGCGCGGTGGATTTGCATATCCACAGCCCCGGCGGTGATGTCATGCAGGGATTTGCCATTTACAACACCCTGTCGCGGCTGAAAGCGAAAGTGGATATCTGGGTAGACGGGGTGGCGGCCAGCATGGCCTCAATGATTGTCTGCCTGCCCGGCGCCACGGTGCACATGCCTGAAAACGCCTGGATCATGGTCCACAAACCGTGGGGGGGGATCGCCGGGGATTCTGATGACATGCGTGATTACGCCGCGTGGCTTGATCGTAACGAAGCCCTGATGCTCAGCGCCTATATGAATAAAACGGGACTGGGGCAGGAGGAGCTGGAAGCGATGCTGAAAGCGGAGACCTGGCTTAACGGGGCCGAGGCAGTGGAGAAAGGTTTCGCTGACACGCTTGAACCTGAACTACAGGCTGCGGCCTGTGTGAATGAAAATAAACTGAAGGATTACCAGAACATGCCAGAACAGATTAAATCTCTTTTTGCGCCGCGTGCCGAAGCTCCGGTGAATCAGCCACAGCAGCCTGCTCCGGTACAGCAGCCCGCGCCGGTACAGGCGAACCTTAACCCGCCAGCGCCACAACAGCCCGCGCAGCAGATGACTAATATCGATATCACTGCGCTGGCCCAGCAGCTGCAACAGCAGATGCAGACGGCAAACGCGGAACGCGTGAACACGGTTTCCGCTGTTTTTGAGGCGTTCCCGACCTTCGCGACACTGAAGGCGGAATGTCTGGCCGACTTCTCCTGCACGGCGGAAAAAGCCCGTGACAGACTCCTCCAGGCGCTGGCGGCAGGAACTACGCCGAGTGCCGGTCCGGGTGCTATTCATCTTTATGCCGGAAACGGCAATCTGGTCGGTGACTCCATCCGTGCTGCGGTAATGAGCCGCGCGGGCTATGCGCAGGCTGAAAAAGATAACGCCTACAACGGTTATACCCTGCGTGAACTGGCGCGAGCTTCCCTTGTGGATCGCGGGATCGGTATTTCAGGCGCAGGGACTGCACAGGCGATGGTCGGCCTTGCGTTTACCCACAGCAGCAGCGATTTCGGCAATATCCTGATGGATGTGGCGCACAAGGCGGCGCTGATGGGCTGGGACGAGGCCACAGAGTCATTCGAACAGTGGACCCGTAAAGGCACCCTGACTGATTTCAAAACCGCGCACCGCGTCGGACTGGAATCACTTGCATCGCTTCGCAAGGTCCGCGCCGGGGCGGAATATAAATATGTCACCATCAAAGATCGCGGCGAGCCGATTGCGCTTGCGACCTACGGCGAACTTTTCAGCATTGACCGCCAGACTATCATCAATGATGACCTGGACATGCTGACCCGTATCCCGCAGGCAATGGGCCTTGCCGCGCGTGCTACCGTGGGCGATCTGGTGTGGGCAGTTCTGACCAGCAACCCAAAAATGTCCGACGGCAAGCCGCTGTTCCACGCCGATCATGGCAACCTGGTCTCCGCCGATCTGAGTATCGAAGGCCTCGATACGGCGCGTAAGGCGATGCTGTTGCAAAAATCAGGCGACCGCCGTCTGAACATTCGCCCGGCCTACATGCTGACGCCAGTGGCAATCGAGTCCCGCGCTAACCAGCTAATCAAATCTGCAAGCGTACCGGGTGCGGACGCGAACAGCGGTATCGTTAACCCGATCCAGAACTTTGTGACGGTGTCCTCAGAGGCTCGCCTCGATGACAGCAGCCCAACGGATTACTACCTGACCGCTGCACAGGGACGCGACACCATTGAGGTGGCATATCTGGACGGTATTGATACGCCATATCTTGAGCAGCAGCAGGGCTTCACCGTTGACGGTGCCGCGTTCAAGGTACGTATCGATGCCGGGGTGGCACCGCTTGACTGGCGCGGCATGGTTAAAGTCACCAAAAAATAACGCCCGTCATCTGACGGTTTTTTTTACGGGGCGGCACGTGCTGCTCCTTTTTGTCTGGAGAGAAAAATGGCGAAAAATTATCAGCAGGATGGCAACACCCTTGATTTTCAGAATACCGGTGCGACCGATATTCATTCGGGTGACGCCGTGCTTTCAGGTGCGCTGGTGGGCGTTGCTCACGACGACATTCCGGCTGGGTTGTGGGGTGTGCTGCATACCACTGGGGTGTTCGTCCTGCCAAAAGCAGCGGAAGCGGTCACTGTTGGCCAGAAGCTCTATCTGGCAGACGGTAAGCTGACTGCGGAAGCGGGTGAGGCGGCGGCTCCGAATCCTCTGGCGGGCACGGCCTGGGCTGAGGCGGCGGCTGATGCGGATTCTGTTCCGGTCCGGCTTGGTTACTGATGAACCGCTTTCGGCAACGCCTGTTAAAAGCGGATGCCCGGATATCCCGGGCATTTGCCGAAGAGGTGCCTGCTGTCCTTTCTGTCGGCGCTGAGTTGCGTCCTGTTACCGTGATTTTCGAGACGCCTGATGTCCCGGTTGACGTGCCCGGCGGGGGGCAAATTCAGGATCGCTCTCCGGCCTTCAGCGCGATGACCACCGATATCGTGGGGCTTGAGAAGCACCACGGCGTGGAGATCAACGGCACGGCTTATCGTGTGACGCACATTGGCGCTGATGAAGAAGGCCGCACCCGCGTCACGCTGGCGTATGGCGCACCGGGTAAGGTGCAGCCGGACATCAACAAGTGGAGCTGATATGGCGCGTGAGTCCAGACTGCGGCGGGATTTGCCCGTCGATATCGATGTGGATGCCATCTGGCGGATAGCGGAACACATCGGTGCCACCCATAAACAGTTTCGGGCAGCGTATTCCCGTGCGCTGAAACGTACCGCCGCCACCTTGCGTAAAAAAGCGATGGCTGACCTGAAAGACGGGCTGGCGCCGCGCAGCCTGGATCTGGTGCGCCGGCGTCTGCTTTCCTTTCGTCTTGATCGCGCTTCTCAGTCACAACTGGATATTTTTCGTCTCTGGTTTGGTCTCAATGCCATCAAGGTAAAAGACCTGAAAGGCAGGATTAACGGGCGGGTCAGGCCTCACCATACCCGGCGGGATAAATCCACCGGGCAGTTTATAAAGGCGCGGCGCCAGGCAGAAAACGCAGGATTCACCCCAAAGGGCAGCCTGCTATCCCCGCGCACATTTGAAAACGGGGAAGTGGCGCGCTCCCGCCGTGAAAACCGCCGGACGGTGGTTATTCGCGATCCGGATACCCGCCGTACTCGCGAAGCGGAAGTCGATATTTATGAGCCGATGCTGAATTACATCGAAGATAACGCTTTTGCGGAGGCGATGGAGATTTTTATGCATCACTTTGAAACCGATCTACGCGGGCGTGTGAAAGCCCGTATTTCTGTCTGAGGTGGACTATGGCTGAGCCATTACTGCTGGGGCAGTATCACGATGCTGTCACCGGCGCGCTGAAAAAAATTGCGTGGGTGCGTGACGCCGATGCCTACCCGGAAAAAAACGTGCCCCGCTTTACCGGACTGGCCACCCCGGCGGTCTATTTCTCCATTAACGGCTGGGAGCAGGGCGGCGGCAACGAGGGACAGCTTAATGTGAATCTGTCCTGCGATTTGTTCGTTGTGGTGGACGCGGCAGGCGCTGGCGTCAGCCGACCCGAAATTTTCCTGCGCACGGCGGCGGCGGATATCACGCAGTGGATTGACGGCCAGCAGTTCGGCCTGACCAGTCTTGAGCCAGCCGTCTTTATCGATGCGTCACGCGATGAGTTTGATCCGCGCATGGATGATTACCTGGTCTGGCGGATCTCCTTCACACAGTCAGCCGCCTTTGGTGCGGATCCGTTTGCACAGCTGAATGCCCCGCTGAAAGCGGCCTGGCTGGGCAAGGCACCGGATATCGGCCAGGCACATGTGGACGATTATCAGCTGATTTACGAGGCGAAACCCGATGAGTGATATCGAGGGCGATTTACAGCGCCGCCTGGCGAATATTGTGCGGCGCGGGGTTATTCATTCCGTTAAGCATGACGGTATACCGAAGTGCCGGGTGGATCTGGGCGACATCATCACTACCTGGCTGCCGCTCTGCCAGGGCTTTTCCGGGGCAAACCGGGCTGACTCCAATCCGTATGCGGTCGGGGATGCGGTCACGGTGCTGTCGGAGGCGGGTGAGCTGAATAATGGCCGGGTGTTTCCCGGCTGGAATACCGGCGGTCTGCCGGTACCGGGGGGCAGCGACAGCGAACATATCACACGCTACGGTGACGGTACCGAGATCCGGTATGACCGCACCGCGCATGCCCTGACCATCACGCTGGCGGAGGGCGGGACCTACAAAATTATCGGAAAGGGAACGCTCGATGGTCCGGTGGAAATCACCGACACCCTCACAGTTCAGGGCGTTACGCAAATCAATTCCGACACGAATGTGAAGGGAAACATCGGTGCAACACAGGAAATTTCGGACGGTACCGGGAAAATGAGCGGGATCCGCGAAACCTACAACGGCCATGACCATAAAGAAAATGGTGATGGCGGCGGAACCACGAATCCCCCCAATCAAAAAATGTGACCTGCCGCGGCAGGTTTATTTATGCCTGGAGAAAATAAATGGCGAATTTACATGGTGTGGAAACGATCGAACTGACATCCGGTACGGTCGCGGTCACGACGATCCAGACGGCCATTATCGGCCTGGTGGGTACTGCGCCTGATGCCTCAGCCGGAACGCCGGCCAGTGCCAGCACAGGAACCCCGATTCTGGATAACGTTGTGGAGTTTGCCGCGACAGTTGCTGGCAGGGCAGGAAACGTGGTGGTGGTTGAGGCTGTAGCCGGCATCCCCAATGAAGAAAATCCCGCAGCGATTGAGACTTCTGCTGCCTGGAATGCGGAGGCATTAACGCTGACTATCACGCTTGGCTGCGATGAAACGGGCAAGCTGACGGCAACCCCTTCTGCCGTGGCCACTGCCGTAAGCGCGGTGGATGATGTGGAAGTCACCGCAACGGGAAGCGGCAGTGGCGTGGTCACACCGTTCCGGTTGCAGCTGACAGGCGGCGAAGATGAACCTTTCCCGCTGAATACTCCTGTGGCGATTGTCGGTACCTCGATGCTTTCCCGGCTCGGTGAAAAAGGCACGCTGAAGCAGGCCCTGATGGAAATCAATGACCAGCGAAATGCCCTGACGGTGCTGGTACGCGTGGCTGAAGTTAACGATACAGCTAAACAGCGTGCGGCGGTGCTGACCGGGATCGGCGCGCTGTCATCTGCTCGCTCCGTGACAACGTACCAGCCCCGTATCGTCATCGCGCCGGGGTTCAGTGAGGATGATGCCGTGGGCAAGGCTCTGGAAACCGTTGCCGGCAAGCTGCGGGCGGTGGCGTATGTTGACTGTGCCTCTGGCGCTAAGCTGCAAGAAGTGGTCCAGCGCAGGCAGTCCTATGGTACCCGCACCGAACTGCTGCGCCCGCGCGTACAGGTCAGCAATGCCGACGGCCAGCTGATCTATCGTCCTTACTCTGCGTTTGCGGCGGGGTTGCGTGCCCGAATCGACTTTGAGAAGGGCTGGTGGTGGAGTAAATCCAACCAGGACATCAATAACATCCTCGGGGTGGAACAGATCGACGAGTTCATTCTCGGCGATGAAAACTGCGACGCAAACCTGCTCAACATGCAGAACGTCTCTACCATCATCCGCCGGGCAGGGTTCAAGCACTGGGGTAACCGTCTGTGCGGTACCGATCCACAGTGGCGCTTTGAATCGGTTCGCCGAACCGCAGACGTCATCGAGGACAGTATTCAGGAAACGATGCTGGAATACGTTGATCGTCCGCTGGACCGGGAGAATGCCGACGACATTATCGGCACCATCAACGCCTATATGCGCCAGCTGGTCGGGCTCGGCGCTATTTTCGGTGGTCGCGCCTGGCTGGATGAAGAACTTAACACCGCTGAGAGCCTGGCGGCGGGCGTGCTGTACATCAACTATGACTTTGGTCCGAAATCGCCGACTGAGCTTATCAGCCTGCGCGTCCGGGTGAATAACAACTATGCGCTTGAGGAGATGCTGGCAGCATGAGCGAAAAAAACACATTACGCGTCTGGACCTTCTTCCGGCAGGGGATCCGCATACAGGGGGCGCATGAATTTACTCCGCCGGCATTGTCCATTGTCAAAACGGATTTGCGTACCGGCGCACAGGATGCGCCGTCCCCCGTTGATGACGGTATGGAAGCACTCACCTGTCAGCTGAAGTTTTACGGTGTGGACGTGGATATGCTGACCGCCTTCGGTTTTGTCAGCGGCAGCCGTCCGCGCTTTACGGCCTATCAGGGCTATCTGGCTAACGGTACCGCGCTGGGTACCATCGAGGAGATCGAAGGCTTTGTGCAGACCGTCACTCCCGACGCGCGTGGCAAGGACAGCCTGTCCGAAAATGCCGTCACGGTGGAAATCGCCGTGAGCTATTACCGTCAGACCAAAGACGGTCGCGAGCTCTTTGAGATAGATACTGAGCGCTTCTCGCGCCGGGTGAATGGCGTGGATGTTCTGTCCGGCTTGGCGGCAAAAGTGCGGCTTTAACTTCAAACAATCTTACAACGGCCTGCGGGCCGTTTTTTTATGGAGATCAACATGTCTTTTCCTGGTGAAACACGCGTTATCAAACTGTATTCCCCTGTTTCCTTTGAGAACGGTGGCCTGCTCGAACAGGTGACGCTGCGCGAGCCGCTGGTCCGTGACCGCATTGCCTTTTCCAAAGACCGCGGCAGTGAAGAAGAAAAAGAGGCGCGCATGATTGCGCTGCTGTGCAACCTCAGCGAACAGGATATCTGGCAACTGACTGCGGCAGATTATGCCCAGCTGCTGGACGCGTTTAATGTTTTTATGCTCCCGCCCGAGAAGCGACCGAAAGAGGGCTGATGCGGGCGATACGTTTTCTGGGACGGCGCCTGCATTTTCCCATGACGGAATATCTGGATATGCCGTTCAGTGTGTTTTCTGATTTTCTCACCGACGAAGTGGAGGCGGTAAATCGTGGCCGGATTAAGCCAGAACCTTAAGGCCGTCATTACCTTTGGCGGCAGTATCGACAGCTCCTGGAGCCGTTCAGCGAACAGCCTGCAAAAAAGCCTGAAGGACGTCGGAAAGCAGTCAGAAAAACTGACGAAAGACCAGGCTAAGCTGGCGGCAGAGATTAAGCGCGCGAAGCTGGCCGGGCAAAGTCTTGGCGATCTTAAACGGCGCTACAGCGACGTCTCCCGTGAAATCCGCAAAACGGAGGCCGAACAGCAGAAGCTGAATCAGCAGATGCAGAAGGCACAACGGCTGGCAGCCTTCAAGGGGGCAGGGAAAGGGCTGTTTCGCCGTGGCCTTGGTATGGCCGGTCAGCTGGGCGGTATGGTGGCGCCAGGGCTGGCGATCGGCGGCGGTGGCGTGGTGGCTTCCGCGCTGGGCACCCTGATTGCCCCGGCGGCCACCAACGCGGAGACGGCCCGACGGGCTGGTGTGGCGAAAAGCTATGGCGTCGATATCCCGACGTTTGATGCCTGGGACACGCTCGCGAAGCAGTACGACATGAACGGGGAGAACATCGGCGACCTGTTCGAGGAGTATCTTCACAAGGCAGGAGAGTACAAGCAGAACGGCAAGCAGGGTTCCCTTCAGGATGCGTTTGAAACGCTGGGATTTAAGGCGGGGGATTTTGCGGGCCTCAGCGATATGGCGCAGTTCGAAAAAATCGTCGAGCGTGCGCTCAGCATGCAGGACGAGTCGAAAGCGTCGTTTGCACTGGATTCGTTGTTTGGCGGCGAGGCCAGCAAGCTGTTGATGCTGCTGAAGCAGTCCGGCAAAAGCTACCGTGACCTGATGGACGAGCAGCGGCGTTATAACCTCGTCACGAAAGAGGGGGCTGAAGGGGCGATGGAGGGCAACCGCGCCATCACCAGCCTGCGCACGGTCTTCTCCTCCGCTGTAGCGGAAATCTCAGGGCAACTGGGAAACGAGCTGGCACCGGATATCCGCCGGCTGACGGATGATATGGCGGAGTGGTTTAAGGGGGGCGGGATCAAACGCATTGTCAGTTTCCTGCGTAATGATCTTTACCCCGGTGTGCTGACGTTCGGCCAGGGCATTGTGTTCGTCGGGAAAGTGGCCTACGCGCTGGCGAAAAAAATGTCCTGGCTTTTACCGGATGAGAGAAGCGATCAGCGGGACGTGCTCAAATCGCTGGCCATGACCGGCTCGGTTGATATTGCGCGCATGACGGCGCAACGCAATGGTCAGGGCGAATGGTTTGAGCAGCAACTGAAGGAAAAGCCGGACCTGCCTGATGATGTGAAAAAATCGTACCGGGACACCCGGGGATTTTTCCGCGACGACGATGATACCTTTAACAGTGCGCTCGATAAATACGTGACGCCGGAA
This sequence comes from Enterobacter cloacae complex sp. IR5412, assembly GCF_049237385.1. Classification (NCBI taxonomy): domain Bacteria; kingdom Pseudomonadati; phylum Pseudomonadota; class Gammaproteobacteria; order Enterobacterales; family Enterobacteriaceae; genus Enterobacter; species Enterobacter cloacae complex sp. IR5412. The sequence goes on along the minus strand of NZ_JBMKHQ010000001.1, from coordinate 206,198 downwards.
AGCAGCGGCGCGCCGTTCTCCTGGGAATCAGCACTCAACCAGAACCAGGAGACGTCTGTGCAACCGGGACATGAAACATCTGACAGGGCTGCCGGCGCCTGGAATAACTACAGACTTCCTTCCTTTCCCACGTTTGAAAAAAGTATCGTCTGGCCCGCAGCGGAAAAACAGAAGGGATCCGCAGACAACATCTCACCGGATAAGCCGGTGGTCAATGTCGATGTTTATCCTTCCCTTAACTGGACAGCAGCAGAGGAAGGATCTGAGGGGAATTCAAAATACCCGGCACAGCCTATCCCGGATGTGAATGTTGATGTCGATTCGTTACCGGGTACTGGCAAAGCGCAGGGTTCATTCAGGGGTAACGAACGTTACAGGGATAAAAGCGCAGACGTATTGTTCTTAACTCCTGAGATTAACTCCCGACAGTCTACTGAACCTGTTTCAGACAGACCGGCAGAACTGTCAGGTGAAGGGGAAAGCAGCTACTGGGAAACATTACTTCAGAAGCTGGATAGTGCGGACAAAGCGCCACCTCCCCGACAACTGACCGACAACCGTCGTTTCGAATTTCATTATGAGATACATGGCGCACCTGGTCAGGACGAAAGGGCGATCGGGGATGAAGTTGTCGCGGTGACTAAAACCAGTCCGGTATTTAACGGTGACAGCAGCATGCTGGACGGAGGGCAAATCTGGTGAGTGAAATCATTCCTGTCTTTGAAGACTTCGGGCAGTTTCAGTCCAGCGCTGCTCGGGGGGCTCAGGCCGCCCGGGTGATGATGATGCTGGGCGATTTTGCCTTTTCGATCGACACCACGGCATACAACCAGCTGACCCGCGAGGCCAGCTGGCGATGGAGCGAACAGGAGCGGATCGGGAAGCAGGATTTATTGCAGTATACCGGCAAGCCCGGGCGAACCGTCCGGCTTGAAGGAGAATCGCATGCTTTCTTTCGCAAGGGTGTGGATGCTATTAACGATCTCTTCGACCTGGCAGACCAGAATAAGCCTCAGCAGCTGGTCAGCGGTGAAGGAGATGTCCTGGGCTGGTGGGTGGTAATCGACTTCTCAGATACGACCAGCCGATTCCTGCCTGGCGGCGGCCACCGAAACAAAAACTGGACGATGACGCTGAAACATTATGCCGACGACATATCAAACCCGTGACGGTGATGTGCTGGATGCGATCTGCGCGACGCATTACGGCACGGAGAACCTCTCTTATATTGTGACGCAGGTTCTTGAAGCGAATCCTGGACTGGCTGACCGTGGGGCCGTTTATCCGTCAGGTCTGTATATCACTTTACCGGATCTGGCTCCGCCGGTTCAGGCTTCCGCTTACAACCTGTGGGATTAAAAATGGCAGATCAGATTGTTAAACCGGAATATGCTCCCGCTTTCAGCGTCAGCGCTGAAGGAAAAGATATTACCCGTGCGCTGCAACAATGCCTGGCAGAGCTGACGCTGACTGATTACGGCGGTGCCACGGCAAAAGCAGATGAGCTGAAAATCACCCTGCTCTCGGAAACGCTCTCCCTTCCGACTAAAGGCGCTCGTCTTCGGGTGGCGCTGGGTTTTAATGATCAGCTGGTGGATAAGGGCTGGTTCGTGGTGTCCGGCGTGGCCAGCAGCGGCCCGCCACGTTGTATCGAGATTTATGCCACCGCTGCGCCAATGAACGCGCAAAAACAACCGGGTGATGTGATCAGCCAGAAAACACGCAGCTGGGATAATCTGCGACTGGCGGATCTGGTTAAAACGGTAGCGACTGAAAACGGTCTGGTACCGAAAGTGGCCGCAGAGCTCGCCGATATCCATATCGACCACGTTGATCAGGTGGCAGAATCGGACGCCAATCTGCTGACGCGCCTGGCCCGAACATGGAATGCTGTCAGTAAACCGTCGGGCGGATACTGGCTCTTTCTGCGTCAGGGAGCCACGGCAAATGCTTCCGGCGAACAGACCGCAGCTCTGATTATCACACCAGAAGAGGTGTCAAACTGGTCTTACAGCGAAGGAGAGCGGGGCAGTTCGACAGGGAAGGCCACCGCTAGCAGTGGTAAGTCTTCAGGAAAAATCGGCGTACGTTATTACGATGAGGCTGACGGGAAGACCAAAACCACCACGGTTGATCATGATGGTCCCTCAATGGCTAACCCGTATACCCAGCCTGTAAAAGCTACTGCCGATCAACAGGCCAAAGCGAAAAAAACGCAGGCCCGCCGCAATGAACAAAAAATGACAGTAACGGGGCCCTGCCGACCCAGGCACGTTCCTCTCACGGCAGAGTCTGGCGTATACACGTCCGGCTTTGGCGAACGGGAAGATCGCGCCTGGGTGGTTGAGTCGCTGGTGTTTTCCCTGACGCCCGCCGGGTTCAGCTACACATACAACCTGGTGGTTGATATTCGCAAGCCTGCGAAGTCCTCAAAAAAATCCGGCAGTTCGGATAAAACCGGCCCGAATTACTTCGGCTAACACGCCGCCGCCCGGCGACCCTGATACGGAAAAAAATTATGAACGGTGTAAACAGCCGGACCGGGAAACGCCTGTCCGGTAGCGACCATTTGCGCCAGTCCGTCAGCGATATTCTCTCCACGCCTGTCGGCAGCCGCGTGCTGGTCCGTGATTATGGCAGCGATCTGTTTTCGCTGGTGGACAATCCACGTGATGACCTGACCAGGCTACGCATTATCGCAGCGACTGCCACAGCGCTCGCGCGCTGGGAACCCCGGCTTAAGGTCACACGAGTGCTCGTCTCCTTCCCGGCAGATAAAACGGGGTGTGTGGTGGATATCGAAGGGATTAACAAAGAGAACAATCTTCCTGTCAGTACCGGAGGTATACCGATTTATGGCAAGCAGCTATGACGTAATTAACCTGTCCGCCCTGGCGGTGCCGGATGCCATTGTGGTACCGGATACCGCCGACATTTTTACCCGCTGGCTGGCACGCCTGCGTGAACTCGATACGGAATTTGATGCGCTTGTGGAATCGGACCCGGCGTATAAGCAGGGGGAAATCACCGCTTACCAGCTCACCCTGGCGTTCCAGCGGGTTAACGACGCAGTACGCGCAGTTTTCCTTGCCAGTGCCAGAGAAGCCGATCTCGACCAGCTGGGCGCGGCCTTTAACGTTTCCCGTCTGGTGATTAATCCCGGCGATCCGGATGCGGTTCCCCCTGTCGATACTGTTTATGAAGACGACGACGCTTTCCGGGAACGTATACAGCTTTCGTGGGCGCAGCTGAATACGGCCGGCGCGCGTAACGCTTATCGCTTTCATGCCAAATCTGCGGATAACGATGTGCTGGATGCGGACGCCTACGGGCCAGAAACCCATAACCGGCCCGGCGAGGTAGATGTGTACGTGCTCTCGCGCACAGGGAACGGTCAGGCAGGACTCATTCTTATTGAAACTGTCATGAACACACTGAGCGCGGATGAAGTCAGGCCGCTCACCGATTTTGTCAGTGTGAAGAGTGCCAGTATCGCCAGCTATACCGTTAAGGCTGAACTCGAAATACCAGACGGTCCGGATGCACAGACGGTACTGGAAAACGCGATAAGTACGCTGACGAGCTACACACAGCTTTCCCATCGTATTAATGCCATCGTACCGCTTTCCGCGATTTACTCAGCACTTCAGCAGCCCGGCGTATCCAGAGTTAAGTTGCTCAGCCCGACGGCTGATCTGGAAGCGGCAGCAGGACAGGCCCCGTGGTGCAGCGCGATAAACGTCACCCGTAAAGGAGGAGTGAGTGGATAAATTTCGATCTCTGCTTCCACCTTCAGCTATTCACCCGGAACGGGCGCAGGAACAGGCAAGCACTGAGCTGATCACGGCGCTGGATACTGACATGGTACGTAAGGTGAAAAATCCTGATACCTGTCCCGCACATTTGCTGCCATGGCTGGCCTGGGAATTCGCGGTGGATTCATGGGAGGAGGCCTGGACCGAGGAAGAAAAAAGGCAGGTGATCAGGGATGCCGCTTATGTCCATCAGCACCGGGGCACCGCCGGGGCGGTCAGGCGGTCGCTGAGCGCCGTCAGCCTCCCGACCACCGTGATTGAGTGGTGGGAGGATACACCGCGCAAGGATCCCTACACCTTCCGCGTGGAGGTATACAGCTTACAGGCTGTTGACGAAGCACTTTACCAGCGCATACGGCGCCAGGTCGATAAAGCCAAAAACCTCCGCAGCCTGTTGACCACTATCGATGTGATCGCCGATCTGGGTGCGAAGGGAACTTATTATGCCGGCGGTGCTGTTACCGCCTGGATTGACGTTGTTATTGAGGCCGGAGAATAACCATGGCTGAGAAGTATTACAGCATTCTGACAAACCGGGGCAAGGAGCTGGAGACGCAATCCTCTGCAACCGGGAAGCCCGTCATCATCAAAGATTTTGTTGTGGGGGACGGGAACGGGCAGGCCGTTAGACCGGATCCGGCGCAGACGAAGCTGGTGCGTGAGGTATATCGCAGCGCAATTTCTGCACTACAGGTTTCTCCGGATCAGGCGAACCAGTTTTTTGCTCAGCTGGTCCTCCCGGTTGCCGTTGGAGGATTCGTAGTCAGGGAAGTAGGCCTGCTGACAGATGCTGGCGAACTGTATTCTGTTGCGAACTGTGCTGCAATTGAAAAGCCTGAAAACGGTGTCAGCGTCAGTTTGCAATTCCGTCTTGCAGTATCTGATGCAGCAAACGTAGAGCTCAAAGTAGCGACCGGAGATGGTCTGTTCCTGCGCATTGATAAAAACCTGTCTGAAATAGCGGCGAGAGGGGAGGCTGCACAAAAAGGGTCTCGCGAAGCCATAGGCGTTTATGATGCGACAACCTCACGCAAAGGACTTGTGCAGCTCAGTAGCGAAACCGACAGCTCGTCAGAGACGCTGGCTGCGACACCGAAAGCTGTCAGAGAAGCCGCTAAGGAGATCAAGGACGCGCTGGGAACGTCCGCATCTAAAGACGTCGTCACTTCAAAAACAGATGCAACTGCTGGCCGCGTGCCGGTTGTAGGCTGGATGGGATTAGGCGGATATGGTTCGGACATTCTGCTTTCTGCTGCTGATGCCAAAAAACCTCTGCGGAATGGCTTCTACGGCGTGCAGTCGGAGCCGACATATGGAAATGCTTCCCTGATTAGCTTTGGCTATGACTCAGGCTCTCAGGTGCACCTTATTGCAAAACAAGGTGGCCAGGCGCCGTTAATCGGGCTGGCAGGCTCTACGCCACAAGGCGTTTTTGGTGACTGGGGAAAAATTTACACAGAGTTTCAGAAGCCCACCGCGACTGAAGTCGGTGCTGTTCCATATCGAGGGACGCTGGGTACAGTCGATTTGAATACAGTCAGAGGTAGGCAGTACGGGCGATTTAATCAGGCTTTAACTGCCAATGCCACTACTGCGAGGAATTACCCCATTACTGAAGCCGGCGAACTGGATGTTCACCAGACCAGTGCAAATGGAGCGGAGGCCTGCGTACAGGAATATCGTACTTTCAGTTCTCGTCGTGTTTTCCTTCGATCTTATAACCCGGCAGATAACACGTGGACAGAATGGTGTGAGTTCTATACAACAGCCAAAAAACCAACCGCGACGGAGGTTGGAGCGCTGCCTGTTACTGGTGGGACCGTCACGGGTAATGTGATTGCGAATGGGTATTTGCGTGCAGGTAATACTCGCAAGCTTGAAGTCAGTTCTTCAAATACATCCACCCTTGATGGGATAATTAATCTTTGGGGTAATGCTGACCGACCGACAGTATTAGAATTTAAAGATGCGACGGGATACCACTTTTATTCGCAACGAAATGTAAATGGTTCCATATCATTTAATTTTAATGGTGCCGCAGAAGTCCTGGGGGCAATTTCTGCCCATGGTGAAATTGTTTCAAGAGCTGCGAATGGCCTGCGTATCGCCTACGGTAATTTTGGCGCATTCTGGCGAAATGATGGCACAACGCTTTATTTGATGTTAACGAACTCTGGCGATTCGCTGGGTAATTACAACTCACTTCGCCCGCTGTATGTGAATCTAACCACGGGCGCCCTTCAGTCAGGAACGCCGCTATCGGTTTACAACACAATCACTGCAAGCGAACAAATTACCGCAGGCAAAGAAATGGTGGCAGGTTATTCTGGCCCCTACGCCTGGGCTGAACAGTACAAAGCAAAAGCGCCTTTTTTTAACGCGTATTCGACAACCGGTTCGAGTGAATATCATCCCGTAATCAAACAACAAGCGACAATTGCGAGTAAAAACTCTTGGGCATTTTCAATGGGTTCTCTGGTCGCGGGAACCGAACTTTCATGGCATCTGCACATGAAAGGCAGTGGCGGATCAGAGATTAATTTTAAATGGGACACAAATGGCAACTTTAACGCGCCGGGGCAGGTGAATCCGGGCAGCTATGCCAATTTTGATAACCGTTATTACACCAAAGCACAATCAGATGCGGGGTATATGCCAAGAACAGGCGCATACACCAAAGCCGAGAGTGACGGGCGTTTTCAGCCTAAAGGGAGTTACACCCCTGCGGGGCAGGCTTACACTAAGGCGGAAAGCGATGCGCGGTATAACCTCAAAAATACCGCAACCAAATCAGCCAATGCCATGACGCATAAAGATGCTTCAACAGGTGTTATGGAAGTAGTTATGAGTAATATAAACGTTCCAAGCAAAACAAATGTTAATGTGACATTTCCTGCGGCTTTTCCAAATGCATGTGTAGGGGTTGTAATTACATATAATGGGGCAGGGCATGGGTCTGGCGATGATTCGGCAATTTATGTTCCGTCTTATTCACGTACAGGATGCACATTATATGCTCATAACGCCGATGGCAAATTTATGCTAATTGCTAAAGGATATTGAAATGAAGATTTATTTTAGCCCTAGCGAAATTGGTTTTTATCATGAATCAGATAAACAAGCTTATTTACTAGCAGGTACGTGGCCGAATGATTTACTTGAAATTTCGGAGAAGTGGTTCCTGTATCTGTTGGAAGGTCAACAGAAAGGTAAGGTAATCACTGTAAATGATTACGATCAGCCTGTCCTTGTAGACCCGCCAACCGCCACTAAAGAGCAGCTCCTTGCCGAGGCTGATGCTCAGAAAGAAGCGCTCATGAACTCAGCCACTGCCGTAATTGAACCATTGAAAGATGCCGTTGAGTTAGGCATGTCAACAGATGAAGAGGAAGATTTACTGTTGGCATGGCAGCAATATAGGGTGCTGTTGATGCGGGTTGATACATCGCATGCACCAGATATCGAGTGGCCTGTATTGCCAGTATGATAATCAGGAATGCTTAAATTTTAATATTAACTTCTTCTCATTGTAGGCAACAGTGTTGTCCGGAATGTCTTTATTAACAAAAGTCATTGCGCCTATCGTGACATTGCTGCCTATAGTGAGATTGTTACCGATAATCGAGGTCCCAACTCCCAGATCAACGTTATCACCTATTGTTATCCTTGGGCTGGAGTTTTCATTCTTTACCCCCCCACCAATGCCAATGGTACAGTTATGTCTTATTTTGAAATTTCGTCCGATAATTACACATCCGTTTATAACAACTGATGTGAAGTGAGTTATATGAAGACCAGGTGCAATTGTAGCTGGCAGCTGTATCTCAGTGTTGTACTTTTGGACAAGTTTTCTATTAATTCTTCTGGCCAATTGTTTTTTCCATTTGGCATCAGAACTATAAAGATAAGAAGCAATTCGCCACCAAAAATTAAAGCGTCTCTCAGGGCACTTTAATGCTTTATGAAAAACGCGCGTCCATGAGAATTTCTTGTCGCTTTTCATTACTTCAGCTTGTAAGCACTCACGTAAATGGCGTTTTGATAGTTGATTACTCATTTTGAAATTCTCATTTTCACTTTTTCTGACTGGATCCGCGAATACAGCCTCTTTCGAGGCTTATCGTTTTTCTCGTCCGATTACTTTATCTGCCGCGACACGAGACAGGAAGCCAGACCGACTGCCGTATTCTGGATGCGCGGCCACAAACTGATCGATACGGCGGATCAGCAATGAGGGAAGCGTCACATTGATTTTTTCCGCTTTTCCCATCAGGCGAGTTATATCCACGTCAACCAGGGCCCATACCGCACCGGTGTATTCCGGATCAGATAGCCAGTTTTCGACGGTCGTTGCTTCCGGAACGCTCTCGCCATCTTCAACCAGTAATTCGATGTGTGCCTCGATCGCTTCACGTACGCTTTCGATCGCGTCCTGATAATCATCACCGCCAGAGAAGCAGCCAGGAATATCAGGTACGCGAACGCCGAAGGATGAATCGCCTTTATCAATAGCAACAGGGTACAACATGTAAACCTCCAGTGGGGGGGCTTAGAGCCCCGCCTGTTTTTTGATGCTTTTCAGTGTTGGTAACGGTATGTCTTTCTGTGGATGCTTTACCGTTACCAGCCCCTTTTTCGTTGGGTGTTTGAACTGGTGATGACTGCCTTTAACTCTCACTAGATACCACCCATCGGCTTCTATCATTGCTATTGCATTCCTGCTATCCATCCTCCGGCTCTCTGTGTTGTCTTGATGGGGTTATAATAACCCCGAAGAAAACTGATGTCAATCCATTTTGGGGTTATAGGGGTTATCGGAAAAATAGTTCATAACATACTTATTCATCGTTATATATAGTTGTTTTTTAAGGGTTTAATCCTGATTGAGAAAGGGTGGGGATACACATTTGTCATTAGGTGCGCTAGATCTTTTTTTACTTGCCATCTCTAAAACCTCATATAAACTCATACCTAGCATTTTTGTACAATTTTTTGTTTAAATCGAGGGGATATGGGAAACGCAATACTGTGGTATGAGATCAAGAACATCGGTAGTTTTGAGGAGGAAGGGGGTTTTGTTGACCTTACCACCACTGCTAAGGACAAAAAAAAGGAGTTATGGGTTGATGTTGATGGCCATAAAGTAAATCTGATTACAGCTATCATGGGGGCGAACGGATCCGGTAAAACTACGTTGCTGAAGCCAATGTCCTTCTTGAGCTGGTTTTTTTGGTCTATACCTGCAAAAGTAACAGACTATTTATATCTTAATATTAATCGTCCGTTTGTACATCCTGGGATGATAAAAATCTGTTTCGTCATGGATGGAAAAGTTTATACGTATGTTATCGTCGCCTGCGATCAGTTTATAATTAAAGAAGAATTATATGTTAAAAATGAAAATAACAAGAACATATACGTATTTAAGAGGAAGTTGAATAAAAATAATTACAAACTCGAAATTGATAAACAGAAAGAAGATTTTAGTTCTAAGGAGATAGAGGCTTTTTTAAAAAAAATATCTTATGATTATATTGAAAAACCTGAGCTATTTCCATTGGGCGAATTAGAAGGTAAAAGAACCCCATCTAACACGAGTATTATTTCCGCAGCTCGTAGGGTTAATGTACCATTAGCAGTTGAAATAGCTGATACGATGAGCAGCACTACCAACGTTAATGCAATGGGGCGCTACAGCTACGACTACGAAGATTTAGGCGCAACAGCAGAAGACTTATATGAAGACCCAGTGGCCTTTAATAATGTTAAAAACATTCTAAGGAAATGGGATCTCGGTTTAGACGATATAACGATTGAAAAAGAAGAAAAAGTTGATGTCAATGGAGAGAAGGAAACATACTATCTTCTAAATGGAATTCACATTAAGGAGGATGGTACTAAATTTGCTTTGCCATTTGCTTTTGAATCTGCGGGTACTCAGAGTGCTTTTATCAGACTACATAATATAATGCAATGCTTAAAAAAAGGAAATGCTTGCTTTATTGATGAGCTTGGAGATGATCTGCATCCACATATGGTTAAACCTATACTTGAACTATTTATTAGTAAAGAGACAAACCCTTTACATGCTCAATTGGTGTTTACTTGCCATAAACCTGAACTAATAAATTATTTAGGGAAGTATCGGGTGTTAATCACTGAGAAAAAATATAACAAAAGCGTTTGTTATCGCCTGGATGACTTCCCATCTAGCGAAGCTAGAGTTGATGATAATATTGCTGCAAAATATCTTGCTGGGGCTTTTGGAGGAGTGCCAGATTTATGAGAAAGCCCAAGCGCATGAAACGCGGTGTTGAACGAACTAAGCTTCTGATGTGTGAAGGTATTACTGATAAACGATTCGCAGAATGTATCAAGAGACTTCATTCTTCTCGAGATGCAGGATTTAGTGTAAAACTTGATGAGGCTGGTGGAGGTGGACCAAAATCAGCTATATTAGCTGCAATCAATCATGCAGGAGGTTTTGATAAAAGAGTTGTTTTTATCGACTCTGACCTAGTAATACCAAAAGATGCATTAGCGGCTGCTAATAATCACAATATTAAGATTATTCAGTCCTCACCATTATGTCTTGAAGGGTTTTTAATGCGGTTAATGGGGCATAATCAGCAGTTTATAAGCTCGGAAGAAGCAAAGATGTGCTTCCATAAATGTTTTAACCTTGATGGCGTTGTAACTCAGGAGTGGTATGAAAAGAACATAACGCTTCTTCATATCAATACTATCATAGGAAATGAGAAACACCCATGCAAAAAAATAATGAGCGATTTACGTGACGTCTTTACCGTGTTCTAAGACTGCCCGTATGGGCAGTTCTTTATATTATCTGCAATAGAGTACCGTAATAGCCTCTTCATAACTCATAATATTCGTAAAACTCTCACCACTCAACTTTTTGAAAACAGCCAAAGCAAAATTTTCAGGTTATCTGATACTCACGTTCGATGTAAATTCTATGGTTAATTTTCGATCGTTTTGGGCCGATTGCTTTCCTAACATAACTTAAACGATCCCCGTCAAATCTAGTAGTAACTAAAAGGCAATCTTAGGAAAAAGACATCTAACTTATTGAAATTATTTTAATATAAAAGGGATTTAAAATCCCTCGGCGTTCGCGCTGTGTGGGTTCAAGTCCCACTCCGGCTACCATGGGAAAAGTAGAATAAAATCAATGATAAGCAGTGTCGTATAAACCACCGAAAGGTGGTTTTTTATTGCCTAATTTTCGCCATTCGCCATTCTTTCGCCATTCAGCTTCACCACAAAAAGAGGGCATTACTGCCCTCCGACTACCGGAACTATAGGAATTTTTCTATCATAACGTGCTGTCTGTGACGCGTTTTTATGACCAGCGATTCCCTGTTTTTCGTTAAGCGTTCCTTCCAGATCCGATCTCCCTTTAGATTTGCTGCTACGAAGTTAGGTTATGGTAATAACGAGGCTGACTTAGTCTATGGCGTCGTTGATCTCTCTTTATCGGCATATGGTGCGGGCAGAAAAGTTTTGGGTCCCAGAGAGAGGTCTTGGAGTTTATTCCACGATTATATCAGAGGTTGGCAAGAGGCTTTTAAAACCGCAATGGCGCTGGATTTGACCAGTGGGAGTATTACGGGGTGGCAGATGTACCAGATAGCAAAAGAGAATTGATTATGTCTCAAGAGTTAGAATTTTCGCTTCATCCACCTGTTTGGCCTGCCGTGGCCTATTTCATTGTATCTATTGCAATTTTTCTCTTGCTTTATCTCGGCAAACTAAAAGTTAACAGGCTGCATAAATACCCGCTATTTATCGCGTATAGGGTGTTTGTAATCGCTATTGCAGCCGTTCAGATAAACATCTTTGCCAATGGCTACGAGTTTGTCAGCAGCTTTTTGCATATAGATTTTGACCCCTATCGCTATGACTCGGTATATTGGGGCTCATTGTTTTTCTCCATAATTTACTTGCTGGCATTGCCCCGGAACAAGTTTTAGCATAATTAAATTTTCATTTAAGGGACGCTATGTCTTTACCGCCATTGTATGCACTGCGTGCGTTTGAAGTTGCTGCGCGGTTGAACTCCTTCAGTAAAGCCGCTGAAACGCTCAATATTACGCCGGGCGCGGTCAGCAGACATGTCCGTACCCTTGAACTGTGGTTCGACTGCGAGCTTTTCAAAAGGCAAGGTCCTCGCGTGGAGGTCACTGAAGCCGGGCGAGTGCTTGCCGGACAGCTGAACGAAAGCTTCACGAGCATTGAATGGGCCTGCCGGGCATTTCGCAGTGAAAACCATCTGCTGCGGTTAAAAACACCCAGCACCCTGACCATGAGATGGCTTCTCGACGTGCTGCGATCTTTTCGCAACAACCATCCAAAACCGCAGGTGGAGATTGCCAGCGTCTGGATGGACATTGACACCGTTGATTTCAATCTTGAGCCATACGACTGCGCCATCCTTCTCGGTAATGGCCGTTTTGGTGAGACAACGGAAAGCCAGCTGCTTTTTCATGAATGGCTTATCCCGGTTTGCACCCCATCGCTTATCGAACCGGCCCGGCAGCAGCTTTCGCAATGCGATTTGATCCATCCTTCACCGGACAGACGTGACTGGCGGCGCTGGCTGCGAAGAACAGGATTGTTTCCGGGGCTCGATATGAGCAGCGGCATGGTGTTTGATACCCTTGAACAGGGAAGTATCGCCGCGATGAACGGGCACGGCATCGCTATCGCCGACCTGCATCTCACGCTTGATGCCCTGAAAAGCGGCCTGCTGGGCCTGCCGTTCAGGGAAGCTATCGCGACGGGAGATGGTTACTACCTCGTCTGGCCAAAAAATTCGCTCAAAAGAGAGAGCATCCAGCACCTTCTGGGCTGGCTGCAAAACCATACCCCGGTCGTTCCGGCTCTGGATATCGATTACCTGGAATACGATGAAAGCCGGGTTTATTAATACCGTTATGAGTAAGAGATGTTTGCCATCTTTTTATAGCGTTCTGGCAAAGCGCTGTTCAGGCTGAGTACCTTATCCAGAATATAAAATGCTGGCGTGTTTTTCTGCTGCTCAGCGTCAATAATTGCACCGCGTAATATCGTGGCGGCAGACGAAATCCTGTGAAAATATTCTTCAGTCTCGGGCGTCTGTAATTCACCCGACGTGGCGTAGCGCACGTGCGGCCAGCCGGAGAAGTCGAGCAGCGGAAGGGGCTTTCCTGCTTCAGGATGACAGGCTGAAATCAGCGCAGCCGCTTGCTTAGGGTCGCGATGGGCAACGGACAGCATGTATACGCGCTGCGAAAACGGTGACAGAGCCTCTGAGTGATGTTTCGTCGCCATAAGCATGGCCATAAAATCCTGTAAATCATCGGCTGAATCGGTGTCAGGTGGTAATACAGTTTTCATTAACTGATATAACGCATCAAGTGTCATATTTGCCCCGGATCCTCTTATCATTATTATTCAGTTTGCGGCTGAACGTTTTATCGACCCGCGCAAAGGCGGGTCGTAAAGATGATATTTGAATGCGGTCGCATCAGAAAAACGATTAATAATGGCAATCACTGTGAGTTTTTCTCACTATAGCCTCCAGGCTTCACACGCCGCCCAGGTACGCCTTTCTCACCTCCGGATCCTTCAGCAACGCCTCGCCGCTGCCGCTTAACCGAATCTGGCCGTTAACCATCACATAGCCGCGGTCGGACAATTTCAGCGCGTGGTGGGCATTCTGCTCGACCAGAAAAATCGTCATTCCGTTACGGGCCAGTTCGCGCAGCGTCTGGAAGATCTGTTTAACCACGATGGGTGCGAGGCCGAGGCTGGGTTCATCCAGCAGCAGAAGTTTAGGACGGCTCATCAGCGCCCGGGCAATAGCCAGCATCTGCTGTTCACCGCCGGAGAGCGTCATCGCCCGCTGGTTACGCCGCTCCTTGAGGCGAGGGAAGAGGTCGAACATGCTTTGCATATCTTCAGCTGCATGCTGATTGCCGACGGGGATTGTCCCCATCAGCAGGTTCTCTTCTACAGACATATCCGGGAAAATGCGTCGTCCCTCAGGTGCCTGCGCGATGCCGCCGGTGGCAACATAGTGGGTGGATTTGTGGCTGATATCCTCGCCGCAGAAGAGGATCTGCCCGTTGCGGATCCGGGGCTGACCAAAGACAGACATCAGTAATGTTGACTTCCCCGCGCCATTAGCGCCAATCAGGGCCACGGTTTCCCCTTTGTTTACCTCAAGTGAAACCTGCTTCAACGCCTGGATCACCCCGTAAAAAACGTCCACATTATGAAATTGAAGCATCGGTGCGCTCACAGATTTACCTCGCTTTCGTCAGTGCCCAGATACGCGGCAATCACTTTTTCATTGTGCTGGATCTCAGCCGGTTTACCTCTGGCAATCACATCGCCGTGATCGAGCACAATGATGTCATCTGAAATGCCCATCACCATCCCCATATCATGCTCGATCAGCAAAACCGTGATGTCGTGGTGGTCGCGCAGGAACCGGATGATCTCGCTCAGCTTGTGCGTCTCCACCGGGTTCAGACCGGCAGCAGGTTCATCGAGACAAATCATCTCCGGGCCGGTGCACATGGCGCGGGCGATTTCGAGGCGTCGTTGCTGGCCATAGGACATTTCCCCGGCCAGACGGTTCGCGCAATCTACCAGATCCACCACCTCCAGCCAGTAAAACGCCCGGTCCAGCGCCTCGTTCTCTGCCCGACGATACGCAGGGGTGTTCAGCACCCCCGCCAGCAGATTGCGATTGACGCGCATGTGCTGTGCCACCAGCAGGTTTTCCACAACGGACATCTCGCGGAACAGGCGGATGTTCTGAAACGTGCGCGCAAGACCCGCGCGGTTCACCAGATGCGTGCCGCCAAACATCTTATAGAACAGGCGTTGACCAAGCTGCGCCGGGCTGAGCCAGTCGCCCGGCTGGAGTTTCTGGCCGAGCACCTGAATGACATTGGTAGTTTTATTTCGTGCATTGAACAGAATGTTGCCGCCGGAGGCCCGGTAGAAACCGGTCAGGCAGTTAAAGACGGTTGTTTTTCCCGCGCCGTTAGGCCCAATGAGTGCAGTAATAGAGCCGCGCTGCACCTCAAGATTGACGTCGTTTAAGGCCTTGATCCCGCCGAAGTGCATCATCAGATGTTCTACACGCAAAATCGTTGCGTTCATGGCGCCACTCCTTTACGCACGGCAAATCCGCTGCGGTTGATGCGGATCAGACCGCGAGGACGCCAGATCATCATCACCACCATCAGCATGCCAAACAGTAGCACGCGGTATTCCGCAAAGCTGCGCAGCAGTTCCGGCGTGACGGTCAGCACAAAGGCGGCCAGTACGACGCCGACGGTGGAGCCCATCCCGCCCAGGACCACAATCGCGAGGATGAGGGCCGATTCAAAAAAGGTGAAAGAGGTGGGGTTAACAAACCCCTGCCAGGTGGCAAAAA
Organism: Enterobacter cloacae complex sp. IR5412; assembly: GCF_049237385.1. Taxonomy (NCBI): domain Bacteria; kingdom Pseudomonadati; phylum Pseudomonadota; class Gammaproteobacteria; order Enterobacterales; family Enterobacteriaceae; genus Enterobacter; species Enterobacter cloacae complex sp. IR5412. The sequence continues at coordinate 190,928 of NZ_JBMKHQ010000001.1, read as the reverse complement.
ACACCCCGGCGATACCTGCCGTCGATGCGCCCAGGGTGAAGGCCGAGAGTTTGACCAGAACGTGATTCAGCCCCATGGAACGGCAGGCAATCTCATCCTCACGGAGCGCTTCCCACGCGCGTCCAATGGGCATTCGGGTCAGCCGGTGTTTAATGTACAGCACCAGCATGACTACCAGGAACAGTACCGCATAGATGAAAATAAACTTCATGTTGGGGTTATAGGTCAGGCCGAAGAACTCGTGGAAGGGGATGCCACCTTCTTTGGCGCGTCGGCCAAACTCCAGGCCAAAAAAGGTCGGAGCAGGGGCTGAAACGCCGTTAGGCCCGCCGGTGAAGGTAAGCCAGTTGTTCAGCACCAGACGGATGATCTCGCCAAACCCGAGCGTGACGATGGCGAGATAATCCCCGTGCATGCGCAGCACCGGAAAGCCGAGCAGGGCGCCCGCGCCCGCAGCCATTAGCGCCGCCAGCGGCAGCATGCTCCAGAACCCAAGCCCCAGATACTGATACCCGAGCGCCAGTCCGTAAGCGCCGATGGCATAGAAGGCGACATAACCCAGATCCAGCAGCCCTGCCAGGCCAACGACAATGTTCAGCCCAAGACCGAGCAGGACGTAGATCAGTCCGAGTATAGCGACCGTCAGAACGTATTTTGTGGCCACAAACGGGAAGCAGATCGCCAGCGTGACAATCAGCGGAATGATCCAGCGCATGCGGCTTTTATACGCCGGTGGCCGGACATACACCCCCGCATTGTCGGATTCAAACCGCGCCTGTAAACGTCTTCCGGCCGCCGTAGCTGAAAAGGCGCTCAGCAAAAAGCGTCCCAGCATCACCGTGCCTACAATCCACGCCAGCCGCTGGCCGTCAAAGGTAAAGCTGTAACCATCCAGTATCACGCCCGCAATCGGGCCGAAAATAATCAGGGCGATCATTCCGGAAAAAAACGCGTCCAGAATGCAGCGCTTCAGGGAAAAGCCGTCAGAGGTCATCGCGTTGTTCCTTACACTTTAGCCACGACAGGGCGGCCCAGCAGCCCCTGAGGACGGAAGATCAGGATTAATACCAGCAATCCAAACGAGAACACGTCTTTATAATCCGAGTTCACCATCCCGGAGAATTGCGCTTCTGCGACGCCCAGAATCAGCCCGCCAAGCATCGCACCGGGCAGAGAGCCGATGCCGCCCAACACCGCCGCCGTAAAGGCCTTGATGCCGATAACGAACCCGACGTAAAAATCAAAGGTGCCGTAATTCATGGTGATCAGCACGCCCGCCAGCCCGGCCATGGCTGCGCCGATAACAAACACCAGCGAAATAATTCTGTCGGTGTTGATACCCAAAATGGAGGCCATCTTACGATCCTGCTGCACCGCACGGCACATGCGCCCTAAGCGGGTACGGTTGATAATCCAGGTCAGCACCAGCATGCCCGCGAACGAGGCGATGAGAATAAAGACTTTGGTATAGGTTATCTGGACAAACCCTTCGCCGAGGTGAAAACGCAGCACGCCATCCAGCATGGTCGGTACGCCCTGCTGCCGTGGGCCCTGGCTGAGCTGGACGTAGTTTTGCAGTATCAACGACATCCCGATGGCCGAAATCAGCGGCGCCAGACGCGTCGAATTGCGTAGCGGCTTATAGGCGATGCGCTCAATCGTCCAGCCATAAACGCCGGTGACCACGATGGTGAAAACCAGGGTTCCCAGGATCAGCAGCGGAAAGGAGTGGAGTCCAAAAAACGCCAGCAGGGCCAGGCCAATGGCCGAGAGATAGGCGGAGATCATATACACTTCGCCGTGGGCGAAATTGATCATACCGATGATGCCGTACACCATGGTGTAGCCGATGGCGATAAGACCATAGACCGAACCCAGCGTTAAGCCATTAATTAATTGTTGCAGGAAGAATGTACTCATGGTCGCGCACCTGAATAAAGGGTTACGCCGACAGTCAGACCTGCCGGCGTTGAGCAGATTCCGTCCCGTTATGGCACTTCTTTATATTTGCCTTTGTCGTCCCACTGGTAGACCACGTAGTCAGACACTTTGAGGTCACCTTTGCTGTCCCAGGCTTTTTTACCCATCACCGTGTCGACAGGGTTGGCCTTCAGCCACTCGCTGGCTTTTGCGGAATCCGTCCCTTTCGTGGCCTTGAATGCCGCTGCGATAGCCTGCACAGACGCATAGGCGTAGAGGGTGTATCCTTCTGGTTCAAATTTACCGGCGCGGAATTTCTCGATGACGGCTTTTCCGTCCGGGATCAGGCGCGGGTCTTTACCGAAGGTCATTTAAATACCGTTGGTGTACTGCGCCCCACCGGCGGCGGTGACCATCTCTTCATTGACGATACAGTCTCCCGAGAAGAACTTCGCCTGCACGCCCTGTTCACGCATCTGGCGAACCAGCGGGCCCGCTTCCGGGTGACAGCCACCGAAGAACACCACGTCTGGTTTTTGTGCGCCAATTTTGGTCACCAGCGCGTTAAAGTCTTTCTCCCCGCGGGACAACCCTTCGTACATCACTTCCTTAACGCCGCGTTTCGCCAGCGCCGCTTTAGTGGCGTCCGCCAGCCCCTGACCGTAGGTGTCTTTATCGTGGATGATGACGACCCGTTTGGCTTTAAGCTTATCAAGAATAAAATCGCTGGCGACCTGGCCCTGCTGGTCGTCACGTCCGCACATGCGGAACATATCGCTCATGCCCCGCTCGGTAATAAGCGGGTTCGTTGAGCCGGGGGTGATGGAGAGGATCCCGGCATCGCTATAGACCTCGGAGGCGGGCATGGTCGACGAGGAGCAGAAGTGGCCGACGACCGCTTTCACTTTATCCTGATCGACTAAGCGGTTGGCGACGGCAACGGCCTGTTTGGGTTCGCAGGCGTCATCGCCCTGAACCAGTTTGATTTTCTCACCGTTGATCCCGCCAGCGGCGTTAATGTCTTCCGCCGCCTGCGTAGCGCCATGCCAGTATTGATCGCCATAGGTTGCGTTCGGGCCTGTGAACGGCCCGGCCACGCCGATCACGATATCGGCCTGTGCAGAAAAGGCCGTCACCAGACAACCGGCCAGCAACAGGGAGAGGGGAGTTTTGGTAAATTTCAGCGACATTATTATGTTCCTTAGCAAAGAGGTTTTTGCACCAGGTAGAAACCCGAACGCCTGATGGCATCGTAAATCCAAAAACAAGAGCGAGAACAAAATGCACTTTAGAAGCAATCTTGTGCTTAATACGGCGAGGATCCCACGCACCGCGAAGCGCGCAGAACATTAAGCAAAAAGGTTGCCAGAATGGTTAATCCCTTGACCGGGTCACAACACGTTGAGTATAGAGCGCCGTTTTATGCGCCTTTGCGGGATGAGATGAATTTACAGCGGAGATCACATCTCCTTAACAACAAAGCCCATAAGTTGTGCAACGGTCACGATTTGCACGTTTTTGCAGCAATAAAGACCTAAACTTCAGATAGGCATGCGCGGCGATATATGTCAGGATCGTTTTTTTTATCAGGAGTATCAGCAATGGCTGAAGGCCCATTAACTGAAAGCGAGATGGCGTGGCTGGAAGAGACATTAATCTCTTACGGACACGACGATGCATCCGTGATTGACGTGTCCGAACTGGACGGCATGCTTACCGCAGTACTTTCCGGTCCCGTTGTGGTGGAGCCCGACACCTGGCTGGTGGCGGTATGGGGTGGCGAGAAGTATATTCCGCGCTGGAAAAACGATCGTGAGATGAACCGTTTTATCGATCTCTGCTTTAAGCACATGAACGATATTGCCGAGCGTCTGAGCGAGTACCCGGATCAGTTTGAACCGCTGTTTGGCTATAACGACGTTGACGGTCAGAGCTATACCGTAGTGGAAGAGTGGTGCTATGGCTACATGCGCGGCGTGGCGCTGACGGACTGGACATCCTTGCCGGAAGCGCTGGAAGCGGATCTGGCGGTGATTGCCCTGCACGGAACGGAAGAGAACAGCGAGAAGCTGGATGCGCTGACCGAAGAGGAGTATATGGCCAGCATCGAGAGCATTCAGCCTGCGGCGCTGCGTTTGTACAACTACTGGGTCGCTAACCCGCAGCAGCCGGAAGCGAAAAAGCCGATCGTGAACGGGTCGAAGGTGGGACGTAACGATCCGTGTCCGTGCGGGAGCGGTAAGAAGTTTAAGAGTTGCTGTCTGCACTGAAAAAAGGGGCTATTCATAGCCCCTTTTTTTATCCCACTTCCGGCAGCATCCCCGCTGCAATCAAAATCTGCACCAGAATAATCACCACCCCACAACCAAACACCACGCACAGCAGCGGCTTACCACCCGCCACGCGGTATCCTTGCTGCGGATGTTGCTGGCGGCTTTTCCACGCCAGCAGGGAAGGCAGCAGCAGGGCCAGTACCGATAACGCCACGCCAGCATACCCTAGCGCCATCACAAACCCGCGCGGATAAAAGAGCGCAAAGGCCAGCGGCGGCAGGAAGGTCATCGCCCCCGTCTGTAAGCGTCCGGCAACGGTATTGCGACGCTGGAACAGATCCGCCATATAGTCAAACAGGCCAAGCGCCACGCCGAGGAAGGAGGTTGCCAGCGCCAGGTCTGCAAACAGATGTACCGTCAGCTCCACGTGTGAAGAGGCCACCACGTTACGCAGGGCAACCAGGAATCCATTCAGACCAGAATGCTCTGCCATCAGGCCGATAAAGGTGGTGGAACCAATACTGCCCAGCGTCACCATCTGCCAGAACAGGTAAGCAATCAACGGAATGGCGCTGCCGATCACAAAGACGCGGCGCAGCTTGCGAATATCCCCGTTCATATAGCTCACGATGCTCGGCACGCTGCCATGAAAACCGAAAGAGGTGAAAATCACCGGGATGGCCGAAAGCGCCAGACCTTTCTCCAGCGGGAGGGAGAGCAGGTTAACCTTGTGCACATGCGGTGCCAGCAGCACCAGCATCACAACAAGGAAGAGAATTTTGGCGCTGAACAAAAAACGGTTAAACAGATCGACCAGTGACGTGCCCGCACAAACCACACCGCCACCGATCAGCGTAAAGACAATGGCGCCTGTTTCCGGTGAAAGCGACGCACCGAAGCCGTCATTGATACTTGACGCAATTAGCTCCCCGGCGCCGCTGATGTAGGCGGCGGTCAGCGCGTACATCAGGAACATCATGCTGAAACCGGTGATCCACTGCCCGTAGCGTCCAAGATAGCGTGCAGCCAGGGAGCCTAAGCCGGTATCGGCAGGGACATGTTGATAAACCTCCAGCAATAATAGCGCGGTGTAACACATCAGGGCCCAAAGACCGCCCAGCAGCACTACGGTAACCCCAAACCCGACGCCGGCGGCAGCCAACGGCATGGCCAACATTCCTGCGCCAATTGTCGTTCCGGCGACGATAAAAATACTTCCCAGAGTTCTGTTCTTCACGCTTTCCTCTACAACGCTTCCATACCGCGACTCATTCTGCGGCGCAGAGTAAGGGAAAAGCACCATCTCGTCAAATCACCGTTACATAGGGTGTAATGATTAATTTACAAAAAGAAAGGGGGAACCTGCGCCAGCGCAAAGCGTGCCGTGGAGGGAGCATTTAGTCTGCTTTTTATTTGCGAGAGGTAATGATGTCAATTCACGGACACGACGTGCTGAATATGATGATTGAGTCAGGTGAGCGTTATACGAAGGAGAGTCTGGTTGAGGCGATACATGCCCGCTTTGGCGAAGCGGCGCGTTTCCATACCTGTTCAGCTTCGGAAATGACAGCCGCGGAGCTGGTGGCGTTTCTGGCGGCGCGCGGAAAATTCATTCCGGCAGCAGACGGATTTTCCACGCACGAAAGTAAAATTTGCCGTCATTGAATAAAGCGGTGCTGAAAACTCAGCACCGCTTTTCTATTAATTCTGCGTGTCGAGCGTCGACAGCTCTTTATCAATGAAGTACAGACCTTCCCCGGATTTACCTGCCAGAGATAATTTATCCAGCACGGATTTAAACAGCTTCTCTTCTTCGTGCTGTTCAGCCACATACCACTGAAGGAAATTAAAGGTTGGATAATCCTGACTGGTCATGGCGGCATGAGCCAGTTCATTTATTTTCTGGGTGATCAGCTGTTCGTGCTCATAGGTGGCACGGAACAGTTCATCAAGAGAGCCGTACTCGGCGAAAGGCGATACCACGTTATCAATGCGCGGCAGGCTGCCGGTGTCCGTCAGGTAATCAAACAGACGCTGCATGTGCGTCATCTCTTCCTGGGCATGACGACGCAGGAAGGCGGCAGCCCCTTCAAAGCTGTGATAGCTGCACCAGGCGCTCATCTGCTGATAAAGCAGGGAAGAAAATAGCTCAAGATTCATTTGCGCATTGAGCTTGTCGATCATTTCAGTTTTTAACATGGTGCAGCTCCGGTTTATTAATTCTGGTTCACGATGAGCGACACTATAATTTGTTATTTAATTATTTGCAAAAAGTAAAATAAATATTTATTTATTAAAAATACGAATGGGAATAAAACGCATTGCCGCCATTTGTATTTATTAATGAGAATTGTTTTTGTTCTTATTAAATAAACTGCCAGCGTGACTGGCAGTCGCGGTTAATACCACGGATTCTGGCTGGAAGAGGTAACGGCATATCCCTGACATTTATACTGAATGGTCACACTTTCGTTCAGACAGAGTGAACCGCTGATCAGGGTGCAGGTTTTAATCGGCTGCCCGTAGGCTGACGCGGAGGCGTAGCCCATGCGTTGGCAGGCCTTTGTTGCCGTACCGTTATTAACATAGTCATCAGACCAGGCGTTTTGCAGCATGGTCTGGCCATAGTCGAGGCGCACAATTCCGTTTGGGGCATCCGTACTACTGACTTCTGCCTGACGGTTGATGCTGCACCCGGCGAGCAACAGGATCGTTCCGGCGATGATTACATGTTTCATGTTTCACTCTGCGTGACGGGAAATACGCCATTGTAACCAACGCGACGGGACGCAATGGCCGGAATAGCCGGAGGATCTGCCCTTTCACTCTACAACGAGCCGGGCCACCGCGCGAAATTGTGAGCGCATCTTTGTTTTTTAAAACAAGTTTTCACTTAATTTGAAAGTGTGTTTGTTTGATAGTAAGGTTAAGTTGAAAAGGTATCCACAGCGGGATCGCCCGCCATGCATTCAGGAGAGACAAGATGAAAATTGCACTGATGATGGAAAACAGCCAGGCCGCTAAGAATCCCATCATCCTTAATGAGCTGAAAGCCGTTGCTGATGAGAAAGGTTTCCCGGTCTATAACGTCGGTATGAGTGATGAGAACGATCATCATCTCACTTATATTCACCTGGGCATCATGGCGAGCATTCTGCTTAACGCTAAAGCCGTTGATTTTGTTGTCACCGGCTGCGGTACCGGGCAGGGCGCGTTGATGTCCCTGAACATCCATCCGGGTGTGATTTGCGGTTACTGCATCGATCCTGCGGATGCTTTCCTGTTTGCGCAAATCAACAACGGTAACGCGCTTTCTCTGCCGTTTGCGAAGGGCTTCGGCTGGGGGGCAGAACTGAACGTACGCTTTATCTTTGAGAAAGCCTTTACCGGACGCAATGGCGAAGGCTATCCACCAGAGCGTAAGGAGCCGCAGGTGCGTAACGCCGGTATTCTGAACCAGGTGAAAGCGGCGGTGGTAAAAGAAAACTATCTGGATACCCTGCGTGCAATCGATCCTGAGCTGGTTAAAACCGCCGTCTCAGGCCAGCGCTTCCAGCAGTGCTTCTTCGAGAACTGCCAGGACAAAGAGATCGAAGCCTTCGTGCGCGGTATTGTTGGCTGATTTCCTTTGCCGGGCGGTGCGTTGCCGCCCGGCACAGAGCCTTACTTTTTCGATGATACCGCGCTGCCTGCATTTTTGGTCAGACGCAGCGTGTCAACCATTCCCACCAGGCAGATCAGCGCGATCGCCACAAATGCCAGCCGGAAGCTCATTCCCGGCATGCCGGCAATCCCCATCGTCTCACTGACTTTTTCCCCGATACGAATACCAATTGCCCCGAGCGTGATCCCAAGTCCCACGGCAAGCTGCGTTGCGGTTGAAAACAGCGTATTGGCATAGCTCATCTGCGCAGAGGGTACATCCGCAAAGGCCAGCGTACTGATGGCTGTAAACTGGATCGAACGAAAAACGCCACCCAGATAGAGGATCAGCATGACGAGCCACACAGGAGTCTGCGGCGTAAGAAAGGCGCAGGCCAGCAGCGCCAGGACATTAAGTGAACCGTTAATCAGCAACAGCCGCTTAAACCCCAGGCTGCGGATCAGGGGCGTCGTCGCCGGTTTAATGGTGAGATTGCCTACGAAAACGGCCAGCACCAGCAGGCCAGAATGGAACGCGTCCATGCCAAAGCCGACCTGGAACATCAGCGGTAACAGGAACGGAACCGCGCTGATGGAGGCGCGAAACAGCGATCCGCCGTACAGGGTGACGCGAAACGTCGGCACTTGCATCGCATCGAGCCTGATCATCGGCCAGGTTGCCCGCTTAAAGTGGCGCAGCGCCAGGCTCAACGCGACGACACCGACGATAAACAGCGTGGCGGTTAATTCTGTCCGCAGAGGCTCTGCGCCCATCAACTCCATCGCATAAACCAGGCTCACCATGGCAAGGGTGGTGACCACAAAACCCGGCAAGTCAAACGGTCGGCGCGTATCTTCATGCAGGTCCGGAATGATTCGCAGTGCCAGCAAAATGGCGATTATCCCCAGCGGCACATTAATAAAGAAGATCCAGCGCCAGTCGGCATAGCTTGTAATGAACCCGCCCAGCGGCGGGCCGATGATCGGCGCGACCAGCGCAGGCCACGTCAGGGTGGCGATTGCCGTGATGAGCTGATGCTTTGGCGTTGTACGTAACACGGCCAGGCGACCCACGGGCACCATCAGCGCGCCACCAATGCCCTGGAAGACGCGCATTGCGACAAACTCCTCGAGCGTGGTGGACAGGCCGCAAAATACCGAGGCCAGCGTGAAGATCGCCAGCGCGAGGGCAAATACTTTTCGCGCGCCGAAGCGGTCGGCGATCCAGCCGCTGGCGGGGATCAGCACGGCAAGGGTGATCAGGTAGGCGCTGATGCCGATATTCAGATCCACGGCCTGTATGCCAAAGCTTTTTGCCATATCCGGCAATGCGGTGGCGATCACCGTCCCGTCCAGAAACTCCATAAAGAAAGCACCGGCCACCAGCAGTGCCGCAGGCGATAATCCACGGCTCTCTTTGCCGGATACGTTTTCACTCATTCTCTTCCTGCCCGTTCAAAAAATTTTATAAAAATTTACTGGAATTTATAAGTCTGTAACGTGCGGATTTATCGTGCCTTTTTTTAACAAACCGGCAGCACTGAGGGTTTGTTAACCGTGATGCAGGTCACAAAATGGTTGATTTTTGTGATGACGGTCATATTATAAGCGTATTGATAATAACACCTGCATAACACGTTACTGGAGCAACATAATGAAACTGCGCAAAATCCTGAAAAGCATGTGGGCTAACTACTGCACAACGTTTAAAGACGTCCCACCGGGTGCGATGTTCTGATAAAAAAACCTGCTTCGGCAGGTTTTTTTATGTCTGCGGACGACGAGAGGGAGATGGAAGGGCGTCTGTTTTGCTACTATGGCTGCCTTTGAATAAGGAGAACCCCATGTCACAAAACCTGAGCGCCGATCAGGAACTGGTATCTGACGTCGTCGCCTGCCAGCTGGTTATCAAACAAATCCTTGATGTGATTGACGTTATCGCGCCGGTTGAGGTACGCGAAAAGATGTCGACCCAGCTAAAAAACATCGATTTCACCAATCATCCTGCTGCGGCGGACCCGGTTACGCTCCGCGCGATCCAGAAAGCGATCGCGCTGATTGAACTGCGCTTCACGCCGCAGGGTGAGTCACATTAAAATAAACCGATGTTTTAAAATTAGAAACCGTTTTCTGATTTTACGTCGAAGGGCGACAGAGTCTGTCGCCCGCAGAAGGTTCAAAAGAACGTCTGCACCAGCAGATAGCTCACCACGCAGGCACAGCTGACGCCAATCAGGCCCGGCAGAATAAAGCTGTGGTTGATGATGAATTTACCGATGCGGGTGGTGCCGGAGCGATCGAATCCAATACAGGCCAGATCGCTCGGATAGGTGGGCAGCACAAAGTAGCCGTAGGAGGCCGGGAAGAAGGCCACCAGCATTTTCGGATCGATGCCTAACATCAACCCCATCGGGGCGACTGCGGTTAAGGCCGCGGCCTGGCTGTTGACCAGTTTCGACACCAGAAACAACACGATGGCATACGTCCAGGGATGACTCTTCACTACCCCCTCCAGTGCCATTTTCAGTTCGTCGAGATGCGCCTGGAAAAAGGTATCGCTCATCCATGCCACGCCAAACACCGAGAAGATGGCGACCATCCCCGCCTTAAATACCGCTCCGTTTGAAATGGCCGACGCATTAACCTTACAGGTCATCAGCATGATGGCCCCGGCAATAAGCATCATCATTTGAATGACAAGGTTCATCGACAGGGCCGTCATTTTGCCTTTGATCTCAAACGCCGGACGCAACTCGGGCAACGCACCCAGCAGGACCACAACGGCAATCCCGGCGAAGAAGATCCACGTTGACCAGTAGGCCTGTTTAGGGAAACGCTGATCCATCAACGTCTCCGTTCCCCCATAGATAAACTCCCGCTGTTTCGGATCTTTCAGCTTTTCCTGAAATTCAGGATCGTCTGCGAGGTTTTTTCCCCGGCGCAGGCTCCACAGTGCCGCAATGGCGACGCCTGACAGTGAGGCCGGTACGGAAACGGCGAGTATTTCGAGGATCCCCCACGCGTGGCCGATACCGTTCTGCGCACCCAGAATTGAGACCAGCGAAACGACGGCCACGGAAACGGGGGAGGCGGTGATCGCCATCTGTGAGGCCACCGAGGCCACCGCCATCGGCCGTTCCGGGCGAATGCCTTTTTTCAGGGCGATATCCGCGATAATGGGAAACATAGTGTAGACGACGTGGCCGGTCCCGCAGAGAAAGGTCAACATCCAGGTGGTAAACGGCGCGAGAAGGGTGATGTGCTGGGGATGTTTTCGCAGCAGGCGCTCTGCGAATTGCATCATCACGTTCAGGCCACCGGCGGTCTGTAGTGTTGCCGCGCAGCCGATGACGGCGAGGATCGTGAGCATCACGTCAACCGGCGGTTTACCGGGTTGCAGACCAAAGACAAAACTCAAAATAAACAGGCCGATGCCGCTTATCAGCCCCAGGCCCATCCCGCCGAAGCGGGTACCTACCAGCAGGCAGAGGATAATGACAATAAACTCAATGGTGATCATGATGCTCCCTCGTTAATGAATGTAATTAAACAAATCATTACACGATGTGTGGTTATTCATTGGGAGCAAGATCTGATTTGTTAAATGTCAGCAAAAGCAGGGAGTTGGCACCCACTCCCTGACGGGCTGAGGGATCCCCAGTAATTTGAAAGCAAAAGCGATAACGTTGCCTTCAGAATAACTGAAGGCTTTCAGCGATGCCTCGGTCCGGCTGTAAATCGCTGAGGCGTTTCCTGTAGGCCGGGGCGAGGCGCAGGGATGCGCCGAGAGGGCGGGCTTTACAGGGATGTTACCTCCGCCCGTCCCCGATAAGCCGGAAGGAATAAGCCGAAGGTACCGCGAAGCGGCGATTTTCCGCCGGAAGCCCGGGTCGCCAGGGTGGTGGCGACTGAGCCACCCTGGCACGTTCACCGGTTATGCCGTGACAGAGTAGCAAGGAACATAAAGTGAACGGAATGACCACCAGAGCCGTATGTTCCCCCTCACCCCAGCCCTCTCCCTCAAGGGAGAGGGGGCCGTCTGTGCAGGCATTATTTTGTGGGGAACTCTCAGCCCTGACGGGAGCGGGTGAAGGGACTTAGTGGTGTTGCACGGTAGCTATGTCGAGAAGATGGCGGTCCGTCTGCTCCAGACAGATCCCCGCGCGTTTCGCGTTGCGGATTTCGTCTGCGAGCGTTTTCAGCAGCATGCCATCCTGCTGCTGCTCTCTGTCCATATCACGTAAAAACTTGAGGGTAATGATGTCCTGTTGCGCTTTGGCTTCATCGGCCAGCTTGTTCAGCTTTGTACAGCGTTGCTCATACTCTTCAAGCGTTTTCTGGAACAGTTCCTCCAGAGAGGAGTAATTATCTTCAATCGTTTCAAGCTCTTTGACTGTGGGATTGGCGCCGATGGCTTTCAAAAAGTTAAAGACACGCATCATGTGCGTGACGTTACTTTGCGCCTGAGTACGAAAGAAGGTGGCAGTGCCGTTGAGGCTTTTTCTGGAACACCAGGCGCTCAAATGCAGATGCAGATTTGAAGCATAAAACTCCAGGTTCATCTGGGCATTCAGTTTTTGCATCATCGTTTGGGTAGTCATACTCATATCCTTATTGACTGTGGGACTTGATGTCCGCTACGAAACCTGACCCGGCAGGTACTGACGATTGAATAACAGAAAAAGATTTCTGCAAGGTAAACAAACTCGAAAATTCACGTCCTGTGTTCGATTTAAATAAGCATACGCTTCTCTTGGAATTAAGAAAACTCTTAGTTGGGCTGTGTTTACCATACATTACAAATTTAAATATAGCGCAGAACAGAAAACAGGTGACGAGATGTAATATTTTTTATCTATATGATTTTAATGATATTAAAATCAGTGCTTCCCATTTTTATCGTTTCAGGAAACCTTCTGTGGCGGGAAATTCTGTGAAAGTGTTAAATCAGAAATAATAACTGCAAATATATCCTGCTGTAGCAAATTTGAGCTAAATCAATTTTCACATAATATACGGTTCTGTGATCGCGTCGTAAGATTGTTATCTAACAAATCTGGAAAATGAAACGATGTTTTATATCTTTTCACCCGTAGAGGTTTATGATGACAAAAGTTGCGGTGCTGCTGGCACCTGGTTTTGAAGAAGCAGAAGCGATTATCACAGTTGATATCCTGCGTCGCTTGCAGATTGAGGTGGAAACGCTGGCCTGCGCGGAGTCCCGTGCGGTAGTGAGTTACCACAATATCCCCATGGTGGCTGACAGTACATTAACGGAACGTATTAATACGCTGTATGACGCGGTCGTGTTACCCGGTGGGCCGCAGGGGAGTATCAATCTTGCGGCTAACCAGGAGGTGATCCGCTTTGTTTCCGCGCATGACGAGCACGGCAAACTCATCTGCCCGATCTGCTCTGCGGCTGCGCGGGTGCTGGGCGCAAACGGGCTACTGAAGGGGCGGCGCTACGTCTGTTCCGGCGATCTGTGGCAGACCGTTGATGATGGAGTATATGTGGATGCGCCGGTGGTGGAGGATAACAACCTCATCAGCGGCAAGGGGCTGGGGCACGCTTTTGACTTTGCGCTGACGCTCTCTGCGCGTCTGTTGGGCGACGATGCCCCCGTGCGCGATCATGCTGAACACATCTATTACCGCTGGTAATTTTCTGCCGGACGCTAAGGCGTCCGGGTTACAGGGATTTCTTAGCTGACCTTATGGATAATCCTGCTTAACTCCTTTCCATTTGTAGGACAATTACGTCCTTTTTTATGTCATTTTTCGCTGAATTTATGTACGCAATTACTGTAATTCTGCGGTGTGATGTCGCTCTCTTATGGATGATTAATTTCCCGCTAAAACTATCTCCAGCAATAACGCTTATAACGAGGTAAGCGCTAATGCCTTGTTTTAAGTCCGATTAAATAAGTTGTTCGCCATTATTCCCTACAGATAAGAATGCTAAAGCTGGAGTTTACCATGCACAAATTTACTAAAGCGCTGGCGGCCATCGGCCTGGCTGCCGTTATGTCACAATCCGCTATCGCTGAAAATTTAAAGCTCGGCTTTCTGGTTAAGCAGCCGGAAGAACCGTGGTTCCAGACCGAATGGAAATTTGCTGATAAAGCCGGAAAAGATTTGGGATTTGAGGTAATTAAAATCGCCGTACCTGACGGCGAGAAAACGCTTAACGCCATTGATAGCCTGGCGGCGAGCGGCGCGAAAGGTTTCGTTATCTGTACGCCGGATCCAAAGCTGGGTTCAGCGATTGCCGCGAAAGCGCGCGGTTATGACATGAAAGTGATTGCGGTGGACGATCAGTTCGTGAATGCCAAAGGCAAACCGATGGATACCGTTCCGCTGGTGATGATGGCGGCCACCAAAATCGGCGAGCGTCAGGGCCAGGAGCTCTATAAAGAGATGCAAAAACGCGGCTGGGATGTAAAAGAGACCGCCGTGATGGCGATTACCGCTGACGAGCTGGATACCGCCCGTCGTCGTACCACGGGCTCCATGGACGCGCTAAAAGCGGCTGGCTTCCCGGAAAAACAAATCTACAAAGTCCCGACCAAATCCAACGATATCCCGGGCGCCTTTGATGCGGCGAACTCCATGCTCGTCCAGCATCCGGAGGTGAAACACTGGCTGGTGGTGGGGATGAACGATAACACCGTGCTGGGCGGCGTGCGTGCAACGGAAGGCCAGGGCTTTAAAGCACCGGACATTATCGGGATCGGCATCAACGGCGTGGACGCCGTGAGCGAACTGTCTAAAGCGCAGGCGACCGGCTTCTACGGCTCTCTGCTGCCAAGCCCGGATGTCCACGGCTATAAATCCAGCGAAATGCTTTACAACTGGGTGACCAAGGGGGTTGAGCCGCCGAAATTCACCGAAGTAACCGATGTGGTGCTGATCACCCGCGATAATTTCAAAGAGGAGCTGGCGAAAAAAGGACTGGGCGGTAAGTAATACGCTGTGATTGCGCCCCTCACACGCCGTGAGGGGCCTGACGTACACACTACAGGAATCACGGAGTCGTTATGCAACAGTCTGATCCGTATCTCTCTTTCCGCGGCATCGGTAAAACATTCCCCGGCGTAAACGCGCTGACCGATATCAGCTTCGACTGCTATGCCGGTCAGGTTCATGCCCTGATGGGGGAGAACGGCGCGGGAAAATCCACGCTGCTAAAAATTCTCAGCGGCAACTACACGCCCACCACCGGCACGCTGGCCATTCGCGGCGAAGAGGTGGCCTTTGCCGATACCACGGCAGCGTTAAACGCGGGCGTCGCCATCATCTATCAGGAGCTGCATCTCATTCCTGAAATGACCGTGGCGGAGAACATCTACCTGGGCCAGCTTCCGCATAAAAGCGGCGTGGTCAACCGCTCGCTGCTCAACTATGAAGCGGGCTTGCAGCTCAGGCACCTTGGGCTGGATGTCGATCCGCAAACGCCCCTTAAGTATCTCTCCATCGGCCAGTGGCAGATGGTGGAAATTGCCAAAGCGCTGGCGCGTAACGCCAAGATCATCGCTTTTGACGAGCCAACCAGCTCGCTCTCGGCGCGTGAAATTGAAAACCTCTTTCGCGTGATCCGCGAGCTGCGCAAAGAGGGCCGCATCATTCTGTACGTCTCCCACCGTATGGAAGAAATTTTTGCCTTAAGCGATGCCATCACCGTGTTTAAGGATGGCCGCTACGTGCGCACCTTCACCGATATGCAGCAGGTCAATCATGACCAGCTGGTGCAGGCGATGGTCGGGCGCGATCTGGGGGATATTTACCACTGGAAGCCGCGCGAGTACGGCCCTGAGCGTCTGCGTCTGGATAGCGTTAAAGCCCCAGGCGTGCGCACACCTATTTCACTCTCGGTGCGCAGCGGCGAAATCGTCGGGCTGTTTGGCCTTGTGGGGGCAGGGCGCAGCGAGCTGATGAAAGGGCTGTTTGGCGGTACGCGCATTACCCAGGGCCAGGTCTTCGTCGACGGTAAAAAGGTCGATATACAGAAGCCTGCGCAGGCGATTAACGCGGGCATCATGCTCTGTCCGGAGGATCGAAAGGCCGAAGGCATTATTCCAGTGCACTCGGTGCGCGACAACATCAACATCTCTGCCCGGCGCAAGTTCATCCGCGCGGGATGTCTGATTAACGACGGCTGGGAGGCGCGCAACGCTGATCACCATATCCGTTCGCTGAACATCAAAACTCCCGGGGCTGAACAGCTGATCATGAATTTGTCCGGCGGCAACCAGCAAAAAGCCATTCTGGGGCGCTGGCTGTCGGAAGACATGAAGGTCATTTTGCTGGATGAACCAACGCGCGGTATCGACGTGGGGGCGAAACACGAAATCTATAACGTCATCTATGAGCTGGCAAAACGCGGCGTGGCGGTGCTGTTCGCCTCCAGCGATCTGCCCGAGGTGCTGGGCGTCGCTGACCGCATTGTAGTGATGCGTGAAGGCGAAATTGCCGGTGAATTGCTGCATGAACAGGCGAATGAACAACAGGCGTTGAGTCTCGCCATGCCTAAAGTTAGCCAGGCTGTCGCCTGAGTAAGGAGTCAATGATGTCCTCTGTTACTACATCCGGAGCGCCGAAGTCGGCTTTCAGTTTTGGCCGCATCTGGGACCAGTACGGCATGTTGGTGGTTTTTGCCGCCCTGTTCGTTGCGTGCGCGATTTTTGTGCCAAACTTCGCGACCTTCATCAACATGAAGGGGCTGGGGCTGGCCATCTCCATGTCCGGCATGGTGGCCTGCGGAATGCTATTCTGCCTGGCCTCCGGCGATTTTGACCTGTCGGTCGCCTCGGTGATTGCCTGTGCCGGGGTCACCACTGCCGTGGTGATCAATATGACCGAAAGCCTGTGGATCGGCGTGCTGGCGGGGCTGATGCTCGGCGTGCTGAGCGGTCTGGTGAACGGCTTTGTGATTGCGCGCCTGAAGATTAACGCCCTGATCACGACGCTTGCGACCATGCAAATCGTGCGCGGTCTGGCCTATATCATCTCCGACGGTAAGGCGGTGGGGATTGAAGACGAGCGCTTCTTTACGCTGGGCTATGCCAACTGGCTGGGCTTGCCTGCGCCTATCTGGCTGACGGTAGCCTGTCTGATCCTGTTTGGTTTCCTGCTTAACCGCACCACCTTTGGTCGTAATACCCTGGCGATAGGCGGGAACGAGGAAGCGGCGCGTCTGGCGGGTGTCCCGGTCGTACGGACCAAGATCATTATCTTCGTGCTTTCCGGGCTTGTGTCGGCAGCGGCGGGGATTATTCTGGCGTCGCGTATGACCAGCGGTCAGCCAATGACCTCTATCGGTTATGAGCTGATTGTCATTTCAGCCTGCGTATTGGGGGGCGTATCCCTCAAGGGCGGCATCGGAAAAATCTCATATGTGGTGGCGGGGATCCTGATTCTGGGGACCGTGGAGAACGCCATGAACCTGCTTAATATTTCTCCGTTCTCTCAGTACGTCGTACGCGGCCTAATCCTGCTGGCAGCAGTGATCTTCGACCGTTACAAGCAAAAAGCTAAGCGTACCGTCTGATTTATTTTTAGCCACTTATCTGCTTAACTATTAACCATAGTTGACCGACTGACCGGCCCGCCAGTTATGCTGACGGGCCGGTTGCTAAATGGCGAGCGCCGTCACACTGTCTATACTTACATGGCTGTTTTGTTCACTGTAAGGAGGATTAGGGTGGCTGACTTGTTAACCGCACCGCCTGTACTGCCCGGAAAATTTGCTTTCTTTTTTGACCTCGACGGGACGCTCGCCGGGATTGAACCGCATCCTGACGACGTCGTTGTACCGGATCTGGTGTTAGAGAATTTGCAGCAGCTCTCCCGACAGAACGAGGGGGCACTGGCATTGATTTCAGGGCGCTCAATGGCCGAGCTGGATGTGCTCGCCAGTCCTTATCACTTTCCGCTGGCCGGTGTGCACGGAGCGGAGCGCCGCGATATCCATGATCAACTGCATATAGTTTCACTCCCCGATACGCTGGTTCAGGCGCTGCATGCGCAACTCTCTTCTGCTCTGGAACTGCTTCCCGGTACGGAACTGGAAGCCAAAGGCATGGCCTTTGCGCTGCACTACCGTCAGGCGCCTCACCATGAGGCGGCGATCTTTTCGGTAGCAAGAAGCGTGGCGGAAGCCCATCCGGAGCTGGCGTTACAGCCCGGTAAATGTGTGGTCGAGATTAAACCAGCAGGAATTAATAAAGGCGCTGCCATTGCAGCGTTTATGGCGGAAGCGCCGTTTAAAGGGCGTACGCCAGTATTTTTTGGGGATGACCTGACCGACGAGGCCGGGTTCAGCGTGGTAAACCAGGCCAGTGGCATGTCTGTCAAGGTAGGGCCGGGTGAAACCGTTGCCGGATGGCGGCTGGAAAACGTCGCCAGCGTCTGGCAGTGGATATCTGATGTCGCTAACCAGCAACAACAACAAATAGCGCAAAACAACGGGAGAAATCATTATGGGTCGCTTAGTCGTCGTCTCTAATCGCATCGCACCGCCGGATGATAAAAAAGCCAGTGCCGGTGGCCTGGCGGTCGGGGTATTAGGTGCCCTCAAAGCCGCGGGTGGTCTCTGGTTTGGCTGGAGCGGGGAAATCAGTAATGATGAGAAACCGCTTAAAAAGGTGTCACGGGGCAATATCACGTGGGCTTCCTTCGCCCTCAGTGAGAAGGACTATGATGAATATTATTCCGAGTTCTCAAACGCCGTGCTGTGGCCAGCGTTTCACTATCGTCTGGATCTGGTGAAATTCCAGCGTGAATCCTATGAAGGCTATATGCGCGTTAATGCGCTGCTGGCAGATAAACTGCTGCCGCTGATCGAAGAAGACGATATTTTATGGATCCACGATTACCATCTGCTGCCTTTCGCCAGAGAGCTGCGAAAACGTGGTGTGAATAACCGAATCGGTTTTTTCCTGCACATTCCTTTCCCGACGCCGGAGATTTTCACGGCACTGCCGCAGCATGAAGAGATCCTTGAGGCGCTGTCCGATTACGACCTGCTCGGTTTCCAGACGGAAAACGACAGGCTGGCCTTCCTCGACAGCGTGTCCGGTAAAACCCGACTGGTCACTCACGGCGGCAAATCTCACACCGCGTGGGGACGTAATTTCCATACCGAGGTCTACCCGATTGGTATTGAGCCAGACGAAATTGCCGAGCAGGCCTCCGGTCCATTGCCTCCGAAGCTTGCCCAGCTTAAGGATGAACTCAAGCACGTTAAGAATATCTTTTCGGTTGAACGACTTGATTATTCCAAAGGGTTGCCGGAGCGATTCCTCGCGTACGAAACCCTGCTGGAAAAATTCCCGCAGCATCACGGCAAGATTCGTTATACCCAGATAGCGCCGACCTCACGCGGTGAGGTTCAGGCCTATCAGGATATCCGTCACCAGCTTGAGACCGAAGCAGGGCGCATCAACGGGCGCTACGGGCAGCTTGGCTGGACACCACTTTTCTATTTGAATCAGCACTTTGAGCGCAAAATTCTAATGAAAGTGTTCCGCTATGCGGACGTCGGGCTGGTCACGCCCCTACGCGACGGGATGAATCTGGTGGCAAAAGAGTATGTTGCAGCACAAGATCCTGCTGACCCGGGTGTGCTGGTGCTGTCTCAATTTGCCGGTGCGGCAAACGAGTTAACCTCAGCGCTGATTGTAAACCCTTACGATCGCGATGACGTGGCAAATGCCCTGAACCGTGCGTTAACTATGCCGCTTGCGGAACGTATTTCACGCCATTCGGAAATGATGGAGACCATCATGAAGAATGATATTAACCGCTGGCAGGCGCGTTTTATTGACGATTTGCGCGCGATCCAGCCGCAAAGTCAGGAAGGTGATCTGCAAAAAAAGATCGCGACCTTCCCTAAACTCGCCTGATTTTCTCCGGGGGCATTAATTGCCCCCAAGAGGCACCAGCAGGACATCAACCTGGCTTGACGAAACGATAGATTTTGCCGAGCATGCCGCACGAGAAAAAAAACTCTGGTTATGATTTCCGCAAATAACCAGGTCAATATTCTCTTTCTGACAGATGTCGAGTATATGCGCGCTTAATTCACCGGTCGCGATAACGGTCTGATGAATCGGATAGTCTGCCCTCTCCACCAACTCTTGCAGGAATTGGTGCGTTTCCTCCTGCAATACCTCACGTATATCTTCCAGCATCGGCGCAGCCAGCTGATTATACATTTCGGGTTCTGCAGCTAGCGTGATCAAGCTGATGCGGGCATTGGCGGGGCGGGCGATGGATACGGCTCGGGCGACAAGCTGGTGGCTTTCGGGAGAAACAGCAACTGAAACAAGCAGATGGGAGTAACTCATCACGCACTCCTTTGATGTCAGAATGACAAGTTTCCCCAGCTTTACCGCGAAACTGCCATTACTGCAAGAGGTGAATGCGTCATTAGTGTGAAGCTTATCATAATTATTCATTAATTATTCTTATAAGAAGAATAACTGAAAAGATGGCCTAAATGAAAAAAATTAACAGCTTAACGTAAATTACACATTTTCCCTTCCGGGTGGTTAACTCGCCTTAACTCATCATCAACCCGGCGTAGATCGTTACGCAACGAAACTGATTTTTGTGTTGCCAGCGTTAACCTCCTGTTTTTACTTTATTAATTAATGGTAGTTTCAACGTGAAGTTTTCCCCATAGCAGATCAATGCGGATTTGCCCTGTCTTTACATTTCCCAGACCCAATTCCCCCGTCCGGATGCATGAGTATTCGTTCCTGAAGAATATAAACAAGCTTGGGTTGGATAAAAAACACCCAAATTACAAGTCACGCTGATGGATTTATGGGTTACATTCGCGTAAATTATGTGACGCAGATCACATTTTTTTTAAATTCCAGGGGGGGCTGCATTGTATGTGTCAAAACTGACGAGTAGAGTTTGCGTCGAATTAGGAAAAATCTTAGTTATTTGTAAGAAAAGATAAAATGTGTAACCGACATTTTGGCCATGTTAACCGGTCACGCGCTTTACGACGTACAAACCTAAATTCAACTATGCATTTGGCCTTTTCTTTTTATACCGGGTGATTTCCCGGCGACATCACGGGGTGCGGTCTTTCCGCATAAAAATAATAGTTGGTTATTCGGGATGGGAAAAATGCATACATCCGAGTTGCTAAAACATATTTACGACATCAATTTGTCGTATTTATTGCTCGCGCAGCGTTTGATTAGTCAGGACAAACCGTCAGCGATGTTTCGTCTGGGTGTTAACGAAGAGATGGCAACCATGCTGGGGGGATTAACACTTCCGCAGATGGTCAAGCTGGCTGAAACCAATCAGCTTGTCTGCCAGTTCCGTTTCGATAACCCGGAGACCATTACGCGTCTGACTCAGGAATCCCGCGTGGACGATCTGCAACAGATCCACACCGGTATTCTTCTCTCCACCCGCCTGCTCAACGAAATCAGCCAGCCTGACGACGTAGCCCGGAAGAAAAGGGCTTAACAATGAGCGAAAAAAGCATTGTTCAGGAAGCCCGTGATATCCAGCTGGCAATGGAACTCATCACGCTGGGTGCGCGTTTACAAATGCTGGAAAGCGAGACGCAACTGAGCCGTGGTCGTTTGATCAAGCTGTACAAAGAATTGCGTGGTAGCCCACCGCCAAAAGGCATGCTGCCGTTTTCGACTGACTGGTTCATGACCTGGGAGCAGAACATCCATGCTTCCATGTTCTGTAACGCCTGGCAGTACCTGCTTAAAACGGGCTTATGCAGCGGCGTGGATGCCGTGATTAAAGCCTACAAACTTTACCTTGAGCAATGCCCGCAGCAGGAACAGGGACCCCTGCTGGCGCTGACCCGCGCATGGACGCTGGTGCGTTTTGTTGAAAGCGGAATGCTTGAATTGTCGCGCTGCAACTGCTGTGACGGCAATTTTATTACCCACGCGCACCAGCCTGCGGGCAGCTTCGCCTGTAGTTTATGCCAGCCTCCATCCCGAGCCGTAAAAAGACGTAAACTTTCCCGGGATGCTGCCGATATTATTCCACAACTGCTGGATGAACAGATCGAACACGCTGTTTAACCCGAACCTGTGGGCAAGATTCCAGCAGCGGTAAGCGATTACCGCTGCTTTTTTTTACCCTGCGTTCAGGTCACGCGCTCGAAATGAACGTCCTGCCATAGTCACTAGCGGAAGGATGATGTCGTGCTTATCTTATTAGGTTACCTGGTAGTTCTCGGTACAGTTTTCGGCGGTTACATGATGACCGGCGGGCACCTTGGAGCACTCTATCAACCGGCTGAACTTGTCATCATCGGCGGTGCAGGGGTAGGGGCTTTTATCGTTGGTAACAACGGTAAATCGATCAAGGGCACGCTGAAGGCGATTCCGCTGCTGTTTCGTCGCTCGAAATACACCAAAAGCATGTATATGGATCTTCTGGCGCTGCTCTATCGCCTGATGGCTAAGTCACGTCAGCAAGGAATGTTCTCGCTGGAGCGGGACATTGAAAACCCGAAAGAGAGCGAAATTTTCGCCAGCTACCCGCGTATTCTGGCTGACGCGATGATGCTCGATTTTATCGTCGATTACCTGCGACTGATCATCAGCGGCAACATGAACACCTTCGAAATTGAAGCCCTGATGGACGAAGAGATCGAAACCCACGAGAGCGAATCCGAAGTGCCAGCCAACAGCCTGGCGCTGGTGGGCGACTCGCTTCCGGCGTTCGGTATAGTGGCGGCGGTCATGGGCGTCGTTCATGCCCTGGCCTCGGCGGATCGCCCGGCGGCTGAACTGGGCGCCCTGATTGCCCACGCAATGGTGGGGACGTTCCTCGGTATTTTACTGGCATACGGCTTTATCTCCCCGCTGGCGAGCGTGCTGCGCCAGAAGAGCGCTGAAACCACCAAAATGATGCAGTGCGTGAAAATTACGCTGCTCTCAAACCTCAACGGTTATGCGCCACCGATCGCCGTCGAATTTGGCCGTAAGACGCTCTACTCCAGCGAACGTCCGTCGTTTATCGAACTGGAAGAGCACGTGCGCGCGGTGAAAAACCCCAACCAACAGACGACAACTGAGGACGCATGAAAAACCAGTCCCATCCGATCGTCATCGTAAAAAAACGCAAGCATAAGGGGCACGGACACGGTTCCCACGGCTCGTGGAAAATTGCTTACGCCGACTTTATGACTGCCATGATGGCGTTCTTTCTGGTGATGTGGCTGATCTCCATCTCCAGCCCGAAAGAGCTTATTCAGATTGCGGAATATTTCAGAACGCCGCTGGCGACGGCGGTCACCGGCGGGCCGCGCATATCGAACAGCGACAGCCCGATCCCCGGCGGCGGTGACGATTACACCCAGCAGCAGGGCGAAGTGAAAAAACAGCCTAACATCGACGAGCTGAAAAAACGGATGGAGCAGGCGCGCCTGAAAAAACTGCGCGGTGACCTGGATCAGCTGATTGAGGCGGACCCTAAACTGCGCGCGCTGCGTCCGCATCTGAAAATTGATCTGGTGCAGGAAGGGTTGCGTATTCAGATCATCGACAGCCAGAACCGACCGATGTTCAAAACCGGCAGTGCCGACGTGGAGCCCTACATGCGCGATATTCTGCGTGCGATTGCACCGGTGCTGAACGGCATTCCGAACCGCGTTAGCCTCTCCGGTCACACGGATGATTTCCCGTACGCCACGGGAGAGAAGGGATACAGCAACTGGGAGCTTTCTGCCGATCGCGCCAACGCCTCGCGTCGCGAGCTGGTGGCGGGTGGGCTTGATGATGGCAAGGTCCTGCGCGTGGTCGGCATGGCTGCAACCATGCGCCTGACCGACCGCGGACCGGATGACGCCATCAACCGTCGTATCAGTCTTTTAGTGCTGAACCAGCAGGCGGAGCAGGCCATCCTGCATGAAAACGCCGAAAGTCAGAATGAGTCACTGGACGATTTAAAACAGCCTGGGGCCGTCCCTTCGGCTGCCGTTCCAACATCGCCACCAGCCAATCCGAGGTGATAGCGTGAGCATGGATATTACCGATTTTTACCAGACATTTTTTGATGAAGCCGACGAATTGTTGGCCGATATGGAGCAACATTTGCTGGATCTGGTGCCCGAGGCACCGGACTCAGAACAGCTCAACGCCATCTTCCGTGCGGCGCATTCCATTAAAGGCGGAGCCGGAACGTTTGGATTTACCATTTTGCAGGAAACGACCCATTTAATGGAAAACCTGCTGGATGAAGCACGACGCGGTGAGATGCAGCTCAATACCGACATTATCAACCTGTTTTTGGAAACGAAAGATATTATGCAGGAACAGCTCGACGCCTATAAAAGTTCGGCAGAGCCTGATGCCGCCAGCTTTGAATACATCTGCAACGCGCTGCGTCAGTTAGCGCTGGAAGCCAAAGGTGAGGCGTCTGCGCCCGTTGTCCCTGCGGCAAAACTGAGCGTTGTTGACGCCGCGGCCAGACCAGACAGTGCGCCTGATGCGCCCGCAGGAAAATTGCGCGTAGTGCTGTCACGGCTGAAAGAGAACGAGGTCAACCTGCTGGAAGAGGAGCTGGGTAACCTGGCGACGCTCAGCAACGTGGTGAAGGGTAAAGACAGCCTGGCCGCGACGCTCGACGGCGGGATCGGTCAGGATGACATTGTGGCGGTGCTGTGCTTCGTGATTGAAGCGGATCAAATTGCGTTTGAAACCGAGGCGGCGGCCGTTGAAGTGCCCGCGCCGGCAGAAATTGCCCCTGCGGTAGTTGCCGCTTCCCCTGCACTGAAAGCCGTGCCCAAAGAGACGGCCGCCCCGGCCCGCGGTGAAAAACCGGCGGCGCGCTCCAGCGAGTCAACGAGCATTCGCGTGGCGGTGGAGAAAGTGGATCAGCTGATCAACCTGGTGGGTGAACTGGTGATCACCCAGTCGATGCTGGCCCAGCGCTCCAACGAGCTGGACCCGGTGACCCACGGCGATCTCATCACCAGCATGGGCCAGTTACAACGTAACGCCCGCGATTTGCAGGAATCGGTGATGTCCATCCGCATGATGCCGATGGAATATGTCTTCAGCCGCTTCCCGCGCCTGGTGCGCGACCTGGCCAGCAAGCTCAACAAACAGATCGAACTCACGCTGATGGGCAGCTCCACCGAGCTGGATAAGAGCCTGATTGAACGCATTATCGACCCGTTAACGCACCTGGTGCGTAACAGCCTCGACCACGGCATTGAGCTGCCGGAAAACCGCGTGGCAGCCGGAAAATCGCCAGTGGGCAACCTGGTCCTGTCAGCAGAACATCAGGGCGGCAACATCTGCATCGAAGTGACCGATGACGGCGCAGGCCTGAACCGCGAGCGCATTCTGGCGAAGGCGATTTCGCAGGGCATGGCGGTCAACGAAAACATGACTGACGAAGAAGTGGGCATGCTGATTTTTGCCCCGGGCTTCTCAACCGCAGAGCAGGTCACCGACGTTTCCGGCCGCGGCGTGGGCATGGACGTGGTGAAACGTAACATTCAGGAGATGGGCGGTCACGTTGAGATCCAGTCTAAGCAGGGCGCGGGCACCACGATCCGTATCCTGCTGCCGCTGACGCTGGCCATTCTTGACGGCATGTCCGTTAAAGTGGCGGACGAAGTCTTTATTCTGCCGCTGAACGCGGTGATGGAATCCCTCCAGCCGCGCGAAGAAGATCTGCATCCGCTGGCGGGCGGCGAGCGCGTGCTCGAAGTGCGCGGCGAGTACCTGCCGCTGGTGGAACTGTGGAAAGTGTTCGAAGTGGACGGGGCAAAAACCGAGGCCACGCAGGGTATCGTTGTGATCCTGCAAAGCGCCGGACGCCGCTACGCGCTGCTGGTCGATCAGCTGATTGGTCAGCATCAGGTGGTGGTTAAGAACCTGGAAAGTAACTACCGCAAAGTGCCGGGGATCTCTGCTGCCACCATCCTGGGTGATGGTAGCGTCGCGCTGATCGTCGATGTATCGGCACTTCAGGGATTAAATCGTGAACAACGTGTGGCGAACACAGCCGCCTGATTAAGTAAAAGGTAATAACATGACCGGTATGAGTAACGTAACGAAACTGGCGGGCGAGCCATCTGGGCAGGAATTCCTGGTTTTCACTTTAGGTGATGAAGAGTACGGTATCGACATCCTGAAAGTGCAGGAAATTCGCGGGTACGATCAGGTAACGCGCATCGCGAATACGCCAGCGTTTATCAAGGGTGTGACCAACCTGCGCGGTGTGATTGTGCCTATCGTGGATCTGCGCGTGAAGTTCAGCCAGGGCGATGTGGAGTACAACGATAACACGGTGGTGATTGTTCTGAATCTGGGGCAGCGCGTGGTGGGGATTGTGGTGGACGGCGTGTCAGATGTGCTGTCGCTGACCGCCGATCAAATCCGTCCTGCGCCGGAGTTTGCGGTCACGCTGTCGACGGAATACCTGACGGGGCTGGGTGCGCTCGGCGAGCGTATGCTGATTCTGGTGAATATTGAGAAGCTGCTGAACAGCGAAGAGATGGCGCTGCTCGATATTGCGGCGAATCACGTGGCATAAAATAATGCCGGGTGGCGGCTTCGCCTTACCCGGCCTACAAATGGCTCCAACACGTAGGCCGGGTACGCGTCAGCGCCACCCGGCTCTTATGTATCTTTACGCCTCCTGCTCCACCAGCTCAGCCTCAACTTCCCGCGCCCCTTCATTCTGCGACAGCATCGCCGTCGCAATCCCGTTCCCCAGCACGTTAATGGCCGATCTCCCCATATCCAGGAAATGATCAATCCCCATCAGCAGCAGGATCCCGGCCACCGGAATATTAAAGCTCGGAATGGTTGCCGCCAGCACCACCAGCGACGAGCGCGGTACGCCCGCAATGCCCTTCGAGGCCAGCATCAGCGTTAACATCAGCACCGTCACCTCGGTAAAACTCAGGTGAATGTTGTACGCCTGGGCAATAAACATTGAGGCGAACGAGCAGTACACCATGGAGCCGACCAGGTTAAACGAGTAGCCGATCGGCAGGACGAAAGAGGCGATATTCCGTGAACAACCAAAGCGCGCTAACTGCTCCAGCGTTTTAGGGTATGCCGCTTCAGAGCTGCTGGTGGTAAACGCCACCAGCACCGGATCTTTCAGCATCGCCACCAGACGGAAAATCTCTTTCTTCAGTACCATGTAACCCACGGCCAGCAATACCAGACAGGTCAGGAGGATCGCCACATAATAACCGCCAATAAACGAGGCATAGTTCAGCAAAATGCCCAGCCCCTGGGTGGCAATGACGGACGAAATCGCCGCGAAAATGGCCAGCGGCGCAACGTACATCACGTAGCCCGTCACCTTCAGCATTATGTGGGATACCACATCCAGCGCCGCGACCAGCGGGGCGTTGAATTTTTGGCCCAGTGACGCGCCGCCAATGCCGAAGAACATCGAGAAGACCACAATTTGCAGGATCTCATTGTTGGCCATCGCGCCGGCAATGCTGGTTGGAATGGTGTGTGACAGAAAGGCTTTCAGCGACATCCCGCTCACGGCCAGGCCGGTATCAACCGTCTCTGTCGGAATGCTCAGGTTCAGACCGCTGCCGGGTTGTTCAAGGGTAACAATAAACAGCCCCACCAGAATGGAAAGTACGGATGAGCTGATAAACCACACCATCGCTTTACCCCCGACACGCCCAATCGTCGACGTTTCACCTAGCCTCATAATGCCCACCGTCAGGGTGCTGAACACCAGCGGGGCTATCACCATCTTGATCAGCCGCAGGAAAATATCGGTCAGCAGGGTGATGTTCTCCGACCAGGCCTGTATCGCGTCGGACGAAGCATACTCATGGATCGCCGCACCGGAAAGAATGCCCGCCAGCATGAAAATCACGATGAAGAGCGTGAGTTTGTTTGCACTTGCCACAAAAAGATCCTCTATGCGCTAAAAGAGTTTCCTGCGTCAATGCATACAAAATTTTTATTTAAGCGCAGGAAAATATTCGGGGCATAAATTGAAGTAAAGCTGCGTGAGTTACAACTTGTTTTTAATTTTTATGAAATTCGTTGTTTTTATCATGACGATATATTGTGACTCAGATCACACTGCAGGCGATATATCCTCAAGTTAAGCAAGAATAATGCCCATTTTTTTTTGCTAACCCTTTGTAATGTTTGTTAATAACCTGTTAATTCGAGCGGGGTTGCCCTCTTTTTGATGAAAGTGGTTGAAGTGCTAACCATAAACTAAATTCTCTGTAACCGCGCCGGGGAATGTTTAAGCGGGGCTAACATACTGAACAGTATGAATAAAATATGGCAAGCGAACCTATATTTCTTCTGGAGGGTGGTAAATGAAAAGAAAACTTCTTTTTATCTGCGCGGGCACGCTGCTGACGGCGGCAACGGTCGGTCAGGCTCTCGCGGTCACCAGTAGCGGCACTATCGGCGCGACGTTGACGCTGACCAACGGCTGCTTGATCAACGGCTCGCCAACGCAAAACGGCATTAACTTCGGGACGCTCGATTTCGGCACTCATCCTGCAACATTCTCCACCCTGACAACCCAGTTAACCGGTGCCAGCGGAGGAAACACCTTTACCATTCAATGTACCACTGCCAGTTACACGGTGGCGATCACCGGCAACACCAACGCTACCGCACCCGGAACCGTTGTCGGCACCCCAGGTACGCCGGGCCGCTATCTGGTCAACACCGCCAATGCGGCGCAGGGCGTTGCCTACAGCCTGTTCAGCGATAGCGGTTACAACAACGTGGTTGCGAACAATGCCGCGTTGCCGGTCGCCTCTACTGCGGGTGGGGTGGATAGCTACACCCTCTACGCACGCATTACGGGCGGCGGCAATAGCGTAACGGTCGTACCGGGAACCTATACCGACACGATTAACGTCAGCGTCACCTACTGATTCAGCCATGAAGGCATTGTTATGTCTGCGCGACAGCGCAGAGGGCGTCGTGCACCCTTTTTTAACCCTGTTGGTCGGGCTGATGTTGATCCCAGACGCCGGGGCGGTGACGTCTCAGTCATTCAGGGTGAGCGCGACGGTTGTGCCTGGATGCTCGGTGAGCACCGGCACCGGCGGGCGTTTCGGTACGCTGAATTTCGGGACCCGCAGCGGCGTGGAGAGCGCACCGGTCAGCACCAGCTTTGTTGCCGACGGCGCGTTGTCCATCGCCTGCACACCGGGTGTGGCGCTAAGTATGAGCATTAATGGCGGTCAGAATTATAGCTCTGTGCGGCGGATGACGCGTTCAGGCGGGACAGAGGTGGTCGGTTACCGGCTCTACAGCAGCAGCTCTCTGGCCGCAAACAGTGAAATTGGGGTTAACCAGGCAATACCGATTACCTATACCAACAGCAATAACATCGCGCTGCCTCTTTTTGGCGTCGCGCTTTTGACCGGGTTTAGCCCGTCAGGAACGTATTCAGATCAACTCACCGTGACCTTGTCATGGTAGGAAAGGGAGAGCATTGATGAAGCCATTTTTCAGGCGGTCAGGCCTGTTGAGTCTGTTGGGGATAACGGCCCTTACAGCGGTTAAGGCGCAAGCAGCCGCAACCATTCTTCTTTGGCCTATCGATCCGTGGCTTTCGGCAGACGCCAGAGCAACTGAATTGTGGATCCAGAATCAGGGCAACAGCGCCACGACAATGCAGATACGCATTGTGCGCTGGAAACAGGAGGGCGGATATGAGCGTTACACCGCCCAGCAGGATGTGGTCGCCAGCCCGCCGATCGTGACTATCGCTAAGGGCAGTAAACAGCTTATTCGCCTGATTAAGCAGGGGACGATCCCGTCCGGCGTCGAGCAAGCCTACCGCATCATTGTGGATGAGATTCCCCAGCCGGATGCAAAAGCGGAACCGTCTATGGGCCTCAAACTGCAAATGCGCTATTCCATTCCCTTATTTGTTTATGGACAGGGGATCCCCACCCTCAACGAAGGAGAGCATCACGCGCTGGCGAACACTCAGCAGCTCAACTGGCGGGTCATTCAGGAGGAGGGGAAACCCGCGCTTGAGGTCCGCAATCAGGGGAACGTTCACGTCAGGCTCAGCCAGGTTGCGGTTGAGCAGGGCGGGCAAAAACGCACGGTTGCCGAGGGGCTGCTGGGTTATGTGCTGCCAGGCAGCACCCGAAGCTGGCCGCTTCCGGCAGGGATTTATCAGCCGAATCGGATGAGCGCGCAAATTAATGCCAGGGATACGCAATGGCAATCGACGCCCGTCAACTGAAACCGGCGACGACAGTTTACCGCCGCCGCCGGACGCGCGGACGATGAACGGCGAAGCTGTATTCCAGCTCGCCCTGGTGCTGAACCACTATGACACGGGTCTGGTGGTGCCGGTGACGCAGCGCGAGGGCGCCTGGTTTATTTCAGGAGCGGATTTGCTTCGCGCCGGACTGCCGCAGGATCATGTGCCTGCCGGAGAGGTGAACCTTTCAACGCTCTCATCGGTACGCGTAGAGTATGACAGCAGCGCCCAGCGGCTCATGCTGACGGTCCCCCGGGACTGGGTTGCGGCGCGGATCACGTCGTTTAGCGGTCAGAGCGCGCAAAGCAAGCCGCATTATGGCCGGGGCGCGCTGCTCAACTACGACGTTTATACCAACCATACCGAACACACGGGCGGCCAGGCGTCGGTGTGGCATGAGTTCCGCTATTTCAACGAAGACTATTCGTTTTCTTCGACAGGGTACGCCCGACAGAATTTCGCCGGAAGCAGCGGGCAGCAGGAAGGATACGTGCGCTATGACTCAACCCTGCTGATCACCAACGAGGAGGATGCCACCACCTGGACCGTCGGGGACGTCATCAGCGATGCGCTGAGCTGGAGCACCAGCGTGCGGATGGGCGGGATCAGCTACGGGCGCGACTTCTCCCTGCGTCCGGATCTGGTGACCTGGCCGCTGCCGGCGTTTTCCGGTGAGGCGGCCGTCCCGACCTCGGTCGATCTCTTTATTAATGGCTACCGTTCCGGCTCCACCCGCCTTCAGCCGGGGCCGTTTACCCTCACTAATCTGCCGTACATCAACGGCGCAGGGGATGCGGTACTGGTCACCACCGACGCGCTGGGACGTCAGGTGAGCACCACGCTGCCGTTTTATGTCAGCAGCGATCTGCTGAAGCAGGGGTTAAGCGACGGCGCCGTGACGCTGGGCAGCCTGCGGCGCAACTACGGTATAGAGAATTTTGACTATGGCCCGGCGGCGGGCAGCGGATCGTATCGCTACGGGGTGACCGACTGGCTGACGCTGGAGGGGCATGCGGAAGGGGCGGAGTCGCTGGCGCTCGGCGGCGCGGGCACGGTGCTGAAGCTCGGGCGTTTTGGCGTGGTGAATACGTCTTATACCCAAAGCCGGATGCGCGGCGACGAAGGGGGCCAGATGAACTGGGGCTATCAGTACAGCACCAGCGAGTTTAGCGTAGCGACCCAGCATACCCGACGCGACCGCGGCTTCGGCAACCTCGCCCTGTACGATCAGCCCACCGTTTATGATGAATATGATAACCCCGTTGCCAGCCTGAGCCGCAATACCGACCAGTACTCCTTAACCTTTAACCTCGGTGATTACGGCAATATCGGTGCGGCGTGGATCGGCGTGGAGAGTTTTGACAGCCGGAAAACCGAGCTGCTCAACCTCTCCTGGAGCCGAAATCTGTGGCGCTCAAGCAGTATTTACCTGGCGGCCAGCCGTGACCAGCAGCGGGACGACTGGACGGTTGCGCTGTCGTTGCAGGTCCCTCTGGGCGAACGTGACAGCGCCGCCGTTACCTTTGAAAACACGCCTGACGCAGGCAGCACTCAACGCATTAACTACAACCACTCGATGCCGTCTGACGGCGGCTTTAGCTGGAACATGGCCTGGGCCAACCAGTCGCGGTCGAGTAACTATCAACAGGCCACGCTCGGCTGGCGGAACAACAATGTTGAGCTTCAGGGCGGCGGCTACGGTGAGAAGGGGATGATGACCTGGTGGGGGGAGGCGATGGGCTCTGTCGTCCTGATGGACGGTGAGCTGTTTGCGGCGAACAAAATCAACGATGCGTTTGTGGTGATCAGCACCGACGGACATCCGGACGTACCCGTCAGCTACGAGAACCAGCCGGTTGGTAAAACCAATAATAAAGGTTATCTGCTGGTCAGCGGCGTTTCCGCCTATTACCCGGCGAGCTACCGCATTGATACCCTAAACTTACCTGCGGATACCCGGCTGAAAGAGACCGAGCGTCGGGTGGCGATTCGTCGGCATAACGGTTATCTGGTGGATTTCCCGATGGAGCAGGAGCGGGTTGCCAGCGTGATCCTGCATGACGCGCAGGGCAATGCGATCCCGGTGGGAAGCCAGGTCAAACGCGCGTCCCGCAGTAGCGCGGTTGTTGGCTACGACGGCCTCGCCTGGCTGGAAAACCTCAACGATGTGAATCCTCTGGAGGTCATCACCCCGGACGGTAAACGCTGTATGGCAACGTTGAACGTGGGCGCAAATCCCGAGCATAAGCTGCAAACCTACGGTCCGCTGACCTGCCGGGAGGCGCCGTGAAACGCCTGATGATAGCCATACTGCTGCTGTTCTCGGGCAGCGGCTGGGCGGCCTGCACCGTCAGTACGGTGAACGCCTCGTTTGGCAGCGTCACCTCATTCGCCCTGAGCAGTACGGGGGAGGTGCAAACCACCGGCACGCTGGTGGTGTCCTGCGATACTGTTCTCAACCTGCTAACCAACGACTCGGTGACGCTGACCTACACCTCGGCGTCGATAGCCGCCAACAGCCGCGCCACCATGAAACGTACCGATAATGCGGCCATCGCGGACGTTATCCCCACGCGCCTGTGCGGTGCCACTGGCTGCGGCGGAAACAGTGAAGTACAAATCAGCAAAACCTATACCTGGAATGGCAACACCCTGCTCGGGCTGCTGGGGTCAAGGCGCTACAACATTCCGCTTTATTTCCGTACTGTGCCGGGGCAGAACGTCACGGCCGGGCCGTACCAGGTGTTGTTAACGTTCAGCATCAACTACAACGTGTGCGCCGTTGGCGCGGGCGGGCTATGCCTGACCCCGCAAACCGGCACGGCAACTACCTCCATTCTCCTCAACATGACCGTCACCAACGATTGCAGCACGATGACCACGCCGGACGTGAATTTTAACAGCGCGCCGCTGGTGCAAAATTTTCCCACCGTTTCGCAGTCGATCGCCGTCACCTGCACCAAGGGCAGCACCTACACCATAGGCATTAATAATGGAGCAAACGCCCTGAACAACGTTCGTCGTATGGTTAGCGGCAGCAATTTTATGAGTTACGACATCTATAAAGAGGCGACCAGCAACCGCTGGGGCGGCAGTGGCAGCGAGCGCTGGGCCAGCGCCAGCTCATCCCAGGTCAGTACCGACGGGCTTTTACGCACCTATAACTACAGCGCTAAGGTCCTGACCAGCCAGGCCACGCCGCCTGCCGGAACCTACACCGACACGCTGATCGTTGACGTCGCGTTCTGACTCCCCGCGCTTTTCCCTTTCGCAAATGTAAAGTTCCCGTGGCCCCTGCCGATAACACCGTTAATCAATCGATGAGAAGGTGTTGTATGTTGAACCGTATCCGCGTTGTCACAATGCTTATGATGGTGCTGGTCATTTTCGCACTTCTTCAGCTTATTTCTGGCGGCCTCTTTTTCTCCTCGTTAAAACAGAACCAGGACAGCTTCGCGGCCTCGAACGACTTGCGGATGCAGCAAAGCGAACTGACCACGACCTGGGATCTGATGTTGCAGACTCGTATCAATCTGAGCCGCTCGTCTGCCCGCATGATGATGGATCCGAACAACCAGCAGAGCAGCGCAAAAACGGAACTGCTGAAGAATGCGCGCGCCACCCTGGTAGACGCGGCGAAACATTACGAGGCCTTCAAAAAAATCGCCCCTCAGCCCGCAATGGCGCAGGCGAGCGCGAACATAGATGAAAAATATCAGGCCTACTTCGCCGGCCTCACGGAGCTGGTGCAGTTCCTGGAGAAGGGCAATATGGATGCCTATTTCGCGCAGCCGACCCAGGGCATGCAGAACGCACTCGGCGCGGCGCTCGGCGAGTACGCCAAAGCCAGCGGCGAGCTTTATCACTCCGCCTTTACGCAAAGCCAGAACGACTACCGTTTCGCGAAATGGCAGATGGCGGTGCTCGCCCTCGCGCTGGTTATCGTGCTGGTGGCCGTGTGGTACGGCATTCGTCATATCCTTCTTAACCCGCTTGGCCGCGTCATTGCCCATATCCGCGATATTGGCCGGGGCGATCTCACGAAAACGCTGACCGTTTCTGGTCGCAACGAGATCACCGAGCTGGCGACCAGCGTCGACCATATGCAGCGTTCGCTGATTGATACCGTCGCCAACGTGCGCGAGGGGGCGGATGCCATCTATACCGGCACGAGTGAAATCGCGATGGGCAACAACGATCTCTCGTCCCGTACCGAACAGCAGGCGTCCGCTCTGGAAGAGACGGCGGCCAGCATGGAGCAGCTCACCGCGACCGTGAAGCAGAATGCCGACAACGCCCGTCAGGCGTCGCAGCTTGCAGAAAGCGCGTCCGACACCGCCCAGCGCGGCGGTCGGGTGGTCGACGGCGTGGTGAAAACCATGCATGACATTGCCGACAGCTCGAAGAAAATCGCCGATATCATCAGCGTTATCGACGGCATCGCCTTCCAGACCAACATTCTCGCGCTGAACGCGGCCGTTGAAGCGGCGCGTGCGGGCGAGCAGGGACGTGGGTTTGCCGTGGTCGCTGGCGAAGTACGTAACCTCGCCAGCCGCAGCGCCAATGCGGCGAAAGAGATCAAAGCCCTGATTGAAGACTCTGTTTCACGCGTGGATACCGGCTCGGTGCTGGTGGAAAGTGCGGGTGAAACCATGAATGACATCGTGAATGCCGTGACGCGCGTGACGGACATCATGGGTGAAATCGCCTCTGCATCGGATGAGCAGAGTCGTGGTATTGACCAGGTCGCTCTGGCGGTATCGGAAATGGATCGTGTGACGCAGCAAAACGCCGCCCTGGTGCAGGAGTCCGCTGCCGCGGCCGCTGCGCTTGAGGATCAGGCGAGCCGCCTGAAAATGGCCGTCTCGGCGTTCCGTCTTACTTCAAAAACAACAAATACGGTCAGCTCGCGGTCGGCGTACAGCGAAGCAACCCCGGCGCCCGTGACAAAACCTACGCGCGCAGCGGTGACCGGACAAGATGAAAACTGGGAAACATTTTGACTGACAATTAAACCGCGGCTGCTTGCCGCTTGATGGGAGCGTGGATGTTAAATCGTATTCGTATCTCGACCACACTGTTTTTGATTCTGATCCTGTGTGGGGTTTTGCAGGTTGGCAGTAACGGGTTGTCTTTCTGGGCGTTTCGCGATGGCTATCAGAATTTGCAGGAAGTTGAGACGAGCAATCAGCAGCGCTCCGCACTGGCACAAACGCGTGCCGTGCTGTTGCAGGCAAGCACTGCGCTGAACAAAGCAGGGACGTTAACCGCGCTGAGTTATCCGCCGGATGATATTAAGGCGCTGATGGTCGTGGCCCGCAACAGCCTGAAGCAGGCCGACGCGCAGTTTAAGGCGTTTACGGCGCAGGAGGCGGTGAGTGAGAAAGAGAAAACGCTGAAGGTCGCCATGAAAAAGAACTTTGATGTGTGGTACGGCGATCTCGACCATCAGGCGACGTGGCTGGAGAACAACCAGCTCTCTGACTTCCTGACCGCGCCGGTGCAGGCGTCTCAGGCGGCATTTGACGACAGCTTTAACGCATGGCAGCAGGATATTAACCAGTTTGTGGCGCGTGCCGGTGCGGACAGCCGTACCAGCTACCGCATGTCAGGGGTGATTTTCCTGACCATGGTGATCCTGGCCGCCCTGCTGACCGGCGGCTCGCTGTGGTGGTCGCGCAAAATGATCGTCCAGCCGCTGGCGATCGTCAGCAGCCACTTCGACAGTATGGCGAAGGGCGACCTGGCGCGTCCGGTGGCCGTGTATGGCAGGAATGAAATATCAGCGATTTTCGCCAGCCTGAAGGCGATGCAGAGTTCGCTGCGGGAAACGGTAAGCAATGTTCGTCAGGGCAGTTACGCCATGCATACCGGGATCTCCGAAATTGCGGCAGGCAATAACGACCTCTCATCCCGCACCGAACAACAGGCGGCATCGCTGGCGCAGACGGCGGCCAGCATGGAGCAACTGACCGCGACGGTAAGCCAGAACGCCGATAACGCGCGTCAGGCGTCCGACTTGTCAAAACAGGCGGCGATGACGGCGAAACGTGGGGGCGACCAGGCTTCTCACGTCGCCAGCACGATGCAGCAGATTGCCGCCAGCTCGCAGAAAATTGGCGACATTATCAGCGTCATCGACGGTATCGCGTTCCAGACCAATATTCTGGCGCTGAACGCGGCCGTTGAAGCGGCGCGTGCCGGAGAGCAGGGGCGCGGGTTCGCGGTGGTTGCCGGTGAAGTCCGAAACCTCGCCAGTCGCAGCGCCAACGCGGCGAAAGAGATCAAAGGGCTGATAGAAGAGTCGGTCTCCCGCGTTCAGCAGGGCTCCGCGCTGGTGGATACCGCCGCGCAGACCATGCACGAGATTGTCACCTCCGTGACGCGGGTTAACGACATTATGGGCGAGATTGCCTCGGCGTCTGATGAACAACGCCGTGGTATTGAGCAGGTGGCGCAGGCCGTTACACAGATGGATCAGGTTACGCAGCAGAACGCCTCACTGGTGGAAGAGGCGGCGGCGGCTACCGATCAGCTGGCAAACCAGGCGGATCACCTTACCGGGTTGGTCGCCGTATTTAATGTGAAAGAGCACGTTGAAGCAGTAACAGAAGTCGGACGGTCACAGGCCGTACCCGTTGTATCCTGAATGTGATTGAGAAGGCGCTATGACATCACCCATGCCCTCAGGGCAAACGTCATTATTGTTGCAGATGACACAGCGCCTCGCGCTGTCCGACGCGCATTTTCGTCGGATATGTCAGTTAATCTACCAGCGTGCGGGGATCGTGCTTGCGGACCATAAGCGAGACATGGTCTACAACCGGCTGGTGCGGCGCTTGCGCACGCTGGGGCTGGATGATTTTGGCCGCTATCTGAGCATGCTCGAAGCGAACCAGAACAGCGCCGAATGGCAGGCATTTATCAACTCATTAACCACCAACCTGACCGCGTTTTTCCGCGAGGCGCATCACTTCCCGGTGCTGGCGGAACACGCCCGTCGCCGTAGCGGAGAGTATCGCGTCTGGAGCGCGGCAGCCTCTACCGGGGAAGAGCCGTACTCGCTGGCCATCACCCTTGCAGACACCCTGGGAATGGCGCCGGGCCGCTGGAAAGTGTACGCCAGCGACATCGACACCGAAGTGCTGGAAAAAGCCCGTAACGGCGTTTATCGCCAGGATGAACTAAAAACGCTGTCTCCTCAGCAGCTACAGCGTTACTTCATGCGCGGTACCGGCCCGCATGAAGGACTGGTGCGCGTACGCCAGGAGCTGGCGAACTGCGTGGAATTTGCTCCCGTTAATTTACTGGATAAGCAGTACAACGTGCCGGGGCCATTCGACGCCATTTTTTGCCGTAACGTGATGATCTATTTTGATAAAACGACGCAACAGGACATTCTGCGTCGCTTTGTTCCGTTGCTCAAGCCTGACGGTTTACTGTTTGCCGGGCACTCGGAAAACTTCAGCAACCTCGTGCGTGAGTTTAGCCTGCGTGGGCAAACGGTTTATGCGCTGAGTAAGGAAAAAGCATGAGTAAAATCAGGGTATTGTCTGTCGATGATTCGGCGCTGATGCGTCAGATCATGACCGAAATCATCAATAGCCACAGCGATATGGAGATGGTGGCAACAGCGCCCGATCCGCTGGTCGCGCGGGATTTAATCAAAAAATATAACCCCGACGTGCTGACGCTGGATGTCGAAATGCCACGCATGGATGGCATCGATTTCCTGGAAAAATTAATGCGCCTGCGCCCGATGCCGGTGGTGATGGTCTCTTCCCTGACCGGGAAAGGCTCGGAGATAACCCTGCGCGCGCTGGAGCTGGGGGCGGTGGATTTTGTCACCAAGCCGCAGCTCGGCATTCGCGAGGGGATGCTGGCGTACAGCGAGATGATCGCCGAGAAAATCCGTACCGCGTCGCGCGCAAAACTGGCGGCCCACAAGCCGATGGCCGCGCCGGCAACCCTGAAGGCCGGACCGTTACTCAGCTCGGAAAAACTGCTGGTCATTGGGGCGTCAACCGGAGGAACAGAGGCAATTCGCCATGTACTCCAGCCATTGCCGCTCTCAAGCCCGGGTATCCTGATTACGCAACATATGCCGCCGGGCTTTACCCGCTCATTCGCGGAGCGCCTGAATAAGCTGTGCCAGATCAGCGTGAAAGAGGCGGAAGACGGCGAGCGCGTGCTGCCAGGTCACGCGTATATCGCCCCGGGTGACAAACATATGGAGCTGGCGCGCAGCGGGGCGAACTATCAAATCAAAATTCATGACGGGCCGCCGGTTAACCGGCACCGTCCGTCGGTGGATGTGCTGTTTCATTCGGTGGCGAAACATGCGGGGCGCAACGCCGTGGGGGTGATCCTGACGGGGATGGGCAACGACGGCGCCGCCGGAATGCTCGCGATGCACCAGGCTGGCGCCTGGACGATTGCGCAGAATGAAGCAAGTTGTGTGGTGTTCGGCATGCCGCGCGAGGCCATCAATATGGGTGGCGTAAGCGAAGTGGTCGATCTTAGCCAGGTAAGCCAGCAGATGCTGGCGAAAATCAGTGCCGGACAGGCAATACGTATTTGACTCAGGAGTATTATTTTATGGCGGATAAAGAGCTTAAGTTTTTGGTTGTGGATGACTTTTCCACCATGCGTCGCATTGTGCGCAACCTGCTAAAAGAGCTAGGCTTCAACAACGTTGAAGAAGCAGAAGACGGGGTGGATGCGCTGAACAAACTCCAGGCTGGCGGGTTTGGTTTTGTGATTTCCGACTGGAACATGCCGAACATGGACGGTCTCGAACTGCTGAAAACCATCCGCGCGGATGCAGGCATGGCCTCTCTGCCGGTGCTGATGGTGACCGCAGAAGCGAAGAAAGAGAACATTATTGCCGCTGCACAGGCGGGCGCAAGCGGCTACGTGGTGAAGCCATTCACCGCGGCGACTCTGGAAGAGAAGCTCGGGAAGATCTTCGAGAAACTCGGCATGTGAGGTGATGGAAATGTTGCAACCTGCTATGAAACCCGTTGAAGAACATTCGCCGAGCGACATTATTGCCCGTATTGGTAGCCTGACCCGCATGCTGCGCGACAGCCTCCGTGAGCTGGGGCTGGACCAGGCTATCGCCGAAGCGGCGGAAGCCATCCCCGACGCGCGCGACCGTCTGGACTACGTGGTGCAGATGACCGCGCAGGCGGCCGAGCGAGCGCTGAACAGCGTTGAGGCGTCACAGCCGCACCAGGATGCGATGGAGAAGGGGGCGAAAGCGCTGACCCAACGCTGGGATGAGTGGTTTGAGAACCCCATTGAGCTGGCGGATGCCCGCGAACTGGTAACGGACACCCGTCAGTTCCTGGGCGATGTGCCAGGACACACCAGCTTCACCAATGCGCAACTGCTGGACATCATGATGGCGCAGGATTTCCAGGACCTCACCGGCCAGGTGATCAAGCGCATGATGGATGTGATTCAGGAGATTGAACGTCAGCTGTTGATGGTGCTGCTGGAAAATATTCCGGAACCGGCTGCCCGACCAAAACGCGAGAACGAAAGCCTGCTCAATGGTCCACAGCTTGACACCAGCAAAGCGGGCGTGGTGGCAAGCCAGGATCAGGTGGACGATCTGCTGGACAGTCTTGGTTTCTGATTGCCCTTCTGCCTCAGGCTGTGAACGCGGCCTGAGGTGGTTCAGAACAAAAACAGCGAAAAGAGCCCGAATAAACGGGCTTTTCCCGCCATTGGATTTTCTCTGCGCTGGCATGATACCCGTGAATTAATGGGCTGCGAGCAGGCACAGTGGCAGAAGAGAACGACGACAAAACAGAAGCCCCCACACCCCACCGACTTGAAAAAGCCCGTGAGGATGGGCAGATCCCCCGATCCCGAGAGCTGACCTCCCTGCTGATCCTGGTGGTGGGCGTCTGCATAATCTGGTGGGGCGGGGAGATGCTTGCCCGCAGACTGGCGGGAATGCTCTCTGCTGGCTTACGTTTTGATCACAGCATGGTCAATGACCCCAATCTGATCCTCATTCAGATCATCAACCTGGTAAAAAGCGCCATGATCGCTCTGCTGCCGTTGATTGCCGGGGTGGTCATCGTGGCTCTTGTTTCGCCGGTCATGCTCGGTGGCCTGGTGTTCAGCGGTAAATCGCTGCAACCGAAATTCTCCAAGCTCAACCCGCTACCCGGTATTGCGAAAATGTTTTCAGCTCAAACCGGGGCTGAGCTTCTTAAAGCGATCCTGAAATCGCTTCTTATGGGCAGTGCTGCCGGGTTTTTTCTGTGGCACCACTGGCCGGAGATGATGCGTCTGATCAGTGAATCCCCCATGACGGCGATGAAGAATGCCCTGAACCTGGTCGGATTAGGCTCGCTGCTGGTGGTTCTCAGCATTATTCCGATGGTGGCGTTCGACGTTATCTTCCAGATCTTTTCCCATATCAAGAAGCTGCGAATGTCGCGTCAGGATATTCGCGATGAATATAAACAGATGGAAGGCGACCCGCACGTCAAGGGCCGTATCCGCCAGATGCAACGTGCTGCCGCGCGTCGTCGCATGATGGAAGATGTGCCGAAAGCCGATGTGATTGTCACTAACCCGACCCACTACTCCGTGGCGCTTCAGTACGACGAAAACAAAATGAGCGCACCGAAAGTGGTGGCGAAAGGGGCCGGGCTGATTGCGCTGCGCATTCGTGAAATCGCGACGGAAAACCGCGTACCGATCCTTGAAGCACCGCCATTAGCCCGTGCGCTGTATCGCCACGCGGAAATTGGACAACAGATCCCGGGCCAGCTC
The DNA here is from genome assembly GCF_049237385.1 of Enterobacter cloacae complex sp. IR5412. Lineage (NCBI taxonomy): Bacteria > Pseudomonadati > Pseudomonadota > Gammaproteobacteria > Enterobacterales > Enterobacteriaceae > Enterobacter > Enterobacter cloacae complex sp. IR5412. The sequence goes on along the minus strand of NZ_JBMKHQ010000001.1, from coordinate 150,037 downwards.
TACGCCGCTGTCGCAGAGGTGCTGGCCTGGGTGTGGCAACTGAAACGCTGGCGTTTAGCGGGCGGTCAACGACCTGTAAAACCTGAGAACCTTCCGGTGCCTGAAGCACTGGATTTTTTGAACGAGAAGGACACTGATGGCTAATCTGGTGGCAATGTTGCGCCTGCCCGGCAACCTGAAATCGACGCAATGGCAGATCCTTGCCGGACCGATTCTGATCCTGCTAATTCTGTCGATGATGGTGCTGCCGTTACCGGCATTTATCCTCGACCTGCTTTTCACCTTCAACATTGCGTTGTCCATCATGGTGCTGCTGGTGGCGATGTTCACCCAGCGCACGCTGGAGTTCGCCGCGTTTCCAACGATCCTGCTGTTCACCACGCTGCTGCGCCTCGCGCTGAACGTTGCCTCCACGCGTATCATCCTGATGGAAGGGCACACCGGCGCGGCGGCGGCGGGAAAGGTGGTCGAAGCCTTCGGTCACTTCCTGGTGGGCGGCAACTTCGCCATCGGTATCGTGGTGTTCGTCATTCTGGTGATAATCAACTTCATGGTTATCACTAAAGGGGCGGGGCGTATCGCAGAAGTGGGCGCGCGCTTCGTGCTCGACGGGATGCCGGGCAAGCAGATGGCAATCGACGCCGACCTGAATGCCGGGCTGATTGCGGAAGATGAAGCAAAAAAACGCCGTGCCGAAGTGACCCAGGAGGCAGATTTCTACGGCTCCATGGACGGTGCGAGTAAGTTTGTGCGCGGTGACGCCATCGCGGGCATTCTGATCATGGTGATTAACGTCGTCGGCGGCCTGCTCGTCGGCGTGCTGCAACACGGCATGGACATGGGCCACGCAGCCGAAAGCTATACGCTGCTGACCATTGGTGATGGTCTGGTGGCGCAGATCCCGGCACTGGTGATCTCCACCGCGGCGGGCGTAATTGTGACCCGCGTCAGCACCGATCAGGATGTAGGCGAGCAGATGGTGGGGCAGTTGTTCAGCAACCCGCGCGTTATGCTGCTCTCCGCGGCGGTACTGGGCCTGCTCGGTATGGTGCCGGGCATGCCAAACCTGGTATTCCTGCTGTTCACTGCCGCGCTGCTGGGCCTTGCCTGGTGGATGCGTGGCCGCGAAACGCAGCCTAAGGCAGAGCCAGCGCCGGTCAAAATGCCTGAGAACACCCAGGCGGTGGAAGCCACCTGGAACGACGTTCAGCTCGAAGATTCGCTGGGGATGGAAGTGGGGTACCGCCTTATCCCGATGGTGGACTTCCAGCAGGATGGCGAACTGCTTGGCCGTATCCGCAGCATTCGTAAAAAATTCGCCCAGGACATGGGCTTCCTGCCGCCGGTGGTGCATATCCGGGACAATATGGATCTCCCGCCCGCACGCTATCGCATCCTGATGAAAGGGGTGGAAATCGGCAGCGGTGATGCGTACCCCGGCCGCTGGCTGGCGATTAACCCTGGCACGGCCGCAGGCACGTTGCCGGGTGAGCAGACGACCGACCCGGCCTTTGGTCTGGCGGCCATCTGGATTGAGAGCGCCCTGAAAGAGCAGGCGCAGATCCAGGGTTACACGGTTGTTGAGGCCAGTACCGTGGTCGCGACGCACCTCAACCATCTGATTGGCCAGTTCTCCGCGGAACTGTTTGGACGTCAGGAGGCGCAGCAGCTGCTTGACCGCGTAACGCAGGAGATGCCGAAGCTGACCGAAGATTTGGTGCCGGGCGTGCTGACCTTAACCACCCTGCACAAAGTGCTGCAAAATCTGCTCGATGAGAAGGTGCCGATCCGCGATATGCGCACCATTCTGGAAACACTGGCCGAGCATGCGCCGCTCCAGAGCGATCCACATGAGCTGACGGCGGTGGTGCGCGTGGCGCTCGGGCGCGCCATAACCCAGCAATGGTTCCCGGGAACCGGCGAAGTGCAGGTGATTGGCCTGGACACGCCGCTGGAACGTCTGCTGCTTCAGGCCCTACAGGGCGGTGGCGGGCTGGAGCCGGGTCTGGCGGACAGATTGCTGGCGCAAACCCAGGAGGCGCTGGCGCGTCAGGAGATGTTGGGCGCGCCGCCGGTGCTGCTGGTGAATCATGCGCTGCGTCCGTTGCTGTCGCGCTTCCTGCGCCGGAGCCTGAACCAGCTGGTGGTGCTGTCGAATATGGAGCTGTCCGATAACCGCAATATTCGCATGACGGCGACCATAGGAGGGAAATAATGCGTAAGTGGCTGTGGATCTTATTTTTCCCGCTGGCGGTGCAGGCCGCAGGCGAGGGGGCATGGCAGGCCAGCAGTATCGGCTTAACGCTCAACCATCGGGGGGAGTCGATCTCCTCCCGTCCGCTGTCAGCCTCTGAGCCCGTCTCCGGGCAGATGACGCTGGTGGCCTGGAATTACACCCTGACGGGACCCACACCGGCCGGGTTGCGGGTGCGGCTGTGCTCGCTGACCCGCTGCGCGGAAATCGAGGGCCAAAGTGGCATCACCCAGGCCTTCAACGGGGTGTCTGCTCAGGAACCTTTACGCTTTATCTGGGAAGTGCCAGGCGGCGGACGTCTGATCCCGGCGCTGAGGGTTCAGCGCAACGAGGTGCTCGTCAACTACCGCTAACTGCCCGCCTTTTCGCCAGTCTTCAGGCATTTCTGAAGGCTGGCTCGCAAAATTGACCTTCCCTTTTGATACAAAAGAAACGCTGTTTTATAAATCAGTGACACGCGTATTGACACTCTTTGCATTTTTGCCATTCACCACCCTGAGATGGCAGAAACAGAAAGGTTTCACCAGGTCGATACTTTTACTGTAGCCGTGTAAAAACTCCCGGACGAGGTTTGCTTACAGGGAGTCTCCCAAAACTGATTAGGGTTGACGGCAATGAAAACACGTAAAATTGGACTCGCAAATTATCTTGCTTACGGTTCAGGGGACTTCCTCGGAGCGGGGACTACCGCCCTGACGGCCGCCTGGCTTTTGTATTTTTATACGACCTTCTGTGGACTCACACCGATTGAAGCAACCTTTATCTTCGCCGCCGCAAGGGTGCTGGATGCGGTTGTCAGTCCGTTAATGGGCTTCTTAACCGATAATTTTGGTACCACCTGGCTGGGTAAGCGTTTTGGCCGGCGTAAGTTCTTCATCCTGCTCGGTATTCCCTGCGTTTTCAGCTACTCGCTGATGTGGGTAGGGGACATGAGTTTCTGGTATTACCTGCTGACGTATCTGATCTTTGATATTGTTTACACCATGATTCTGGTGCCGTATGAAACGCTGGTGCCGGAAATGACTGACGATTTCAAACAAAAAACCAAATTCTCCGGGGCGCGTATCTCCATGGCCCAGATGTCAGCCATTCTGGCCTCCTTTCTGCCGGGGATCCTGCTCACGCATTTCGGCAAAGACAACGCGATCTCCTTCTTCTATGCAAGCCTGGTCTTCTCCGTACTTTGCGCGCTGATGCTTACTTTCGTCTGGTTCTTCACCTGGGAGCGTCCGCGGGAAGAGTGGTCTGAAGCAGCCCTGCGCGCTGAAGAAGAGAAGAAAAAGCTGACCCTGGGACAGAGCCTGAATCGTCTTTTTGTCGAATTAAGTTCGACGCTGCGTATCAAGATTTTCCGCCAGCATCTGGGCATGTATCTCGGCGGCTATATTGCCCAGGATGTGTTCAACGCCGTATTCACCTATTACGTGGTGTTTGTGCTGATGCAGGAAGCATCCATGGCGTCCAACCTGCTGGGCACGATGGCCATCTTCCAGTTCCTCGCCGTGATTGGCATGATCCCGCTGTGCATTCGCTTCGGACCTGCGCCGTCTTACCGCATGGTGGTCGTGCTGTTTGGCCTGGCCTCGCTCTCTTACGCGGTGCTTTATTACGCGGGCCTGAGCGACGTTTACGCTCTGCTGCTGCTGATCTCTGCGGTTGCCGGTCTTGGCCGCGGGGGTATCAACTACGTACCGTGGAATACCTACACCTACATTGCTGACGTGGACGAAGTGATCACCGGTCAGCGTCGCGAAGGGATCTTCGCGGGCATCATGACGCTGACCCGTAAAGCGTCCCAGGCCGGTGCGGTAATGCTGGTGGGGATCGTGATGCAGATGTCTGGCTTTGTCAGCGGTCAAAAAGTGCAGCCTGCGGAAGTGAGCCACACTATCCTGATGATCCTGAGCGTCGGCACCATTCTGGTACTGTTCTGCGGCTTCCTGGTCTCCCTGCGCTTCAAACTCAATTTGCAGACCCACAGCACCCTGCGTGAAGAGACCGCGAAAATGCGCGAGTCCGGCCATGCGATGCCGGAGGCGGCGACCCCGCAGGCCCGCGCCACCGTGGAGATGCTGGTCGGTATGCCGTATGAATCCCTGTGGGGCAACAACAATATCGGTTACCTGAATCGCAACAAGCCGGCGGCCCCTTCACTGAAGGATCGTGCGGTACTGAATTCGACATACAACAGAGGTTAAGATGATGAAAGTTTGGCCTGTCAAACATAGCCCGTTACTGCGTCAGCCTGAGCGCTTTATCGCCAGGGATGAACTGAAATCGCTGATTCAAAAGGTGACGCATAATCTGGTCAATATCCACGACAAAACGGGCGAGTTTTTGCTGCGGCTGGACGACGGGCGCGTGATCGACACCAAAGGCTGGGCCGGATGGGAATGGACGCACGGCGTTGGTTTGTACGGTATCTGGCAGTATTACTGCCAGACCGGTGACGCAGGCATGCGCGAGATTATCGACAGCTGGTTTAATGACCGTTTCGCAGAAGGCGCAACCACCAAAAACGTGAATACCATGTCGCCGTTCCTGACACTGGCGTATCGCTACGAAGAGACCAAAAACCCGGCCTGGCTGCCGTGGCTGGAAAGCTGGGCGGAATGGGCGATGAAGGAGATGCCGCGCACCGAACATGGCGGCATGCAGCACATCACACTGGCGGAAGAGAACCATCAGCAGATGTGGGATGACACGCTGATGATGACGGTGCTGCCGCTGGCGAAAATCGGCAAGCTGCTTAACAAGCCGGAGTACGTCGAGGAGGCGATCTATCAGTTCCTGCTCCACGTACAGAACCTGATGGATCGTGAGACGGGGCTGTGGTTCCACGGCTGGAATTACGACGGCAATCACAACTTTGCCCGGGCCCGCTGGGCGCGCGGCAACAGCTGGCTGACCATCGTGATCCCGGATTTCCTCGAACTGGTGGATCTGCCAGAAAACAACGCCGTTCGTCGCTATCTGGTGCAGGTGCTAAATGCGCAGATCGCCGCACTGGCAAAATGTCAGGATGAGAGTGGATTGTGGCATACGCTGCTGGACGATCCTGATTCTTATCTGGAGGCGTCGGCCACGGCAGGGTTTGCCTACGGCATTCTGAAAGCCGTGCGCAAGCGGTATGTCGGCGCAGAGTATGCAGAGGTGGCGGAGAAAGCGATCTGCGGTATCGTGCAAAACATCTCGCAGGAAGGGGAACTGCTGCAAACGTCCTTCGGGACGGGGATGGGCAGCGATCTGGCGTTTTACCGCCAGATACCGCTGACCTCGATGCCGTATGGACAGGCAATGGCGATTCTGTGTCTGACGGAATATTTACGGAAATATTTTTAATACCTGAATAATAATCTCATTACTGCAAAGCCTCTTTTAGAAGAGGCTTTTTTTATAATGGCACCGGGAAAATACCTTACGCCATCAATATCAGACGTGTTATATATTGATGGGGTGAATACTAGGCTGGCAATACATTACGCTTAGTATTAAATCGTGATTTTCTTCACAAAACACAATCCGTATTTATCCTATTTTTTATCTGCGTTAAGATTCTTCTAATATTCATGCAAGGAGTGATGCAATGGAAAATACAATGGGCGGTATTATCGTTAACCCTGCTGTAAATATGCATGCCGATAAAATGTCTGATGAACATATCAATATGTTCGACACGGTTTTCAAGGATATTGATGGTGCGGGTTATTTCCCACTACTGTATGTCGGAAGCCAGCTTGTGGCTGGCCAGTTCCATACCTTTATTGCGCTTCGCCGTTTTATCCATGCGGAAGGCCCGGAAAAATCACTGGTTAAGGTGATTATTTTTCAAAGCCTGAATAATGACTTTGCCATTCATTCAATTTCTGAGTTTTAATGATTTTAACTACGGATGATTATTTAGACTGAAAAGGACATCATTATGTGGAAATCAGCGAAAAGGGATGAGTTTATCCCATTGGACGCGCCTGTAGCAGGTTATGAAATAGGTGTTCCTGGTATCAAAGGACCATCTCCATTGTTTATTATTTGCGCAAAAGTGAATGGTGGGATTCATCCGGGGAAATGGGTGTTCGGCAATACGGCATGGGTCCCATGGGGAGGAAGAGAGCACTTTTGTAATGAATTTGAAGTTTACGTGGGCGCTTTAAAATGGGTAGACGTTAAGGATAAACATTTCCCACCGAATATGGTTGAGGCGGGACATGAGGCCAATGGCACTAAGCTCTACGTTGCCCGTGCAAAATTCGATAACGGTCTCTTTGTGGGTAAAGCTGGAAGTCACCTCAGCAGAGGTTGCTGCATCGGCTATAACGGCAGAGAGTATGAATTAGATACCTTCCAGGTACTCGTTCACGACTGATGGCGTTCATTTATAAAAAAACCCGGCAACCGCCGGGTTTCTTTTTTACATACGTTCTATGGTTTCGATACCCAGAGTATCCAGACCCAGTTTCAGGGTCTTCGCCGTCAGCTGCGCCAGCTTCAGGCGGCTGTTACGCACCGCTTCGCTCTCGGCGGTCAGGATAGGGCAGTGTTCGTAGAAGCCAGAGAACAGACCGGCCAGATCGTAAAGGTAAGCACACATAACGTGCGGCGTACCGTCGCGCGCGACCACAGAGAGCGTCTCTTCGAACTGAAGCAGGCGGGCAGCCAGCTGTGCTTCACGGTCTTCGGTAAGGGTCACCGTGGCGTTCGCCAGCACGCTTTCGTCAATACTGGCTTTACGGAAGACGGAGAGTACGCGGGTGTAAGCGTACTGCATGTATGGCGCCGTGTTGCCTTCAAACGCCAGCATGTTGTCCCAGTCGAAGATATAGTCGGTGGTACGGTTCTTGGAGAGATCCGCGTATTTTACCGCACCGATCCCAACCGCGTTAGCCAGTTTCTCCAGCTCGTCAGCAGGCATATCCGGGTTCTTCTCGGCCACCAGGCGACGGGCGCGCTCCAGCGCTTCATCCAGCAGATCGGAGAGCTTCACGGTGCCGCCCGCACGGGTTTTGAACGGCTTACCGTCTTTACCCAGCATCATGCCGAACATGTGGTGTTCCAGCGGCACGGAATCCGGCACATAACCCGCTTTACGCACGATAGTCCACGCCTGCATCAGGTGCTGGTGCTGACGGGAGTCGATGTAATACAGCACGCGGTCCGCATGCAGGGTTTCGTAACGGTATTTCGCACAGGCGATATCGGTGGTGGTGTAGAGATAGCCGCCATCCTTTTTCTGGACGATCACGCCCATCGGTTCGCCTTCCTTGTTTTTATACTCATCAAGGAATACTACCGTTGCGCCTTCGCTTTCCACCGCCAGGTTTTTGGCTTTCAGGTCCGCCACAATGCCCGGCAGCATCGGGTTATACAGGCTTTCACCCATTACGTCGTCGCGGGTCAGGGTCACGTTCAGACGGTTATAGGTAAGCTGGTTCTGGGACATGGTGATGTCCACCAGCTTGCGCCACATCTCGAGGAAGTACGGATCGCCGCCTTGAAGTTTCACCACGTAGCTGCGCGCGCGCTCGGCAAAGGCTTCGTCTTCGTCGTAGTGTTTTTTGGCTTCACGGTAGAAACCTTCCAGGTCTGCCAGCGCCATTTCGCCTGCGTTTTCCTGCTGCTGTTTTTCCAGATATGCGATCAGCATACCGAACTGCGTGCCCCAGTCGCCTACGTGGTTAGCGCGGATCACCTTGTGACCGAGGAACTCCAGGGTACGCACGGCCGCATCACCGATAATGGTGGAGCGCAGGTGACCGACGTGCATCTCCTTCGCCACGTTTGGCGCGGAGTAGTCAACCACCACAGTCTGCGCTTCTGGCTGAGCCACGCCAAGACGGTCAGATTTCAGCGCCGCGTCAACGTGGCTTGCCAGGAACGCAGGCTCAAGGAAAATGTTGATAAAGCCCGGACCGGCGATTTCGGTTTTGCTGGCGATGCCGGTGAGATCCAGATGCGTCAGTACCTGCTCAGCGAGCTGTCGCGGCGGCATGCCCAGTTTTTTAGCCACTGCCATCACGCCATTAGCCTGATAGTCGCCAAACTGTACTTTCGCTGACTGACGAACCTGTGGTTCGCAATCCGCAGGCGCACCTGCGGCAATCAGTGCCTGACTGACTTTTTCTGAGAGAAGAGCCTGAATATTCACCTGGATACCTTACGTTTTTGATGCGGGTAAAAAACACCCACGCCAGTTTAAGAATTTAGGGCGGGAGTATACTGCAAATGGCCTCGGGCGTCAGCCCTGCGGGGGGCGAAGATCGCTCAGAATCCAGGCGAAGACGGTATGCATAATCATGCAGTCGAAAAAACCGTGATTATGCGGTTGGTCGACAGAGGGCAACAGAGTAAATTAGCGGCTTTGCGACACGAAACGAGACTGACCTATGGCGAACTGGCACACCATTGACGAACTGCATGATATTTCCGCAGATTTACCGCGCTTCACCCAGGCGTTCACAGAACTTGCGACCCGTCTCGGGCTGGATATCGCGCCGCTTGAGGCCGATCACATCTCTTTGCGCTGCCACCAGAATGCCACCGCAGAACGCTGGCGGCGTGGCTTTGAACAGTGCGGTGAACTGCTGTCAGAGAATATCATTAACGGTCGCCCGATTTGCCTGTTCAAACTTCACGCGCCGGTTACGGTGGCGCACTGGCAATTCACCGTTGTGGAACTGCCCTGGCCAGGAGAGAAGCGTTATCCGCACGAAGGCTGGGAGCATATCGAAATTGTTCTGCCTGGGGAGCCCGAGACGCTGAACGCCCGTGCGCTGGCGCTGCTTTCCGACGAGGGGTTAAGCCAGCCGGGTATTTTCGTCAAAACCAGCTCGCCAAAAGGTGAGCGCGAACGCTTACCGAACCCTACGCTTGCCGTAACGGACGGCAACGTGACGGTGAAATTCCATCCCTGGACTATTGAGCAGATCGTCGCCAGCGAAGCGTAAGCACTGTGAGCGTCGATCCAGACACGAATCGGGCAACGTGCCACGATGGTACGTTGAGTGAAATTTAAGGAGGATGACATGGCGCTGCTGGAAATTTGTTGTTACAGCGTGGAGTGTGCCGTCACTGCGCAACGGCAGGGGGCCGATCGCATCGAGCTTTGCGCGGCACCGAAAGAAGGGGGATTAACCCCGTCCTTTGGCGTGCTGAAATCAGCCCGTCAGGCCATCACCATTCCGGTGCACCCGATTATTCGCCCGCGCGGCGGTGATTTTTGTTATACGGCGGGTGAGTTCAGTGCCATGCTTGAGGATATCGCCCTCGTCCGTGATTCCGGTTTTCCGGGCCTGGTGATCGGTGTGCTGGACGAAGACGGAAACATCGATCTTTCGCGTATGCGCCAGGTCATGCGTGCAGCCCAGGGAATGGCGGTCACTTTTCATCGTGCGTTCGATATGTGTCAGGATCCGATACAAGCCTTTGATACGCTGGCAGAACTGGGCGTGGCGCGCGTTCTGACGTCAGGCCAGCAGCCCTCGGCTGAAAAAGGACTGAAATTAATTACGGAACTAAAAGCACATTCCGGTGTTCCAATAATCATGGCGGGCGCAGGAGTACGCGCCAGCAATCTGGAACTGTTTTTAAACGCAGGGGTGGAAGAGCTACACAGCTCGGCGGGTAAATGGATACCTTCACCCATGCGTTATCGCAATACAGGGTTGTCAATGTCGACGGATGCTGAAGCGGATGAGTACTCGCGCTACGGTGTGGATGGAGAGTCGGTTGCGGAAATGAAATCGCTGATTGAACGTCATCACGTGTAGCAACGTACCGATTTTTACCGCGCATCATGTCGCCCAATATGATGCTTGCTTGTACCAGGCCCCTGCAATTTCAACAGGGGCCTTTTTTTATTCTTGCCCCTCACCCTAACCCTCTCCCCACAGGGGAGAGGGGACTGCACGGTGCGGTCTTTTCACCCTCGCCCCTTTGGGGAGAGGGCCGGGGTGAGGGGATAAATACTACGGCTTCGTTGCAATCAGCACCGCACGCATCGGGGCCGGATAGCCTTCGATGGTTTTACTGTGATCGTCCGGGTCGAGGAACTGCTCCAGCGATTCGGTGATCATCCAGTCGGTGCGACGCTGTTCCTCAACCGACGTCACGCACACATCGGCGATGCGTACATCGACAAACCCACATTTCTCCAGCCAGTTCTTCAGCGCCAGCGCGGAAGGGATGAAGTAAACGTTGCGCATCTGCGCATAGCGATCGCCTGGCACCAGAACGGCATGTTCATCCCCTTCGATGACCAGCGTTTCCAGCACCAGCTCACCGCCGCTGACCAGCTGATCTTTCAGTTGCCAGAGATGCTCCAGCGGGGAACGACGGTGGTACAGCACGCCCATCGAGAACACGGTATCAAAGGCTTTCAGAGCAGGGAGTTGCTCGATACCCAGCGGCAGCAGGTGCGCGCGCTGGTCGTTACCCAGCAGCTTTCTCACCGCTTCAAACTGGCACAGGAACAGCTGCATCGGATCGATACCGACGGCCAGATGCGCGCCTGCGCCGATCATGCGCCACATGTGATAGCCGCTACCGCAGCCCACGTCCAGAATGGTGCGCCCGGTCAGGTCGGATAAATGCGGCAGAACGCGATCCCACTTCCAGTCTGAGCGCCATTCGGTATTGATGTTCACGCCGTACAGCGAGAACGGCCCTTTGCGCCACGGCATCAGGTTACGCATCAGCGTTTCGATGCGGTTGATCTGCCCGGCCGGGAGCGGCTCTTCGCTCTCCGCCGTCACGCTGTGCAGTAAATCCAGACGATGAGGCGTCAGTTCAGGCAGAAACTCCACGGCGTTGGACCACTGCTTCAACAGACCATGCTGCTGATCGCGCTGCCAGGTGGCAATTTGCGCAGGCAGGGTTTCCAGCCAGTGGGATAGGTGGTTTTTGGCAATCAGCTGATAGAAATTACCGAACTCGATCATGCTGCGTCTCCGGCTTTCAGCGCCACCAGAGAACCAAAGTTAAAGCACTGGAACCACAGTTCGCTGTGTTCAAATCCGGCTTTGCGCAGGCGCGCTTTGTGTGTTTCAACGGAATCCGTCAGCATGACGTTTTCAAGCATGCTGCGCTTCTGGCTGATCTCCAGCTCGCTGTAGCCGTTTGCACGCTTGAAATCATGGTGCATGTTGAACAGCAGTTCGCCCACGCTGGCGTCTTCAAAGCTGAATTTCTCAGACAACACCAGCGCGCCGCCCGGGTTCAGGCCCTGATAAATTTTATCCAGCAACCGCTGACGATCGTCCGGCACCAGGAACTGAAGGGTAAAGTTCAGGACCACCATCGAGGCGTTCTGGATGTCGATATCGCGGATATCGCCTTCCACCACCTCCACAGGCGTAGGGGCTTTATACGCGTCAATGTGGCGACGGCAGCGCTCAACCATGGCCGGTGAGTTATCGACAGCCACAATCTTGCAGCCTTTGTGATGAACGTTACGACGAATGGACAGCGTTGCCGCTCCCAGCGAACAGCCCAGGTCATAGACCTGCGTGCCGGGTTGAACAAAACGCTCCGCCAGCATGCCGATCATGGAGATGATATTGGAATAACCGGGAACAGAGCGCTGGATCATATCCGGGAAGACTTCGGCTACCCGTTCATCAAAGGTCCAGTCGCCCAGGCTGGCGATAGGCGCGGAAAAAAGCGTGTCGCGATCTGACATAACGTAAAAATCCGGGAAAAATAAAGGGGCATATTGTGCGCTAATGGAAGGAGAAAACCAACTCCCACGGCATATACCAAAGGTTAGCCAGCACCATCAGCAAAAGCGAGCACCAGGTCGCGCTCATGCCGGAACGACGCCAGCGGATCAGGCGGTGGTGAAAACCATAATAATGCATCAAACGACCTGCAATCAGCAGCAGCCCACAGACGTGCACCATCCAGGTTTCAGCGCCATCCATCTCCATTAACAGCAGTAAAATTAACGCGACGGGAATGTACTCGACCGCGTTGCCGTGGATCCGGATTGCGCTTTGCAGCTCAGAAAAGCCCCCGTCACCGTAGGAGACGCGGTACTGCATTCTCAGGCGCACAACATCAAATGAAAATTTAATCAGCAGTAATGCACCTAACACCGCGTACAGCGCGCTGACCATACTAACTCCCTGTTTTTGGCAGATGGCACGTCTCTATGATAGGGGGTGATTTCAGAAAAGAGAAGATTGTTGTGGGATGGACGGCGCGGGGCCAACCGACGGAACCGCCTGCTGCAAGGCCTGCCAGAGAGCATCGACCAGTTCAGGTGCCTGGGCAATATCCGGCGTATGTAAAAACAGGTACGGGGTGGTGGTTTGCTCCCATTTCGCGAGCGTTTGCAGCCAGACGGCGAACATCTCTTCATTCTGTTGCATGTTATCGCTGCCGATAAACCGCACCATCGGGTTCTGCGCGGTAACAATGGCGTGAACCGGTACTTTCGGTTTTTTGCGCTGGGCATCAACAACGGCTTCGCTGTGCGGGATTGCGCTGTGCACGGGGCGGCTGTCGAGGATCACGCGGTTGACCGATCGTTCATGCAGGCCGCGATTCAGCGCTTTCTCCGCGTCGCCTTTGGCAAAGAAATCTGGATGCCTCACCTCCACACCGTACGTGAAATCGTGGGGCAGGGCGTCGAGAAACTGCCAGAGGGCTTGTAGATCGCGCGGACCGAACGTGGCGGGAAGCTGGAGCCAGTACTGGCCAACACGGTTTGCCAGGGGCGACATCCGGGTGAAAAACTCGTGGGTTAAATCATCGCAGTTTCGCAGTGCGGCGTTGTGGGAGATGGTTGCCGGAAATTTGAAGCAAAAGCGGAAATCGTCGGTGGTTTGCTCGCGCCAGCGCTCGACGATCTCCGCGCGGGGCAAGGCGTACAGCGTGGTATTGCCCTCCACGCAGTTAAAGTGTCGGGCATACTCTTCAAGGCCAGTAATACCCAGGCGCACCCATTTCGGGTGCGACCACTGGGGCAAACCCACGTACATCATAGCGCGCTGAGGATCTCATCCGTGCTGCGCACGCGACCAATACGCGGGAAGATATGGGTCATGCTGCCCTGATGCTGATCCGCAGAGGCTGCGCTGCACGCATCTTCCGCTATCACCAGGTTAAAGCCCAGCTCCCAGGCGTTACGGGCGGTGGATTCCACACCGATGTTGGTGGAGATCCCGCACAGAATAATAGTGTCTATCCCGCGACGGCGCAGCTGGAGCTCCAGGTCAGTGCCATAGAATGCGCCCCACTGGCGTTTGGTGACTTCTACATCGCTGTCGCGTTTACCGAGTGAGACCGGGTACGTCCACCAGTTGTCCGGCAGCGCATGCGCCGGGGCCTGAGCATCAACTGGCTGCTTTAGCGCTTCGGCGAAATCAGTGGACCAGCCGACGCGCACCATGACGACAGGCGCACCGCTGGCCCGGCATTTTTCCGCCAGACGCGCAGCGCGGCTTACGACATCGTCAGCGGTGTGTGGACCACCGGCAAAAGGCAGGATCCCTTCCTGTAAATCAATGACCACAAGGGCGGTTTTGGTGGCATCAAGCGTTAACATTGTCACTCCAGTAAAATTAATTGCTTTTTTACACCTTACGACGGGATGGCCTGTTATCGGTCGGATAATTTTGTTAATTTTTGTGAGAATAGACAATAAGAGCACAGCAAACACGCGTCAGGCCGTGCTTCGCTCTTATCGTGCGGCAGAATTTCCAGTATAATAGCCGCCTTTTTTCATCCAGTTGTGACATACAGAAAGCTGCGACATCGTAGCCTGTAAGACAGGCGACAATCAGCCTGCGGCTAATTAAGGGATATCTCATGCGTACAGAATATTGCGGGCAGCTGCGTCAGTCCCACGTCGGGCAGCAGGTCACCCTGTGTGGTTGGGTCAATCGTCGTCGCGATCTTGGTAGCCTTATCTTTATTGATATGCGTGACCGCGAAGGTATCGTTCAGGTGTTCTTCGATCCGGATCGCGCTGATGCGTTGAAGCTGGCCTCTGAGCTGCGTAATGAGTTCTGCATTCAGGTGACGGGCACCGTGCGTGCGCGTGACGAGAAAAACATCAACGCCGACATGGCGACCGGTGCTATCGAAGTGCTGGCGTCCGATCTGGTGATTATCAATCGCGCAGAAGCGTTGCCGCTGGACTCCAACCACGTCAACACCGAAGAAGCGCGTCTTAAATACCGCTACCTGGATCTGCGTCGCCCGGAGATGGCTCAGCGCCTGAAAACCCGTGCGAAAATCACCAGCCTGGTGCGTCGCTTTATGGATGACCACGGTTTCCTCGATATCGAAACCCCGATGCTGACCAAAGCCACGCCGGAAGGCGCGCGCGACTACTTGGTGCCATCCCGCGTCCATAAGGGCAAATTCTACGCGCTGCCACAGTCACCACAGCTGTTCAAGCAGTTGCTGATGATGTCAGGCTTCGACCGCTACTATCAGATCGTGAAATGCTTCCGCGATGAAGATCTGCGTGCAGACCGTCAGCCAGAATTTACCCAGATCGATGTGGAAACCTCCTTCATGACCGCCGAGCAGGTGCGTGAGGTGATGGAAGCCCTGGTGCGTAGCCTGTGGAACGACGTAAAAGGCGTTGAGTTGGGCGATTTCCCAATCATGACCTTCGCGGAAGCCGAGCGTCGCTACGGCTCCGACAAACCAGACCTGCGTAACCCGATGGAGCTGGTGGACGTGGCAGACCTGGTGAAAGCCGTTGAGTTCGCGGTCTTTGCTGGTCCGGCTAACGATCCGAAAGGCCGCGTGGCTGCCCTGCGCGTACCGGGCGGTGCTGCGCTGAGCCGTAAGCAGATTGACGACTACGGCAACTTCATCAAGATCTACGGTGCGAAAGGTCTGGCCTATATTAAAGTAACCGAGCGTGCTAAAGGTCTGGAAGGCATTACCAGCCCTGTTGCGAAATTCCTGAATGCGGACATCGTGGAAGCTATTCTGGAGCGCACCGGCGCGCAGGACGGCGACATGATCTTCTTCGGCGCAGACAACAAGAAAGTCGTTGCGGATGCGATGGGCGCGCTGCGTCTGAAGCTCGGCAAAGACCTGAACCTGACCGATGAAAGCAAATGGGCGCCGCTGTGGGTGATCGACTTCCCGATGTTTGAAGACGACGGTGAAGGCGGCCTGACCGCGATGCACCACCCGTTCACCTCGCCAAAAGACATGACGGCGGCGGAACTGAAGGCTGCACCGGAAGATGCGGTAGCGAATGCCTACGATATGGTTATCAACGGCTACGAAGTGGGCGGCGGCTCCGTGCGTATTCACAGCGGTGAAATGCAGCAGACCGTGTTCGGCATTCTGGGCATTAACGAGCAGGAGCAGCGCGAGAAGTTTGGCTTCCTGCTGGACGCCCTGAAATACGGTACGCCTCCGCACGCGGGTCTGGCCTTTGGTCTTGACCGTCTGACCATGCTGCTGACCGGCACCGACAACATCCGTGATGTTATCGCCTTCCCGAAAACCACCGCAGCGGCGTGTCTGATGACTGAAGCGCCAAGCTTTGCCAACCCGGCCGCGCTGGCTGAGCTGGGCATTGAGGTGGTGAAGAAGGAAGAGAAAAACTGATATGGCATATAAGCGTCCCGTTTCGGTTCTGGTGGTCATTTATGCAGAAGACTCGAAGCGGGTGCTGATGTTGCAGCGGCGCGACGATCCTGATTTCTGGCAGTCGGTTACCGGCAGTCTGGAAGAGGGGGAGTCCGCGCCGCAGGCCGCCGCGCGTGAAGTAAAGGAAGAGGTCGCCATTGACGTTGCTCGCGAGCAACTGACCCTGAAGGACTGTCAGCGCACGGTGGAGTTTGAAATTTTTAGCCATTTACGTCATCGCTATGCACCGGGAATTGAGCGCAATACGGAATCGTGGTTCTGCCTTGCGCTTCCCCATGAGCGGGAGATCGTGTTCACGGAACACCTGACCTACCGCTGGGTGGATGCGGCGGATGCCGCCGCACTGACCAAGTCATGGAGCAACCGGCAGGCGATAGAAGAATTTGTAATTAACGCTGCCTGAGAAGGCGCGATTTTTGGAGAACTTTTTATGGCAGGTCATAGTAAGTGGGCCAACACCAAACACCGTAAAGCGGCACAGGATGCCAAACGCGGTAAAATCTTTACCAAAATCATTCGTGAGCTGGTAACAGCGGCGCGTCTGGGTGGCGGCGATCCGGCCTCTAACCCACGTCTGCGCGCGGCGGTGGATAAAGCCCTGTCCAACAACATGACGCGAGACACCCTGAACCGTGCAATCGCACGTGGCGTGGGCGGTGATGAAGACGCGAACATGGAAACCATCATTTATGAAGGTTACGGTCCTGGCGGTACGGCGGTGATGGTAGAGTGCTTGTCCGACAACCGTAACCGTACCGTTGCGGAAGTGCGCCACGCGTTCACCAAAACCGGTGGTAACCTGGGCACTGACGGTTCCGTTGCTTACCTGTTCAGCAAAAAAGGCGTCATCTCCTTCGAGAAAGGCGACGAAGATGCGATCATGGAAGCGGCGCTGGAAGCCGGTGCGGAAGACGTAGTGACCTACGACGACGGCGCTATCGATGTCTACACCGCATGGGAAGAGATGGGTGCCGTGCGCGATGCGCTGGAAGCGGCAGGTCTGAAAGCGGATAACGCTGAAGTGTCCATGATCCCTTCCACAAAAGCGGACATGGATGCAGAAACCGCACCGAAACTGCTGCGTCTGATCGACATGCTCGAAGACTGCGACGACGTGCAGGAAGTGTATCACAACGGTGAAATCTCTGATGAGGTTGCAGCGACTCTCTGATGAGAGCCTGTAAACCGTTTATGGGAGACGCGTGATGTCGATTATCCTCGGGATTGACCCCGGCTCACGCGTCACCGGTTATGGCGTTATCCGTCAGGTGGGACGCCAGCTAACCTACCTCGGCAGCGGCTGTATTCGTACCAAAGTGGACGATCTGCCGTCGCGCCTGAAGCTCATTTATGCGGGCGTGTCGGAGATCATCACCCAGTTTCAGCCGGACTTTTTCGCCATCGAGCAGGTCTTTATGGCGAAGAACGCTGACTCGGCGTTAAAGCTCGGGCAGGCGCGCGGCGTGGCGATAGTTGCCGCCGTGAACCAGGACCTGCCAGTGTTTGAATACGCGGCCCGTCAGGTTAAGCAGACGGTGGTGGGCATAGGTAGCGCGGAGAAAAGCCAGGTGCAGCACATGGTGCGTACCCTGCTGAAGCTCCCGGCGAACCCGCAGGCCGACGCCGCCGATGCGCTGGCCATTGCGATTACCCACTGCCACGTCAGCCAGAACGCGATGCAAATGAGCGAGTCGAGGCTCAATCTGGCGCGAGGCAGATTACGATAATGACAAATCAGGCTGGATGTTTATCCAGCCTTTTTTTATTATGTCGGCAGTTAATTTCATCCAGAACGCAGGAGCGTCACGTGATAGGCAGACTCAGAGGCATCATCATTGAAAAACAACCCCCGTTAGTGCTGCTGGAAGTGGGTGGCGTGGGCTATGAAGTCCATATGCCGATGACCTGCTTCTACGAGTTGCCGGAGGCGGGCAAAGAGGCGGTTGTCTTTACCCAGTTTGTGGTGCGTGAAGACGCTCAGCTGCTGTACGGATTCAATAACAAACAGGAACGCACCCTGTTCCGCGAATTAATTAAAACCAACGGCGTCGGGCCCAAGCTGGCGCTGGCGATTCTGTCCGGTATGTCAGCGCCACAGTTTGTGAATGCCGTTGAGCGCGAAGATCCGGCTGCGTTAATTAAACTTCCGGGCATCGGCAAGAAAACCGCCGAGCGCCTGATTGTCGAGATGAAGGACCGCTTTAAAGGTCTGCATGGCGATCTGTTCACTCCGGCAGCCGATCTGGTGCTGACTTCACCGGGCGGGCCAGCGACGGATGATGATGCCGAGCAGGAAGCGGTTGCCGCGCTGGTGGCGCTGGGCTATAAACCTCAGGAGGCCAGCCGTATGGTGAGTAAAGTTGCCAAACCGGATGCCAGCAGTGAAACTCTGATTCGTGAAGCGCTGCGCGCTGCATTGTGAGGTAAAGGATGATTGAAGCAGACCGCCTGGTATCGGCAGGCACCATTCAGCCAGATGACGTGGTGGATCGCGCGATCCGTCCCAAACTGCTGGATGAGTACATCGGCCAGCCGCAGGTTCGTTCTCAGATGGAGATTTTCATCCAGGCGGCAAAGCTGCGCGGCGATGCGCTCGATCACCTGTTGATTTTTGGTCCGCCGGGGTTAGGTAAAACCACTCTGGCGAATATCGTCGCCAACGAAATGGGCGTTAACCTGCGTACCACCTCCGGCCCGGTGCTGGAGAAAGCAGGGGACCTGGCGGCGATGCTGACCAACCTCGAACCGCATGACGTGCTGTTTATCGATGAAATCCACCGCCTGTCCCCGGTGGTGGAGGAAGTGCTCTATCCGGCGATGGAGGATTACCAGCTGGATATCATGATCGGCGAAGGCCCGGCCGCGCGCTCGATCAAAATCGATCTGCCACCGTTTACCCTGATTGGTGCCACGACCCGCGCCGGCTCGCTGACCTCACCGCTACGCGACCGTTTTGGTATCGTGCAGCGTCTGGAGTTTTATCAGGTGCCCGACCTTCAGCATATTGTGGGGCGCAGCGCGCGCTACATGGGGCTGGATATGAGCGAAGAGGGAGCGTTTGAAGTGGCGAAACGTTCCCGCGGTACGCCGCGTATCGCCAACCGCCTGCTGCGTCGCGTGCGTGATTTTGCCGAGGTGAAGCACGATGGCACCATTTCGGCTGACATTGCTGCGCAGGCGCTGGATATGCTGAACGTTGATGCCGAAGGCTTTGACTATATGGACCGTAAGCTGCTGCTGGCGGTGCTGGATAAGTTCTTTGGCGGGCCGGTGGGGCTGGATAACCTGGCGGCGGCAATTGGCGAAGAGCGTGAGACTATCGAGGACGTGCTGGAGCCGTATCTAATCCAGCAGGGCTTCTTACAGCGTACCCCGCGTGGTCGTATGGCGACGGTGCGGGCGTGGAATCATTTCGGCATTACGCCGCCCGCGATGCCGTAAGTAGCGATTAATGGTAGCCCCGGTAAGCGAAGCGCCACCGGGGACATGCTGACTACTGCGCGGTCTTTTTCATCATACTGAAAATAAACAACACCGCCGCGCACAATACCACCGACGGCCCTGCTGGCGTGTCATAGAACGCCGAGAAGGTTAAGCCGCCCGTCACCGCGATCATTCCGATAATCACCGCGATACCGGCCATTTGCTCCGGCGTACGCGCAAAACGACGCGCCGTGGCGGCAGGGATTATCAACAGCGACGTGATGATCAGCGCGCCAACAAATTTCATCGCCACCCCGATGGTTAACGCCGTCACCAGCATCAAGAGCAGCTTCACGCGCTGAAGCTTCACGCCGTCGACAAAGGCCAGATCGGGGCTGACGGTCATTGCCAGTAAATTCCGCCACTGCCACAGCAGGATCCCGAGCACCACCACCACGCCAATGGCAATGGAAATCAGATCTTCGGGCGTGACGGCCAGCAGATCGCCGAACAGATAAGCCATCAGGTCCACGCGGATGTTTGACATCAGGCTCACCACCACCAGGCCCAGCGACAGGGCGCTGTGCGCCATAATGCCGAGCAGGGTATCAATGGCCAGGTGAGGGCGTTTTTCCAGCCAGACCAGACCGGCGGCCAGCAGCAGCGTGACGACAATCACCGCATAAAACGGGTTTACGTCCAGCAACAAACCAAACGCGACACCCAGCAATGACGCATGGGCCAGCGTATCGCCGAAATAGGACATTCTGCGCCAGACGACAAACGAGCCGAGTGGACCCGCGGCGCAGGCAAGCATAATCCCGGCCAGCCAGCCGGGCAGTAACAGTTCAATCATGAGTGTCCATTTCCCCGACGCAGGACAATTCGTCCCTGTAAATCATGGCGGTGATTGTGATTATGGCGATAGATGCCCAGCTGTTCGGCGCCACGATGGCCAAACATGGAGATAAATTCGGGATGCATTGACACCACTTCCGGCGTGCCGGAACAACAGATGTGATGGTTCAGGCACAGCACTTCGTCGGTTTTGGCCATTACCAGATGCAGATCGTGGGAGACCATCAGCACCGCGCAGTTAAGCTCCCGACGGAGCTGGTCGATAAGATCGTACAGCGCAACCTGACCGTTGACGTCGACACCCTGCGTCGGCTCGTCCAGGACCAGCAGCTGAGGGCTGCTGAGCAGGGCGCGGGCAAGCAATACGCGCTGGGTTTCACCGCCCGACAGCTTTTGCAAAGGCGCCTCAACAAGATGTCCCGCCTGAACGCGTTTTAGCGCCGGTAGGATATCCGCTTTACGCGTACCGGGACGGATACGCAGGAAGCGGCTCACCGTCAGGGGCAGGGTGGCATCAAGATGTAATTTTTGCGGCACATAGCCGATACGCAATTTGTCCTCGCGGACGATAACACCTGCGTCAGGGGCTACCAGGCCTAATACGACGCGCACCAGCGTCGATTTGCCTGCACCGTTAGGGCCGAGCAGCGTGAGTATTTTGCCGGGCTTCAGATTCAGCGACACGTCAGAAAGGACGCGGCGCTGGCCGAATGAGACCGAAACATTTTCAAGAGAAACTAAAGTCGTCATGTCAATTTAAGCTTGCAGAAGTCATCGAATGTTATAATATCACATTCCACGCATTCATTACGATGATTAGTCGCATTATGTTACAGAAAAATACGCTTCTTTTCGCAGCTTTATCCGCTGCTCTTTGGGGGACAACAGCACAAGATGTTAACGCTGCCGTTGTCGCTTCGCTTAAACCACTTGGCTTTATCGCCGCTGCCATCGCCGACGGTGTGACGGACACAGAGGTTCTTCTGCCTGACGGGGCCTCCGAGCATGATTATTCTCTGCGTCCGTCTGATGTAAAACGCTTACAGAACGCGGACTTAGTCGTCTGGATTGGTCCTGAGATGGAAGCGTTCATGCAGAAATCCGCTAAACAGGTCCCTGCGGAGAAACAGGTGACGATTGGTGAGCTGTCCGCTGTGAAACCGTTGCTGATGAAAGGGGCTGAGGACGAGGGCGACGAACACGACCACGACCATGCTCATGGCGAAAAAGGTGACGACCATCACCATCACGGTGAATACAACATGCATCTCTGGCTCTCCCCAGAGATAGCGCGGCTTACAGCGGTTGCAATCCACGACAAATTAGTGGAACTTATGCCGCAAAGTCGAATCAAACTCGACGCCAACCTGAAGGATTTTGAGGCTCAATTAGCCGCAACCGACAAACAGGTGGGTAACGAGCTCGCACCGCTTAAAGGAAAAGGGTACTTCGTTTTTCATGATGCCTACGGGTATTACGAGAAACATTACGGTCTGACCCCATTGGGGCATTTTACCGTCAACCCTGAAATTCAGCCTGGTGCGCAGCGTTTACATGAAATCAGAACACAGTTGGTTGAGCAAAAAGCGACATGCGTTTTTGCTGAGCCACAGTTCAGGCCAGCGGTCGTAGAAGCCGTGGCCAGGGGAACATCCGTGCGCATGGGAACCCTTGACCCGCTAGGTACGAACATCCAGTTGAGCAAAGCGAGCTATTCGCAGTTCCTCAGCCAACTGGCGAATCAGTATGCGAGCTGCCTGAAAGGAGATTAACGAGGAAGTGAATACGTGCAACAGATAGCCCGCTCTGTCGCCCTGGCATTTAACAATCTGCCTCGACCCCACCGCGTTATGCTGGGGTCGCTTACAGTTCTCACGTTAGCGGTCGCCGTCTGGCGGCCCTATGTTTACCACCCGAGTTCTGCCCCTATTATTAAAACCATCGAACTGGAGAAGAGCGAGATCCGCTCTCTGCTGCCTGAGGCCAGCGAGCCTATCGATCAGGCCGCACAGGAAGATGAAGCTATTCCCCAGGATGAGCTGGATGACAAGATCCAGAATGAAACCGGCATTCATGAATATGTTGTTTCTACTGGCGATACGCTGAGCAGCGTCCTGAACCAGTACGGTATCGACATGGGCAACATTAGCCAGCTTGCCGCATCCGATAAAGAGCTGCGTAACCTGAAAATTGGTCAGCAGCTTTCCTGGACCTTAACGCCCGACGGCGATCTGCAACGTCTGACCTGGGAGATGTCCCGTCGCGAAACCCGCACCTACGATCGCACCGCAAACGGTTTCAAAATGACCAGTGAAATGCAGCAGGGCGACTGGGTTAACAGCGTGATGAAAGGGACCGTCGGCGGCAGCTTTGTTTCCAGTGCCCGCGATGCTGGCCTGACCAGCGCTGAAATCAGCTCGGTGATCAAAGCCATGCAGTGGCAGATGGATTTCCGCAAACTGAAAAAAGGCGATCAGTTCTCTGTCCTGATGTCCCGCGAAATGCTGGACGGTAAGCGCGAGCAGAGCCAGCTGGTGGGTGTTCGCTTGCGTTCAGACGGCAAAGACTACTACGCCATTCGCGCGGAAGACGGTAAGTTCTATGACCGCAGCGGTACGGGCCTGGCAAAAGGCTTCCTGCGTTTCCCAACGGCGAAACAGTTCCGCGTCTCCTCCAACTTTAACCCGCGTCGTCTGAACCCGGTAACGGGTCGCGTAGCGCCGCACCGTGGCGTTGACTTCGCCATGCCGCAGGGCACGCCAGTGCTGGCGGTAGGTGATGGTGAAGTGGTCATGGCGAAACGCAGTGGTGCTGCTGGCTACTACGTGGCTATTCGTCACGGTCGTACGTACACCACCCGCTACATGCACCTGCGTAAACTGCTGGTCAAACCGGGCCAGAAAGTGAAACGTGGCGATCGCATCGCGCTGTCCGGTAACACAGGCCGTTCGACGGGGCCGCACCTGCACTACGAAGTGTGGATCAACCAGCAGGCGGTTAACCCGCTGACGGCGAAACTGCCGCGCACCGAAGGGCTGACCGGGAAAGATCGCAAAGATTACCTGGCGCAGGTGAAAGAGGTGATGCCACAGCTGCGCTTCGACTAAGCTAACACCCTCAAAAATAAGCCGGCGTCAGTGTGCGCCGGCTTTTTCTTTTGTACGCGGACGGCTGCCTCGCTACACTATCTGAATATATTTTTGCGTCACCAGACCCTGGAACCCGCATGGAAACCAAAAAAAACAATATTGAGTACATTCCCGAGTTTGAAAAATCCTTTCGCCACCCGCGTAACTGGGGCGCCTGGCTTGGCGTATACGCGTTTGCTGGCATGGCGTTACTACCTGCTTCCCTCCGCGATCCGGTTCTCGGAAAAGTGGGGTGCCTGGCAGGGCGCTTAGGTAAAAGCGCACGCCGCCGGGCGCAAATAAACCTTCTGTACTGCTTCCCGGATAAAACCGACGTCGAACGCGAAGCAATCATTGATGACATGTATACCACCGCGCCACAGGCCATGGCGATGATGGCGGAACTGGCGCTGAAAGGGCCGGAAAAGATCGTCGACCGCGTTGACTGGAAAGGGCTGGAAATCATCGACGAGATGCGTCGCAATGATGAAAAAGTGATTTTCCTGGTGCCGCACGGTTGGGGGGTCGACATTCCGGCAATGTTAATGGCATCGCAGGGCCAGAAAATGGCGGCGATGTTCCATAATCAGGGAAACAAAATCTACGATTTCGTCTGGAATACCGTGCGCCGTCGCTTTGGCGGACGTCTGCACGCCCGTAACGATGGCATTAAGCCTTTCATTCAGTCGGTACGTCAGGGTTACTGGGGCTACTATCTGCCCGATCAGGACCACGGTCCTGAGCACAGCGAGTTCGTCGATTTCTTCGCGACCTATAAAGCTACGCTACCCGCGATTGGTCGCCTGATGAAAGTCTGCCGTGCCCGCGTGATCCCGCTGTTCCCGGTTTATGACGGTAAAACGCATCGCCTGAGCATTGAGGTACGTCCGCCGATGGACGACCTGCTGACCGCGGACGATCGCACCATTGCACGCCGCATGAATGAAGAGGTGGAAGTGCTGGTGGGGCCACATAAGGAGCAATATACGTGGATCCTGAAGTTGCTCAAAACGCGTAAACCTGGCGAAACAGAGCCGTACAAGCGTAAAGAGCTTTTCCCGAAGAAATAGGAAACCTTCACCCCTCTCCCCTTAGGGGAGAGGGGATCGGAGCTTACTCTACGGTTAGTACGCGGGTGGTATTGGTTGAGCCGATGGTGCTCATCACGTCACCCTGCGTCACGATAACGATATCACCGGATACCAAATAACCTTTGTCGCGCAGCAGGTTCACGGCATCGTGCGCGGCGGCCACGCCATCGTTGGTGCTGTCGAAGTAGACTGGCGTCACGCCGCGATACAGCGCCGTCAGGTTCAGCGTACGCTCGTGACGGGACATGGCGAAGATCGGCAGACCGGAGCTGATGCGAGACGTCATTAGCGCGGTACGGCCAGATTCGGTCATGGTGATGATCGCCGTGACCCCTTTCAGGTGGTTGGCTGCGTACATCGCGGACATCGCAATCGCTTCTTCCACATTGTCGAACTGGATATCCAGGCGGTGCTTGGAGACGTTAATGCTTGGGATCTTCTCCGCACCCAGGCAGACGCGCGCCATGGCGGCCACGGTTTCCGCCGGATACTGACCCGCAGCGGTTTCGGCTGACAGCATCACCGCGTCAGTACCATCCAGCACGGCGTTCGCCACGTCCATGACTTCCGCACGGGTTGGCATTGGGTTGGTGATCATGGATTCCATCATCTGGGTGGCGGTGATCACCGCGCGGTTCAGCTGACGCGCGCGACGGATCAGCGCTTTCTGGATACCGACCAGTTCAGGGTCGCCAATTTCCACGCCCAGATCACCACGGGCAACCATCACCACGTCAGACGCCAGGATCACGTCGTCCATCGCGTCCTGATCGCAGACCGCTTCAGCGCGTTCCACTTTCGCAACGATTTTCGCATCGCAGCCTGCATCACGCGCCAGGCGGCGAGCATAGTTCAGATCTTCGCCGCAGCGGGGGAAGGAGACGGCCAGATAATCCACGCCGATCTGCGCTGCGGTCACGATATCCGCTTTGTCTTTATCGGTCAGCGCTTCGGCAGACAGGCCACCGCCGAGTTTGTTGATGCCTTTGTTGTTGGAGAGCGGGCCGCCGACGGTCACTTCGGTGAACACCTTCATACCCTGAACTTCCAGCACTTTCAGCTGTACGCGTCCGTCGTCCAGCAGCAGGATGTCGCCAGGCACAACGTCAGCAGGCAGACCTTTGTAGTCGATACCCACTTTTTCCTTATCGCCTTCGCCTTTGCTCAGGTTGGCATCCAGCAGGAATTTATCGCCGATGTTGAGGAAGACTTTGCCCTCTTTAAAGGTCGATACGCGGATTTTTGGACCTTGCAGGTCACCGAGGATAGCAACATGGCGGCCCAGTTTAGCTGCGATTTCACGCACTTTGTCGGCACGTAATTTATGGTCTTCTGGCGTACCGTGAGAGAAGTTCATGCGCACCACGTTGGCACCCGCGGCGATAATCTTCTCGAGGTTATTATCGCGGTCGGTGGCCGGGCCTAGGGTGGTGACGATCTTGGTTCTGCGAAGCCTTCTGGACATGTAATACTCCGTTGACTGAAACAACTTTGGTGTTGCGTGAACATAGAATCGGCCTTCATCTATCGCAAGGCAGTAGCGAGGGGACCGAATGCCGTAAATCGTACATCGTCGTTATTAGGGAACATCGCTCTTTATAAGCAATTCTTTATCAAAACGCGATTCTTTCAGGGCTTCCTTGACCCGCTTCAAGTTATCCCGGAATTTTGCGCCCCGGCGTAAAGTAAAACCGGTCGCCAGCACGTCGATGACCGTCAGCTGCGCCAGGCGGGAGACCATCGGCATGTACATGTCGGTGTCTTCCGGTACGTCCAGGGTAATGGCGAGCGTTGCTTCCCGGGCCAGCGGCGTACCTGCCGTCGTCAGGGCGATGACCATCGCATCGTTGTCACGCGCGAGTTGCGCCAGCTCCACCTGGCTCTTGGTGCGGCCCGTATGGGAGATGAGTACCACGACATCATCTTCGCTACAATTCATACAGCTCATGCGTTGCAGCACAATGTCATCGGAGTAAATCACCGGCACGTTAAAGCGAAAGAACTTATTCATGGCGTCATGCGCCACGGCGGCGGACGAGCCAAGGCCAAAGAAGGCAATCCGTTTGGCCTGCGTAAGAAGATCGACCGCGCGATTCACTGAACTCATGTCCAGAGACTGGCGAACATGGTCGAGCGTGGCCATTGCCGATTCAAATATTTTTGCGGTGTAAGCATCAACACTGTCGTCTTCATCTACATTGCGATTAACATACGGGGTACCGTTTGCCAGACTTTGTGCCAGATGCAGTTTAAAATCAGGAAAGCCGCGGGTGTCCAGACTACGACAGAATCGATTGACCGTCGGTTCGCTGACGCCCGATTCCTGTGCCAGAGCGGCGATGCTTGAATGAATCGCCTGAGCGGGCGCGGCGAGAATAACTTCGGCCACTTTGCGCTCGGATTTGCTAAGGTGTTCCAGTTGAAACTGGATTTTTTCCAGCATGTTCATTGTTAACAAGACGCTCATGAGGGCATAAACGATTTCATAGAGATGAAACCTTGATTCGATTTAGCCGATATTACCCCCGGGACACCCGAAAGGGTAATCGTCGACAAGAAATGTTGTTGTTTTTTTTCATTACTTGATCGACGTCGGGTTTTGCTCTGACCCTGTTGCGCAAAGAATCGACGTTTGTTGCGTCACCAGACGGGCGTAATGGCCCGCGCGACGAAAAATCACCGTATCGCACGCGTCGTTAAGCGCTAATGGTTTCAGGAAACGCGTAAAAGCAGTACAGTGCATTGTAATAAAATTACAACGATACCTGGCAGAGTACCAGGAGATCTAACTGAGGAGAATGACATGGCGGTAACGCAAACAGCCCAGGCATGTGACCTGGTCATTTTCGGCGCGAAAGGCGATCTTGCACGCCGAAAATTGCTGCCTTCCCTGTATCAGCTCGAAAAAGCGGGCCAGATTCATCCCGATACCCGAATTCTTGGGGTAGGGCGCGCCGACTGGGATAAGGAGGCTTATACCAAAGTCGTGCGCGAGGCGCTCGAAACCTTCATGAAAGAGAAAATCGATGAAAGCCTTTGGGATAAGCTGAGCGGGCGTCTCGATTTCTGCAATCTGGACGTCAACGATGTAAGCGCCTTTACCCGTCTGGGTGAAATGCTGGACCAGGAAAATCGCGTCACCATTAACTATTTCGCCATGCCGCCAAGCACCTTCGGCGCCATCTGCAAAGGTCTGGGCGAAGCGAAGCTGAACGCCAAACCGGCGCGCGTGGTGATGGAGAAGCCGCTGGGTACGTCGCTGGCAACCTCGCGTGAAATCAACGACCAGGTGGGCGAGTTCTTTGAGGAGTGTCAGGTTTACCGTATTGACCACTATCTGGGTAAAGAGACGGTTCTGAACCTGCTGGCGCTGCGTTTTGCCAACTCCCTGTTTGTGAACAACTGGGACAACCGCACTATCGACCACGTGGAAATTACCGTGGCGGAAGAAGTGGGCATCGAAGGCCGCTGGGGCTACTTCGACCAGGCCGGCCAGATGCGTGACATGATCCAGAACCACCTGCTGCAAATTCTGTGCATGATTGCCATGTCTCCACCGTCAGATCTGACGGCCGACAGCATTCGTGACGCCAAAGTGAAAGTGCTGAAATCACTGCGCCGTATTGACCGCTCCAACGTGCGTGAGAAAACCGTGCGCGGCCAGTACACCGCAGGTTTTGCCCAGGGGAAAAAAGTCCCTGGCTATCTGGAAGAAGAGGGCGCGAACAAGTCCAGCAACACCGAGACGTTTGTGGCGATCCGCGTGGATATCGACGACTGGCGCTGGGCCGGCGTGCCGTTCTACCTGCGTACCGGGAAACGTCTGCCGGCAAAATGCTCCGAAGTGGTGGTCTACTTCAAAAATCCGGAACTGAACCTGTTCAAAGAATCCTGGCAGGAACTGCCGCAGAACAAACTGACCATCCGTTTACAGCCGGACGAGGGTGTGGATATTCAGATCCTGAACAAAGTTCCGGGTCTTGATCACAAACACAACCTGCAAACCACCAAGCTCGACCTGAGTTACTCTGAAACTTTCAACCAGACGCATCTGGCCGATGCTTACGAGCGCCTGCTGCTGGAAACCATGCGTGGTATCCAGGCGCTGTTCGTCCGCCGCGATGAAGTGGAAGAGGCGTGGAAGTGGGTCGACTCAATCACCGAAGCGTGGGCAGCCGACCAGGACGCGCCAAAACCGTATCAGGCGGGAACATGGGGACCTGTCGCCTCCGTTGCGATGATCACCCGTGATGGCCGCTCCTGGAACGAGTTTGAATAACCCCCATCTCTAGCCCAAAGGTGTTATTTTACCGGTAACATGATCTAACACAGCAAGTGGCATAATTTTTAATCTTTTAAGCTCCGCGTGGATTCACCCGCGGAGCTTTTTTTATTACACTCCCTTCAGACATTTTGCCCCTGCGCTCCGGATATCAGGCGTTTCAGCGTTGTTAACAACCGTCAGAAACTGTGTAAACTCCCGAGCCTGGACAGATAAATTAGAGGAGCTTTTATGAATCCGACATTGTTACGCGTAACACAACGCATCGTTGAACGCTCGAAAGAGACCCGTGCTGCCTACCTTGCCCGCATCGAACAGGCGAAGAGTGAAACGGTCCATCGCTCACAGCTGGCCTGCGGGAATCTGGCCCACGGCTTTGCCGCCTGCCAGCCTGGTGATAAAGACGCGCTGAAAAGCATGCTGCGTAACAATATCGCCATCATTACCTCCTATAACGACATGCTTTCAGCCCACCAGCCGTATGAGGTTTACCCGTCTATCATCCGCAATGCGCTGCACAGCGTGAACGCGGTGGGCCAGGTTGCAGGCGGCGTGCCGGCCATGTGTGATGGCGTGACTCAGGGACAGGACGGTATGGAGCTGTCTCTGTTGAGCCGCGAAGTGATCGCCATGTCGGCGGCAGTGGGCCTCTCTCACAATATGTTTGATGGCGCGCTCTACCTGGGCGTATGCGACAAAATCGTCCCGGGGCTGGTGATGGCCGCGCTGTCGTTTGGCCATCTGCCAGCGATTTTTGTGCCGTCAGGCCCGATGGCAAGCGGTCTGCCAAACAAGGAAAAAGTCCGTA
The DNA here is from genome assembly GCF_049237385.1 of Enterobacter cloacae complex sp. IR5412. Classification (NCBI taxonomy): domain Bacteria; kingdom Pseudomonadati; phylum Pseudomonadota; class Gammaproteobacteria; order Enterobacterales; family Enterobacteriaceae; genus Enterobacter; species Enterobacter cloacae complex sp. IR5412. The sequence continues at coordinate 120,573 of NZ_JBMKHQ010000001.1, read as the reverse complement.
TCCGCCAGCTGTATGCCGAAGGAAAAGCGGACCGTCAGGCGCTGTTGGAAGCGGAAGCCGCGTCCTATCACGCGCCGGGCACCTGTACGTTCTACGGTACGGCTAACACCAACCAGATGGTGGTGGAGTTTATGGGGATGCAGCTACCGGGCTCGTCGTTCATCCAGCCGGATGCGCCACTGCGTAAAGCGCTGACCGAAGCCGCAGCCCGTCAGGTGACGCGTCTGACCGGTAACGGCAACGAGTGGATGCCAATGGGCAAAATGGTGGATGAAAAAGTCATCGTCAACGGGATTGTCGCCCTGCTGGCGACCGGCGGTTCAACCAACCATACCATGCACCTTGTCGCGATGGCGCGCGCGGCGGGCATTCTGATCAACTGGGATGACTTCTCCGAGATCTCCTCCGTGGTACCGCTGATGGCGCGTCTGTACCCGAACGGTCCGGCGGACATTAACCACTTCCAGGCCGCGGGCGGCGTGCCGGTGCTGATGCGCGAGCTGCTGAAAGGCGGCCTGCTGCATGAGGATGTTAACACGGTGGCGGGCTTTGGCCTGCATCGCTATACCCTTGAGCCGTGGCTGAACAACGGTGAGCTGGACTGGCGCGAGGGGGCGAGCAACTCGCTCGATCCTCAGGTTATCGCGACCTTCGAACAGCCGTTCTCTCCTCACGGCGGCACCAAAGTGCTGAGCGGTAACCTTGGGCGTGCCGTAATGAAAACTTCTGCCGTGCCGGAAGAGAATCAGGTTATCGAAGCCCCGGCGGTGGTGTTTGAAAGCCAGCACGACGTTTTACCTGCCTTCGACGCGGGTCTGCTTGATAAAGACTGCGTAGTCGTGGTGCGTCATCAGGGACCAAAAGCGAACGGGATGCCAGAATTACATAAACTTATGCCGCCGCTTGGTGTATTATTGGACCGCCGTTTCAAAATTGCGCTGGTGACCGATGGACGCCTCTCGGGGGCATCCGGTAAAGTGCCTTCAGCGATTCATGTCACCCCGGAAGCCTACGACGGCGGCCTGCTGGCGAAAGTCCATGATGGAGACATGATCCGCGTTAACGGTCAGACAGGCGAGTTAACCCTGCTGGTGGACGAAGCAGAGCTGACGGCGCGTCAGCCATATATTCCTGACCTGAGCGCATCCCGCGTGGGTACCGGACGCGAAATGTTTGGTGCGTTGCGTGAGAAACTCTCCGGTGCGGAGCAGGGCGCAACCTGTATTACGTTTTAAGACGACTTGATTTTAACGATCTGGCGAGAGAAAACTCTGATGAAAAACTGGAAAACAAGTGCAGAAGCAATCCTGACTACTGGCCCTGTCGTGCCGGTTATTGTGGTAAACAAACTGGAGCACGCTGTCCCAATGGCGAAGGCGCTGGTTGCGGGTGGCGTTCGTGTTCTGGAAGTGACCCTGCGTACTGCCTGTGCGATGGATGCGATTCGCGCTATCGCCAAAGAAGTGCCGGAAGCGATCATCGGTGCTGGTACGGTTCTGAATGCGCAGCAGCTGGCGGAAGTGACCGAAGCGGGCGCACAGTTTGCCATCAGCCCGGGCCTGACCGAGCCGCTGCTGAAAGCCGCAACCGAAGGTACTATTCCGCTGATCCCGGGTATCAGCACCGTTTCTGAACTGATGCTGGGCATGGACTACGGCCTGAAAGAGTTTAAATTCTTCCCGGCTGAAGCGAACGGCGGCACCAAAGCGTTGCAGGCGATTGCAGGCCCATTCTCCCAGGTGCGTTTCTGCCCAACGGGTGGCATCTCTCCGGCCAACTACCGCGACTACCTGGCGCTGAAAAGCGTGCTGTGCATCGGTGGCTCCTGGCTGGTTCCGGCGGATGCGCTGGAAGCAGGCGACTGGGATCGCATTACTAAACTGGCTCGCGAAGCGGTAGAAGGCGCGAAACAGTAACAAATGCTCAATGCATAAAGCAGGCCCTCTGGCCTGATGCTGGTCACTTTATGTGACCAGCATGTATAAGTTCTTCTTCTTCTTCCCACAAACATTTTTAATATCCCTAACCCCCAGGCGTATCATTCTTCATTATTAAATAATCCCTCACTTATATACTTGATGAATAATTCATTCTTAATTTATCTGTGATGAGATTGTCTGGGCTCTTTTTATTTATTTTGTGAATAATGTTACTTCCTTTGAGTCAATTCAACTTGAGGTTGGGTATTTTAATAGGAGAACGATAGGTGTATTGTTTTTAATAAACGGAACGTTTGTTAAAAGGATAGATAATAATGTCAGGGGAATCTGAGGTGGCTCAACGGCGGGACACGTTAAACAGATACTTATTGTATTTCCCGCGTAGCAAAAATGTTATTTCTGATGTTCATTCTTTTACAGGAAAAGAGATATTAAGCGAGCCTTATCGCTATACCATTCGCTTTACCAGTCCGGATCAAAACATTGCCATTAATGCTGTTCTTAATCAAAGGGCTGAGTTTATTCTGCGTGCACCCAATCTGGAAGCCTCATGGCATGGGCAAACCTCCTGGCTGCCGGTTCGCCAGATTAATGGCACGATCACCCAATTTTCCCGGCTGATGTCTTCAGGTGACGAAGCACTGTATGAATGCGTGCTGGAGCATGAGCTGGCGCTGCTGGATCAAAATTACCGTTCTGCGGTTTACATGAACATGACAGTCCCGGAGCTCGTTACAAAGCTGATGAAGGACAGTGGTCACTTTGACGGCTACAACATTGATTTTGACCAACTGAGCCACAGTTATCCACGACGGGAAATGATCGTTCAGTGGAAAGAAACCGATTTGCGGTTCATCCGTCGGCTGCTAGCAGAGATAGGGATCTGGTTCCGTTTTGAGAATCACAACAAAGTGAAAACGGAAACCGTCGTTATTTTTGGGGATTCTGCGCGTCGTTACAACTTCAGCGACAAACAGATGCCTTATGTCCGACATTCAGGCATGACCAGTTATAACGAATACATCACCGATCTGGAGGAGCAGCACGGCCTGATCCCAAAAAATGTGTTGGTTCGCACCTATAACTACCGTGACCCGCAATCGCCGCAGACGGATAAGACCGTTAAAACGAGCGATATTCCCGAAGGTGTAACGACAGGCCAACACTATCACTATGCCGATCACTATCTTGCTGCGGGGGATTTTCACGGTGAAGAGGCGGAAACCGCCGCATTTTACGCCCGTCTGCGTTATGAACGCCTGTTGAACGGACAGAGTGTTCTGGGGGCGACAACCAGCGATCCCGAGCTTCAGCCAGGCATTATGTTTTATCCTGCAGGGCCTGTACCTGACGGGTTTAAGTCCGGGTTTGTGATAAATGCGATGACTATCCGCGGCAGCCGTGCTGAACACTATCGCGCCGTACTTTCTGGGATCCCCTATATCCACGGCTATAGCTTCCGTCCTGAATACATATCCCGGCCGGTGATAGCCGGAACGGTGCCCGCCAGAGTGATGGCTATCGGGGGAGATAAAACCTATGCCGGAATTGATGCGGTTGGACGCTACCGGGTTAAGTTCGATTTTGACCTTGATGAAAAACGGGTCGGGTTTGAAAGCGCCCTGGTACGCCTCGGCAGGCCGTACGCCGGTGACACTTTTGGTATTCACTTTCCGTTGCTGGAGGGGACTGAAGTTGCCGTCGGTTTTGAAGGCGGCGACCCGGACAGACCTTTTATCGCCCATGTCATGCACGACGGCAGCCACCCGGATTTAGTCACAAACCGTAACGATACCCGAAACGTGATCCGCACGGCCGCGTTGAACAAGATCCGTCTTGAAGATCGTCGCGGGCAGGAACACATCAAAATCTCTACCGAGTACGGCAAAGGGCAAGTGAGTGTGGGCCACCTGGTTGATGCTGAGGGCAAAAAGCGCGGGGAAGGTGTGGAGGCTCGCACCGACGACTGGATGGCGCTGCGTGCTGCCAAAGGCGTGATGATCACCACGGAAGCACAGCCCCGCGCGGGGGGTAAGCAACTGGATATGACAGCGGCTATTGCACAACTCGAAAAGGCGTTATCGCTGGCGATGACCCTACAACAAAGTGCGCTTACGGCAGGTGCGAGTAATGTGGAAACCGATCGGCAAAATGCGCTCAGCCAGACGCTGAGTCATCTCGCGGAGCCCGGTATTTTGGCATATGGAAAAAGTGGAATTGCGCAGGTTACGCCGGACAGCCTGCAATTGTCAGCCGGGAAAGACCTGATTGCCACAGCGGGCGGGAATGCCAGCGTGAATGTGGTGAAAAAATTCTCGCTGGCCGTAGGGGAAAAACTGTCGCTGTTTACCCGCAAACTCGGCATCCAGATGATTGCCGGTGCGGGGGATATTACGACGCAGGCGCAGCGGGGCGAAATGCACATGCTGTCGCAGCAGGATTTCACGCTGACGAGCACCGCCGGGAAAATGAACGGCAGTGCCAGAAAGGGAATGCAGTTTGTCTGCGGGGGCGGCGGGATCCGGATCAGCCCGACCGGACTGGTCACGATTTTCTCGCCGACGGGCATTGAGCTCAAAGCGCCGAGCCTGAAATACGACGGTCCGGAAAGTGTGTCGGTACCGACGCCATCCTTTGAGAAAGGCGCCTTTAAACTTCGCTACAAACTGCACGCCGGCGATGATCCGGAGCAAATTCTGGCAAACAAAAAATTCAGGCTGACCAGTGCATCCGGACAGGTGGTGGAAGGCGTGACGGACAGCTGCGGTCGTTCACCACTGCTCGATGCTGACGACCTCGACAGCTATAAAATGGAGATAATGGAATGACGGAGGCGAAGACAAAACCCTACGCTCCACGGGTGGTATCAGAAGGCGATATTCCGGTACACAAAACCCTGGGCGAAGTCGCCCAGACGCGCAACGTCGGGATACCGCGTCCGATGCCCGGCATTGTGATCCTCGTCCATGGCGTGAACGACGTGGGTGAAGCTTACCAGAATCAGGAGAAAGGAATACTTGTCGGGCTGGGTAAGCGACTCAACCGGCAGGATTTTTACGCCCACGAATGGAAAGACTACAGAATTATCACTCCCGGGCGTTCCCCCATCATCCCGTTTTACTGGGGATATAAACCGGTTACGCATGCTGACTACCGGGCGGACCAGAAGCGCTACCGGGAGGAAGTCGGGAAGCTGAGTGACAAAGCGCATCTGCCCTATGATGCGTACCAGGAAGATAACGAGACGAATAAAAAGTCGCTGGGTAATGACGGGAAAGGGCCGTTTCAGTACCAGAACGATAACTTTAAAAATGCACTTGATACGAGTTTTGCCAAGGGGGGCGGGACCTTTGCCAACGCAACGACGACGATCCCGGATATGCTGGGACCCGGCGCCGGTGGCTTCGGCGTTGCCGCTGCGGGATTTGCCTCGCTGCACTTCAATGATGGCGATTTTACCCATCCCATTTATGAAAACCCGCACCGCATTTACCAGTTTTTTGCCGCTCAACGGCTGGCGGATTTGATTATTCAGGTTCGAAGTGAGCCGATTACGGCGAAAGATGTGATTAACATTGTGGCCCATAGTCAGGGCACGATTATTACTATGCTGGCAAATATGCTGGTGAAACAGGCCGGGTATGCTCCGGTAAACTGTGTGATTCTTAATCACTCACCGTATTCTCTTGAGTCGCGCGTGGCTGAAAATATTCAGCCGGGTTATCAACAGACCGACGATGCCAGACAGCAGACATTTAAAAATTTCTGTCGCCTGATGCATACGCAATGGAAAGGTGGCGGGAAAATGGCCGAGAGCGAATTGCTGGCCCTGGAGGCCTCCTGTACCCTGCGTAAACCTTCCGATAATCCGCTACGAACGGATGACAGATATTGCCGAAGCAACGACGGTAAAGTGTATAACTACTTTTGCCCAAATGATGGCGTCGTGTCGCTGGAGAATGTGCAGGGGGTTGGCTGGCGGGGCATTCCTCAGAATATTGCCAGTGATATACCGAATCTGTTTCAGCGCGTGTTTTACCAGCATGGTGAAGTAGGAAACATCCCTGATGCTAACCCCTTTGAGTTACCGCCGCGAAATGAGGGGGATGCAAAATATGCCTTTCTCACGAACGCCAGTTACAGCGCTCGCGATGTGGTGATAAATGGTGAGGAGTTACCGGAACCTTTTATTTTCAAACTTCAGGGGGAGGATAATCACCCGGATAACGATCCTAAAACCAGTGATAAACCGTATACCTATTATGTCGATCCGGACAGCCCGGACGCCTACATTTCCTATTCCGCCAAAGCCAGCGCCATTAAGCGCACAGTTACGACAACCTTTGCTGTGAACCGCTATCAAAATATTGGCTGGCAGCCTGGTCACGTTTTATCTGCTTCAGAGCTTAAAGAAGAGAGTTTTGAACGCAAGCATGAAGTTATTTATGGTGAGGTGTCAGGTTCGCGAGATTTTCAGTTAGTCACACTTACCTGGAAGAAAACACCGGAAGAACTGCAAGCGGAATGGCAGAAAATTGACCCGGTGGGCTACAGCCAGCACTCCTCTATTGTGATGAGCGAATTTGTGCCATCGCACGCTATGGCGTTTGATTTGGCTATTGGGCAGTGCAAATCATTCGATTATCAGGCAGGGAAATTTTGGGAAGGGTTGTTACATCGTGCGGACTGGCGCGATCCGCAGAACGGTTATCCTGCCGCTAAAGAATATTACCGTACCGGAATACTAGATGAACAGCGTACGAAATGGTTTATGAATAAGCCTGATGAGGTGCTTCCAAAAGGGGAGTACGGTGTGGAAAACCACTTTAATAATGCCTCGCCAGCCATGCCGTCTCGCGAACTGTCCATCAGAAATCAGGATGTGGCAAATTTGCAATGGGATATGCCAAAGCCCATGAGTGATAGTCAACTTGCTTAAGGATAGAGCATGAAAATATTTTTTATCGGCCTGACGACCTTTGCTATTTTGCTTGTGACCGGATGCCTGGCGAAAGAACCGCCGACGCAGGTAGTTTATCGATTCGATGATCATCGTTATCTCGAACTGAAAGGGTGGGATTGTGAAGGCGAACTCTGGTACACGGATACTAAGCGAGGCATTCACACCGAACCCGTTAGTCAGTTTTATCGACTCTTTACCCGTAAATTTATTCATCCATCAGAGCGATATATTGCACTGACGGGATGGGGAGTGAGTGGATTCATAGTATCTAAGGACTATGGGAAAACGTGGCGCTCTGTAGCGTTTTCACCAAATCATAATGAACCCAATGGTGATGACTACGCGCCGTATGAGGATATTATTTCTTTCACCGTCGTCAACGATCAGGGCTTTTTACTGACCAAACACCGGCTGTATATGTCATCAAAGCCATTTGAAGACCCGCGCATTCTGCCCGGTGGGCCGGGGATTACCTATACCGTGGATGACGGAATGGGAAATAAAGTAAGCGATACGCTGGACCCCCGTTTCCCTGGCTGGGCCTGGGGAATGGTCTATATGACTAAGCAGGGGCTTAAGCACAGCACACAGCAATTTAAGGCTAACTGGCAAGATTTACCCGACAGCGTACCCGAAGTGAAGGGGTACACCGGCTGGGATCATATGCGCTGTGATATGGATGCGGGGCGATAACTGATGAAAGGATTATGTACCGTTCTCGCAGCTACGTCCGTTGTGCTGGCAACCGAATGCCAGGCGAAAGAACCGCCGACACAGGTTGTTTACCGGTTCGATGATCATCGTTATCTCGAACTGAAAGGCTGGGATTGCGAAGGTGAACTCTGGTTTAGCGATACTAAGAAAGGTATCCATTCACAAATTGCCAGTCAGTTTTATCGAATCTTCACCAAAAAATTCGTGCATCCTTCAGAGCACTATCTTGCTATTCCGTGGTGGGGAAATGTTACTGGTGGTTTTTCAGTATCAAAAGACTATGGGAAAACGTGGGAAAGAGGTGGTGCATCTATGTCACCAGGGAGCAATGAACCTGATGGAAGTAACGCTCCTTATTATGATGATGTCATATCTTTCACCGTCGTCAACGATCAGGGCTTTTTACTGACCAAACACCGGTTGTATATGTCATCAAAGCCATTTGAAGACCCGCGCATTCTGCCCGGTGGGCCGGGGATTGCCTATACCGTGGATGACGGAATGGGAAATAAAGTAAGCGATACGCTGGACCCCCGTTTCCCTGGCTGGGCCTGGGGAATGGTCTATATGACTAAGCAGGGGCTTAAGCACAGCACGCAGCAATTTAAGGCTAACTGGCAAGATTTACCCGACAGCGTACCCGACGTGAAGGGCTATACCGGCTGGGATCATATGCAATGCAACATGGATGCGGGAAAATAGGGAGATAAAGTGATGAAAGGCGTCATTAGGTTAAACGATCCGCTGATAAGCGGAGGAAAAGTCACTAAGGCCTCTGGGGCAGACTTTATGGGTCAGCCCGTGGCCTTGAAAGATGATCTTGCGCAGTGTCCGCTCCATAAAGGGACGTTCCCAATCACTGAATGTCACCCAACCTGGACCATGCATGGCCGTGGGGTTGTGGTAGATGGCTGTCGCGCGGCGTGTGGATGTGAAATCAAAAGTACCTTACCTGTGGCGGGAGCTTCGTAATGCGCGCGTGGTGGTTATACAAAAAACAGCCAGACCCGGATTCCACTCTGCCAGTCGTCATGATTGTTTTCCTCTATGTGATAGCCGTCGCAATGGGCCTCGCGATCCGGGCTCTCACCTGGCCTGAACAGGAACACGTTACGGCTCTCTTTTTTGTGCCTTCAGTTATTCTGCCCATCTGTGTTGTGTCGTTGCTAGTTTTTACAAGTTTCATATTTCATGACGCCAACATTCATTATGCTGAAACCCGAAAATTCATAGCAAAAGAGCAAGAGATTAATTTAAAGGCGTATGCGCGAAAAAATATCGCTATCGCAGCATGGTCTGCAATCACCCCCCTGGAGCAACCCGCGCTGAATATGTTGAAACTGGAAGGCGAATTTCCGCTGGCACCGAAAACGCCGGTTAACATTCAGCTGGAAGATCGCTTCGACCAGACCAGGAATGAACAGATGTTTTACCGCTTACTGGACCCGATGGCAGAAAAATTGAAGGGCTATAACTACCGTATTTTTGAAACCGTTGTCTGGGTTCGCGGAGGGAGTGGATCCTGCATTGATGAACTGAGACGCACTCTGGAGCGGTTGGGTATTGAAACGGCCAGCACGTGTAAAATTGAGTACAGCACAGAATGCCCTGACTACGCGATCGTTAGCCAATGGATGAACTTATCTGATTACAGAGTTGAAAACCGGCTGATTGTTATCGTTCATTTACATGAAGAAAGCGGCGAATCAAAGAGCATGGAAAATGCATGTGCATTCCTGCTGACCAGTCATTATGTCCGGGAGGAGGGCGAAAAACCGGTATATTTATATCAGCCTATGTCTGATGTGACCGATGTAGAGGACAAAATGGCGGTCTTCCTTGAGACGGGTTCGGTACTTACGCCGAAAAATCTCTGGTATACCGGGCTGTCCCGTATTGAAAAATATCCATTAATGCAGGCACTGGACAAAAAAGCGCTCACGGTGGAACGGCTGGATATCGATGCCTCTCTGGGCGCAAAGAGTGCCGGGTATCGGTGGCTGGCTCTGGCATTTGCGGCGGATGCGGTAAAATATGCCCAGGGGGAGCAACTGGTAGCATATTCAGACAAAAACAAATTTTGTATTACTGCGCTTTCCTCCATGAAGACAGCTATCCCAAATAAACTTACCTGGTGTAACTGGAGTAATCCCCTTTATCCTGCGGGGATGGCGGCTTTATTCTGCGTGTTATCCCTCATTGCCTATCGTATCAGTTTCCTGGCGCAAAACGATCCGCCAGCAATCTGGGAACTGATTGCGAGCATAATCATTCCCTTCGTTATTTTTATAGGCCTCGGTAGTTTTGTTTTCATCTCGAAAACGAATGAAGCCTACGAGGACATGGAATACGAATGGAAGCGATAGAAACGAAACAACGTTAATCATGCTATGTGGCTGGTTGCTTACTTGACCAGCCTTTAGTTATTTACCCTGTCACTTTCACCGCAGTGGCCGCTTTTTTCGCTCTCGCGACGGCTTCGTCCACGTTTTCCCCGGTCGCTAATGCCACGCCCAGACGACGGCTTCCGTCGATCTCCGGTTTGCCGAACAGCCGAACCTGCAAGCCTGCGCCTACCGCACCTTCGACGTTATCAAAGGTGACATTCTGGCTGGTCAGTTGCGGCAGGATCACCGCCGAGGCTGCCGGGCCGTACTGACGGATGCCGCCAACCGGCAGGCCGAGGAAAGCACGTACGTGCAGCGCGAACTCAGAGAGATCCTGCGAAATCAGCGTGACCATCCCGGTATCGTGCGGGCGAGGGGAGACTTCGCTGAAGATCACCTCGTCGCCGCAAACAAACAACTCCACGCCGAACAGGCCGTAGCCGCCCAGCGCCAGCACCGTTTTGCGGGCGATCTCCTGCGCGCGTGCCAGCGCCAGCGCGCTCATTCGCTGCGGCTGCCAGGATTCGCGATAATCGCCGTCTTCCTGGCGATGACCAATCGGGTCGCAGAAATAAACACCGTCCACGGCGCTGACGGTGAGCAGGGTAATTTCAAAATCAAATTTCACCACGCCTTCTACGATGACGCGCCCGGCACCGGCACGGCCGCCCTGCTGGGCATAGTCCCAGGCCTTGTCCAGCGTGCTGCTGTCGCGGATAAAGCTCTGCCCTTTGCCAGAGGAGCTCATTACCGGCTTAATGATGCACGGGTAGCCAATCTCCTCTACGGCCTGGAGAAACGCAGCTTTATCCCCGGCAAAACGGTAGCTGGAGGTCGGGAGCTGTAATTCTTCTGCCGCCAGGCGACGAATGCCTTCCCGGTTCATGGTCAGTTTTGCCGCTGTGGCACAGGGCACCACGCGCTGGCCTTCCTGTTCAAGGGCAACCAACATCTCAGTGGCAATGGCCTCAATTTCAGGTACCACGAAATCCGGTTTTTCGTCGGCAATTAACGCCCGCAGGGCATTACCGTCAAGCATATCGATGACGTGCGAGCGATGCGCGACGTGCATGGCGGGCGCATTCGCATAACGGTCCACCGCAATCACTTCCACACCCAAACGCTGGCATTCAATGGCCACTTCTTTACCCAGTTCACCCGATCCCAACAGCATGACGCGGGTCGCGGCAGGACGCAGCGCAGTTCCTAAACGAGTCATAAAAATCCCCCTGAAAAAGATGCGGGCAGTATAAACGAAAACGTTTGCGTATGTCTTGTATAGGGATAACCCGGACAGGGGAGAAATTTGCGCTTCTTTAGCACTGACAGACATTTCCTGACACCCGCTCGCTTAGGCTGTGAAGGTTATGCACTGTTACGTGAGGAAAAATATGTCAGGCTGGATGAATCAACTGCAATCCCTGTTGGGACAAAAAGGCTCGTCGTCCGGCGAGCAGGGTCTGAGCAAGCTGCTTGTGCCGGGTGCGCTCGGCGGGCTGGCCGGTTTGCTGGTTGCCAATAAATCATCGCGGAAACTGCTTACCAAATACGGTACCGGCGCGCTGCTGGCGGGCGGAGGGGCTATTGCAGGCTCCGTCTTATGGAACAAATACAAAGACAAGGTGCGCAACGCGCATCAGGATGAACCGCAGTACGGGAAGCAGGTTTCGCCGTTAGATTTACGTACCGAGCGCCTGATCCTCGCCCTGGTCTTTGCAGCCAAGAGCGACGGACATATTGATGCCAGTGAACGTGCCGCGATTGAACAGCAGATGCGGGAAGCGGGCGTTGAGGAGCAGGGCAGGGCGCTGGTGGCGCAGGCCATCGAACAGCCGCTCGATCCGCAGCGGCTGGCGCAAAGTGTGAAAAACGAAGAAGAGGCGCTGGAACTCTATTTTCTGAGCTGTGCTGCCATCGATATCGATCACTTTATGGAGCGCAGCTACCTGAACGCCCTGGGTGATGCGCTGAAGATCCCACAGGACGTTCGTGAGGGAATTGAGCAGGATATTCAGCAGCAGAAGCAGACCCTCGCGGGCTAGAAGGCCATGTTTCGCTTGCATCATACGCGTGTTTTGCCAACCTTATAGGATGTAAAACGAAAAAGTAAGAATGCCATGCCTCCAAAAGCCCGACGTACTCCTTATGCGATCACCACGCATGGCGATACGCGTATCGATAACTACTACTGGCTGCGGGACGATTCCCGTTCCCGGCCAGAGGTGCTCGACTATCTGCACGAGGAAAACGACTATGGCCGCCAGGTCATGGCCAGCCAGCAGGCGCTTCAGGATCAGCTCCTGAACGAAATGGTGCAGCGTATCCCCCAGCGTGATGTCTCTGCCCCGTGGTGCAAAAACGGTTATCGCTATCGCCATATTTATGAGCCGGGAAACGAATATCCCATCTACCAGCGCCAGTCTGTGCTAAGCGCCGAGTGGAACGAATGGGAGATCCTGCTGGATGCTAACAAACGTGCTGCCCACAGTGAGTTTTATACGCTGGGCGGCATGTCCATTTCCCCCGATAACGCCATTATGGCGCTGGCTGAGGATTACCTCTCCCGCCGCCAGTACGGTTTGCGTTTCCGCAATCTTGAAACGGGAAACTGGTATCCCGAAATGCTGGATAATGTCTCCCCCGATTTCGTCTGGGGTAACGATTCAGAAACGGTCTACTACGTTAAAAAGCATGCCTCAACGCTGCTACCTTATCAGGTCTGGCGTCATACGGTGGGGACCGATTCCGCCGATGATGAGCTTGTGTATGAAGAAAAAGACGAGACGTTCTACGTCAGCCTGCATAAAACCTCGTCTCGCCACTACGTGATTATCTTCCTTGCCAGCGCCACCACCTCTGAGGTGCTGCTGCTGGATGCCGAACTGCCGGATGCCCAGCCGCTGTGCTTCCTGCCGCGCCGTAAAGATCATGAGTACAGTCTGGATCACTTCCAGCACAGCTTTTACCTGCGTTCGAACCGCGAGGGCAAAAACTTTGGCCTTTATAAAACCAAAGTGCGCGATGAACGGAAGTGGGAAGTGTTAATTCCTGCGCGCGATCAGGTGATGCTGGAGGGGTTCACCCTGTTTACCGACTGGCTGGTGGTGGAAGAGCGTCAGCGCGGACTGACCAGTATCCGCCAAATCAACCGCAAAACCCGCGAAGTGGTGGGCATTGCGTTCGATGACCCGGCTTACGTGACGTGGATCGGCTTTAACCCGGAACCGGAATCGTCCCGCCTGCGGTACGGCTATTCGTCAATGACTACCCCGGACACGTTGTTTGAGCTGGATATGGACACCGGGCAGCGTCAGGTGATTAAACAGGCTGAGGTCCGGGGATTTGAGTCGGAAAATTATCGCAGTGAACACCTGTGGGTGACCGCGCGCGACGGCGTTGAAGTCCCCGTGTCTCTCGTCTACCACAAGGATCACTTCAACAAAGGTAAAAACCCCATCCTCATCTACGGTTACGGCTCCTACGGATCCAGCATGGACGCCGATTTCAGCAGCAGCAGGCTGAGCCTGCTCGACCGCGGTTTTGTTTATGCGATTGCCCATATTCGCGGCGGCGGCGAGCTGGGTCAGCACTGGTATGAAGACGGAAAATTTCTCAAAAAGAAAAATACCTTCAATGACTACCTTGATGTCTGCGATGCGCTGATCGCGCAGGGTTATGGCGATCCGCAACTCTGCTTTGGCATGGGGGGCAGCGCCGGAGGCATGTTAATGGGAGCCGTGGTAAACCAGCGGCCTGAACTGTTTAAAGGCGTTATCGCTCAGGTGCCGTTTGTGGACGTGGTGACGACCATGCTGGACGAAACCATTCCGCTGACCACCGGGGAGTTTGAGGAGTGGGGGAACCCGCAGGATGAAACCTATTACCGCTACATGAAAGAGTACAGCCCGTACGATAACGTCGAGGCGAAAGCCTATCCGCATATGCTGGTGACCACCGGCCTGCACGATTCCCAGGTGCAGTACTGGGAGCCCGCGAAATGGGTGGCGAAGCTGCGTGAGCTAAAAACTGACGATAATCTGCTGCTGCTGTGTACCGATATGGACTCGGGGCACGGAGGGAAATCAGGGCGATTTAAATCCTATGAAGGGGTGGCGCTGGAGTACGCCTTTTTGATTGGCCTGGCGCAGGATACGCTGCCAGGCCGCGCGGGAACTCAGGCTTCGCCTAAATAATGCTTCAGCGTCAGGCGCAGTTCCGGGCTCATTCTGTCGAGGTTGTTGTACAGCCAGCGCAGATAGCCCGGATCGTTGTCCGCCACTTCCGATACCGGTTTTCCACGATATTTACCGAACGTGAAGGTGGTCAGTAGGGCGGGGCGGCCGGTAATGGTCGCCATATCGTCCGGCGTCCAGCCGGAAGTATTCATGATATCAATCAGGAGCGCTGCGGTGATGTAGCAGTCATAGAGGGCGCGGTGATGATGCAGCCCTTCCGGCGTCCGCACGCTTAGTTTGCGCGACTTATACAGCGCCATATTGCTGTATTTGATCCCCGGCCACAGACGGCGCGCCAGCTTCATGGTGCAAATCCATTCACCGGGCATCTCCGGCAGCACGCGGCGGTCAAAGCTGGCGTTATGGGCGACATACCACTGGCTACCGTGGTAAAGAGGGATGATCTCTTCAATCCACGGCTTATCCGCCACCATCGATTCCGTAATGCGATGAATTGCCATCGCCTGCGCACTGATGGGACGGTCCGGGCGCACCAGGTGGCTCATTGGATTGACTATCTTTCCGTCAACCACGTCGACAGAGGCGACTTCCACAATTCCACCCTGCAAATCGCAGGTTTCGGTATCGATAACGCGCAGCATTGATCGCTCCTGATCCTAAAATGCCTAGCCTAATGGAATGATATCCCCTTGCCAACCCTGTCGGCCCAAAGAACCGGTTAACAGCAACTCTCCCTTATCGGCACGCACGATCAGCTGACCTTTTTCATCCCATAAGGCGCTACCGCTGCGCGCGTTCGCCATTAATACCGCGATGGCGTACTTATGCGCGAAGCGTTGTAACGAACTGATGGATTGCCGCCAGCGTTGCTCACCCACCGCCAGGCTGCTGGTGAACAGCGTTGCCTCTGGGTCCAGTTCCGGGGCGTCAGCCTGATTATCAACGATGGTTAACCGTTTATTGCCAGGAATAACACCCGCACCGTTACCCTGCGGATAACGCCGGATGGTCGACAGGTTAGGGGTGAATAGCGCGAGTCCTTTCTGTTGCTGGAGCGTAATACCGGCAATCACCGTGATGAAACGTGACTGCGCCGCGTGAAGGAGGGGGGCAAGCTGCAAATCGTCAGGGGGTGGGGGTAAGGTTGTTCCGCCAGGGCCAGTAAGCGAAAGCTCCGGAAAGACGACTAAATCGCACCCATGTGAGGCAGCCTCGTCAATAAAGTGCAGGTGATGTTTTACGTGCTCATCAACACAGTTGTGCCGCGGAGCATACTGAGCCGCGGCAATAGTCCATCGTGACATCGTGACTTCCTTATACACTAAGTCGCTGGGATTTTAAGATTACACCTAAATTTATCAGGGTTTTCTTATCCTGCCACATAACGCGTAAGGAAGTGTAACGGGACGTTAAGCTTATTTAACTTTAGGTTCGTACGGCAGGCGCGAGAGATTAACGGAGGCGAGGCGATGCGCAATAAGACGTTCGCGGAACCAGTCGCGCAGATGCGCGGGTTGTTCACGCTCTACCACTTCAGCCACGACGGGCATGTTGTAACGCTCTTTGAATGCGACCCCCGCGGCGGCGAGATCGACATTCACTTTGTCCATCTCGTCCTGAGGAAGGGCGGCCAGGTTAACGTTCATTTCCTTCTCCTTTTTCTGCGGCGGCAACGTTACCGCGATTGTTCAACGATGACAAGGGAGCAAAGGATGTTCCTCGACTCGTTAATTATACAGAGTTATTCTTTAGCATTCAGGCATAACGAAAAGGAATGATTGTGATGCACTTTACCCCTTCCCGCTTCGCGTGTGCGCTGGTGTTTCTGCTCTCTTCGGCAATCGCGCCATCAGCTCTGGCCCATGCGCACCTTAAGCAACAATCCCCGCAGGAAAATACCGTCGCGACGGCACCCGACGTCATTACCCTGAATTTCTCGGAAGGCATTGAACCTGCCTTCAGCGGCGTCGTGGTGACGGACGCGCAGCAGCACAAAATCCAGACCGGCGCGGTGAAGCGTGACGAGAAGGATAACGCAAAGCTGATTGTTCCTCTTGAGAAACCGTTGACGACCGGCACCTATACGGTGGACTGGCATGTGGTCTCCGTGGACGGCCACAAAACCAAGGGCAGCTATCACTTTAGCGTGAAATAGTATGCTGGCCCTGAGCTACGTAGCGTTTCGCTTTATCCATTTTGTTGCGCTGATACTACTGTTCGGCAACGCGTTATACAGTGTCTGGTTTGCACCGTCTTCGTTGCAGCGCCTCATGACGCAGCGTTTCCAGCGCCAGCAGAATATCGCGGCCTTAATCAGCCTGATGGCTGCTCTGCTGATGTTCGGCCTGCAAAGTGGGTTAATGGGTAACGGCTGGGGGGATGTCATTCGCCCGGCGGTCTGGCGCAGCGTGCTGGGCACGCAGTTTGGTGGCGTCTGGCTGTGGCAAATGGTGCTGGCCGCTGTGACCGCGGGCGCTGCATGGCTTACCCCGCAAAAGGGCTCACGTCTATTACTGCTCGCGATGGGGCAACTGGTGCTGCTGGCGGGTGTGGGACATGCCGCGATGAACGGTGGCGCGCCGGGTGCGTTGCATCGTCTGAACCATGCGCTTCACCTGCTCTGCGCCGCCACCTGGGTGGGCGGTTTACTGCCGCTGCTGTTCTGTATGCGGCTGGCGAAAGGCCGCTGGCAGCCAGCCGCTATCTTTACCATGATGCGCTTCTCCCGCGTGGGGCATTATGCCGTGGCGGGCGTGCTGCTGACAGGGATAATCAATACGCTCTTTATTGTGGGCATAGACGTGCCGTGGGAAGCGCCTTATGTACGGCTGTTGTTGTTCAAATGTGCGCTGGTCATCATGATGGTGGCAATTGCGCTGGCGAATCGGTATTTTCTTGTGCCACGCTTTCGCCCTGATGCCGGGCGGGAACAACAGATTTTTATCAGGATGACACAGGCAGAAGTGGTGCTGGGCGCGCTGGTACTGGCGGCCGTCAGCCTGTTCGCGACCTGGGAACCCTTCTGACAAGGTTTAATAACTTATGAAAAAGACACTGCTTTCTCTTTTACTTCTCACCTGTGCCAGCAGTGCGCTGGCCGCGCCGCAGGTCATCACCGTCAGCCGGTTTGAAGTGGGTAAGGACAACTGGGCATTTAATCGTGAAGAGGTCATGCTCACCTGCCGTCCCGGTAACGCGCTGTATGTCATCAATCCCAGTACGCTCGTGCAGTATCCGTTAAATGACGTAGCGGAGCAGCAGGTTGCCAGCGGGAAAAGTAACGGACAGCCTGTCAGCGTGATCCAGGTGGATGACCCGGCAAACCCCGGGCAGAAGAAGAGTCTGGCACCGTTTATTGAGCGCGCTAAAAAGCTCTGCTAGCCGTCAGGTTTCCAGTAAAAAAAAACCGCAGGTGCTTGTAAAAGCTCTGCGGTTTTTCACATTTAGTGATGTTCTGACGCTTTTTTTCAGACCACTTTTACTGTGGACTGGAAAACCTGACGTCGTCATCTATTCTTAAAGGGCAAGGCGATTGAGCCTGCATTAATGCCAACTTTTAGCGCACGGCTCTCTCCCAAGAGCCATTTCCCTGGACCGAATACAGGAATCGTATTCGGTCTCTTTTTATCTGCATGAAAATAAACGATAAAATCCGGTTTTCGTCTCAGCAGAAGGTTCACTTCCTGTGCGCCTGCTTCAAACATACCACAACCCGGCAGGCGTAAGTCCAGTCCTTTTTGGCTGTTTTGTTAAATTTTTGTTTGTATTTTGCCTGAGACGAGTGCGGGATCAATGCGCGCATGTACGGAAGCCGCAATATCATCAAGTAACGCAAAGCGGCGACGGTATTCGGCGCGTTTTTTGCTGGCAATCTCCTCCAGTGCTTTACGCTCCATCTGGAGCGGCAACTGCCAGCAGAAGGGGGAGAGTTTCTTTCCGTTCAGGCCTTCCCAGAACTCGTCGTAGCTGGCGTGAAAATGACGCCCTTTGCTCAGACGGTAGCGCAGCGCGCGGAAAACATGGCCTTCATCGCTGACGGCAAAAATCGCGCTGATGTTCGAGCGTGAGGCAAGCTGGAAGATCACCTCCATCAGCACGCGTTTCGGGAAAAGCCCATGGCAGGCACGGGTAGCCTGCTTAATCACCTCCCGTGAAACATGACGACGGGGACCCTGGAGGCCGCCGATCACCAGCACCATACGGCCGTTACTGCGTGCGACACAGAACGTCAGGCTGGCAAGCAGCGTGTTGTCATTGTCATGCAGCCAAAGCGTGCTTTCGCCTTCACGTTCAGCCTTACCTGCGGACGAGGCGTGGACGGTATAGATTTCGCCGTTTTTTGCCTCGAACCGGACAACCGGCACCTCTTGCGGATTGGTCAGCGCGTGGGTGAGGGCGGTATTTTTCAGACTATCAATCCACTGATAGTGGCTGACGATAGCATCGGCCCGGTCGTTTGAGTTCAGGCCACGCATCAGATACTGGCGGTGAGTTTTGCTCGGCAAGGTAATTTGAGAGGTGATCAGCCTGTCGAAATCATCGCGCCCGGATAGCGCCTCCAGCATGCGATGGGTGGAGGACCAGAATAAAAGCGAGCGCAGAAGGAACTTTAACCGGTAATCACGTTTGTGCCAGATTGGGCCGGGAACGCGTTTCCCTCTCACCAGTTCAGAAATAATATTTGTGCGATGCGGATAAAAAACATCGTTTTGCAGGTGTATGTTTGACACGTGAAAATCCCTCTTTTTATTCCGCACTATTTTAAAGGCCAGGGAATAAGGGATTAATAGCGCAGCGATCTTTATTTCCGGCTGGTTTATGGTTTGTTTGGATTCGCGATATCGATCGTCGGCTCATGACATTTTCTGTGGCAGCTATACTTCTTACAGGAGGCGTTATGTATCAGAAAATAGAGGGAGAACACTGGCGTCATGTCTGGGTTGTCAGCGATATTCATGGTTGCTATCAGTGGCTTATGGATGAGCTGAAACGACGGCATTTTAATCCTGCTTCGGATCTGCTTATCTCGGTGGGGGATATTATCGACCGCGGTCCCGACAGCGTGAAATGTTTACAGCTGATGCAGGAAAAGTGGTTTTATGCGGTACGCGGTAATCACGAGCAAATGGCGTTAGATGCGCTTGAAAATAATGATTTTAGTCTCTGGAAGATAAATGGCGGTAACTGGTTTACCGGGCTTACGGTCGCTCAACAAAAGCAGGCGAAGGATTTACTCGACGCGTGTCGGGACTTACCGCACATTATTGAAATAACCTGCAAAAACGGGCTGAACGTGATTGCTCATGCGGATTATCCCGCCGCCGAATATGCCTGGCATAAGCCGGTAGATGCCCAGCGGGTGCTGTGGGATCGCGACCGGTTAATGGGCTTTATGGTGGGTAAAGGGCAGGGCATTAGCGGTGCGGATCACTTCTGGTTCGGACATACGCCTGTGGACAAGCGCTACGATTTCAACAATCTGCACTACATTGATACGGGAGCGGTGTTCGGGGGCGTTCTGACGCTGGCGCAGCTTCAGTAATAAATAACCCGCCTTCGGGCGGGTTCTCTTTGGGTTATGCAAGACGCAAGACCCAGGCATCGGTTTTACTGTCGTAATGTTCACGGTACAGAACGGAATGTTCCCCATCAAGGATCGCCGGGACGCTGGTATCTGCATCCCAGGCGTCCAGTTGCATGCACAAATCCGGATCGGATTTGCAGGGAATACTTAACGTTCGTTCACCTTGTGCTTCGCCGCGCAATTCAGCGTCGTCGATTTCAAAAGCGCCAATGCGTACGCTGGTTTTCGTCATAATGCTCTCCGGTTTGTTGCCCAAAATCTGGTATGACCAGTGCAGTCATCCATTTTTGATCCTAGACAAGGAGAGCGAAATCGCCAGTAAAAAAATGCGTTTTTTCAGTCAGTGCGGCTGTTACCGGTAAACAGGCGACCATCGCGTACCAGTTCACGCGGATAGCTGTTTTTCAGCCGCGAGCCGACTTTTTTCGCCAGCCCGAGCGGATAGCCCTGATACGTCACAATGACTTCATCCTGTGACGGGCCGTCTTCCGGGTAAACGTCACGACCGCGATACCACTCTTCCGCTTCATGATGCGTCAGGGCGAAGGAGTTCTCATTGCCGGCCAGCGCAATGACCGCTTCGTGCTGCCAGCGATAGCCTTTGTTGTGGATCTCCGCCAGGCGAATACCGAGGCGGGAGAAACGCACCTTACCAATCAGCGGTTCGATGTTGACCGGGAACAGCCACAGCTCTTTGTCACGCATCCAGAGGCGCAGGCTCTCATCCCAGTGCAGTCCCACTTTGCTGGCAGCCGCTTGCGCCTGTGCCGCCTCACGGCCTTTGACCGGCGCGAACGGGAAGTTGCCGACCTTAAACTTAGGGACAGGCAGCGGATCGACGGCGCGGGTTTTACGCAGTCGTGCGACAAAGAACCCCTCGCAATCGTAAATCTGCGGGAAGACGTGCAGGAAGCCTTCAGGGGTGGCCGCGTGACTGGCCGAATCGAAGAGGGTGTCCAGCGGCAGAAACTCGACGGCATCCGCATAGCGTTGCCTGAGCCACAGGCAGACGTCCTCGTTTTCATCGCGATTCAGCGTGCAGGTGGAGTAAACCAGCGTTCCACCGGGGCGCAGGGCATGAAACGCACTGTCGATCAGTTCACGCTGCGTGGCGGCGATCTCCAGGTTGCTTTCAACGGACCAGTTTTTTAACGCATCAGGATCTTTACGCACTACGCCTTCGCCGGAGCAGGGCGCGTCGAGCAGGATGGCATCAAAAGCTTCCGGCAAGGCAGCGCCAAACACGCGACCGTCGAAGTGTGTTAACGCGACGTTGTGGATCCCGCAGCGGCTGATATTGGCGTGCAGGACTTTGACGCGGCTGGCGGAAAATTCGTTGGCGAGGATCGCGCCGCGGTTGTTCATCCGGGCGGCAATTTGCGTGGTTTTAGAGCCCGGCGCCGCCGCGACATCCATCACCCGCTCAGGCTGGTTTCCGTCGGCAAACAGCGCGGCAACCGGCAGCATGGAGCTGGCTTCCTGAATATAAAACAGCCCGCTCAGGTGCTCGGCGGTGCTGCCGAGCGGCAGGCTCTCCTCGTCATCCCGCTCGATCCAGAACCCTTCCTCACACCACGGCACCGGCGTCAGCTGCCAGCTGTAGGAGGAGACGAGATCCAGAAACGCTCCGACGCTGATTTTCAGCGTATTGACGCGAATACTTCGACGCAAAGGGCGCTGGCAGGCGGCGACGAAATCGTCGAAAGAGAGATGAGCAGGAAGCGCCTCGCGCATCTGTGCGAGGAATTGTTCAGGAAGAAATACGGAGTTTTGAGCCACGGGCACACCACAGGGAAACATTCAGGCGCGCAGTGTAACATAAAGGCTCCGGCGCGTTGACACCGGAGCCTGCGAGATTAACGCGGCAGCGCCGTTCCCCATTCGCGCCACTCTTTCGGTTCACTTTCCAGCAGCAGGAAGTGTTTTCCTGCCTGCGCCTTAGGCGCCAGAGGCGTGCCAGGCGGCGTCGCGAAGGCAATGCCGCCGCGAATGAACTGGTTAAAGGTCCCCGTTTTGACCACGCCACCGGTCAGGCCGAAGTCCAGCGAGTAGCCTGAAGCGAGCCAGAACACTGAGTTGTTGCGAACCAGATGCTGATAACGCTGGCTGATGCGCAGGCCGACCATCACGCGGTCGGACAGATTACCCAGCGTCAGGCTTGTTACTGTCCCCACTTCAATACCGCGGAACAGGACCGGCGTACCGATGCCCAGCGAACCGGCTTCCGGTACTTCAACCACAATGCTCAGACCGTCCAGATAACGGGAATCGGTGATGGTCGCCTCCTGCAACTCAAACTCACGACGCGCGTTGCCCCGACCCGGTTCAACGTTAATGTACGGCTGAAGTATGGTGTCGAGATGCTCAACCCCTGCGGCAGAAATTTGCGGCGTAACCACCGAGAAGCGCGAGCCTGCCCGGGCGAACGTCTGTACATATTCCGGATAAAGCACGGCGGTAGCCTGAACTTCATTGCGCGCGGTGATCAGCGTCAGCTTCTGAACCTGCCCGATATCAATTCCGAGATAGCGGATAGGCATGCCTTCTGCCAGTTTACCGGCATCAAAGGTGTGCAGGGTAATCTGTCCCCCGACGGCGCGCGCCGCGGTTTCAGACGGGAAGAGGATCCGCTTGTCACCTTTACGCATGTTGCCGCCCGCGCCGCTCAGGTTATCGAAGCTGATCGCACCGCGCAGGGCACGGGAGAGGGGAGACGCCTGTACGGTCAGCCCGTTGCCATTGAGCTGCACTTTCGCGCCGCCTTCAGCCCAGAACACGCTGTTTGGCGTGAGCAGCTTGCGATACTCCGGCTTGATATGCAGTTCGATATCAAACGCGTCCGCACGAGGACGAACGGTGATCACTTCTCCGACCTCAAACTTACGATAAAGCACGACGGAGCCTGCCTGGACATCCGGCAGCGTTTCAGCGCTTAAGGTCAGCGTGGTGGTCGGCAGGTCGCCGAGGCTGTTTTCAATGGCTTTGTCCAGATTGGCGAACAGTGGATAGCTCTCACGCAGCGCGCCTTTGCTGCCCGGCAGAATGCGGATCCCGCCGTTAACCCACTCGCTGGCGCTGGCGCCGAGGAACTCAACGCCGTCCAGACCCACCTTCACGTCGACCCGGCTGTTCACCACAAATTTACTGTCGCCGTGCACAAGGTTGCCGTACTGCGGATCGATGGCGGCGGAGAAGGAGACCCCTTTTTCCGTCAGCTTTCGTTCCAGAACCTGACCCACCTGCACACCGTGCAGGATTAGCGGTTGACCGGCTTCGATACCATAGCTTTCCGGCGCATTCAGCTTAACCGTCAACACGCCCGGTTTTTGCAGCAGAGCTTTATCCGCCGGCGCGATGACAAAGTTTTTATTCGGCGCACCTTCACCGGGGATCAGCTCAAAGGTGCTTCCCGTCAGCAGGGAACTGATGCTGGCGTCGCTGAGGGAGAGCTTCGGATTACGCAGCTCGATGCGTGTTTTTTCCCGCAGGAGGTCCACAACGCTCGGATCCACCGTCATTTCGCCGGTAACGGAGCCGCCCGCGTTGAGGGTTAATTTTGTCAGTTGCCCGACCTCTAAACCCTGGTACATCAGCGGGGTCGAACCGGCTTTCAGGCCTTTGGCATCCGGCAGGGTCAACTTGACGATGACACCGCGCTGGCTGTGTGCCAGGTCGGCGTACAGACCAAAGGTATCCTCTGCGGCGGCAGGGCTGGAGTCAGCAGGTGAGTCGAAGGCGATAGCGCCATTCACCAGCGCCGCCAGGCTCTCAAGCTTCACTTTCGCACCGCTTAAGCTCAGGTCGGCATCGACACCGGAGACGTTCCAGAAGCGGCTGCCTTTTTTTACCAGGTTGGTAAAACGGCGATCGATCAGTACATCAATGGTCACGCCATCTTTGTTCGGGTTAATGGCGTAGTCGTAAACGCGGCCAACCGGAATTTTGCGGAAATAGACCAGAGAACCACTGTTCAGCGAGCCCAAATCCGGCGCGCGGAGGTGGATCATCAGATCGCCGTTATTCAGCCGATATTTCGGCTGGGTATCCAGCGCAACAAAGTGATCCTGTGGCTCACCTTTGCCAGGCATCATGCCGATATAGTTACCGCCCACAAGCGCATCCAGCCCGGAAACGCCGGCCAGGGAGGCTTTAGGCGTGACCAGCCAGAACTGCGTTTCGGCGCGCAGGGCATCCTGCATGTCAGACTTAATGCTCGCCCGGACCTGGATTTTGTTCAGCCCTTTGCCGAGGGAAATATCCTGCACGGTACCCACTTCCACCCCCTGGAAGCGAACGGGGGTACGTCCGGCGACAATGCCGTCCGCAGACTGGAAATCAATCGTGATGGTACTTCCGCGATCTTCATAGCTCGTCCAGATAAGCCAGCCTGCGATCATCAGCGCGATGACAGGCAGCAACCAGAATGGCGAAATGCGGCGTTTTGTTTTAATTCTCGCTTCAGTCGGCGAAGCGGGCGTTTCCTGACTCATGTGCGTCCCAAAGTAAGCGGCTGTCCAGCCATTCCACTGCAAGAATAGTCAATATCACCGCAGAGCCGAAATAAAAAGCTGCGGGTCCCATGGTAAAAGCAAGTAACTGATCGCGATTGATGAGCGACATCATCAGCGAAATCACGAACAGATCCAACATCGACCAGCGACCAATCCAGGTCACGAATCGCAGAAGCAGGATGCGGGTGCGTAGTCCTTGTTCGCATTTAAAGTGAATGCTGATAAGTAGCGTAAACATCACCACCACTTTGGTAAAGGGCACCAGAATACTGGCGATGAACACAATGGCGGCAACCCCCACGTTACTGTGCGCCAGAGAGATAATCCCCGAAAGGATAGTATCTTCCTGTCGGGCGCCGTTCACATAAATTACGGAGATCGGCAGCATATTGGCCGGGAATAAAAATATCAGTGAGGCGATAAGCGCCGCCCAGCATTTTTGCAGGCTGTTGTTGCGCCGCAATCTTAACGGAATGTGGCAGCGAGGACACCTCCCGCGTTTATCCGGAAAACCGGTGTAATGGCACCCCAGGCAGACGCGCAGGTTTTCATCAGGCCGGGTCGCGGGACGCTGAGGGTAAAATCGCTCCCAAAGCTGTTCAACATTCAGATGAATCAGGGTCAAAATACTCAGCAGGACCAGTGAAATAAACGCAAAAAGGCCAATGCCGGGTTGTAAAAACGCATAATCCTGCACCTTAATGGAGGCCACGCCGACGCCCACCAGATAGATGTCCAGCATCACCCACTCCTTGAGCTTTTCCAGCATGAGCAGGACAGGGCGCAGGTTCATCCCCAGAATGTTGCCAAACCACAGGTAGGCAATTGCCGCGACCAGCACCAGCGGTGCGCCGACGACGCAGAACAGCACCATAGCGCCGGTGAGCGGATCGCCCTCGCGCGTCATCTGCCAGATCCCCTGCAATACGTTAGCGTCAATACGCACGCCAAGCAGGTAGAGCTTTAACAGCGGCTCGGTCCAGGCGAACGGCATCAGCAGCAGCATGGTAACCGCCATTGCCGCCAGACGCGTCAATGACCAGTCCCGGCCGTCGCGAATTTTGGCATCGCAGCAAGGGCAAAAAGCACTTTGGTGCGATTTCATCTTCGGCAACATAAAAAGCGTATCGCACTGGGGACAACGCTGATAATGTGCACGAGGCAGAGCCTGGCTTACCGTACGGACAACGATCTTTCTTGTCGGCGTAATTTGGGGTGTTTTTAGGGCCATCAGTCGCACACAGATAAGTATTGTTGAAAGTTATAATAACTCATGAACGGATTCATCTTGAGCATGAGCGCATTTAATGCTTATTTTAATAGGCTATGCGGTAATTATGTAAGATAACTAAGTGATTGAATAATGAACAAAACAGAATTCTACGCGGATCTGAATCGCGATTTTAAGGCATTAATGGCAGGGGAAACCAGTTTCTTAGCCACTCTGGCAAATACCAGTGCGTTACTGTTCGAACGCCTTTCTGGCGTGAACTGGGCGGGCTTTTATCTGCTGGAAGGCGACACGCTGGTGCTGGGGCCTTTCCAGGGGAAACTCGCCTGCGTACGCATCCCGGTAGGTCGCGGCGTGTGCGGTACCGCAGTGGCGACCCGTCAGGTTCAGCGTGTCGAAGATGTACATGCGTTTGACGGCCACATTGCCTGCGATGCCAGCAGCAATTCTGAAATCGTACTGCCGCTGGTGGTTAAAAATCAGATTATTGGCGTTCTGGATATCGACAGCACGGTCTTCAGCCGCTTTACTGCCGAGGATGAGCAGGGGCTGCGCGCGTTGGCCGCAAACCTGGAAAATGTTCTGGCAGAGACCGATTATCATAAATTCTTTGCGAGCGTCGCAGGATAATCAACGGATAACGTAGCATTTACTGATAGCGTCATTATAATGTCGCCTGTTCATGCCTGCGCTTGTTGGCAACGTCCGTTGTAATCAGGAAATTTCATGGAAAATCAACCTAAGTTGAATAGCAGTAAAGAAGTTATCGCATTTCTGGCCGAGCGTTTCCCGCAGTGCTTCAGCGCTGAAGGTGAAGCGCGTCCTCTGAAAGTCGGTATCTTTCAGGATCTGGTCGCGCGCGTTGAGGGGGAGATGAACCTCAGCAAAACGCAGCTTCGTTCTGCCTTGCGCCTTTATACCTCGAGCTGGCGTTACCTGTACGGTATCAAGCCGGGTGCGACCCGTGTCGACCTTGACGGCAACCCGTGTGGTGAGCTGGACGAGCAGCACGTAGAACATGCGCGTAAGCAGCTTGAAGAAGCTAAAGCTCGCGTTCAGGCACAGCGTGCTGAACAGCAGGCCAAAAAACGCGAAGCCGCAGCGTCAAACGGTCAGGAAGACGCCCCTCGTCGCGAGCGTAAACCGCGTCCGGCACCGCGTCGTACTGAAAATAACGATCGCAAACCGCGTGCTGACAAACCAGCAGCTAAAGCCCCACGTGCGCCGCGCGAAGAGCCGCGCCACACCCCAGTTTCGGACATCAACGCCCTGAGCGTAGGTCAGTCTCTGAAGGTTAAAGCGGGTAACAATGCGATGGATGCCACCGTACTGGAAATCACCAAAGATGGCGTTCGTGTACAGCTGACTTCTGGTATGTCAATGATTGTACGCGCAGAACACTTGTTGTTCTGAAACGGAGGCCGAGCCTGGCATGAACACTTTTTTTAAGCTCACCGCGCTGGCTGGCCTGTTTGCTATAACAGGCCACGCTTTCGCTGTGGACGATATTACGCGTGTTGATCAAATTCCGGTTCTTAAGGAAGAAACTCAGCACGCGACGGTGAGTGAGCGCGTGACGTCGCGCTTTACTCGTTCGCACTATCGTCAGTTCGATCTCGATCAGGCCTTTTCGGCCAAAATCTTTGACCGTTATCTGAACTTGCTGGATTACAGCCATAACGTACTGCTGGCCAGCGATGTCGAACAGTTCGCTAAACGCAAATCCGAAGTGGGTGATGAGCTGCGCTCCGGAAAGCTGGATCTTTTCTACGATCTGTACAACTTATCGCAAAAGCGCCGTTTTGAGCGTTATCAATACGCGCTGAAAGTGCTGGAACGTCCGATGGACTTCACCGGCAACGACACCTTTAATCTGGACCGCAGCAAAGCGCCATGGCCGAAAGATGAGGCTGAACTGAATGCGCTGTGGGACGGAAAAGTCAAATATGACGAACTGAGCCTCAAGCTCACAGGCAAAGACGAGAAAGAGATCCGTGAGACGTTAAACCGTCGCTACAAATTCGCAATTCGTCGTCTGGCGCAGACCAACAGTGAAGATGTTTTCTCGCTGGCGATGACCGCGTTTGCGCACGAAATTGATCCGCACACTAATTATCTCTCTCCACGTAACACCGAACAGTTCAATACCGAAATGAGCCTGTCTCTGGAAGGTATCGGTGCTGTGCTTCAGATGGATGATGACTACACCGTTATCAACTCCATGGTGGCCGGTGGCCCTGCGTCGAAAAGCAAAGCGATCAGCGTAGGCGACCGTATTGTCGGTGTAGGTCAAACCGGAAAGAGCATGGTGGACGTGATTGGCTGGCGACTTGATGACGTAGTTGCGCTGATCAAAGGGCCGAAGGGCAGCAAAGTTCGCCTGGAGATCCTGCCTGCCGGAAAGGGGACCAAAACCCGTATCGTTACTCTGACCCGTGAGCGTATCCGTCTGGAAGATCGCGCGGTGAAAATGTCGGTGAAAACCGTGGGTAAAGAGAAGGTTGGCGTTCTGGATATCCCTGGTTTCTACGTCGGCCTGACCGATGATGTGAAAGTGCAGCTTCAGAAGCTTGAAAAGCAGAATGTCAGCAGCGTGATCATTGACCTGCGCAGCAACGGCGGCGGGGCATTGACCGAGGCCGTCTCGCTCTCCGGGCTGTTTATCCCGTCTGGCCCGGTGGTTCAGGTGCGCGATAACAACGGTAAAGTGCGTGAAGATGCCGATACCGATGGCGTGGTCTACTATAAGGGGCCGCTGGTGGTGCTGGTCGATCGCTTCAGCGCCTCTGCATCGGAAATCTTCGCTGCTGCAATGCAGGATTACGGCCGGGCGTTTATCGTCGGCGAACCGACGTTTGGCAAGGGCACCGTTCAGCAGTACCGCTCTCTGAACCGTATTTACGACCAGATGCTGCGTCCTGAATGGCCGGCGCTGGGCTCAGTACAGTACACCATTCAGAAGTTTTACCGTGTTAACGGCGGCAGTACGCAGCGCAAAGGCGTGACGCCGGACATCATGATGCCGACAGGTACCGAAGAGACGGAAACGGGCGAGAAGTTTGAAGATAACGCGCTGCCGTGGGATAGCATTGATGCCGCGACATTCGTGAAATCGGGTGATATGAAACAGTTCGGTCCGGAACTGCTGAAAAATCACAACGATCGCATCGGGAAGGATCCGGAATTCCAGTACATCATGAAGGACATCGCGCGTTTCAACGCTCTGAAAGCGAAACGGAACATTGTCTCTCTGAACTACGCCCAGCGTGAGAAAGAGAACAATGAAGATGACGCGACACGTCTGGCGCGTATCAACGATCGCTTCAAACGTGAAGGCAAGCCTCTGCTCAAAAAACTGGACGATCTGCCTAAGGATTACCAGGAGCCCGATCCGTATCTGGACGAGACGGTGCATATCGCGCTTGATCTCGCGAAGCTGGAAAAAGAGAAACCTGCCGTACAACCTGCTCCGACAAAATAATCCCCCAACAGGCACAAGAAATTGTGCCTGTTTCTTTTTGTTCCTCATCCTTCCGTCAGGC
Organism: Enterobacter cloacae complex sp. IR5412; assembly: GCF_049237385.1. NCBI lineage: Bacteria > Pseudomonadati > Pseudomonadota > Gammaproteobacteria > Enterobacterales > Enterobacteriaceae > Enterobacter > Enterobacter cloacae complex sp. IR5412. Next base: position 91,505 of record NZ_JBMKHQ010000001.1, on the reverse strand, counting down.
AGATTTCCAATTGTGTAAAGTTGTGTCTTTCTGGTGACTTACGCCGTCTGGATGCTTGAAAATAGCCGCAATACCCATACGATGTGGGTAATCGCATAGTGCGTTTTGTTAAACTGAGGTTAAAAGAATATTATGATGCGAATCGCGCTCTTCCTGCTCACCAACCTGGCGGTGATGGTGGTATTCGGGCTGGTGCTAAGCCTGACGGGAATTCAGTCGAGCAGCGTTCAGGGTCTGTTGATTATGGCGCTGCTGTTTGGTTTCGGTGGCTCTTTCATTTCACTGCTAATGTCGAAGTGGATGGCACTGAAATCCGTGGGCGGTGAAGTTATTGAGCAACCGCGTAACGATATGGAGCAGTGGCTGATGAGCACGGTTGCTCAGCAGTCAAAGCAGGCAGGCATTGCCATGCCACAGGTAGCCATCTACCACGCGCCGGATATCAACGCGTTTGCTACCGGTGCGCGTCGTGACGCGTCCCTGGTGGCCGTCAGCACCGGTCTGCTGCAAAACATGAGCCGTGACGAAGCGGAAGCGGTTATTGCTCACGAGATCAGCCACATCGCTAACGGCGATATGGTCACCATGACCCTGATCCAGGGCGTGGTGAACACCTTCGTTATCTTTATTTCCCGTATTCTGGCGCAGATTGCTGCCGGGTTTATGGGTGGCAACCGTGATGAGGGTGAAGAGAGCAACGGTAACCCGCTGATCTATTTTGCTGTTTCAATGGTGCTGGAGCTGGTGTTCGGTATCCTGGCAAGCATCATTACCATGTGGTTCTCCCGTCATCGTGAGTTCCACGCGGATGCCGGTTCTGCGAAACTGGTGGGTCGTGAGAAGATGATTGCTGCGCTGCAACGTCTGAAAACCAGCTACGAGCCGCAGGAAGCAAACAGCATGATGGCCTTCTGCATCAATGGTAAATCAAAGTCGCTGAGCGAGCTGTTTATGTCACACCCGCCGCTGGATAAACGTATTGAAGCGCTGCGAAGCGGCGAATACCTGAAGTAATCCCGCCGGATGAAAAAAACCGGGCAGGAGACAATCTCCGCCCGGTTTTTTTATGCCTGCGCCTTTGGCTGGGTCACACGAAGGCCGCTAATGATAGCCGCGAGGGTCGCCAGTGTCCCTGCGGTAATCAGCGCAACGTGTGTCGCATTTTGCCCGGCAAGGTTAAACATCAACGCCACCATTGCGGCCCCGGTGCTTTGCCCTAACAGTCTTGCCGTACCCAGCATCCCGCTGGCACCACCGCTGCGATGACGTGGGGCAGAGGTGATAATTGTGTGGTTGTTAGGTGACTGGAACAGACCAAAACCTGCCCCGCACAGGATCATGCGCCAGATAATATCCAGATCCCCCGGCGAGGAGGGCAGGAGCGACAGCGCAAACAGTCCTGCTGCCATGACGATCAGCCCGATAGCCCCCAGCAGTCCGGCATGAACGCGCTCAATAAGGTACCCGGCCAGCGGGGCCATCACCATGGTTGCCAAAGGCCAGGGTGTGAGCAACAAGCCTGTTTCCACTTCCGAACGGCCAAGCACGCTCTGCAAAAAGAATGGCAGCGCAACCAGCGCCAGCATCTGGGCGCAGAACGAGCAAATGGAGGTACAAATTGATAGCGAAAACAGCGGGATACGCAGCAAATCGACCGGCAGTAACGGCACGGGCAGCGCCAGCTGGCGTCGTACAAAGAAAAAGCCGATGATAAGCAGGGCAACGATTTCTGCGGCAATGAGCGACAAAGACTGTCCCTGCGCAAATCCGCTCAGCGCAGTAATCAGCAGGCCAAAGGTCAGCGCGTTCATCACAGCGCTGGGCAGGTCAAAACGTGGCATGGTGTTTTTCGGACCATTTTCCGGAAGATAGCGCAGGGCGAAGAAGATCGCCACAATGCCCAGCGGCACGTTAATGGCAAACAGCCACTGCCACGAGGCAACGGACAGAATGGCGGCGGCAATCGTCGGCCCGGCGGCGGACGACACGGCCACAATAAAGGAGTTAATGCCCATGCCGCGCCCCAGATGGCGATGAGGATAGATAAGCCGTATCAGGGCCGTGTTCACGCTCATTAGCGCCGCACCGCCAAAACCCTGTGCGATACGCGCAAGCGTAAGGGTGTGCAGTGAATCGGAAAGGGCACAGAAGAGCGAGGTGAGAGTAAAGACCACCAGCCCGCACTGATAAACCCGGCGATAACCAAACATATCGCCCAGGAAAGAGAGTGACAAAAGGGAAATCACAATCGCTATCTGGTACGCGTTCACAATCCAGATGGAGCTTGCCGGAGAAGCATTAAGGTCTTTGGCAATGGTAGGAAGAGCCACATTGGCAATCGCACCGTCAAGGACAGCCATCGAAATGCCGATGACAATAGTGGCAATTGCCCCGTACCGCTGGGGTAAGGGCAGGCCATCAGAAACGTTTTTTTGCATGGGAAAAGAATGACTCAGTGTGAAATTATTTTCAGAGTAACTATTTTAGCATCGTTATTTCGGTTTTATGTCGCAGATTTGTAACGAAGTAAACCCAGATAGATTGCAGCGCGCATCACACGAATTTATAATAAAAACCGGTTCTGATTTTTATAAAACACTCTCCATGAGGTGATAAATGGCAATCGCAGATTTGGATAAGCAGCCAGATTCTGTTTCTTCCGTGCTGAAGGTGTTTGGCATCTTGCAGGCGCTCGGAGAAGAGCGTGAAATTGGTATTACAGAGTTGTCGCAGCGTGTGATGATGTCGAAAAGCACCGTTTATCGCTTTTTGCAGACGATGAAATCATTGGGTTATGTCGCGCAGGAAGGAGAATCAGAAAAATATTCTCTGACCCTGAAACTGTTTGAATTGGGCGCCCGCGCCTTGCAGAACGTGGATCTGATCCGCAGCGCTGACATTCAGATGCGTGAACTTTCGCGGTTGACGAAAGAGACCATTCACCTCGGCGCACTGGATGAAGACAGCATCGTTTACATCCACAAAATTGACTCCATGTACAACCTGCGCATGTATTCACGCATCGGTCGTCGTAACCCGCTGTACAGTACCGCAATTGGTAAAGTCCTGCTGGCCTGGCGCGATCGTGAAGAGGTTAAGCAAATCCTTGACGGTGTGGAATACAAACGCAGCACCGATCGCACGATTACCAGTACGGATGAACTACTGAGCGTGCTGGATAAAGTGCGTGAGCAGGGTTATGGGGAAGATAACGAAGAGCAGGAAGAAGGGTTGCGCTGCATCGGTGTGCCGGTGTTTGACCGCTTCGGCGTTGTCATTGCGGGACTGAGCATCTCTTTCCCAACGCTGCGTTTCTCCGAAGAGCGTCTTCATGAGTATGTGGCAATTCTGCATACCGCAGCGCGCAAAATTTCAGAGCAGATGGGCTATAACGAATACCCGTTCTGATCAATGCCTCCAATAAAAACGCCGCACTCTTGCGGCGTTTTTGTAAGCGAAATTTAGCTCTGATTAGCCGTTATCCACCACAACAGATGATTTACGCAGCACAGGACAGTTGGTTAACCCGATGATCCCGCTGTCGGAATGGATGTACTGAGCCGTGCTTACCCCCTGGGCGGTGAGATATTTACACTGAATACCCAAACCCGCGGCATTCTCTTTGCTTCCCATTAATATGCCATACCCACTTAACAGCAGGCCGATCCACACAAGTGCCAGTACAATTATCGTACGAACGAGTAAACGCATCGATGCCTCTTTTTTCTTTGTTGTCATGGAGTAAGCGTAACGGGTTTACGCAGTGAAACAAGTGCACGATTCCGAAAAGCGTCTGTTGAAGGTACAGTTAGCCCCTGTTTAAGATAGCCGTGATAACCTGGCTACATCAGGTCATAAGACGGAGTGTGGAGTGAAAAAAATACGCTGGGTAATTCTGATTATAGTGCTGATAGCATGCGTGGTGCTGTGGACGCAGACTATCAATGTGATGTGCGATCAGGATGTACAGTTCTTTAGCGGCATTTGTTCAATCAATAAGTTTATCCCCTGGTAGTGGCTATTTTTGCACTGAGCGATGTCCTTACGTGGCTGCAGTGGTAAAATGACTGTTTTTACTGAGGTGGTGAAATGGGTGAGTTAATGAATTCGGGGCTGCTGAGCATTGCATCCCTGGTAATGTCTTTAGTGGTGCTGGTCGTTGGACTGGTGCTGTGGTTCTTCGTTAATCGCGCCAGCTCCCGCACAAACGAGCAGATTGAGCTGCTGGAAGCATTGCTCGATCAGCAGAAACGGCAGACTGCGTTGCTGCGTCGTCTGTGCGAAGCCAACGAGCCGGAGGAGAAAGCGGTGCCGAAGGAAGCTGATGCTCAAAAACAAGACGAGGAAGAGTTCATTCGCCTGGTGGCCGAACGATAGTCTGCCCGGAACGGGGAGGTGGCCTGACGTGCGGCGTAAATCTCCTCCCTTATCAAATGAGACCCATAACATCCCAACATATAATTAAGCAGCAGTTAACTACTGTTTCAGTATACTGAAAACTGGCGAATATTTATCCTTATACAAGTCATACCGTTTCGTTGAATAAATTGTGAGCTTTAACTTTCCTGAAGTGTTTTATTTTTATCGAAACGTTTTGCTTGCCTTGTTTTGAGGCAGAGTCATAAAAATTTCATTATTTTGGTGCAGAATAACGCTTATTAAATGGTGGATTTTAATACAGTTAGCAAAATGTATTTAACATCGTTTATTCACTGTCACACTCTGGTGCATTGCGATGTTTTCAGCATAACTTTTCACAAAATGTTCTAACTCAGTCATTCCTTTAAAGAAATTCAGGGATTGGGATGGACGCTTTGAAATGATTGAGCTATGTTTAAAAAGTCTTTGATTACAGGGCGCGTCAGCGCACCCTGTGGGCGGTGAGGTCAGGTGGCGCTTCATTTGACAATTCGCATAACTGTGCAGATTGTTATGGAGTAACGCCTGAATTTGTGCGGCGGATCGAGACACGTTTAAAAATGGCTTGCCATATTAAACGTTGTGTGTGATAACACGTTTTGGGTCAAACGAGGTACAGTTCTGTTTATGTGTGGCATTTTCAGTAAAGAAGTCCTGAGTAAACACGTTGTCGTTGAATACCGCTTCTCTGCCGAACCTTATATTAGTGCCTCAAGCAGTAATGTCTCAGTTTTATCTATGTTAAAGCCTGCGGGCTAAGAAAACACTCTAAGGAATTTTGCAAATGGCAAAGATTAAAGGTCAAGTTAAGTGGTTCAACGAGTCTAAAGGTTTTGGTTTCATTACTCCTGCTGACGGCAGCAAAGACGTGTTCGTACACTTCTCTGCAATCCAGGGTAACGGCTTCAAAACTCTGGCTGAAGGCCAGAACGTTGAGTTCGAAATTCAGGACGGCCAGAAAGGCCCAGCTGCGGTTAACGTAACTGCTATCTGATCGAATCACTGCTGACTGAAGCGCTTAGCGCTTCGATCTCAGACATAAGCCTCGCCGATGCGGGGCTTTTTTATTCACTTATTTTTCAAAATGTTACGTATTCCTCCTCTGTTATTATCTTGTTGCAAACCCGCGAGATTATTAGCATTGTTTTCCCGCCTTATTATCCCTTTTTCCCGTTAAATCAGGGCGTTGATTAACAGCCCTGGGGTTAAAGTGAAAAAAAAGACAATAACGGCCAACGGAAACTTTACACCGGCACGTTTTGCACTTCTGTGTCTCGCCATCTTTTGTAGCCTTGCTTTTCTGTTAGGCCGCGTGGCATGGCTACAAATTATCAAACCGGATAATCTGGTGAAGCAGGAGGATATGCGTTCTCTGCGCGAAGTGGCGATAGACGCCCCGCGTGGGATGATTGTTGACCGTGAAGGGCGTCCCCTTGCGGTAAGCGTACCTGTCCAGGCCGTCTGGGCCGATCCCAAAACTGTGCTTGATAAAGGGGGGATCGGCTTTGATTCGCGCTGGCAGGCCCTGGCAAATGCTTTACACCTTTCTCTGAGCACGCTCGCATCGCGAATAAACAGCAATCCGCACGGGCGATTCATTTATCTAGCTCGTCAGGTTGATCCCTCCCAGGCAAAGTGGATTGATAAGCTGCGTCTTCCCGGTATCAACCTACGCGATGAGTCCCGTCGCTTTTATCCTGCCGGACACGTGGCGGCAAACCTGATTGGCTTCACTAATATTGATGGTCAGGGTATTGAGGGCGTCGAGAAAAGCTTTAACACGCAGCTCACCGGGAAGGCAGGCGTGCGGCTGGTCAGGAAAGATCGATACGGGCATGTGGTTGAGAACCTCACGGAGGTGGCGCCCGTACCGGCACATAATATCCAGCTTAGTATCGATGAACGCCTGCAAACTATCACCGAAGACGCGCTGGATAATGCCGTGGCGTGGAATAAAGCCGAGTCAGGCGCGTCGGTGCTGATTAATATCCAGACGGGCGAAATTCTGGCGATGGCGAGCTTCCCTGACTTCAACCCCAACAATCGGGAAGGGGCAACGCTGGATGACTTTCGTAATCGCGCGATCAGCGACACCTTTGAACCGGGTTCGACCGTTAAGCCTCTGGTGCTGATGACGGCGCTACAGCAGGGGCTGGTGCAGCCTGACAGCGTGATAGACACGCATCCCTACACCATTGATGGTCATCGTATTCGCGATGTGGGCTACTACCCCGAGCTGACCATGACCGGGATCCTGCAAAAATCCAGCGACACGGGCGTATCCCGTCTTTCTCTCGCGATGCCCGTGCAACGGTTACTTGATACCTATAAAAACTTTGGTTTTGGCGAGAGTACCGGGCTTGGCTTAACGGGAGAAAGCTCAGGTTTACTGCCGCAGCGAAAATTCTGGAGTCAGTTAGACAGGGCGACCTTTGCCTTTGGGTATGGCCTGATGGTTACCCCCCTTCAACTGGCGCATGTGTATGCCACCATCGGTAGCTATGGCATTGAACGGCCTCTGTCCATCACCCGTATCGATCCCCCCGTGATTGGCAAACGGGTGATGCCCGGGGAGATTGTTCACGAGGTGGAACACATGATGGAGAGCGTCGCGTTACCCGGCGGTGGCGGGATCAAAGCGGCGGTGCGTAACTATCGTGTGGCGATTAAAACCGGGACGGCCAAAAAAATCGATGAACACGGTAAGTATGTGGATAAATACGTCGCCTACACAGCAGGCGTTGCGCCCGCCAGCGATCCCCGTTTTGCACTGGTGGTGGTGATCAACGATCCGAAAAACGGAGCCTACTACGGCGGGGCCGTTTCCGCGCCCGTGTTCAGCGAAATTATGGGTAACGTCTTGCGCCTGGAAAACGTGAAGCCAGACGGGCTGCCGGCAGATTCTGACCATCTGATCGTGATGCGTCACCCAGCCGTTTATAACCCTGGCGAATAGCGGTACACTTCGCCTTTTGGTTTTCGCCCTGGAGCTGTCATGTCTTTCAGTTGTCCCCTTTGCCACGCGCCGCTGACGCGCGCGGAGAAAACGTTTATCTGTCCACTGGGACATCAGTTTGACCGGGCTAAAGAGGGCTATGTCAATCTTCTGCCGGTACAGCACAAGCGCTCCCGGGATCCGGGTGACAGCGCGGAGATGATGCAGGCGCGCCGGGCGTTTCTTGACGCCGGACACTATCAACCGCTCAGGGATGCCGTTGTCGACTTACTCCGTCAATATCTGACAGAAGGCGCATCCGCCATGCTGGATATCGGCTGCGGTGAGGGCTACTACACCGCCACGTTTGCTGACGTCGCGGCTGGGAAGGGCGCCGAAACTTACGGGCTGGACGTGTCGAAAGTGGCTATCCGTGCAGCAGCAAAACGCTACTCAGCGGTAACGTTCTGCGTGGCCTCCAGCCACCGCCTGCCGTTTGAGGAAGCGAGTATGGACGCCGTAGTGCGTATCTATGCCCCGTGCAAGGCAGAGGAGCTGGCGCGCGTCGTTAAGCCCGGCGGGTGGGTTATCACCGTTACGCCGGGACCGCGTCATCTGCTGGAGCTAAAAGGGCTGATCTATGATGAAGTTCACCTGCATGCGCCGCACTCTGAACAGCTGGCGGGCTTCGCGTTAAAGCAGGGGCAGTCAGTGGCGTATGAGATGACGTTGCAGGGAAGTGAAGCGGTGGCGTTACTGCAAATGACGCCGTTTGCGTGGCGGGCAAAACCAGAGGTGTGGGAAACGCTGGCAGCACAGACAGAATTTCGCTGCCAGACGGATTTCAGCATCCATTGCTGGCAGCGCGAAGATTAACCCGCGAAGTGTGCCCAGAGTATTTGGGCACCAATTCCGATCAACACGATACCGCCCAGAATTTCGGCGCGTTTGCCTAACAGCGGGCCAATGAACCGCCCCACCATCATCCCCAGCGTTGACATAATCAGCGTGGCGCAGCCAATCGCCAGCGCGGTGGCGATAATATTGACCTGCAAAAACGCCAGACCGACACCGACAGCCATTGCGTCCAGGCTGGTTGCGATAGCGGTTGTCACCAGAAGCCAGAAGCCGTGGCGTTGCAGCGGCGCATCATCTTCATCGCTGTTGCCACGAAAACCTTCAATTACCATGCGTCCGCCGAGGAACACCAGCAGCACGAAGGCGATCCAGTGGTTCCACTCCAGCACAAACTGGCTGGCGAGCATCCCCAGACCCCAGCCAATAAGCGGCGTCAGCGTTTCGATTGCGCCAAAGATGAGACCGGTGCGCAGGGCTTCGGAAAATTTAGGTTTATGGAGGGTGGCACCTTTACCGATAGAGGCGGCAAATGCGTCCATGGACATGCCAAAAGCCAGAAGGATCGTAGCGGAGATGTTCATAAGTGCGTCCAGACCGGGGATATCCATATGACACATCACTGCCCCCAGTAAACAGCAGTTGATGTATCTATGGTCTCGCCTGATCGCTTTTGGCACAGTAAGTGTGCTGAAAACGATCCGTACGCGCCACGTTTTGCAACGAGTATGTTGACACGTACATTTCCCGCAGGCAGGAAATCGGCTACTCCCCAACGACGGGCGCAACCTTAACATATTTTGAGAATATAAAACAACAACGAAGATGGCTTTATAAAGCCACTATGTTGATAACGATTTTCATTTAGGTTTATGCGTAAAAGTATCGTTAATAAATATAAGTTAATTCGCAGGGGAGATATAGCATCGGCTATATTTCTGGTTTGAGAATAATACAATACATAGCCGATGCTATAAAATTAATTCATTGAGTTTTAAGGAGTAATTTGTAGATTTTTTCCAGGTCGTCAATATTTTTGACCCGAATGAGCAGGCGGCGTTGTTCTAATTGCATCACCAGAACTCCGTCTTCGGATAAATTCATCTCTTTAATGCGGTTATATTCTATCCAGACATTAGCGAAGAAGAATCCGTGTTTTTTAAAAATGAGTTTTGGCGAGCGGATCCAGAACAGGTAAATCGCCATTAATGCCAGCGCACATAATAACCATGTGGTTAATATTGCGCCGTGGCTGGTCACATTATTGTAAATCAGGATGACTACCAGACCGGCGAAGATAAACGCATCAATGCGCCCACGGCGTAAGAGGGGAAGGGTCAGCAGCGTCTCGCCGTGGCGGTGAGGCATAATGAACTCGTCATAGATCGCGTAAGCCAGAAGGGCAACAATAAATAAAACCAGTACGGTGTCCGTGACAGTCATTCATCCTCCAGATAAAAAGACCGGGGGCAAGCCCCCGGTCGGTAACTCATTTTATTACAGACCCAGCAGGCCGACGGCGTAGCCCGCGATACCGATGACGAAGAAGCCAACGATGATCCACAGCGGGTTCACTTTCTTACGCAGCAGCCACATACAGGCGAAGGTTAACAGCAGCGGTACCAGGCCAGGCATCAGCTGGTCCAGAATGGTCTGCACGGTGGTGACGCGCGTCTGACCATCCTGACCGGTGATCGTCGATACCACCAGCGGGATGTTCACGTGCGTCCACTTGTTAACCAAAGCCCCCATTACAAACAGGCCGAGGATTGACGCCCCCTCAGTCAGTTTTTGCAGGAAGCCGCCGCCCATATCCTTAACGATATCCACCCCTTTACGGTAACCGTATGCCACGCCGTAGTAGCGGGTCAGCAGACGCACCGCGTTGAACAGGATAAAGAACAGCAGGGGACCAAGCAGACTGCCGCTCATGGCGATCCCGGCGCCCAGTGCCGCAAAGACCGGACGCACGGTACCCCAGAAGATCGGGTCGCCCACGCCTGCCAGCGGCCCCATCAGACCGACTTTAATACCGTTGATAGCACCATCGTCGATCTCAGCCCCGTTTGCACGCTGCTCTTCCATCGCCAGCGTTACGCCCAGAACAGGCGCCGCTACGTAAGGGTGAGTGTTGAAGAATTCCAGGTGACGCTTAATTGCCTGACGGCGTGCTTCGTTGTTTTCCGGATACAGGCGTTTGATTGCCGGCACCATGGAGAAGCAGAAGCCGAGCGCCTGCATACGTTCGAAGTTCCATGAACCCTGAAACAGGTTAGAACGGATGAACACGCCACGAATATCACCCGGAGTGAGTTTTTTCTCAGTGGTAGTTTTTGTCATATCAACCATTTCGCTCACCTGTTAGTCCAGTTCGTTATCGAGATCGTTGTTACCAGCAGCCTGCGCAGGGGCACCCGCGACACGGTTGTATTTCGGGCTGAGCTGGATATAAAGAATCGCCATCACCGCACCAATCACACCCAGCGCAACCAGGTTGAAGTTGGTGAATGCAGCGGTAACGAAGCCAAGGTAGAAGAACGGCATCAGATAGCCTGCGCGCATCATGTTGATGACCATCGCGTAACCTACGACCACAATCATACCGCCCGCGATATTCAGACCGCCGGTGACCACTTCTGGTATGGCGTTCAGCATACTTTGAACTTCACTGGTCCCAACGGAAATCGCCACGATAACGGCCGGAATAGCGATACGCATCGCCTGCAGGAACAGGGACGAGACGTGGATCCAGGAGAGCGCTGTCAGGTTGCCGTTATCGGCCGCCTTATCCGCCGCGTGCTGGAAGGCAACGGTGATGGTACGAACAATGATGGTCAGCACCTGGCCTGCCGCGGCCAGTGGAATGGCCAGCGCGATACCGGCACCGATACTCTGATGACCGGCGATAACCAGAACGGTCGAAATAATGGACGCCAGCGCGGCATCTGGCGCAACTGCCGCACCGATGTTCATCCAGCCGAGGGCGATCATTTCCAGGGTACCACCGATGATGATACCGGTTTTCATGTCACCGAGAACGGCGCCAATCAACGTACAGGCCACCAGAGGGCGGTGGAACTGAAATTCATCAAGTACGGACTCCATACCCGCAATACACGCGACGATGAACACCAGCACAATCTGAAGAGTAGTAATCTCCATTGCACTTCTCCTATTACATAAGCTCTATATGAAAAACCGGCCCGGGCTTATTTCCCCACTTTGCCGATCAAATCCATCATTTTCAGTTTCTGATCCGTGGAAACCTTACGGGCTTCCAGCTCGATACCGCGTGCATTCAGCTTGTTGAAGGCCTCGATATCTTTCGCATCCACTGAAATCGCGTTGTTGACCTGCGTTTTGCCCTGACGGAAAGCCATACCGCCAATGTTAACGGAGGTGATTTTCACGCCGCCTTCAACAATGCGTTCAACGTCTGTCGGGTTGGTGAACAGAAGCATCACGCGTTCGCCCGCATATTTCGGGTTGTTGTAAACGCGGATCATTTTGGCGACATCCACGACGTGCGCGGTGACGCCCGGCGGTGCAACCTGGGTAAGAAGGGTTTTACGGACAGTGTCGGCGGCCACTTCGTCACTGACCACGATGATGCGTTGTACGTTGGTCTCTTTGGTCCAGCGCGTCGCCACCTGGCCGTGGATCAGACGGTCATCAATACGCGCAAGGCCGATAACCATGTAATCGTTCGGCCCCATTGGCTTCGCCGGTGCCGCGGCTTTTGGAGCAGCAGGGGCAGGGGCAGGTTTTTCAACCGGCTGTGCTTTCAGCGCCTTCACGCCTTCGCGACCGGTTTCCACCGCCAGCGCCACCAGCTCGTCAAAGCCTGGGTTGTCGTCACGCGCCATGAAGGTTTCCACCAACATTGGGATATTTACCCCGGCGACGACTTCATAATGCTCTTTATCGACGACAATGCGGCTGGCAGCGTTGAACGGGCTGCCGCCCCATGTATCCACGAGAAACAGCACGCCTTTGCTGGTATCCAGCTTCTCAAGCTGAGCAGTGTACTTTTCAATCAGCGTCTCGGCGTTTTCACCGGGAACGAAATCGATCCAGCCGACGTTTTCCTGCTCGCCCAACAGCATTTCTGCCGTTTTGAGTAACTGCTCCGCAGCCCAACCATGTGTGCCTATGACAATAGCAATGGTCACTTGCTACCTCCTATTATTATCATTTATACGTCTGCCAGGCAGGCGTACTGAGAATCGTATTGGCGAACCGAATCGATTCAGATAAGGGTTAGAGTTCTAAAAAACCAAGACTTCCGCGAATTATTTTAGATAGTGAAAAAATAATTTATGTGATGAAGATCCGTAATTTAGCTACGCCTTACAGATTTTTCTGTAAGATAAACCACGTGTGTTACAGAAGTTTGCAAAGGAACGTAAATCTTTGCTAAAAACCCATTGTCTCTGATATGTTTAGCGTCCGTTTAATTATTCAGGAGTATAGGGCTACAGCCCACTATATGGACCGTCACCGACGTCAGTCATCTTCCAGGCCATTCCGCGCCTTATTCACCGGCGACCTTCGCCACGCATCGACCCCCATTCCCTTTGAAATGCCCGAAATTAGCGGGGCACCGTTTTGTCATTCCTTTAGCAGGAGCGTGTCATGGAATTCTTAATGGACCCGTCAATCTGGGTAGGCTTGCTTACGCTGGTCGTGCTGGAGATCGTTCTCGGTATTGATAACCTGGTGTTTATTGCCATCCTTGCGGATAAGCTGCCGCCGAAACAGCGTGATAAAGCCCGTCTGATCGGCCTCTCGCTGGCGCTGATCATGCGACTGGGCCTGCTGTCCGTGATCTCGTGGATGGTTACGCTGACTAAGCCTCTGTTCACCGTCATGGATTTCACCTTCTCCGGCCGTGATTTAATCATGCTGGTGGGGGGGCTTTTCCTGCTGTTCAAAGCTACAACAGAGCTGCATGAACGGCTGGAGAACCGGCAGCATGATGATGGCCACGGTAAGGGGTATGCCAGCTTCTGGGTGGTGGTCCTGCAGATTGTGGTGCTTGATGCGGTCTTCTCACTGGATGCGGTGATTACAGCGGTTGGCATGGTGAACCATCTGCCGGTGATGATGGCGGCGGTTGTGATTGCGATGGCGGTAATGCTGCTGGCGTCGAAACCGCTGACGCGTTTCGTCAACCAACATCCGACGGTCGTCGTGCTGTGTCTGAGTTTCCTGTTGATGATTGGTCTGAGCCTGGTGGCAGAAGGTTTTGGTTTCCATATACCGAAAGGCTACCTGTACGCCGCGATTGGCTTCTCGATTCTGATCGAGCTGTTTAACCAGATTGCGCGCCGTAACTTCATTAAGCAGCAGTCGAATCAGCCGCTGCGCGCGCGTACCGCCGATGCGATCCTGCGCCTGATGGGCGGGCGTCGTCAGGTGAACGTGCAGGCGGATAACGAGAACCGTAACCCGGTTCCGGTGCCGGAAGGTGCGTTTGTGGAAGAAGAACGCTACATGATCAACGGCGTGCTTTCGCTGGCCTCCCGCTCCCTGCGCGGCATTATGACGCCGCGCGGTGAAATCAGCTGGGTGGACGCCAACCTGAGCGTCGACGAAATTCGCCAGCAGCTGCTCTCCTCGCCGCACAGCCTGTTCCCGGTCTGCCGGGGTGAGCTGGATGAGATCATCGGTGTGGTACGCGCGAAAGAGATGCTGGTGGCGCTGGAAGAGGGCGTTAACGTCGAGGCCGTAGCGGCCGCGTCGCCTGCCATCGTGGTGCCGGAGACGCTGGATCCGATTAACCTGCTGGGCGTGTTGCGTCGTGCTCGCGGGAGCTTTGTTATCGTCACCAACGAATTTGGTGTGGTACAAGGTCTGGTAACGCCGCTGGACGTGCTGGAAGCCATTGCCGGTGAATTCCCTGATGCGGATGAAACGCCAGAAATCGTTGCCGACGGTGACGGCTGGCTGGTGAAAGGCACCACCGACCTGCATGCGCTCTCGCACACGCTGGGCGTCGAAAACGTGGTCAATGACGATGAAGACATCGCCACGGTAGCGGGGCTGGTGATTGCCGTTAACGGGCAGATCCCGCGTATCGGTGATGTGCTTGAGCTGCCGCCGCTGCAAATTACTATCGTTGAAGCCAACGACTATCGCGTTGATATGGTTCGTATTGTTAAAGAGCACTCTGTACACGACGAAGAAGAGTAACGCTATCTAGCGTAACGGCAATAAAGGCACGATGTGTCCGTTGTGACGGGCTGGCGGAGGGTTACTTTCCGCCAGCCATTTCGGAAACTCCCGCAGCGGCATCGGCCGCGCATACAAGTACCCCTGCAAAATATGTACGCTGTGGCGGCGCAAATAGCGTGACTGCTCCTCGGTTTCAACCCCTTCTGCAACCAGTTCAATATTCAACCTCTGGCCCAGCGCAATAATAATATCCGTTACCGTTGAGTTCACGGCGTCGGTGCCGATCGCGGTGGTGAAGGATTTATCAATTTTCAGCACGTCCGGGTGAAGTTTTTCAAGCCACGAAAGAGAACTATTGCCCGTACCAAAATCATCAATCGCAAGCTTCACCCCTTTGCGGTGCAGCTCCCGCACGATGCGGTAATCCACATCGAGCAACGCATCGCGCTCGGTTAACTCTACAATCAACTTTTGAACAGGGTTCGCCTTAAACCAGATGCGGTTGAGATCCCTGATCAGCGCAGCGCGGCGAAAATGGCTGGCAGCCACGTTGATGCCAATATGGAAATCCCGTGAGGCCGGGAAAAAGCCTATCTGCCGCACCGTTTCGCTGATGACGTAGCGGGTAAGCGGAACAATCAGGCTATGTTCTTCAGCCAGGGGGATAAAGACATCGGGAGAAATCCAGCCCTGACGCGGGTTGTTCCAGCGCAGGAGGATCTCGACGCCAACGCATTCCCGGGTGCGGGCGTTTACCAGCGGCTGGCAGAAGAGTTCAAACTCCCGGGCAGCAATCCCCATATTAATTTCCCAGGTGAAACTTATGCGTCGCGCCGTGGCAAGCCAGGCGATATAGCCCATCAGTAAACTGAGCATCAACGCCAGCGGTAGCTGGGTAGGCAGATTTTTCAATGCCATTTGGCCTGCCCCAGGGCCGCTGACCGTGACGCTGAAAGGGTAGTGCTGTGAAGACTGTTCCAGCAGGGAGGCGTGTTCATCGAAGGTCGGCGTATTCGTCACCTGCTGCCCGTCGCGGAGAAAATTATCGCCTACTCTCAGGACCACGTCGGTGATTTGTGGCCGCTGTGGCTCCAGAATCATTTTGGTGATGAGATCGATATTCACTACCTCCATCAACCCGTCACTGCCGTCGCCCGCAAGGGGTGACCACTGAATCAGTACCGGACTGCCCTTTAACAGCCACCGATCGGTCAACAAGATCAGTCTGGGTTCACTGGACGGAAGCATCGGCTCAATGTCACTGACGGGCATATTTCGGCTGCCAAATACGCTCGAGCAATACAGTATTCCGTCTTTGACGAGGGCGATGGAGCGCACGGTCTGGAGGATCGCCGCCTGTTTTCGCAGAATCGGATTCGCTTCAGCGCAGGGCATATCAACCAGAAAACGTAGAGTTTCACGCTGGGTTTCTAACGCAAGAAGCACCTTATCAAGCGCACGCACGGTGTGGTGAGTAAAGTCGTGGATCCGATCCTGATTAATGTTGCGCTGTGAAATAAAGCGAATGCCCAGCGTCAGGACGAGCGTAACGAGCGCAACCGTAACACAGACGATAACGCGTTTTCGGCGATAGTCTTTAATGATCGTTTGTGCAGTTTGCATGAACGGTCGCCTGATAAGCACCGGCCGGAAAAGCCAGACGCAACAGTGACAGTGTAGTGGGGAATACGTGAAGCGACGAGAGGCGGTGTGAAAATTCGCCCATCTGTTGCAGATGGGCGAAAAGGAAGGTTTAGTCGCACTGCACCTTAATGGCCAGACCGCCGCGCGAAGTCTCACGGTACTTCGCGTTCATGTCCTTGCCGGTTTCGTACATGGTTTCAATAACCTTATCCAGTGACACGCGTGGCTCGCTGGTACGGCGCATCGCCATACGCGAGGCGTTGATCGCTTTGACGGAGGCGATGGCGTTACGCTCAATGCACGGTACTTGCACCTGGCCGGCAACCGGGTCACAGGTCAGACCGAGGTTGTGCTCCATGCCGATTTCCGCCGCCACGCACACCTGCTCAGGGCTTGCGCCCAGCAGTTCCGCCAGACCGGCCGCCGCCATAGAGCAGGCCACGCCCACTTCACCCTGACAGCCTACTTCGGCACCGGAGATGGAGGCATTCATCTTGTACAGCGCGCCGATAGCGCCTGCCGCGAGGAAATAACGGATATAGATCTCCGGTGTCACGGGCTCAATAAAGTGATCGTAGTAGGCCAGCACCGCCGGAACGATACCGCACGCGCCGTTGGTTGGCGCCGTCACCACGCGACCACCCGCTGCGTTCTCTTCGTTAACCGCCAGCGCAAACATGTTCACCCAGTCAACCACATTCATTGGATCATTGGAGAATTTGTCGGTGGTGACCAGCATACGGCGAAGCGCAGAGGCACGACGTGGCACACGCAGTGGCCCAGGCAGAACCCCCTCGGTGTTCATCCCGCGGTCAATACAGGCGCGCATGGTTTGCCACACGTTAGCAAAATAGTCTTCGATCTCTTTCTTGCTGTGCAGCGCCAGTTCGTTCTGCATCACCATACCGGAGAGGGAGAGACCGGTCTCTTTGCAATAGGCCAACATCTCGGTGGCAGATTTAAACGGATAGGGCACATTCACATCGCCCGCGCTCTCTTTGCCAAAGTGTTCTTCGTCAACGATAAAGCCGCCGCCGATGGAGTAGTAGGTTTTACTGTAGATCTCTTTTTCGCCGCTCCAGGCGTGGATGGTCATACCATTTTCATGCAGCGGCAGGTTGTCGCTACGAAAACGCATCCCGTCATCCTGCGGGAAGTCCACTTCGTGCTGACCGTTAGCCAGCAGCAGACGACCGCGCGTTTCCACGTCGCGGATAAATGCCGGAATGGCATCAATATCAACTGTGTCCGGCATATTGCCCGCCAGACCCATAATAATGGCGATATCGGTGTGGTGGCCTTTACCCGTTAATGACAGTGAACCGTAAACGTCTACGGCGACACGGGTAACGCTTTCCAGTAATCCTTTTTCGACCAGATCATCGACGAACTGTTTACCGGCCTTCATCGGCCCTACAGTGTGGGAAGAAGATGGACCAATCCCCACTTTGAACATGTCGAATATACTAATCACTTTCACACTCCTGACAGGGTTACTGGGGTTCCAGTAACGATGTTATAACTGCGCATAGTGTAAGAGGGAACACTAACCTCGGCTTAACTATTCACATGAATTAAACTAATGGTTAACGATGGTTTAGCTAATAGCGCGACGCCGATCGCAAACCTGCCAGAAAAGGGTGGAATGTAAAGTATAGTCAAGGCTTCAGGCCGATTTGTAGCGCAAGCTCACGAATGATGCCTGCCGTCATGCCCCAGACAAAATAATGCTGATACCACGACAGCCAGACCCGATGATCGTGCCCGCGGCGGTGAATATCCAGAGGATGATAGCGGCCCAGACGAAGGGCCTCTTCAAGCGGCATTTCGAACACCGCTGAAACTTCATCGACGCTGGCGTGATACTGAAGATCGGGCGGAATAATGCCGACGACCGGCGTGACCTGAAAACCGGTTACGCTGTCCACTGGCGGCAGCACGCCAATTACCTCGACCGCCTCCGGGGGGATCGCCACCTCCTCATGCGCTTCGCGCAGCGCGGCGGCAATCAGGGAAGCATCGGTGCTGTCCACCGCGCCGCCCGGAAACGCAACCTGACCGGCGTGTTTTCGCATATGCGGTGAGCGCTGGGTAAGCAACAGACCCGGCTGTTCACGACGCACGACCGGGATCAGTACCGCCGCCTGACGTTGATTCAGCGCGGCGCGGTTAACCTGGGGCCGCAGAAGCTGAAAACGCGACAGAAAATCATCCAGCGTCAGGTTGTCTTTCTTCACCGTGAGTTCTCCAGTTGTTTCAGGATACGATTCACTTTATCAAAGGTTTCCTGATATTCCGCCCCGGCCTGGCTGTCGGCTACAATGCCGCCGCCTGCGGAACAGTAAAGGTTACCGTCGCAGGCCGTCAGGGTGCGAATAGTGATGCTGGTATCCATGGTTCCGCACAGGCTCACATAGCCGATGCTGCCGCACCAGGCGTTGCGGCGATGCGGTTCCAGTTCGTCGATAATCTCCATCGCGCGGACCTTCGGCGCGCCGGTGATGGAGCCGCCCGGAAACGCGGCGCGGAGCAGATCGCAGGCGGTCCGCGAGGCCGGCAGGCGTGCAGTGATAGTACTGACCAGATGATGTACCGCCGGGAAAGGTTCCACAACGAACAGCTCCGGCACGCGCACGCTGCCCGGCTCGGCGACGCGGCCAATATCATTGCGCATCAGATCGACAATCATCAGGTTTTCAGCGCGATCTTTCGGCGAGGCCGCCAGCGTCTCCGCCTGCTGGCGGTCGGCGTTAGCATCGGCAAGGCGCGGCAGGGTGCCCTTGATCGGGCGGGTCTGAATAATACCGTCAGCCAGATGAATAAAACGCTCAGGCGAAAGGCTGAGGATGGCACCGTGTTCAAGGCGTAAAAATGCGCTAAACGGGGCCTTATTGCTGGCATTGAGGCGAGTAAATGCCTGCCATTCGTCTCCCCGGTACGCCGCCTGGAAACGCTGGGCAAGGTTGACCTGATAACAGTCGCCGCTGTGAAGATACGCCTGCACGCGAGAGAATTTTTCCGCATATTCCGCCGCGCTCATGTTCGAGTGCCAGCCAGAGGTCAGCATAAAGTGTTCCGCTGTGGCGGGCCGTTGCGCCTCAAGCCAGGCCAGACGCGCCTGTACGTCTCGGTGGCTAAGCAGGGAAACCGTCTGCTTACGGTGATCCACGATTAGCGCCCAGTCATACAGCCCCACCGCCATATCCGGCAGGGAAATATCCGCCTGTGCATGCTCGGGCAGCTTTTCGAAACGGCGACCCAGATCGTAACCAAACAGGCCCAGCGCGCCCCCCAGGAAAGGCAGATCCGGATCCGGTGTGGCAGATAAGCCCAGAGCATGGATCTCGTTCTGAAGCCGCATCAGCGGATCGTCCGTGGGTGACAGCGCATCGGTAGTCAGCGTTTTAACCGGGTCGGCCACCAGAATATCAAAGCGGCTGTAGGGGTGATCCGCATGCCCGGAGTGCAGCAGCATGGCAAAAGGAAGGTGGCTCAGACGGGCAAACCAGAACTCGGCGGCGTCTGCACGCCAGGGTAAGGTCATAACAGTGGGGAAGCGCATGTTCATGTATGGCATACTACCGGGTAGCGTGAAATAATTAGCGCGAATAATTTAGCAGGAGTTAACGATGTTTGCAGGTTTACCTTCTCTCAGTCATGACCAACAGCAGAAAGCGGTAGAGCGGATTCAGGAACTGATGGGCCAGGGTATGAGCAGCGGAGAAGCGATCACCGTCGTCGCTCAGGAAATTCGCGCCAGTCATACCGGCGAACGGATTGTGGCGCGATTTGAAGATGAAGATGAATAACCGGGCTTAAACTGCCGCGATAATCTTAATCTCCACCTTATACTCCGGTTTCATCAGCGTGGCCTGTACGGTGCAGCGTACAGGCGCGTGACCCGCCACTACCCACGCATCCCAGGCTTTATTCATCTCCGCGAAGTCGTCTTTATTCGCCAGGAAAATCGTCGCGTCCAGAATGCGGGATTTATCGCTGCCCTGTTTTTCCAGTACGGCGTCGATCTGCGCCAGGGTGTTAGCGGTTTGCTCGAAGGCGTCGGCGTCCAGATTGGCAGGGACACCGGTGTAGTACAGCGTCTGGTTGTGGATCACCACATCAGACCAGCGGGCTTCGGCATCAATGCGCGTAATTGTCATAAACGTATCCTCGTTATCTTTCATCGTCAGGCGGCAAGACTGCCATATTGTTCCGCCGTCGTCACTATTTGGGGTGGCACCGGAGAGAAGGGGCTGACATAATCCCTGTGCAAAAATACAGTGAGAGAACACCGTGGCAGACGATTTTTCCCCTGAAGGTCAGTTAGCACAGGCAATTCCCGGTTTTAAACCGCGCGAACCCCAACGTCAGATGGGGGATGCAGTCGCACACGCCATCGACAAGGCGCAGCCGCTGGTTGTGGAGGCCGGCACCGGTACGGGGAAAACCTACGCTTACCTCGCTCCTGCGCTGCGGGCGAAAAAAAAGGTGATCATCTCTACGGGATCAAAAGCGCTCCAGGATCAGCTCTACAGCCGCGACTTACCCACGGTGGCGAAAGCGCTAAAATACAAAGGGCGTCTGGCCTTGCTGAAAGGGCGTTCTAACTATCTGTGTCTGGAGCGTCTCGAACAGCAGGCACTGGCGGGCGGTGACCTGCCGGTACAAACACTCAGCGATGTGATCGTCCTGCGCGCCTGGGCCAACCAGACGGAGGAGGGGGACATCAGCACCTGCGCGAGCGTGCCGGAAGACTCCCCGGCCTGGCCGCTGGTGACCAGCACCAACGACAACTGCCTCGGCAGCGACTGCCCGCTGTATAAAGACTGCTTTGTGGTGAAAGCGCGTAAAACGGCGATGGAAGCCGATGTGGTGGTGGTGAACCATCACCTGTTTCTTGCGGATATGGTGGTCAAGGACAGTGGTTTCGGCGAGCTGATCCCGGAGGCGGAGGTGATGATCTTCGATGAAGCCCATCAGCTACCGGACATCGCCAGCCAGTATTTTGGCCAGTCGCTCTCCAGCCGTCAGCTTCAGGATCTGGCGAAAGATATTACCATTGCCTATCGCACCGAGCTCAAAGATACCCAGCAGTTGCAGAAGTGCGCGGACCGCCTGGCGCAATGCGCACAGGATTTCCGCTTACAGCTTGGCGAGCCGGGCTATCGCGGCAACCTGCGCGAACTGCTCGCGGACAAAAATATCCAGCGCGCGCTGCTGCTGCTCGATGATGCCCTTGAACTCTGTTACGACGTGGCGAAGCTGTCCCTCGGACGTTCAGCGCTGCTGGACGCCGCCTTCGAGCGGGCCACGCTCTACCGTGGGCGGCTGAAGCGGCTGAAAGAGATCAACCAGCCGGGCTACAGCTACTGGTATGAATGTACCTCGCGCCACTTCACCCTGGCGCTCACGCCGCTGACCGTTGCCGATAAATTCAAAGAGGTGATGGCGCAAAAGCCCGGCACCTGGGTCTTTACCTCGGCCACGCTGTCGGTCAACGACGATCTGCACCACTTTACCGAGCGTCTCGGCATTGAGCAGGCTGAATCCTTACTCCTCCCAAGCCCGTTCGACTATGAGAAACAGGCGCTGCTGTGCGTGCCACGCAATCTGCCGCTGCCTAACCAGCCAGGGGCGGCGCGCCATCTGGCGGCCATGCTAAAGCCGATGATTGAGGCCAACAACGGACGCTGCTTTATGCTCTGCACCTCTCACGCCATGATGCGCGATCTGGCCGAGCAGTTCCGCGCGACCATGACGTTGCCGGTGCTGTTGCAGGGGGAAACCAGCAAAGGCCAGCTGCTCCAGCAGTTTGTCAGCGCCGGTAATGCCCTGCTGGTGGCGACCAGCAGCTTCTGGGAAGGGGTGGACGTGCGCGGCGATACGCTCTCGCTGGTGATTATCGATAAGCTGCCATTCACATCGCCGGACGATCCGCTCCTGAAAGCACGCATGGAGGACTGCCGTCTGCGGGGGGGCGATCCGTTCGACGACGTCCAGTTGCCGGACGCGGTTATCACGCTTAAACAGGGGGTAGGGCGACTGATACGCGACGTCACCGACCGCGGAGTGCTGGTGATCTGCGACAATCGCCTGGTGATGCGCCCCTACGGCGCCACCTTCCTCGCCAGCCTGCCGCCTGCGCCGCGCACACGGGATATTAAACGCGCGGTCCGCTTCCTGGCGAACCCGACGGCGGAGTAATTCTTCCCGGAGTGTGTTAAGATGCGCGCCATTTTGTGACTGACCATTGCGAGAGCGCGACGACTGATGCGAATTCTGGCTATTGATACCGCGACAGAGGCCTGTTCCGTTGCCCTGTGGAACGACGGTACGACTTTTGCTCATTTCGAAGAGTGCCCACGGGAACACACCCAACGTATTCTGCCCCTGGTAAAAACCATTTTAACCGAGGGCAACACCGCCCTGACTGACCTCGACGCGCTGGCCTACGGCCGTGGCCCGGGCAGCTTTACGGGCGTACGTATCGGGATTGGCATTGCGCAGGGGCTGGCGCTGGGCGCTGACCTGCCGATGATCGGCGTTTCAACGCTTGCGACCATGGCTCAGGGTGCCTGGCGCATGACCGGCGCCAGCCGCGTGCTGGCCGCGATTGATGCCCGCATGGGTGAAGTCTACTGGGCGGAGTACACCCGTGACGAAAACGGCGTCTGGCACGGCGAAGAGTCGGAAGCCGTGCTTAAACCTGAAGCCGTCACCGAGCGCCTGAAACAGCTCACCGGTGAGTGGGCGACGGTCGGAACCGGCTGGCCGGCATGGCCTGAGATGGCGAAGGACACCGGCCTTACGCTGGTGGACGGTAACATGCTCCTGCCTGCCGCCGAAGATATGTTGCCTGTTGCCTGTCAGCAGCTTGCCGCAGGAAAAACCGTGGCCGTTGAACACGCCGAGCCGGTTTATTTACGAAACACCGTCGCGTGGAAGAAACTTCCTGGCCGCGAGTGAATCTCAGTAACAGGAACTGAGAAAAAGGAGTCGCATCATGGCGGTTCAGACTAAAGTTGTACGCTTTTTTATGGCAGGCGCGGTTGCCATAGCACTGAGCGGGTGCGTCACCGTTCCTGATGCGATCAAGGGCACCAGCCCGACGCCACAGCAGGATCTGGTACGCGTGATGAATGCTCCGGAGCTGTATGTCGGGCAGGAAGCGCGCTTTGGCGGCAAGGTGGTTGAAGTGCTAAACCAGCAGGGGAAAACCCGGCTGGAGATTGCCACCGTTCCACTGGACAGCGGCGCACGGCCTGTTCTGGGTGAAGCCTCGCGCGGGCGGATCTACGCTGACGTCAGCGGCTTCCTCGATCCGGTAGATTTCCGCGGGCAGCTGGTGACCGTCGTCGGGCCGATTACCGGTTCGGTGGCGGGGAAAATCGGCAATACGCCATACAAATTTATGACCATGCAGGTGAACGGCTATAAACGCTGGCGTATCGCCCAGCAGGTGGTGATGCCGCCACAGCCAATCGATCCGTGGATGTGGGGTCCGCATCCGTATCGTTACGGCTACGGTGGCTGGGGTTGGTACAATCCAGGCCCTGCACAGGTTCAAACAATTGTAACTGAGTAAGTTACTGTTATTGTTAGGAAAGAGACAGCGGCTCAGCCGCTGTCTCTGTTTTTTTACGGATAAAACGAAAAAAAAGAGTGACGCGCTTCGCAACCTGCAATCTGAACAATTAATAAACTGGTACGCTGAGTTAATATAATGTTAACAAACTGTTTATTATCGGGGCTGTGATGACGACGAACACTCATTTCAGAGGTGATGCATTGAAAAAGGTTTGGCTTAACCGTTATCCCGCGGATGTCCCTGCGGAGATCAATCCTGACCGTTATCAATCCCTGATTGAATTATTTGAACACTCGGTACGGCGCTACGCTGACCAGCCCGCATTTGTGAATATGGGCGAAGTGATGACTTTCCGTAAGCTTGAAGAGCGCAGCCGGGCGTTTGCGGCCTATTTACAGGAAGGGTTGGGCTTGCAGAAAGGGGATCGCGTCGCGCTGATGATGCCAAACCTGCTGCAATACCCGGTGGCGCTGTTCGGGATCCTCAGGGCGGGGATGATCGTGGTTAACGTTAACCCGCTCTATACCCCGCGCGAGCTGGAACATCAGTTGAATGACAGCGGTGCGGCGGCGATTGTGATTGTCTCCAACTTTGCCCACACGCTGGAAAAAGTCGCTGAAAGAACCCAGGTTAAGCACGTCATCCTGACGCGCATGGGCGACCAGCTCTCTACCGCGAAAGGTACGCTGGTCAACTTTGTCGTGAAATACGTTAAGCGGCTGGTGCCGAAATACCACCTGCCGGATGCCATCTCCTTCCGCCGCGCGCTGCATGCGGGCTACCGGATGCAGTACGTTAAGCCGGAGATCGTGTCAGAAGATCTGGCGTTCCTGCAATACACCGGCGGTACCACCGGCGTGGCTAAAGGGGCGATGCTGACCCATCGTAATATGCTGGCGAACCTTGAACAGGTGAACGCCACCTACGGGCCACTGCTGCACCCGGGCAAGGAGCTTGTGATCACCGCGCTTCCGCTGTATCACATTTTTGCGCTGACCATGAACTGCCTGCTGTTTATCGAGCTTGGCGGTCAAAACGTATTGATCACCAACCCGCGCGACATTCCGGGGCTGGTTAAAGAGCTGGCGAAATACCCGTTCACCGCCATGACCGGCGTGAACACCCTGTTTAACGCGCTGCTTAACAATAAAGAGTTCCAGCAGCTCGATTTCTCCACGCTGCATCTTTCTGCGGGCGGCGGGATGCCGGTTCAGCAGGCGGTTGCCGAGCGCTGGGTAAAACTCACCGGACAGTATCTGCTGGAAGGCTATGGTCTGACGGAGTGCGCCCCGCTGGTCAGCGTCAACCCGCATGACATCGACTACCACAGCGGCAGTATCGGTCTGCCGGTCCCGTCGACGGAAGCTAAACTGGTGGACGATGAGGGTAACGAAGTGCCTCACGGCGAACCGGGCGAGCTGTGCGTCAGAGGGCCGCAGGTGATGCTGGGCTACTGGCAGCGCCCAGATGCCACGGATGAGATCATCAAAGACGGCTGGCTGTACACCGGCGACATCGCGGTGATGGATGACGAAGGTTTTCTGCGTATCGTCGATCGCAAGAAAGACATGATCCTCGTTTCCGGTTTCAACGTCTATCCGAACGAAATCGAAGACGTGGTGATGCAGCACAGCGGCGTGCTGGAGGTGGCAGCGGTGGGGGTTCCTTCCGGCAGCAGTGGTGAAGCGGTGAAGATATTTGTGGTCAAGAAAGATCCTTCTCTTACCGAGGAAGTGCTGATAACGTTTTGTCGCCGGCAGCTGACGGGCTATAAAGTGCCGAAGCTGGTGGAATTCCGCGATGAGCTGCCGAAATCCAACGTCGGGAAGATATTACGACGAGAATTACGTGACGAAGCCCGTGCCAAAGTGGACAATAAGGCCTGAGCTTCACGTTAATCGCCCAGACGCCGGTTAAGCCGGCGTTTTTTATGGGCGCAAACAAAAGAGAGTCCGATTTGAATTACCAGATGATCACTACCAACGACGAGCTGGCTTCGCTGTGCGAGGTGACGCGTGATTTCCCCGCTATCGCCCTGGATACGGAATTTGTCCGTACCCGCACGTACTACCCGCAACTGGGCCTGATCCAGATGTATGACGGCAAACACGTGTCGTTGATTGACCCCCTCGGCATTACCGACTGGGCGCCAATGCGCGAGCTGTTGCTTGATACCGCCGTGACCAAATATCTGCACGCCGGCAGTGAAGATCTGGAAGTCTTTCTCAACACCTTTGGCATCATGCCGCAGCCGCTGATTGATACCCAGATCCTCGCGGCGTTCAGCGGTCGTCCGCTCTCCTGGGGCTTCGCGGCGATGGTGGAAGAGTACACCGGTCTGACGCTGGATAAGAGCGAATCGCGTACCGACTGGCTCGCGCGCCCGCTGACGGCGCGTCAGCTTGAATACGCCGCGGCAGATGTATTCTACCTGCTGCCGATTGCTGGCCAGCTTATGAAAGAGGCTGAGGCGTCCGGTTGGCTGTCTGCCGCCCTGGACGAGTGCCGCATGACGCAGCAGCGTCGTCAGGAAGTGGTTGATCCGAAAGAGGCCTGGCGTGACATCACTAACGCCTGGCAGCTGCGCACCCGTCAACTGGCCTGTCTGCAACTGCTGGCTGACTGGCGGCTGCGTAAAGCACGTGAGCGCGATCTGGCGGTTAACTTCGTGGTGCGTGAAGAACACCTGTGGGCGGTAGCGCGCTATATGCCGGGTAGCCTTGGCGAACTGGACAGCATTGGCCTTTCCGGGAGTGAGATCCGTTTCCACGGTAAAACGCTGCTCGCGCTGGTAGAGAAAGCTCAGCAGCTGCCGGAGGACGCACTGCCAGAACCACTGCTTAACCTGATGGATATGCCGGGCTACCGCAAGGCGTTCAAAGATATCAAAGCGCTGGTGCAGACGGTGGCGGGGGAAAGCAAACTGAGCGCCGAGCTGCTGGCTTCACGTCGTCAGATTAACCAGCTGCTGAACTGGCACTGGAAGTTGAAACCGCAAAATGGCTTACCGGAACTGGTCGCCGGATGGCGGGGGAAACTGATGGCTGAACGCCTGAACACCCTGCTGGAAGGGTATCCGCGCTAAAGAATTGTAGCCCCGGTAAGCGCCGCGCCACCGGGGAAATTGCCGGGCGGTACGATGCTTGCCCGGCCTACAAAACCACAAACGGATTAACGTGACTCTTCCGCTTCCGGAAGCGTCACGTTCAGCTCCAGAATCGAAATATCCCCGTCTTTTTGCTCCAGCTGAACGGTGACCATTTCCGGGTCAATCTGCACGTATTTGCAGATCACTTCCAGAATGTCTTTGCGCAGCTGCGGCAGGTAGTGCGGTTCGGCGTCGCTACGACGACGTTCCGCCACAATGATTTGCAGACGTTCTTTTGCGATGTTGGCGGTGCTTTTTTTCCGCGAGAGAAAAAAGTCCAGTAATGCCATAACTTATCCTCCGAACAGGCGTTTGAGGAAACCTTTCTTCTCTTCTTCAATGAAGCGGAAAGGACGTTCTTCTCCCAGCAGACGGTCAACGGTATCCGCATACGCTTTACCCGCGTCTGCCTGTGTATCCAGGATCACGGGCTCGCCCTGGTTAGAGGCGCGCAATACGGACTGATCTTCCGGGATCACGCCAACCAGTTTGATGCGCAGGATCTCCAGCACGTCTTCCATGCTCAGCATGTCACCTTTGTTCACCCGACCCGGGTTGTAGCGGGTCAGCAGAAGGTGCTCTTTGATCGGCTCCTGGCCATTTTCCGCGCGACGAGATTTCGAGGCCAGAATGCCGAGAATACGGTCGGAGTCACGTACTGACGAGACTTCCGGGTTAGTAGTGATGATGGCTTCATCCGCGAAGTAGAGCGCCATCAGCGCGCCGGTTTCGATGCCGGCCGGGGAGTCGCAGACCACGAAGTCGAACTCCATCTTTTTCAGATCGTCGAGCACCTTTTCCACGCCTTCACGGGTCAGCGCGTCTTTATCACGGGTCTGGGACGCCGGGAGAATGTAGAGGTTCTCGGTACGCTTATCTTTAATTAGCGCCTGGTTAAGCGTGGCATCGCCCTGAATGACGTTCACGAAGTCATACACCACGCGACGCTCGCAACCCATGATCAGGTCCAGGTTACGCAGACCGATATCGAAGTCGATTACGACGGTTTTCTTTCCCTTCTGGGCCAAACCAGTAGCGATGGCCGCGCTGGAGGTGGTCTTGCCAACGCCTCCTTTACCCGAAGTCACAACAATAATGCGTGCCATAGAAATTCCTTGTTAAAAGGGATCAATTTAACGGTTGAACGGTCAAAGCGTTATCTGCCAGCTGCAGACGAGCCGCTTTGCCATAAAATTCGGCTGGGATTTTATCGCTCAGCCAATATTCACCTGCGATAGACACCAATTCTGCCGTCAGGTGAGTACAAAAAATTTGTGCTTCTCGATCGCCGCTGGCGCCCGCAAGCGCACGCCCACGCATCATACCGTAAACGTGAATATTGCCGTCTGCAATCAGTTCTGCGCCCGCACTGACGTGGCTTGTAACAATCAGATCACAGTTTGGCGCATAAATGCGCTGACCGGAACGAACCGGCAGATCAATCAATCGCGTTTTTGTGACTGGGGCTACATTTTGCGCCGGAGGCGGGGGAGCGGGAACGGTTGCAGGCGTTGCACGCGGGGCTTTTTCTTTGCCCTCGTTCAACAAGGGCAAACCCGCGCGTTCAATTTCGGCTTTTAACTCTGCGTCTTTGCAGCCGCTAATACCCACGATGCGCAACCCCGTGGAGACGACGGCCTGCTGGAGTCGCTTCCAGTTAACCGGCCCCTCAAGGTCGCTTACATTAACGACAACAGGAGCATGCTTAAGAAAAGCGGGAGCCTGCGCGATTTTGTCTTCTAACGCCTGACGAATAACCTCGGGTTTTGCATCATGCAAATGAACCACTGATAAGGTGAAGCTACTGCCTTTAAGCTCGATGGGCGTATTTGACATCCTGGCCTTACTCAATTTGCTATTAACCGCAACACATCGCCGCGATATTCCGAAGAGTATCAGGCATGTTATAGTCAGGAGTATATTGAGGCAAGCAACCACCCATTAATTCAGAGTAAAAACATGTTTTGTGTGATCTACAGAAGTACCAGCCGCGACCAGACCTACCTTTATGTCGAAAAGAAAGACGATTTTTCCCGCGTGCCTGAGGAATTAATGAAAAGCTTTGGCCGACCGCAACTGGCGATGCTGCTGCCGCTGGACGGCCGTAAGAAGCTGGTGAACGCCGATCTGGAGAAAGTCAAAAAGGCGTTAACCGAGCAGGGCTATTATTTACAGCTTCCGCCGCCACCGGAGAATTTATTAAAACAGCATCTTGAGGTGAGCGGAAAGAAATAAGCCCGGGTCATTCCGGGAACAACTCATCAACCGATTAGGGGTCGACCATGTATCAACATCATAACTGGCAAGGTGCATTACTGGATTATCCCGTCAGCAAAGTGATCTGCGTGGGCAGCAACTATGCAAAACATATTCAGGAGATGGGCAGCGCCGTGCCGGATGAGCCGGTTCTGTTTATTAAGCCAGAAACTGCACTGTGCGATATTCGCCAGCCGCTGGTTCTGCCGCAGGGGCTGGGCTCGGTGCATCATGAAGTGGAGCTGGCGGTGCTGATCGGCGCGACGCTGCGCCAGGCGACCGAAGAGCATGTAGAGAAAGCGATTGCGGGTTACGGTGTCGCGCTCGACCTGACCCTGCGCGACGTCCAGAGCAAAATGAAGAAAGCGGGGCAGCCGTGGGAAAAAGCCAAGGGCTTTGACAATTCATGCCCGATTTCCGGTTTCGTTCCGGTGAGTGAATTTACCGACGATCCGCAGAATACGCCCCTCAGCCTGAAGGTCAACGGCGAGATCCGCCAGCAGGGGACGACCGCTGACATGATCCATAAGATCGTTCCGCTGATTGCCTACATGAGCCGCTTCTTCACCCTGAAACCCGGCGACGTGATCCTTACCGGCACTCCGGAAGGTGTGGGGCCGCTGCACAGTGGCGACGAGCTGGACGTCAGTTTTAACGGCCTGTCGCTGAAAACCCGCGTGCTGTAAAAGCACCTTGCCGCCTGAAAAGGGCGGCAAAACTTGCATCAACGTGCCAGACTCGTTATAAGGTGCGCTCTATTTTGACGTGTGGACATCCCGATGAACGACATTCCTTTCTGGCAAAGCAAAACTCTCGACGACATGACCGACGCGGAGTGGGAATCGTTGTGTGACGGCTGTGGGCAGTGCTGCCTGCATAAGCTGATGGATGAAGATTCGGATGAGATCTATTTCACCAACGTAGCCTGCAAGCAGTTAAACATCAAAACCTGCCAGTGCCGCAACTACGAGCGCCGTTTCGACTATGAGCCGGACTGCATCAAGTTAACCCGTGAAAATCTGCCGACCTTTGAGTGGCTGCCGCATACCTGCGCGTATCGCCTGCTGGCGGAAGGTAAAGATCTGCCCACATGGCATCCGCTGTTGACGGGGTCGAAAGCGGCGATGCACGGCGAGCGTATTTCCGTGCGCCACATTGCGGTGAAAGAGTCCGAGGTGCAGGACTGGGAAGACCACATTATGAATCATCCTAATCGGTGATAATAAAAAACCCGCCGAGGCGGGTTTTTTATTGTGCGCAATTTTGTCGGGTGGCGCTGCGCTTACCCGACCTACAAAACTGACGTTGCCGTTTTGCTTTTACCTTCCAAAAAGATCGCGTTTCTTTGGCTTGAACGGCTGGGCAATCAGCACCAGCAGCGCTACCACGAAGTAGGCGACAAAAATGCCCACCAGCCACTGCGGCATCTCCAGCGTCAGAAACTCCCACTGGCGTACAGAGCAGTCACCGGAGGCCACAAACACCTGCGGCAGCCATTTATCCAGCGGCAGCCAGCTCGGGAAGCGGGCCGCAAAGTCGCAGGTCATAAACGGCGACGGGTGAAGCTGCATCTGGGTGTGCTCCCAGGCAAGCGCAATCCCTTTCCCGGCGCTGTACAGCCAGATGGCAATTGCGGCATAGCGTAACGGTGTTTTAGGTGCAATCGCACCTACCAGACCTGCGCCCATAATGCCGAACAGCGCACAACGCTCATAAATACACAGGACGCAAGGTTTCAGCCCCATCACATGCTGAAACCACAGCGCGACCATTTCCAGCGCAAAGGCGGTCAGGGCCATCAACAACCACGCTCCGCGACCGCGTGAGCACTGGTTCAAAAATCGCAACATAATCATTTCCCTGGAACATGCTTAGACAGCGCAGTGTAAACGAATTTTAATGCGCCGCAAGTATACCTGCTTGCAACAACCATTGCGTACAGGGAACGAGAGTAATTTTGATGCACAGCAAACCAACAAGGGTAAGCACCAGCGTGTACGGCAGCGCCATCCAGACCATTCTTCCATAAGAAAGTCGTATGAGTGGCGCCAGCGCCGAGGTCAGCAGGAAGAGGAAGGCCGCCTGACCGTTCGGGGTTGCCACGGAGGGGAGGTTGGTTCCAGTGTTGATCGCCACCGCCAGCAGCTCGAACTGTTCACTGCTGACAATCCCTTGCTCCATCGCGGCTTTAGCCTCATTGATGTATACCGTCCCGACAAAGACGTTATCGGATATAGAAGACAACAGACCGTTAAACAAATAGAACAGCGTTAGCTGCGAATCTGGCGTGGCCTGAAGCACAAACGCGATGATTGGCGCGAACAGATGTTGGTCAATAATCACCGCCACGACGGCGAAAAACACCGCCAGCAGGGCGGTAAACGGCAGCGCTTCGGTAAAGGCTTTTCCGATAGCATGTTCGTCCGTGACGCCGCTCAGGCTGGTTGCCAGAATAATTACCGACAGACCAATCAGCCCCACCTCGGCAAGGTGGAAGGCCAGCGCAGCGATAAGCCACACGCCGATGATGCCCTGTGCAATCAGGCGCAGCGTCTCCTGGCGCGTGCGTTGTTTGCGGCTCTGCTCGTCAAACTTATGCAGCTCCTGACGGACCTGATCGGGCAACTTCGCGCCATACCCAAAAAGGTTGAATTTTTCGACCAGCACGCAGGTCGCTAAGCCGCAGATCAAAACGGGCACGCTGACCGGCGCCATGCGCAGGAAAAATTCGCCAAAATGCCACTCAGCCGCTTTGGCGATAATCAGGTTTTGCGGCTCTCCAACCATTGTCATCACGCCGCCCAGCGCCGTCCCCACGCCCGCATGCATCATCAGGCTGCGCAGAAACGCGCGGAACTGCTCGAGCACATCGCGGTTGTGCGCCTCAACGTGGCTGTCGTCCTGTAAGTTATCGCCAGGACGAGACGAGGCGACCCGGTGGTAAATACCGTAAAAGCCGACGGCGACGCTGATCACCACCGCCACAACCGTCAGCGCATCCAGGAAGGCAGAGAGGAAAGCCGCGGCGAGGCAAAACGCCAGCGAGAGCAGCGTTTTCGACGGAATGCTCAGCAGCAGACGGGTGAAGATAAACAGCAGAAGCTGCTTCATAAAGTAGATCCCCGCCACCATGAAGATCAGCAGTAGCAGGACTTCAAGATTCGACGCAATCTCGTTTTTAACATGCTCCGCGCTGGTCATTCCAATGATCACGGCTTCCAGCGCCAGCAGCCCGCCGGGCAACAGCGGATAGCACTTCAATGCCATCGCCAGGGTAAAGATAAACTCGGCGACCAACATCCACCCGGCAACGAAGGGATCCAGCAAAAAGATAACGGGATTAACGACCAGGAATACCAGTAGAGTGAGTTTGTACCAGTCAGGTGACTGACCTAAAAAGTTGCGCCACAGCGCGCGCCCAAATGAAATTTCCACGACAGACGTCCTTTCCCCGTCAAATAAGACAAGACATCAGTATACGCAAAAACGGCGGCGGAGAGGGGGATAAAGCCATTTTGTAAATTTCATAAAAATGAAACGGCGATCCCTCTTTTCTGTCTCTGCTGCGCTATCTGCCTCTGCGCGCCTCTGGTATGATGAGTGCAATTTGCTAAAGCTGTGTAATGGAAATCTCACTATGGTCATTAAGGCGCAGAGCCCGGCGGGTTTCGCGGAAGAGTACATCATTGAAAGCATCTGGAATAATCGTTTCCCTGCGGGATCAATTCTACCTGCTGAACGCGAACTCTCTGAACTGATTGGCGTCACCCGTACCACGCTGCGAGAAGTGCTCCAGCGTCTGGCGCGCGATGGCTGGTTGACGATACAGCATGGCAAACCCACTAAGGTGAATAACTTCTGGGAAACGTCCGGGCTGAATATTCTGGAAACGCTGGCGCGTCTCGATCACGAAAGCGTACCGCAGCTGATTGACAATCTGCTTTCGGTGCGCACCAACATCGCTACCATTTTCATCCGCACCGCGTTTCGTCAGCATCCTGAAGATGCGCTGAAGGTACTTGCCACCGCCAATGAGGTGGAAGACCACGCGGACGCCTTTGCGACCCTCGACTACAACGTGTTCCGCGGTCTGGCGTTTGCTTCCGGCAATCCGGTTTACGGTCTGATCCTGAATGGAATGAAAGGGTTATATACACGCATTGGTCGTCACTACTTTGCCAACCCTGAAGCC
Organism: Enterobacter cloacae complex sp. IR5412; assembly: GCF_049237385.1. Lineage (NCBI taxonomy): Bacteria > Pseudomonadati > Pseudomonadota > Gammaproteobacteria > Enterobacterales > Enterobacteriaceae > Enterobacter > Enterobacter cloacae complex sp. IR5412. The sequence continues at coordinate 58,291 of NZ_JBMKHQ010000001.1, read as the reverse complement.
CGCAGCCTGGCGCTCGGCTTCTACCATAAACTGAGCAAGCTCTGCACCGAAGGGCTGCACGATCAGGTCTATGAAACGGTGCGTCGTTATGGCCACGACTCCGGTGAAATCTGGCACCGAATGCAGAAAACCCTGCCGGGCGATCTGGCGATTCAGGGCCGGTAAAAGAAAAAACCTCTCTATTGAGAGGATTTTTTTCGCCCGGTGGCGCTTCGCTTACCGGGCCTACAAAACCCGTAGGCCGGGTAAGGCGTAGCCGCCACCCGGCTAAAACGCACTACAGCGTATTCATTCGCGCCGGACACCGCTCCAGCAGCTCCACGCTGCCATCTTCATTCTGCTGCTCCAGCGACACGTCAAATCCCCACAGGCGATGCACATGCTTCAGCACTTCCTTACGCCCCTTATCCAGCGGCGCGCGGTTGTGAGGGATATAGCGCAGCGTCAAAGAGCGGTCACCGCGCAGATCCACATTCCAGACCTGAATGTTCGGTTCAAGATTGCTCAGGTTGTACTGAGACGACAGGCGCGAGCGGATCTCACGATAGCCCTCTTCGTTGTGGATCGCAGAGATCTCCAGGTAGTTGTTGCGGTCATCATCCAGTACGGTGAAGAAGCGGAAATCACGCATGATCTTCGGCGACATGAACTGGCTGATAAAGCTCTCATCCTTAAAATCACGCATCGCGAAGTGCAGCGTTTCCAGCCAGTCAGAACCGGCAATATCCGGGAACCAGTATTTGTCCTCTTCGGTGGGCGACTGGCAGATACGCTTGATATCCTGGAACATGGCAAAGCCGAGTGCGTACGGGTTAATGCCGCTGTACCACGGGCTGTTATACGCTGGCTGGAATACCACGTTGGTGTGGCTGTGCAAAAACTCCATCATAAACCGCTCGGTGACTTTTCCTTCGTCATACAGGTGGTTAAGAATGGTGTAGTGCCAGAAGGTCGCCCAGCCTTCGTTCATCACCTGGGTCTGCTTCTGAGGATAGAAATACTGGCTCACCTTGCGCACGATGCGCAAGATCTCACGCTGCCACGGCTCCAGCAGTGGGGCGTTCTTCTCCATAAAGTAGAGCAGGTTTTCCTGCGGCTCGGAAGGGTAACGACGCGCCTCGGCGACGGTTTTCTCCTCCTCACGTTTCGGCAGGGTGCGCCACAGCATATTCACCTGGCTTTGCAGATACTCCTCGCGGCTCTTCTGCCGGGCTTTCTCTTCCTGCAATGAGATCTTCTGCGGACGCTTATAGCGGTCAACGCCGTAATTCATCAGCGCGTGGCAGGAGTCCAGTAGCTTCTCTACCTCGTCCACGCCGTAGCGCTCTTCGCAGTCGGTAATGTATTTGCGGGCGAAGATCAGGTAATCGACGATGGAGCTGGCGTCCGTCCAGCTGCGGAAAAGATAGTTATTTTTGAAGAACGAGTTATGTCCATAGCAGGCGTGCGCCATCACCAGCGCCTGCATGGTAATGGTGTTCTCCTCCATCAGATAGGCAATACACGGGTTAGAGTTAATAACGATTTCATACGCCAGCCCCTGCTGTCCGTGCTTATACAGTCGCTCCGTTTCAATGAATTTTTTACCAAACGACCAGTGCGGATAGTTAATCGGCATCCCGACGCTGGAGTAAGCGTCCATCATCTGTTCCGAGGTGATGACTTCAATCTGATGGGGATAGGTGTCCAGACGATAGAGTTTGGCCACCCGGTCGATCTCCGCCAGGTAGACATCCAGCAACTCGAAGGTCCAGTCGGGTCCATCGCTCAGACGGGTGCTGTCCCTTGACATGGAATCTAGTGTAGCCATTAGCGCGCCCTCGTTGTTGGTCGCTCTCTCTGACTGGAGAGCCTCCTTTCAAGCATAGATCACCCCATTCAAATACGCGGGGCGCAGAAATTTTTTCTTTGCGATTTCCCGTTTTCGATACGGCAAAAAAAGCGGTGCTCGCAGAATTTTCTACTGGTTAAAAATAACGCGCAGCAGGAGATCCCAAATAAGCGCTATCCCCTGATACAGCGGGATATGTGAGTTGAGTCACCATAAAAAAGTCATATGTTGAATAATATTTTCAGCTAGGTTATCAATCTGTAATTAGATGATTGTTCTTTTGCTCATAATGGAGTGGCTATGCGTGTTGTCATACTGGGAAGTGGTGTCGTTGGCGTAACCAGCGCCTGGTATTTAAGTCAGGCGGGACATGAGGTTACCGTTATCGATCGCGAATCCGGTCCGGCGCTGGAAACCAGTGCGGCGAATGCGGGGCAGATCTCCCCGGGCTACGCTGCGCCGTGGGCGGCCCCGGGCGTTCCGCTGAAGGCGATCAAATGGATGTTTCAGCGACATGCGCCGCTGGCGATAAGCCTTGACGGCACACAGTTCCAGCTTAAGTGGCTGTGGCAGATGCTGCGCAACTGCGACACCCGCCACTACATGGAAAACAAAGGGCGCATGGTGCGCCTCGCAGAATACAGCCGCGATTGCCTGAAAGCGCTGCGTTCCTCAACGGGGATCGAATATGAAGGGCGCCAGGGCGGCACACTTCAGCTGTTCCGTACCGCGCAACAGTACGAAAACGCGACCCGCGATATCGCCGTGCTTGAAGATGCGGGCGTACCCTATCAGCTGCTGGAAGCCAGCCAACTTGCCCAGGTGGAGCCAGCACTTGCCGAGGTCGCGCACAAGCTGACGGGCGGCCTGCGTTTACCGAACGATGAAACCGGCGACTGCCAGCTTTTCACCCAGCGTCTGGCGCGCATGTGTGAGCAGGCCGGGGTGAAATTCCGCTTCAACACCTCTGTCGACAAGCTGCTGTCGGAAGGGGAGAAGATATACGGCGTGAAGTGTGGAGAAGAGGTGATCAAAGCCGATGCTTACGTGATGGCGTTCGGATCCTATTCTACCGCGATGCTGAAAGGGATCCTGGATATTCCGGTCTATCCGCTGAAAGGCTACTCCCTGACCATTCCCGTGAAAGAGGACAGCGGCGCGCCAGTATCAACCATTCTTGATGAAACTTACAAAATCGCCATCACCCGTTTCGATAACCGGATCCGCGTCGGCGGCATGGCGGAAATCGTGGGCTTCAATACCGAACTGCTCAAACCACGTCGTGAAACGCTGGAGATGGTCGTCGGCGATCTCTTCCCGCGCGGCGGTTTCATTGAGCAGGCGACGTTCTGGACCGGCCTGCGTCCAATGACCCCGGACGGCACGCCGATTGTGGGCCGTACGCCTTACAAAAATCTGTGGACAAATACCGGCCACGGTACGCTTGGCTGGACCATGGCCTGCGGTTCGGGCCAGCTGCTTAGCGACCTGATTTCCGGGCGGACGCCGGCAATTCCGTTTGACGATTTAAGCGCCGCACGCTATCAATCAGGGTTTACCCCCTCGCGTCCACAACACCTGCACGGCGCGCATAATTAAGGAGTCGTCATGTCCCGTCCCATTCTGGCCCAGCTGGATTTGCAGGCGCTGAAGGATAACCTGCAAATTGTTCGTCGTGCTGCGCCGGGTTCTCGTGTCTGGTCGGTGGTGAAAGCCAACGCCTACGGTCATGGTATCGACCGTATCTGGAGTGCGCTCGGCGCCACCGACGGTTTTGCCTTGCTGAATCTGGAAGAGGCCATCCTGCTGCGTGAGCGCGGCTGGAAAGGACCGATCCTGCTGCTGGAAGGATTCTTCCATGCGCAAGATCTGCCTCTGCTGGATAAGTACCGCCTGACGACCAGCGTTCACAGTAACTGGCAGATCAAGGCCATTCAGGACGCGAAGCTGCATGCCCCGCTGGATATCTATCTCAAAGTGAACAGCGGTATGAATCGTCTGGGCTTCCAGCCTGAACGTGTGCACACGGTCTGGCAGCAGCTTCGTGCGCTGAAAAACGTCGGTGAGATGACGCTGATGGCGCATTTTGCCGATGCGGAAAAGCCGGACGGCATTGCCGATGCTATGGTCCGCATTGAGCAGGCGGCAGAAGGGCTGGACTGTCCGCGCTCGCTGTCGAACTCAGCGGCAACGCTCTGGCATCCCGAGGCGCATTACAACTGGGTGCGCCCGGGGATCGTTCTGTACGGCGCGTCACCCTCAGGTCAGTGGCAGGATATCGCCAACAGCGGCCTGAAGCCGGTGATGACGTTACGAAGCGAAATTATCGGCGTGCAAACCCTGAAAGCGGGCGATACGGTGGGCTATGGCAGCCGCTATCGGGCAGCGGGCGAACAGCGTATCGGTATCGTGGCGGGGGGCTATGCAGATGGTTATCCGCGCATCGCCCCGAGCGGCACGCCGGTGTGGGTCGATGGCGTGCGTACGGGCACGGTAGGCACCGTCTCAATGGACATGTTGGCTATTGATTTGACGCCATGTCCTCAGGCGGGGATCGGCTCACCGGTTGAGCTGTGGGGCAACGAGGTTAAAATTGATGATGTGGCCGCTGCGGCGGGCACTGTCGGGTATGAACTGATGTGCGCGCTGGCGTCAAGAGTGCCTGTTGTGACGGTGTAACATGTGTGTGCCGAGTGGCGGCTTCGCCTTACCCGGCCTACAAAAGCCCGAACGTAGGCCGGGTAAGCGTTAGCGCCACCCGGCAAAAAAGCAGCTACTCCTCCTCCTCCTCCATCGGCCTTACGCCGACTTTGCGCACCGCGTTATCCTCTTTCTCGGCCACCGTCCAGACCATCCCGGCAAACTCCACCTGGTCACCGACGACCGGTGCAGCCCCTAATAATTGCTGAATAATCTCGCCCAGTGTTTGCTGGTTATCGCGATTCTCCAGTCCTCCCTCCAGGCCATAAATCAGCGCCACATCCGCAAAGCGGGCGCTGGCTTCGAGGATAAAATCGCCGAAGAAACGCTGATCCAGCGCCACCGGGGGCGACTGGCTGAACAGCTTGCCAAGGGCAGGCAGGTCGCGCTCGCGGCCAATCACGCAGAGGATATCGTTCTCTCGCAGCCGCGTGCTGCCGGTCGGGTGAAGCAGGGCGTTATCCCGGAACAGGGCGGCAATACGCGTTTCAGCGGGCATATGCAGATCGCGTAACGAAGCACCCACGCACCACTTATCGGCGCTTAACTGATAGACAAACTGTTCCCACGGGTTGTCTGGGTGAATATCCAGCCCCACGCGGGAGACCGGCCAGCCAACGGGCGGTACCACCACTTTGGCTTTTTTCGCCGCCCAGCCCAGCGACGTCCCCTGGAACAGCAGCGATACCAGCACCACGAAGAAGGCGACGTTGAAGAACAGACGAGCGTTGTCTAGTCCGGCCATCATCGGGAAAACCGCCAGGATAATCGGCACCGCGCCGCGCAGCCCCACCCAACTGATAAATATCCGCTCACGCAGGTTAAACCCGCGGAACGGCAGCAGCCCGGCAAACACCGACAGCGGACGGGCGATGAAGATCATCCAGGCCGACAAAAGCAGCGCTGGCACGACGATAGGCAGCAGGTCGGAAGGCGTCACCAGCAGGCCCAGCACCAGGAACATGGCGATCTGTGCCAGCCAGGCCAGCCCGTCAAAGTTTTGCAGTATCGCATAACGGTTACGAATCGGTCGGTTGCCCAGCAGGAATCCACAGAGGTAAACCGCCAGAATACCGCTGCCGTCCAGCGCGGTGGTGACGGCAAAGATCAGGATCCCGCCGCTCAGGGCCAGCAGCGGGTAAAGGCCGGAAGGCAGCGTAATACGGTTGATTGTCTGCTGTAACAGGTAACCGCCGCCGAGACCAATGATAATCCCGAGGCCAAACTGCTGGAGGATGTGCCAGGCGAACATCCAGCTCAGGCCAGTTTCGTGCTGCTGGATCATCTCAATCAGGGTGATGGTCAGGAACACCGCCATCGGATCGTTGCTGCCGGATTCAATCTCAAGCGTGGAGCCAACGCGCTCGTTCAGCCCCTTGCCGCCGAGCAGCGAGAACACCGCCGCCGCATCGGTAGAGCCGACAATCGCGCCAATAAGCAGGCCTTCCATCATATCGAGGTTAAACAGCCAGGCTGCCATCATACCGGTCAGGCCGGAGGTGATTAGCACGCCGACGGTAGCCAGAGACAGCGCCGGGCCTAAGGCAACGCGAAACGAACTTGCCTGGGTGCGCATGCCGCCGTCCAGCAAGATCACCGCCAGCGCGAGGTTACTTACCATATAGGCGAAAGGGTAATTATCGAAGGGGATACCGCCGATTCCGTCAACCCCCGCCAGCATGCCGATAGCCAGGAAAATGACAAGAATAGGTATGCCAAGGCGCGATGAAAATGAACTTAATAAAATGCTGAAGGTTACCAGGATGGAACCCAGAATGAAAAGACTGATTATCGCTGTGGCACTCAATGTCGTCTTACTCCCACCTCAATGTGAACGCTGTTATTAAAACCCTAACATATTAACAACTGTATCTGCGTTTTATTGAGGGGGAATAACGGCTTTTTTATGCCTTTAAGACCGGATGACCGCTGATTGTTAACCGACTGCCTGAATTACCGTGTGCAAGGTGCGCCCGGGCACCCAGTGGCAAGGTAACGGTTTGCTGCTCATGGCCGAAATTCAGACCGGCGATCACCGGAATATCCAGCCGGGAACGAATGAAATCGACCATCGTCTCCAGCGTGTAGCCCGCGTCGTAATCGTTGGGGGCTGACCCGCTGAAACTGCCCAGCACAATGGCCGACTGCCGATCCAGGATCCCGGCGTGATAAAGCTGTAACAGCATGCGTTCGACGCGGAACGGGTGTTCGTTGATATCTTCCAGCACCAGAATGCCGTCCTCGATCTGCGGCAGCCACGGTGTCCCAATCAGCGATACCAGCATCGCGAGGTTTCCGCCCCACAGCTGCCCTTCACATTCCCAGTGCGGTCCGTTGCCTTGCCACGCGACGGTAAACGTCGGGTTTTGCAGGGCGCGCCAGAAATGGTCCTGCGTAAACGCATCCAGCTCCGGCGCACCAAAGTTGCCGGCCAGCATCGGGCCGCTAAAGGTAATGACGTTATGCAACGCCAGCAGGCCGAGCTGGATCGCCGTGAAATCGCTGTGTCCGCAGATTAACAGCGGATCCTGCTGCTGGCGTGCGGCCAGCCCGGCCCAGTCGATGCTCTCCAGCAGCCGGCTTGCGCCATAGCCGCCGCGCACGGCCAGCACAATAGTGTTTTCACCTTCCAGCGTCGCCAGGCTGTTGATATCGCTCAGTCTCTGCGCCTCCGTACCGGCAAAACGCTGCATGCGGCGGGGGATAATTGTCTGATTTTCTACCTGATGGCCCATTTCCAGCAGGCGCTGAACGCCCCGCTGTGCCGCCTCCTGGTTGATGCAGTAGCCCGACGGTGCGATGAGATGAAACTGAGGCATGGCAATTCCTTGCTGAATGAGAATCTAATTGTCTATATCATGCCGCTTATACGCCGCCTGCTTCAAGGGGCGACGTACCGCGATGACCGGCTATAAGGATAGATGACGTGAAATTGAGATGGTTTGCTTTTTTGATTGTGTTGCTCGCTGGCTGTAGTTCAAAACATGATTATAAAAATCCCCCCTGGAATCCTGAAGTCCCGGTAAAGCGGGCCATGCAGTGGATGCCGATCAGCGAACAAGCCGGGAAGGCCTGGGGCGTGAGCCCGCGCCTGATCACCGCGATCATCGCCGTGGAGTCCGGCGGTAACCCGACGCTGGTGAGTAAATCGAATGCGGTGGGGCTGATGCAGTTAAAAGCCTCTACGGCGGGAAGAGAGGTCTATCGCTACATGGGCTGGAAGGGACAGCCATCCACCAGCGAGCTGAAAAACCCGGAACGTAATATCTCTATGGGAACCGCTTACCTGAGCATCCTGGAGCATGGCATTCTGAAGGGGATTGACGATCCGGAAGTGATGCAATATGCGCTGGTGGTGTCGTACGTTAACGGAGCTGGCGCGCTGCTCCGAACCTTCTCATCCGATCGCAAAGAGGCGATAGAAGAGATTAACGATATGGATAAAGATGAATTCTTCGAACACGTTGTGAAGAATCATCCGTCAGCACAGGCTCCACGTTATATCTGGAAAGTACAGAAAGCAATGGACGCCATGTAACGTCTTTGTCGGGCGGCAGCACGCTGCCCGACGCCTTTCAGCGCACTTTATTCGCGCGTTCCCGCGCTTCACGCTCCAGTGAAAAAATGATGCGCTGTAGTTCGCGCTCGGCGCCTGGCCCGACATTCAGAAAGCGAAAACTCAATCGCGGCGTGGTAATGGTTTCGTTTTTGCCGTCCACCACCTTGCGCTCGCTGATGGCAATCAGCTGGGCGTCAAACCAGAAGCGTCCCCATCCGCCCATATCCAGCTCGATCTGACTAAAACGCATACCTTCCACCAGCCCTTCCGGCTTCGGCATATCCATCAACGCTCCCATGCCGCCCAGCGACAGGTCGAAGAGACGAAAGCGGATCTCTTTTTTGTCCGGCATTTTCGCCTTACAGAAGTAGGCCGGGTGAAGCGGGGCGCTGATGCGAAAATACTCGCGGCGCTGCACGAACCAGAGATTAGCGGGCAGGGGGGTGATAAACGCAGGCAAACCCTGGTACACGATCGTGGTCAGGCGAGGCAGTATAAACTCAACTTTAGCCCCCTGCGTTTCGGCCATCACCGAGAGGTTTTCTGCCTGTAGCGCGGCACGGTTTTCATCGCTCTGGCTACCCAGATCCACGATCAGGTGTTCTGCCGTCACGTCCAGGATCTTGCTGATAAACTGGCTGGTTGACCAGTTGATGCGCAGCGGCACCTCGCCCTTTTTCAGGTCGCGTAACACCCCTAATACAGCCAGCGGATTTTGTTTCAGGAACTGCTCACTGTAGCTACTCACGCCAGATGGCTCCTCGATAGATGACAGACTGTCTCTGGGTTATCGGCACGCTGGCATGAAACTTAATACAAACGATCTGTTTTTCTCCGCTGATATTGATTCGGTAATAAAAATGATAATAATTGTCGTTCCCAATATCATCTAATAATAAGACGACACTATGAGCACCTCACGTTTTGCGTTATGCGCGTTGGCAGGCGCCGTTACGCTGGCATTACAGACACAGGCTTTCGCAGAAGAACCCACCATCGTGGTAACCGGTACAGAGCAGGGCAGCGCGCTCCCTGCCTGGACCAATAGCGCCACGAAATCAGCCGTCGCGGAAAGTAAAACGCCGCAGGTGATCAACACCATCGCCGCTAAAGAGATTGAGCAGCGGCACGCCAGTTCGGTAAACGAGATCCTGCGCTATGCGCCGGGCGTTTCCACGGAGGTGCGCGGGAGCACCTCTTACATGAGCGAGTACAAAATCCGCGGGTTCAACGTCGATCAGGAGTTCTACAACGGCCTGCAACTTCCCTATAACGTCACCGGGAACACCAAAGCGCGAATCGATCCGCTGCTGATTGAGAGCGTCGATATCCTGAAGGGGCCGTCATCCGTGCTGTATGGCGGCGGCTCCCCGGGTGGGCTGGTCAATATTCAGAGTAAAAAGCCGCAGAAAGAGGCGAAAACGGAACTGGGCTTTAATACCGGAAACCGCAATCTGAAAGAGGGGTACCTGGATTCCACGGGGCAGATCGCGAACAGCGACTGGAACTATCGTCTGCTGGGCAAAGCGACGGAAAGTGACGAACAGGCGCACACCACGCGCTATGAAAACTATCTGGTGGCCCCCTCCGTTACCTGGCAGCCGGATGACAAAACGCGCCTGACCATTGACGCGCTGGCGCAAAATACGCCGAGCCTGACGCCGTCTGATCCGATGCCGCTAAGCTATCTGCGGTCTAAATACGCCGATCGTCGTGACTATGCCGGGGATGAGTGGAGCGGCTTCAAACAGCGCCAGTGGATGCTGGGCTACAGCTTTGAACATGAGTTTGACAGTGGCTGGGGCTTTAACCAGAAAGCGCGCTACTTTGACGTGGATACCCACCAGCGCAGCGCCTATTCCACCGGGACGGGCAGCGAGGTCTACCAGCTTAACCGCTTCGCCTATACCACGGATGAAGATTTGCAGAGCTTCAACATTGATAATCAGGTTACCCGAACCGTCGCGCTGGGGGACTGGCAACATCATCTGCTGGCGGGCTTTGACTACCAGAAGCTGAACTCTCACTTCCATTATCGTTACGCCTCGTCCACACCGGGTATCGATATGCGCAATCCGGATCACTCGCAGATCGATAACGATGCGCTGGGGCTTGAAACCGCGCAGAAAAACCGTCTCGGCTATCAGCAGAATGGCTATTACCTTCAGGATCAGATTGCGTTTGGCGGGCTTAACGTGCTGGCCAGCCTGCGCTTTGACGACTACCGTTCCGTCACCACCAACTATCTGCAAAACGGTGACAAAGCCTGGGTATCGCAGGATCGCCTCACCAAACGACTGGGGGCGCTTTATGCCTTCGAAAATGGTCTCTCGCCGTTTATCAGCTATTCGGAAGGTTTCGCACCGGTATCGCCGCAGGGTACGCTGACCGCGAAAGACGTTAAGCCCACCACCAGTAAGCAGGTGGAGGGTGGGGTGAAATATCTGCTGGCGGAATATGCAACTACCTTCACCGCCTCGGTGTTTAACATTCGTCAGAAAAATGTGGTGACCAGCGATCCGGGCTTCCTCAACTACCGACAGACCGGGGAAGTGGAATCGAAAGGCGCGGAGCTTTCCGCTATTAGTCGTCCAACGGATAACCTGACGCTAATTGCTAATTATGCCTACACCCACGCCATCAATACCGAAGATGACAAGTACCAGGGCAAACGACCGACGCAGGTCCCTGAGAACGCCTTTAATCTGTGGGGAGATTACACCTTTGACAGCACGCCGCTGAGAGGGTTAACGCTGGGGGCTGGTGCACGCTACACCGGGCCGATGGAGATCTCGCCAGCCAATGACGCAGGCAAGCTGGGCGGTACGACGCAGTACGATCTGGCGGCATCTTACCGCATGGGCGAACTGGCGCCATCGCTGGAGGGGCTGACGCTGAAAGCGAGCGCGCAGAACGTCACCAACAAAGAGACGCTCACCTGCTATGACGCGACCAACTGCTGGATAGGCCGCGACCGCACCTTCCAGGTCGGGGCGAGCTACAGCTTCTGAAAAAAGCCCGGTGGCGCTACCGCACTGAACAGTCCCCTCGCCCCTTTGGGGAGAGGGTTAGGGTGAGGGGCGCTACTGCGCCGCCTGTTTAGCAGGTGCAACATCATCGTTTGCCGCAGACTGATTCTCCGGTACGCTGTCGCACGGCTTCTCTTTCGGGCAGACCATGTCCAGCATCCTGAGCGTCACACCGTTACTCCAGCCGAAACCGTCCTGCAACGGATACTCACCGCCGCCACCGCCGGTACCTGTCGAAGAGACATCGTACTTCTCAACCAGTTTCTTCTCGCGATCGTAGGTATGCTGAACGTTTTTCAGGAAACGCCAGGTCACGTCCATCGCCACTTTCTGCTGACCATAGTTCTGCAACCCTTCCACCGCTACCCACTGCAACGGCGCCCAGCCGTTCGGCGCATCCCACTGCTGCCCGCTGTTGATGGTGGTGGTAGAAATACCGCCCGGTTTCAGCAGGCGCGACGATGCGGCTGCGGCCACTTTATCGGCGCGATCCTGTGATGCGGCCTTCACATACAGCGGGAAGAGGGCCGCGGCAGTCAGCTGATTACGCACCTTCCTGGTTTTCAGATCGTAATCCGCATACCAGCCCTCTTTATCGTTCCACAGGTGGCTCTCCATGGCTTTCTGACGTGCGGAGGCCAGCGCGTCATATTTACTTGCGCTTGCGGTATCCCCGTCTTCCTGGCTGGCACGGGCCAGCAGTTTTTCCATCTTAAACATCAGCGCATTCAGATCCACCGGCACGATGCTGGTGGTGCGGATGGTACCCAGCTTCTGGGGATCGTCCATCCAGCGGGAGCTGAAATCCCAGCCCGAGGCCGCGGCAGAGCGCAGATCACGGTAAATCTCGGTGGCCGGACGGTTAGGGTTATTTTTGGCGGTGGTCACGTCATCCAGCCACGACTCAGGGCGTGGCGTGTCCAGATCGTCCCAGTAGCGGTTGAGGAGGGAGCCGTCATCCAGCTTCACTACGCGTTTGTTTGCCTGACCAGGCTGGAGCCCATCAGCCCCCTCCATCCAGTAGGCATACTCCTTCTCCATCTGCGGACGGTATTTCTTCAACGCGTCGCTGTCATGCGTGGCCAACAGTTCCACCATCAAAGAAAAGAAAGGCGGCTGAGAGCGGCTCAGGTAGTAACTGCGGTTACCGTTAGGGATATGGCCCCAGGTATCAAGCTCGTATGCGAAGTTGTCCACCATGTCGCCGATCTTATCCCAGTGGCCGCTCTCGGCCAGCCCCAGCATGGTGAAATAGCTGTCCCAGTAATAGACTTCGCGGAAGCGTCCTCCCGGCACGACATAGGGTTTTGGCAGAGGCAGGAGGGAGTCCCATTTGTTCGCTTTGTCGGTGGTGCGGGTCAGCACAGGCCACAGATCGTCTATGTGTTCGCGCAGGCTCTGGCCCTCAGGGGGAACATATTTCTCACCCTCCTTCGGCAGGATAAAGTTCATCTCCACGAAGTGACGCAGGTCAAAACCGGACTGGGTATGCTGCATCCGGTAATCCGCCAGGATCATCAGCGGGTCGCTTTTGGGAACGGCATCCGCGAAGGTTTTCTGATCCGGGAACAGTTTGGCGCTCTGAACGTCATTAAAGAGGGGGCCAAGAAGAATATCAGGTGAGCTTTGCTGGCTCGTTGGCTGGTCTTCAGCATAACCAAATGCGGTAACACCGAGTAGTGCGCCTGCCAACGCAAGGGGTAAAAAAGCGGGGCGTCGTGCGCGAGGTCTTATCATCGGTTCGTCTCCTGTCTTCGCTGAGCAGCGTGACCGCTGTTGTCAATTACCTGAAAACCTTAGACGAATATCGATAACTTCGCGTGTTGAATGTCCCATTTTTCGCATAACCAGATAATTCGGGTGCGCTTTCACTACACCAGGGTTGGATTACTTAATTTTTAACCACACCACGGAAAGGCCGGGTAAGCTTCACGCCACCCGGCTTAAGCCCTACAACCCTTTTTTATCCATCAGCACCGCCAAATCCACCAGACGGTTTGAGAAGCCCCACTCGTTGTCATACCACGACAGGATCTTCACCATATTCCCGCCAATCACCAGCGTTGAAAGCCCGTCGATAATGGATGAGCGCGGGTCGCCCTGATAATCACTGGAGACAAGCGGTTCATCGCTGTAGCCCAGGATGCCTTTCAGCGGCCCGCTACCGGCAGCCTGACGGAACGCGTCATTCACCTCTTCGGCGGTCACGTTGCGGCTCAGCGTCACCGTCAGATCGACAATCGACACCACTGGCACCGGCACGCGCAGGGAATACCCGGTGAGTTTACCGTCCAGTTCGGGGATTACTTTCCCGAGCGCTTTTGCCGCGCCGCTGGAATAAGGCACAATCGATAATGCTGCCGCACGCGCGCCGCGCAGATCTTTTTCTGGCTGGTCATGCAGCGCCTGGCTGTTGGTGTAGGCATGCGTGGTGTTCATCAGCCCGTGTTCAATGCCAAACTGCTGGTGCAGCACCTGCGCCGCTGGCGCCAGACCGTTAGTGGTGCAACTCCCGTTACTGACCACAAAATGCTGGGCCGGATCGTACAGCGTGTGGTTCACGCCCATTACCACCGTAAGATCATCATTTTTAGCCGGGGCGGAAATAATGACGCGTTTTGCGCCGCCGCTCGTGATATGCACCGCCGCTTTATCACGTTCGGTGAAGAAACCGGTGGCTTCTATTACCACCTCAACGTCAGCGTCTTTCCACGGAATGTTTGCCGGGTCGCGTTCACTGAATACGGTGATGCGTTGCCCGTCAACCTGTAGCGCGCCGTCCGCCGCTTCCACAGGTACCGGTAGCGTGCCGAGCAGAGAGTCATATTTCAGCAGATGGGCGAGGGTTTTACTGTCCGTCAGATCGTTAATGGCCACAATCTGGAGATCCGGATTGCCCAGCGCCGCGCGCAGGACATTACGTCCGATACGGCCGAAACCGTTAATACCGACCTTAACCATGATGCACTCCTTATCTGTGTTGTCTGGAGTTACTGTAGGTGTCAGGTCGGTTGGCGTAAATGACAAAAAAGGATCAGATTACGCCATTCTGCGGCAGTGGAAACGCTGGCGATATTCGCCCGGCGTGAGATGAAGCTGCTTTTCAAAAACGCGGCGCAGGTTGATGCTGGTCCCAAACCCGCTTTTTTCGGCAATGACCTCAAGCGGATACGGGGTCTGCTCCAGAAGCTGTCGTGCGGCGGCCAGGCGGGCTTCGGTGACATAACGGGCCGGAGGTACACCGACGTCACGCGTGAACACGCGGGTGAAATTGCGCGGACTCATGGCGACCCGTTCGGCCAGCCTTTCGACGCACAAATCTGCGGTGAGGTTTTGCAGGATCCAGCTTTGCAGTTCGCTAACCGGTCCGGTCGCGGCGGACTGCTCCAGATTATAGCGGCTGAACTGTAGTTGGCCGCCAGGCCGGCGCAGGTACATCACCATATCCTGCGCCACGTTGCGGGCGAGGGTGAAGCCGTAATCATCCTCCACCAGCGCCAGCGTCAGATCAAACCCGGAACTGACGCCGCCGGATGTCCAGACGGGACCATCCTGAACATAGAGCGGGCCGCCCTCAACGTTGACCGCAGGATAGCGGGTTTTCAACGTTTCCAGAAGCCGCCAGTGGGTCGTTGCCCGGCGCCCATCGAGAAGTCCGGCCTGTGCCAGCAGCAGGGCCCCGCCGCAGACAGAGGCGACGCGTCGCGCATGCGGCGCGGCCAGGTGCAGCCAGTCCACCACCGCAGTGCTTTCCTGCTCATTCATGCCACGGCCGGTGATGATAATCGTGTCCAGCGGCTCGCGCGGATCCAGCTCCGGCAGGCGATAGTCCGCCAGCAGATTTAAGCCGGACTGGCCATGGATCACCAGGTGAGGCTGGGTAGTGGCAATAATGATGCGGTAGCGGGGCTGCGCCAGACCGTCCGGGTGCAGACGGTTGGCCTGCATCAGAATGTCAGCTATACCGGCGGCTTCAAACAACATGCCACCATCAGGAACGATTATCAGGATCTTCTTCATGTCATGAAAAGTACCTTTCTTACAATATAAGTCAAGTGGAGGACGTTGACCGTTACCGAGCACGGTTCTGGTCAACCCCGATGCCTGCAACGGCACATATTTTGATACCCACTTAACCTGTTTTTACCGCTCGGCCTGTAAGCTATGGTGCGGGAAAGCAAAGAACTCATAACAAATTTTCATCATGTTTGTAATAAATCGTCGGAGTGGTGGAAAGCAAGCAATAGTGTAGTGACGGTAAAATGCCAAATGAAGTTCGCCTGTCGAAAGCAGCGTCTTTATTCATTACCTGGAAAGGGTGGGTTATATTTTGAGCAATGCCTTGGCGAGCAAGATTGTAGTCAGGCTTAATTATTTGTACGGCCCAGACGAGAGAAAATTATCTTAAGAAGGGGGAGAGCATAAAGTTAATTTGCGGCGTGAAATTAATTTTTTCACCCTTACTGTGTTTTCTTAATTTGATGGGACATCGTCCTGAGTATTGACGATTTGCTATCGATACAACAAATAATTCGTGTGAGATATATTCATATGCAACTGAAAAATTCTCCGTTCTACTAATTATGGTAGTGGCAGGAATAGTGGTATTACGTTAGTGAGAATGGTTCTCTTTTGGGTTTTTTTGTCTTTAAATCAGCTAATTGCGTGATTTCTCTATTTTTCAGATTAATCTCAGAGTGAGGCGAATGCCTCATGAATCAGCAGTAGCGAAAAAGGAAATATTGAAAAGGTGATAAGCTCATGTAAACTTGTTTACCGTTTGTCAAAATATGTCAGGATTACGCTGGGCCTTATTCTCGAAGGCTCGTGCGGTAGCTATGCCCAAATAATAGTAACGCCCCGAAAAAACCTGACTATTTTTAACAATAGCACCTAAGTCAAATTTTATCCCCTCTCTTCATCCTCTAAATATCGCTACGGAAAAGCATATGAAACTGCGTGTATTGTTATCACTTCTGTTTGTTATGGCGGTGGCGGGCTGTAAGGCGCCGCAAAAATCAGCGATCACCGATGATACGATTGTGACCAGCCAGGTTAATGGCATCACGCTGACGCACCGTCACGCTGTTACCCCTCCGGCGGAGTTCACTCAGGTGAATGAACCGTATCGTGCTATGTACCCGGCATCCCTGATGAGCCGTCCTGACTACGGTGGAAAAGTGATCCGTACGCTTGAGACCGGAAAAACTTACGTCGTGCTTGGGCAGGTTGAACATTTCTGGATGGCGCTGGCCGATGATGGGAGTGAACAGCTGATTGGTTACGTGCCGATGCGTGCCGTGATCAAGGCCGACCAGTACGAAGCCACCGTGCGTAAACAGGCACTGCGCCCTAAAGCGCGCAAGAAAACCACCTGTGTTGATGTCGATGGCAACAGCAAAGCCTGCAAAGACAGCGCGAACGGTACCTGGATCCTGAACTAAACGGGTTTCACGAGCATATTTTTATGAATAATAAAAATTTCCATCGGATGTGGTTCCCTTTTTTTGCGTTGATTCTCGCGCTGATCGGTGGTTGTACGTCGTCTTCACACAGCGACCCCTCCCGCTACAATCTTCAGTTTCAGGCTCATCCTCAAATCAATGATTCTGCACCGCTTAAGGTCAGAGTATTGCTGCTGAAATCCGATGCGGATTTCATGTCCAGCGACTTCTACTCCTTACAGAACAACGCGTCAGCCACGCTTGGCGCGAATCTGCTGAACAGCGATGTGTTCTTCCTGATGCCGGGCCAGCTTTCGAAAACCCTGAGCGGTCAAAGCTCACCGGAAGCGCGCTATATCGGCGTAATGGCGGAATACCAGGCACTGGACGGCAAAAAATGGCGCGTCTCACTTCCTTTGCCTGTTCCCGGCGAAAACGCGATTTACCAGTTCTGGAAATGGTCCGCAGATGAACTCCAGGCCAGCGTCTTCCTTGACGTAAATGGTATCCGGGTCATCAGCCAGTAACGCCCTTCATAACAGGAAAGAGATCATCATGACGAAAGCAGAAAAGGTCGTCTGGACCGAGGGCATGTTCCTGCGTCCCCACCATTTTCAGCGGACAGAAAGTTACCTCCTCAACCACGTTCGTGAGTGGGGGGCCTTGCAGCGTTCGTATCTCTGGGGCTTTCTCGACCTTGAGCTGGATGAAGCGATGCTTCGCCAGGGCTGTATTGCCCTGAGCTACTGTAGCGGTTTGCTCCCTGACGGCACCTTTTTCCAGGTGCGCAGCGACCGCAACGGTCCGGCCCCGCTAAAAATCCCCGATAATCTTACCAATGAAAAGGTGGTGCTTGCGCTGCCGGTTCGTCGCGGTGGACGTGAAGAGGTGATTTTCAGCGAGGAGCACTCTTCTCTGGCGCGTTTTATTACGTTTGAACAAGAGGTAGAAGACGACAACGCCATGTCGGTCGGGGAAGCGACGGTTCAGTTTGGCCGCCTGCGTCTGACCCTGATGCTGGAGAAAGATCTGACGGCAGAATGGACCGCCATCGGCGTGGCGTGCGTCGCTGAAAAGCGCAACGACAACCACGTGCGGCTGGATAACAGCTACATCCCACCAATGCTGAACGCCAATAACAGCCCGCAGCTGTACGGCATGATCAATGACCTGCACGGCCTGCTGGTGCAGCGTAGCCAGCAGATCGGCGGCCGCCTGCGCCAGCCGGGGCGTTTCAATACGTCCGAGATGGTTGAGTTCACGCTTCTTTCGCTGATCAACCGCCACCTTGGCGACATCTCACATTTAAAAACGCTGCCGCTGCTTCACCCTGAAGCGCTCTGGCGAAGCTGGCTGCCGTTTGCCACGGAACTCGCTACCTGGACGCCGCAGCGTACCGCAGAGAGCGTACTGCCGGTATACGACCATGACGATCTCGCCCTTTGCTTCGGCAAACTGATGCTAATGCTGCGTCAGGGGCTGTCGCTGGTCATGGAAGATCATGCCATCCAGCTGCCGCTGCACGAACGCTCTCACGGACTGAACATCGCCACCGTACCGGAGACCAGCATGGTCCGCGAATTTGGCTTCGTGCTGGCGGTAAAAGCCAATGTCCCCGGCGAACACCTGCAAACCCATTTCCCTGCCCAGATGAAGGTTGCGCCAGTCTCGAAAATTCGCGATCTGGTTCAGCTCCAACTGCCGGGCATCATGCTTCGGGCAATGCCCGTCGCGCCGCCGCAGATCCCGTGGCATGCAGGCTACAGCTATTTCGAGCTCGAGAGGGGCAGCGAACTGTGGCACGAGATGGACAAGTCTGGGGCATTCGCGCTGCATCTCGCAGGGGAATTCCCGGGTCTCGATATGGAGTTCTGGGCCATCCGTAGCCCGACAGAATAATAAAGCGAGCGCTTAATATGCAGGAACGACAGGATACCGGCAGTGATGCCGTGTTTACCGGAGCCAGTGGGAACAATCAGCTGGTGGCGGCCGCCAATCCGCTGCTCAATGCGATTCCGCAAATCCGTCATTCGGTTTCCCACGACGATCAGGTCGGGCTGCGCCAGCGCCTGATTGACGAAATTCGCCGTTTCGAGGTGCGATGCCAGCAGGCGGGCTTACCATATGAAGTGATTGTCGGCGCGCGCTACTGCCTCTGCACGGCGCTGGACGAAGCCGCCGCTCTGACCCCCTGGGGAAGCAGCGGCGTCTGGTCAAGCAATGGTCTGCTGGTGACGTTTCATAACGAAACCTGGGGCGGCGAGAAGTTTTTCCAGCTGCTGGCACGTCTGTCTCAGAATCCGCGCGAACACATTCTGCTGCTGGAGATGATCAACTACTGTTTGCTGCTCGGCTTTGAAGGCCGCTACCGCGTGCTGGACAATGGCCGGACCCAGCTTGAAACCATCAAACAGCGCCTGTGGCAGATGATCCGTGGCGTTCGCGGCAGCTACCCGCCGCCGCTCTCGCCGCACCCGGAAGATCGCCCCGTTCTGCGCAAGCTCTGGCGGCCGATGATTCCACTCTGGGCGTGCGTGGCGCTGGTCGGCTTTATCGCCTGCCTGTTCTATATCGTGCTGAACTGGCGTCTCGGTGATAACACCAGCCCGGTGCTGGCGAAAATTTACCAGTCCCAACTGCCGGAAACCACGATCCAGCAACCTGCGCGCCAGCTGCCGGCGGTACTGAACCTGCGCGGCTTCCTGAAACCGGAAATTGATGCCGGTCTGGTGGCCGTTAAGGATGAGGCGGATCGCAGCGTGGTGATCCTGAAAGGGGACGGACTCTTTGCCTCGGCCTCAACGGTGGTGCGCGATCGCTATGAGCCGGTCATCGACCGCATCGCCCAGGCGATGAATAACGTCAGCGGCAAAATTCTGGTGGTGGGGTACAGCGACAACGTGCCGATCCGCAGCGCACGCTTCGCCTCTAACTATGAACTCTCGCTTGAGCGCGCCCGTTCGGTGCAAAAACAGCTCCAGGGTAGCCTCTCGCAGCCTGAGCGCGTCAAAGCCGAAGGGCGGGGCGAGATCAACCCGGTAGCGCCTAACACGACGCCTGAAAATCGCGCCCGTAACCGCCGCGTGGAGATTACGCTGCTGGTATCGCCTGACAATACCCAGGCCGAGCTGAACGGATTGCCGCAAGGAAACTAAGGATGCTGACTACTCTACTTTCTATACTGACCAATCGCATTCTGTGGAGCTTCCTGGGCGTAACGGCACTCGCGGCGGTCATCTGGATGATTGGCCCGCTGTTGTCCATCGTGGACACCCGGCCCCTTGAATCAGAGCAGAACCGCGTCATCAGCATTGCGGTGGTCTACCTGATTTGGGCTCAGAGCCACATTCTGCCGCGGCTGTATAACGCCTGGCTGAACCGTAAGCTGATGGACAAGCTTAACGAAAATACCACCAGCCCGGAGGCGGCCGATCCGCAGAAACGTCTGAACAGCGAGGAGCAGATCCTTGCCGGGCGTTTCGATGAAGCCGCCCAGATGCTGAAAAAAGCCCACTTCAGCAAAGCGGGACATGGCGCGCAGTGGACGCAGCGCTTCAGTACGCAGTACCTCTATCAGCTGCCGTGGTACGTCATTATTGGCGCGCCGGGTTCAGGTAAAACCACCGCGCTGGCCAACTCCGGGCTGCAATTCCCACTGGCGGACCGCTTCGGTAAAACCGCGCTGCGCGGCATTGGCGGCACGCGCAACTGTGACTGGTGGTTTACCAACGAGGCGGTTCTGCTGGATACCGCGGGGCGCTACACCACTCAGGAGAGCGAGCAGGTTCAGGACGCCGGGGAGTGGCTGGAATTTATCAACCTGCTGCGTAAATACCGCCGTCGCCAGCCCATCAACGGCGTGATTATCACCATCAGCATTTCCGACCTGCTTTCGCAGTCCGCTGAGGCCTCCCGCCAGCAGGCGGTCAACCTGCGCCAGCGTCTCTCCGAGCTGCATGAACAGCTGGGGATTCGCTTCCCGGTGTATGTGATGGTGACCAAAGCGGATCTGCTTAAAGGCTTCCGCGCCTGGTTTGCGGATTACGACAAAGCCCAGCGCGATCAGATCTGGGGCTTTACGCTGCCGTGGGAGCAGACCAAACACGCCGATTACGACCTGATGGGCAACTTCCAGCAGGAATTTTCCCTGCTGCAACAGCGTCTGGATGCTGGCCTGCCGGAAACCATGCTTAAAGAGCATGACGCCAAAACCCGTGCGGAAGCCTATCTCTTCCCGCAGGAGTTCGCCGCGCTGCGTCCGCTGCTGGCAGACTACCTGAGCACGGTCTTTGCCCGCTCAAACTTCGAAACCGAATTTTCGCCGCGCGGCATCTACTTTGCCAGCGGCACCCAGGAAGGGATGCCGTTTGACCGCGTGATGGGCGAGCTGAACCGCGCGCTCTCCTTACCTGAAGGGGAGGAAAGCACGCGCTGGGATTCGGTAAGCAAAGAGGCGCCGATCCCGGGCGCGAAGGGCCAAAGCTTCTTCATTAAAAATCTGCTGCAAAACGTGATTTTCCAGGAAGCGGGCATCGCCGGGGAAAACCGCTGGTGGGAGCTGCGCAACCGCGCCGTGATGTGGTCCGGCTACGCGGCGCTGCTGGCCCTGCTGGTGATCCTGGGTGGTCTGTGGCTGACCAGCTACGCCAAAAATAAAGCTTATCTGGAAGAGGTAGATGCAAAAGTGCCGATGCTGGAGCAGCAGAGCAAGGCGCTGCAAAACCAGCCCCAGCGAGATCTGTTTGCGCTTCTGCCGCTGCTTAACAGCCTGGTGGATCTGCCGAAAAGCGATGCCTTCGACGTTAACAACCCGCCGGTTTCCCGCCGCATGGGGCTTTATCGCGGGGATGACGTCAGCGATGCCTCGCAGTCTCTGTATCAGAAGGCGCTGGATCAGATGCTGCTGCCTGCCGTGGCGATGCACATTACCACCTGGCTGCGCAACGACAACGGCAGCGACGTGGAGTACAGCTATGAGGCGCTGAAAGCCTATCAGATGCTCTACCAGCCTAAGCATTATGACGGTAAATTCCTGCACTCGTGGGTTATGCTCAACCTGCAACGCAACCTGCCGCAGAACGTGACGCAGGCGCAGCTTCAGGAGCTGGAATGGCACCTGACGCAGCTGCTGGAGCCAAAAATTCAGGCTTCACCGTATGCGCAGGATGAGGATCTGGTGGCCCGCGAGAGGGCGCTCATCAACCAGCAGCCGCTCTCAACACGCGTATATGGGCGCCTGAAACGTCTGCTGGAGCATGATGAGAACCTGAAGCCGGTTTCGCTTTCTGATCTCGGCGGCCCGCAGAGCGAGCTGGTGTTTTCGCGCAAAAGCGGCAAGCCGGTGAGTGAGGGCGTACCGGGCCTCTACACGCCGGACGGCTACTGGAAAAGCTTCAACGACCAGATCGACAGCGTGACCACTGCCCTGCACGAGGACGATGCCTGGGTACTGGGAGCGACCACTGCCCAGGAAGATAAACAGCAGATCGACAACGCCGTGCGTCAGCTCTACATGCGCGACTTTATCGTTAACTGGGATCGCTTTCTCGCTGACATTCAGCTCAACAACAGCGCCGATCTTTCCCAGCGTATCAACACCGCGCGCCTGCTTTCAGGCACCAATTCGCCGCTGCGCCGTCTGGTACTTAACCTGAGCAAGGTGCTGACCCTGTCGCGCACTGCGCCTGCGCCGGAAGATGCGCAGAAAGCGGAAGACCAAAGCAACCGCGCCACCCGCACGCTGGAAGCACTGTTCAGCAACGGTGACAATGCCCCGACGCAGGGCGCGGTTGTGACGCAGGCGCCTGAACAACTGGTGACCGACCACTATGCGCCGATGATTGAGCTGGCGCAGCCGCTGGAGAAGGGCGGCAAGACCATCGTCTTTGATGATTTTCTTAAGCAGGTTGACGAGCTTTATCGCTACCTGACCGCCGTTCAGGATGCAGCCAACAGCGGTATGCCCGCGCCGGGCGGCGATGCAATCAGCCGCCTGCAAGCCAGCGCGGGACGTCTGCCGGGCGGGCTGCAAACCATGTTCAGCAATATGGCCGTCGGCGCCAGCAGCGACACTCAGCGTCGCGATCTGGAGAACGTGCGTAAGCGCATTAACGTGGAAGTGGGTGGGTTCTGCCGTCAGGCGATTGCCGGGCGTTATCCGCTGGTGCGCAGCGCCAGCACCGAGGTGACGCCGGACGATCTCGCCCGCATGTTCGCGCCGGGCACCGGACTGATGGACACCTTTTTCCGCGACAACCTGACCAACAAGGTGGACACCACCCAGGCGAACTGGCGCTTTATGCCAGGCATCGACGGTAAAACGCTGCCGGGCAGTGAAGGGCTGCTGCGTCCGTTCCAGCAGGCGCAGTCTGTCCGCGATGCCTTCTTCGCAAACGGCGCGACCACGCCATCCTTCAAGGTGACGGTGCGCACCGTGCGTATGGACAATACCATTCTGAACCTGACGCTGGACGTGGACGGCCAACTGCTGCGCTACAGCCACGGTCCGCAGGCGGTGCAGATCATGACCTGGCCGGGGCCGGGCGGGACGAACCAGGTGCGTATGCAGCTCGGTCTGGCCAATGGCAGCACCGCAACGCTGGTGACTAACGGTTCCTGGGCGCTGAACCGCTTTATCGACAAGGCGCGCACCAGCCCTGGCGCGGGTAGCCTGAGCCGTCAGGCCACCTTCAACGTCGACGGACATCAGGTCACGCTGGAGTTTGCCCCGAACAGCATCCGTAACCCGTTCCAGCTTCCCCGTTTCTCATGCCCATAACCGCAAGGACAGCCGTATGACGAATACCCCTGCGATGAACCGTTATAGCTGGTATGGCAAATTACCCAGCGCCGGAGATTTTTTGCAGCGTCGCTTTCCGGATACCCTGCAACGCCAGTGGTCGCACTGGTTTCAGGTCGGCCTGCTGGCCTGGCAACAGGAAGAGCAGCGCAGCGGTGAGCGCCCGTTTTCTAAAGCCCCGGTGTGGAACTTTGTCGTCCCGCCGATGCTTGGTAGCCAGATGATTCAGATGGGCTGCCTGCTACCGGGCCGTGACAGCGTAGGCCGTCACTATCCGGTATGCCTGCAACTGAGCTTCACCCCGGCCGAGTGGTCATCCCGTCTGCTCGGGCAGGCTGAAAGCTGGTACCAGCAGCTTGGCCGTCTGGGGCTGCACGCGGTGCGTAACAGCTATTCTGCCTCCCAGCTGGATGAAATGCTGATGACCATCCCGGCGCCCCAGCCGGTTGAGCCGCAAAAGCGTTCCGACATTCTCGACGTGATTGGCTATGACGACGAGGGTCAGAGCACGCTGGGCTGGCCGCAGGCGGCGGAGTGTTTTGATCCGCTGCGCCAGACCAGCTACTGGTGGACAAACCGCTGCGACGGCTATCCGCTTTACACCCACGTCCACAGCGGAAACTTCACCGGGCAGCTCTTTACGCTGCTGTTCGATCCGGCAGGCGGCGCCCGTCCGGGCCGCCACGGTCTTTACCCGCCTATGTTTGAATAAGCAGGGATCTTATGAATATCGATGAATTTCTCGCGCCGATAAGCCCCGATAACCCCTGCGGTGAAAACCTGGAGTACGACGCTGATTTCCAGGCCATGGGGCAGGCCAGTCAGGGCAAAGCCGAACAGCAGTTTGGCGACACCATCATTCCGGCAGAGCCTGCCGACTGGAACACGGTGGAAAAACTCGCCACCAGCCTGCTGGGCCGCACCAAAGATCTTCGCGTCATGCTGGCGTTAACCCATGCCTGGACGCGTCGTCGCGGGCTGGCAGGTTACGCCGACGGGCTACTGCTGGTGCAGGAAGCCCTGTCCCGTTACTGGGAGCAACTTTACCCGCTGCTGGAAGAGTATGGCGAAACCGATCCGTTCTACCGCATTAACGCCCTCGCCGGGCTGAGCGATAAATCTGACCTGACGGTCGCGGTGCGTAACGCCTCACTGCTCCGCTCTAACGGCGATGAGATTTCGCTCCGTGACGCCCAGGCGCTGCTTGATGGCAGTAAAACAGAGTGTCCGGATTATCCGGGCGGTCGTCCACGACTGATCG
Source organism: Enterobacter cloacae complex sp. IR5412 (assembly GCF_049237385.1). Taxonomy (NCBI): domain Bacteria; kingdom Pseudomonadati; phylum Pseudomonadota; class Gammaproteobacteria; order Enterobacterales; family Enterobacteriaceae; genus Enterobacter; species Enterobacter cloacae complex sp. IR5412. Next base: position 33,668 of record NZ_JBMKHQ010000001.1, on the reverse strand, counting down.
ATGAGCTGGCCCGGGGCGATCAGCCAGGCACCGAAGCGGTAATCGTGATCAACGAACGCCTGCTCGCCATCCGTGAACTGCTTACCGGCTATCTCGGGGAAAGTGGCGTACCGGAGATGGAACAGCTGCTGAAAACCGTCGGGCAAGTTTCGAGCGCCTGTCAGGTGACCGATATCAGCAAGTTGCTGCCGAACCGTGACGCGCAGGCTGAGCAGCACGCCGAGCCGCAGCCAGTGGCCGCGTCGCCCGTTCAGCAGGTGACGGACTGGCGCAGCGTGCAGGTGACCAGCCGCGCCGACGCGCAGCTGATGCTGGAAAAAGCGAAACAGTATTTTGCGCAGTACGAACCCAGCCACCCCGCACCGCTGATGATTGAACGGGTGCAGCGGCTGTCTGAACTCAACTTTATGGACATTATTCGCGACCTGGCGCCAGACGGCGTTAACCAACTGGAAAACATCTTTGGACGCCGCGAATGACGCGTCCTGGCATTATGACGACAGGCATGGAGTCTGCCGTTTCACCTTCACCGCGCATCTTTGATGGAGAACATCATGGCAATGAGTAACAGTGGACAGAAATTCATCGCACGCAACCGTGCTCCCCGCGTGCAGATCGAATATGACGTAGAGATCTACGGCGCAGAACGCAAAATTCAGCTGCCGTTTGTGATGGGCGTTATGGCCGATCTGGTTGGCAAGCCGGTGGAAAACCTGCCAGCCGTCGACGAGCGTAAGTTCCTTGAAATCGACATCGACAACTTCGACGAACGCATGAAGGCGCTGAAGCCGCGCGTGGCGTTCCAGGTGGATAACACCCTGACCGGCGAAGGTAAGCTCAACGTCGATCTGACCTTTGACAGTATGGACGACTTCCTGCCGGACGCGGTAGCCCGCAAAGTAGAGCCGCTGAACAAGCTGCTGGAAGCGCGCACCCAGCTCTCTAACCTGCTGACCTACATGGATGGCAAAAACGGCGCGGAAGAGCTGATTGCAAAAATCCTTCAGGATCCGACGCTGCTCAAATCCCTGAGCCAGATGCCAAAAAATGACGAAAGTGCAAAAGGTAGCGAGGAATAATCGATGAGCAACCAGACCCAACAACACGATCAGCAGGCGGGCCAGGCCTTCAGCCAGGACGAGTTCAGCGCGCTGCTGAATAAAGAGTTCCGCCCGAAAACCGATCAGGCGCGCTCTGCCGTAGAAAGCGCGGTAAAAACCCTGGCGCAGCAGGCGCTGGAAAACACCGTGACCTTTTCAAACGATACCTACCGCACCATTCAGAACCTGATTGCCGGTATTGACGAGCAGCTTTCACAGCAGGTGAACCAGATCATTCACCACGAGGAGTTCCAGAAGCTGGAGAGCGCCTGGCGCGGGCTGAGCTATCTGGTGAACAACACCGAAACCGACGAGATGCTGAAGATCCGCTTTATGAGCATCTCCAAGCAGGAGCTGGGCCGCACCCTGAAGCGCTACAAGGGCGTGGGCTGGGACCAGAGCCCGATCTTCAAAAAAATCTACGAGCAGGAGTACGGCCAGTTCGGTGGCGAGCCGTTTGGCTGCATCGTAGGCGACTACTACTTCGACCACAGCCCGCAGGACGTTGAGCTGCTGGGCGAGATGGCGCGCATCGGCTCTGCGGCCCACTGTCCGTTCATTACCGGCACCGCGCCGGGCGTGATGCAGATGGAGTCCTGGCAGGAGCTGGCTAACCCGCGCGACCTGACAAAAATCTTTCAGAACACCGAATACGCCGCCTGGCGTTCACTGCGTGAATCGGAAGATGCCCGTTATCTGGGCCTGGTCATGCCGCGCTTCCTGTCGCGTCTGCCGTACGGCATTCGCACCAATCCGGTCGACAGCTTTGACTTTGAAGAGCAGACCGACGGCGCGAACCACAACAGCTACTCCTGGGCGAACGCGGCTTACGCGATGGCCGCCAACATCAACCGTTCCTTCAAAGAGTACGGCTGGTGCACCTCGATTCGCGGCGTGGAGTCCGGCGGGGCGGTGGAAAACCTGCCGTGCCACACCTTCCCGAGCGATGACGGCGGCGTGGACATGAAATGCCCGACCGAGATCGCCATCAGCGATCGTCGTGAAGCCGAGCTGGCGAAAAACGGCTTTATGCCGCTGGTTCACCGCAAAAACTCCGACTTCGCCGCCTTCATCGGCGCGCAGTCCCTGCAAAAACCGGCCGAGTATCACGACCCGGATGCCACCGCTAACGCGCGTCTGGCCTCCCGTCTGCCTTACCTGTTCGCCTGCTGTCGTTTTGCTCACTACCTGAAGTGCATCGTGCGCGACAAAATCGGCTCCTTCCGCGAGCGAGAAGAGATGGAACGCTGGCTGAACGACTGGGTGATGAACTACGTGGACGGCGACCCGGCTAACTCCTCCCAGGAAACCAAGTCCCGTAAACCGCTGGCGGCGGCGGAAGTGCAGGTGCAGGAAATTGAAGACAACCCGGGCTACTACGCCGCGAAGTTCTTCCTGCGTCCACACTACCAGCTGGAAGGCCTGACCGTTTCCCTGCGTCTGGTATCTAAACTGCCGTCGCTGAAGACGAAGGACGCGTAATGATGATTGCCGGCCCGAAGGGGCCGGCAATTTGAGCGGAAGAGCTTAGCTTGTTTCTGTCAGTGAATAAGGATAGACGGTGAAACATATACTTTTGATCGCGACCAGTTTGCTGGCAGTTTCTACTCTCGCAAGCGCGGAGGCAGGAAATTACAAATACCCTCAAGCGGAAGCATTGCCTCAGGATGACACATCAAACTTCCAACGCGATCCGACGCTGTTAACAGGGTACGATTTAAATCTGAGTGCAGAGCGTTTTGCTAAAGCCTGGCTGTCGAAAACGAATGAACGTGAACGCATTAAGGCAAATATGTATCTTCTCGGCGTAGTCGACGCGTCTGAGGGCACTGCATGGTGCAAGGGCAGGCCTTTTTTGCCAAATACAATACATGAGTTTCTCTATTCTCGTTTTGCGAACTTATCGAAACAGCAAGGCGAGGAGCGCGCTTCAAAAATCATCATTGACGGCATGAAAGAATTACGCCCGTGCAAAAAAGGAGAGTGACAAATGAGACCATTATACGAACAACTTAAACGTCAGCATTACTCTTCAAATCACACACGCGCGGGTTTTGCCTCGGGTGAACAGGTTTTTTCAGAAATTGGCTACGATTATTCGACGATGATCAAGCAACAACCGGCATACGAAAATACCTGTGCGGTAAGAATGAGCCTGGCATTGTTAAAATGCAATGTTGAATTTACAGGGCGTTTACCCATAAAGACCGGTCCCTATAAGGGAAAAACAATCGAGCCTGGCGCAAAATTACTTGCCGATCAGCTTTATAAATCCCATGTGTTTGGCAAGGCAGAAATCTTTAAAGACCGCGAGGCTGGTGCACGCTCAATGTTGGGCCGAAAAGGTGTTGTTTTCTTCAATAAAATTGATGGGTATGGGGGTGGTCATATCGACCTTATCGAGCCTCTGAGTAATAATTCGTTTATATGTAACTCCGATTGCTTTCCGTACTGTCAGGAAATCTGGTTTTGGGAATTAAAATAATTATATTCAGGTTTCTAAAGGCCGCATTTCTTTTGCTCACTTGCTTATCTTTTTCTGCTCGCGGTGACAACCCTTACGTTGATTTTTATCAGCAGCAAACATACCGGCAGGTGGTAAAAGATTTGGTCCTGGCGCGCTGCCTTGCGCAGGTTGCAGATAAAGGCAGTCAATTTTCTGCTGATGCGGCCCGCAGTGCGAGTGCATTTATTGAGTGGATACCGTTTGATGCTGAAAACGGTACTGACAAAGTTAACGCCATTATTGGGAAGTATAAAAACCAAATTAATGGTTTCCACTCGGAGCGCAAACCTGATGTAAAAGGCGTAACCTTAAATTGTCTACGTCTTTATCATAGCGACGAACTGAATAAACTGGTTCCGCAGCTCATCATTGGCGATCCTGATCGTACCTGGATTCAGGATAATCCGCAGTAGTAAAAGACTTCACATTCTTTCCGTTCATTCAGGGGGAATGTAAGACTGTCAAATGACACGGGTCGTTTGATATGAGGCAGAGGTAAAATATGGACGGTTTTATTCAGCCCCATGCTTTCCTGTTTGCCATATAAGGGCTTTTTCGAAAGCAATATTGTTCATCCACGAAGAGTAGATATTATGGCTATTGATATGTTTCTGAAGGTCGAGGGTGTTACGGGCGAATCTAAAGATTCTAACCACACCGGCTGGACTGACATTACCTCCTTCTCCTGGGGCGCGTCCCAGCCAGGTAATATGAGTGTGGGTGGTGGCGGCGGTGCCGGTAAAGTTAACTTTAACGATCTGCACGTTAACGCTCTGATCGACAAATCCACTACAGCAATCCTGAAACACTGCGCAAGCGGTAAACACCTGACCAAAGTTGAACTGTCCGTCTGCAAAGCGGGTGGTCAGCAGGTTGAATACACCCGCATCACCCTGGAAGACGTTCTCGTGACTTCTGTTCAGTACACCGGTGCAGACAACGGCGATACCGTTGGCGTGACCTATGCATTCCAGGCTGCGAAAGTGAAACAGCAGTACTGGGAGCAGACCACTGCCGGTGGTAAAGGTGCTGAAAGCAGCGCTGGCTGGAACATTAAAGAAAACAAAGAAGCGTAATTGTTCATCCATGACCGGGGAACCTCCCCGGTCATGATGATTGATTCCAAATATGTTGCAGGTGAATGATGATTAGAGAGTTAAACGTAATATCAATCGCATTAGCCTGTAGTGCTTGCATTTCACCACCTGCACAGTATAAGAAACTTTCTGTTACGTTAAAAAAACAAAATCCCTTGTTTTGATATCAGGCTGGATTCAAATTTTATTGGGCCTGTATCAGTTTACGCACCATCTGTAATGAAACGCGTTGGTAATCAATGGAAAACTATTAATTCTCATGACCAACTTCCAGCAATGCATATCTTGATTACAGAGGAGTGTATTCGTCTGAATGAGGTTGACTGGCGCAAAAGTGAGTATGATGTTGTATTGAAGATTGTCAATGAAAAAACTGCTATTCGATATGCTGCACGGTTAATATTAAAGAAAGGTATAAGTTGCGAGTTACTTTTAACGGCAAGTGAATGATATAATTTTCAAACCTCGGTGTTTTCGAGAGTGCATCGGCGTTTGAATGTTTATTTAATTATAAAATAATTAAACAATTCACCACTGCAAACTCTGGACAACTATGTGTGTTGATTAAAGGGTTTAAATATGACACATCGTTCAACCGTTAGCCCGGGCTACTGTGTGGTCCAACATCCTGGAACTTTAGATTATCAAGCTCGATTATTGTTTAATAATGTCAATAGCGAAGCCGCTAGATACTTTATGCAAATAAACAATGACACACCTTGGTTGAAACCAGGGCAGTTACTCATCGTGGCTGACCCAGACAACACGAATCAGTCATCGCAACTGAGTATTCTTTCCAGGGCAAAACAGAAAATTAACCATGCGCTGGCATCATTAAACACATCGGTTGCAGAGTATCTCCACGCTAATTATGACAATATTTCTGCATTGACTTCTTTAGGTGATAAACTAGCTGGGAATGCTGGTGATTTAGGTGAGAAATATTTCAGGCAAATTGAAAATATACTCATTAAAATTGAGAAGACTTATCAGAATCAGTTTATATCCCAAGGTTCTTTAATTGGTCAGCAGTTTTATATGGAAAGAAGGGCGTTATTCTCTCAGCTAAAACCTTTATTAAATAACGTAAGCAAGCTAACACTTAAGATTCAAACCTACGAAAATATTAAAAAAGCATTGAACTTATCAAGCCGCTCTATCGTCCATGAATGGAGTACGGTTGGTATCGGCGCGATCCCTGGATATTCAGATTATATTGTACGCTCTTCTCGCGCGGCTAGTATTATGAAAGCAGGGGGCTGGATCTCACTAGGTTTCTCTTTTTTGAATACTTCTAATGATGTTTATAAAGCCTGTACTGTCGATCGTGAAGATGAATGTGGAAAAGTTGCTGTTACTGAATATAGTAAGTTTGGTGGAGGTACGCTTGGTGCTGCGGGAGGAGCCTGGGCTGCGTCTTTAGGTACTGGCGCTCTTTGCGGTGCAATGGGAATACCTACGATGGGTACTGGTGCCCTTGTGTGTGGAATTGTTGTAGGACTAGGCGCTACTTCTGCGGGAGCCTGGATGGGTACTAAAGGAGGGGCTGAATTGGGTGAAGGGATTAGTAACTTGATTTTTTCTGGGGACGAATAAATGTATGGAGATTTGCGTTTAATATTGCTTTTATTGGTTTTTTTAGGACTGTTTGCTTCTTTGTGTTTTTATTTTTATTTTTATCGTAAATATTCCCTGGAGCTATCAAAATCATTTCATATTTTGAGTGATAAGCAATATTTAGATGTAAACGATTATCTTTTTTATGAACAACTTGGTCTTCCCGGATTTGCGCATCGTGTGTTCCTTATGAAAAGGATTTTGGCTGGAAAAGCCACAAAGCAAAATAGCAAAAAAAATCTCCCTCCGGAGGCAGAAGCATTAGTATCATCGATATACGATTTCTCATGGATAAAAATGTTTTACAGGATGACACTTTTTGTTGTCTTTCTGATGCTTCTATTGTTCTTATTGATTGCTACAGGACCCTAAAAGCATGTCATCTTTATGCCTGGCAAATATAACGTTATTGTTTCTTGTGCTTTTATTTATTAACGTTGTAATCATGGATGTTTACAGTTCTCGGTTTTTTAAAAAACACGAGTCAGATTATAAGTGGCTTCTCTCTGAATATCGCCAAAAAGGCTACGATCTCGATCTGGTGACAAATTACGCATCTTTTTTTGGCTCGCTGGCGAACTATCAAAAAATAATCTGGTTTGTTCGTCTTCGCAAAGGCGTGAAGATGAAATTTACCAAAGACAGAAATGTTCAGGATGATGCCTATAAATTCGTTCAGGCTTTACCGGAAGAGAGAATCGGCTGGATATTAAAACTTCATCGACGCTATAAAGTTCAGGCCTTACTTTTTACGCTATGGCTGCTTATCGGCATTATTTTCCTGAATGTAGTCAAATAGCTTTAATCAGCCCTTAACCCCCAAACCCCGCCGTTTTCACCCCCGAGAGCGGCAGCGTTTGAGCGCTAATCATACCAGCAGGAATACGCCATGCGATTCACGATTATTTCTACGAAACCCGGTCATCAGCCGCCGCAAAGCAGCTGTGATTTTTATGCCCCGGGCGGCACCATTGGGCGCGGTACGGATAACAATCTGGTGCTGCCGGACAATGACCGCACTATCTCGCGTTTGCAGGCCATCGTTCACGTCGACGCCAGCGGCGAATGTCGCGTCACGAACCGTGGCAGCGTCACCCGCGTGGTATTGAATGATATTCCGCTGGAGCGTGGGCGTCAGGTTGAGCTTCAGGATGGGGATATTCTCGGTATTGATGATTATCGCATTGAAGTCAGCGAACTCATTCATGACACCCAGCCCGTAAGCCGCATGGCGGCCAGCATGCAGCAGGCGCGCCCAGCGGCGACACCTGCTCCGGCGGCACAACCGAAACCGGCCAGCGCCGCGCCTCGCGGAAAAGCTGAACCTACGGCCGTGCCGTCGGAAATCTGGGACAGCCTGATGCAGGAGTTCTCCATCTCCGACAGCATCTCCAGCAATCGGGCAAAGCCACAGCCCGCGGCCTCCCACGACCCGTTCTCCCAGCCTGCGGCCCCGGAGCGGAATGCCGAAGACCCGCTGGCGATGTTCAACGATGCCGATCCGTCGCTTGAACGTAAAAACGTGGACCCGGACACGCTGTTCAGCGATGAAGCGTTGTTTAAAAAAGAGAGCATCTTTGACGATGTCACCCCTTCAACGCTGGTACAGCCGGACGAAAGCAAACCTGCCCAGCCAAAGGAAGAGGCGTCGGATGAACTCGATCCGTTAGCCCTGTTTGGCGGGTCGGCGAGCGCGCCTGCCGCGCGTCACGATGACCCCCTTGGCCTGATGGGCGGCGCGCCGTTAACCCATCCGGATGAAATCGTGGCTGATAAGCCGGAGCCAAAGCCTGAAGCGCAAGCCGCACAGGAAGAGGATGCGCTGGCCAGTTCACCGCTGTTCGATCCGGAACCGACTGAACCACAGGACGCGCCGCGCGCGGAAGAAGAGCCCGCGCGTCCCGATTACGCTGGCTTCACCATGCCAACGCCGCAGGCCGTGGCGCGCAGCAACGCGCAGGCACCGAAAGGCCGCCTGCGTATCGACCCGGTTAAAAACGCTGCATCGCCTGCTGCCTCAGCGCAGACCGGCGAGCGGGGCGAGGTGCTTCAGGGCGAACTGCTGGAGGCGCTGCTGGAGGGCATGGGCCTGAGCGAAATGCAGCCGGTGCCGCAGTTTGACCGGGAAAATATGCGTCAGCTGGGGCAGATCCTGGGCATGTTCTCGCAGGGAACCGTGGCGCTGCTCTCCTCGCGCTCCATTCTCAAGCGCGGGGTGAAGGCCGATATGACCATGGTGCTTGACGATGCCAACAACCCGTTCAAGCTGCTGCCAACCGGTAAAACGGTCCTGATCCAGATGTTCGGCACGCCGATGCCGGGCTTTATGCCGCCGACCAAATCGGTGCGTGATGCGCTGATTGATCTGCAGGCGCACCAGTTGGGGATGATCTCCGGTATCCGCGCCATTATCGCCGCCATGCTGCAATCCTTTAACCCGGAACAGCTGGAAGAGCAGGCGAAACAGAACGGAATGACGTCACGCCTGGCGCTGCCGGGCAGCCGTAAAGCCGCGCTGTGGGATTATTTTGTTCGCAGCTATGGCGAGACGGCGGGCGAGATTGAGGACGACTTCCACACCCTGTTTGGCGAAGCCTTCCTCCATGCCTATGACATGGAGGTCAATCAGTACAAAGACTCACAAAGCGGATCCGAAGAAAAATGAATATCGCAACGGCTTCTCTCTCCCGCCAGGGGACGCGCGCCAGCAACCAGGATCAGACGGGAGAAACCATCGGGGAACGTTCAGCCTGCTTTGTCGTCTGTGACGGCATTGCGGGCCTGCCGGGCGGCGAGGTGGCCGCTGAGCTGGCCCGCAACAGCATTATTTCCCGCTTTGACGGCGACAAGCACCTGAATGCGCAGCATATTCGTGACTACGTCCAAACGGCGAACCGCACCATCCTCAGCGAACAACAGGCCGTGCAGGACTATCGCCGGATGGGTACCACGCTGGTCAGCCTGTTTATCGACAGGGATTACCGTCTGGCTTACTGGGCGCACGCCGGAGACAGCCGCCTGTACCTGTTTCGCCGCGGCTGGCTGTGGCACGTCACCACCGACCACAGCCTGGTGCAGCAGATGAAAGATGCCGGGCATCAGACCGACGATCTCAACAGCAACCTCCTGTATCTGGCGCTGGGTATTGAGAATGGCGGACCGGAAGCGAGCTACAGCGATGTCGTGCAGGTTGAAGACGGTGATGCGTTTTTACTCTGCACCGACGGTTTCTGGCACGGCGTCAGCGAAGAGCAGATGAAACAGTCGCTGCACATGGTCAATACGCCACAGGAGTGGCTGACCTTGATGAACCAAATCATTCAAAAGAATGCTGAACAGGAGGGCAATGCTCAGGATAACTATACCGCCGTGGCGGTGTGGATGGGCAACCCTCAGGACACCACTTTGCTGCATACGCTCTCTGACGCAGCACAATTTCTTCCCTGCGGAACTGATTAGACACACAAGGATTGATATGAAACTTTGGCTATCGGGTTTGGCTCTTCTGACGGTGGCGACCACCGCACAGGCTGAAAACTTCCGCATCGTGCAGTCTCCTGCGCAGAAGCTGGATATCTGGATCGACAACATTAAAGACAATACGCCGCAAAGCTGGTGTAAGGCGGACGTGGCGCTGCGTATCGTGGCGAACGGCAAGAAAGAGGTTTCGGTGCTGGAAAACTTCGTGCCGCGCCTTGGCTCGCTGCTGGAGCACCAGTGTAGCAAACTGAATACCCTGAACTGGACGCTTAACGATCCGGAAGGCACGACGCTTGCCCGGGGCACAGCGGCTAAAGCGCAGGACTGGGCGCTGGTGGTGAAACAGCAGGAAACGGCGGCGGCAACGACTACCACCACCACCTCAGGCGCGCTGCTACCGCCTGACCAGAATCCGGAGACGCACACCGTGGCGGCAGATCGTACGCCATGGCAGGAGTTCACCCTTCAGGACGGTTGCCACCTGCGCACCTTCTGGGAGGGCGGTTCCTCCGCGCCAGCGCTGTTTATTCCCGATTCCGACACTACTCGCTGCGGCAACGGCAGCTGGCTCAGCGGCCACACCGTGGTGACGCAGAATCGTAACGGGACGCAGAAAGCGATTCCGGTCACCTACATTCACGGCTTCCCGGTGATGGGACTGAACAACGCGGTCGATCCTGAAAAGGCGCTGATTACCTCCGTTAACAAAGAGCGCATGGTCTTCAGCACCCCGAACAGCGATCAGAGCTGGATGATCCTGCCGTACGACAGCACCCTGAACGGCTGGAAGAGCAACGGCACGGTGGCGGTGGAAATCACCCGTGAGATCGCCAGCGACGACGCCAGACTCCAGGCGCGTATCGCAGAGGTGAAGAAGATCTGGAGCGCATGGGTTGCACCGGGCGCGGAGCTGAACGTTGTTCTGATTGACACGCTGCGTCCGCAGCTACGCGATCCGGCTGTGGGCGCCTGGCGCGCGGCGAATTAAGGAGGGGCTATGAATACGCTTTATCAACGTCTGGCGGGTGAGTCGATTAGCGACGCGCTGCTTCGCCTGGAAGCCGAAATCAAAGCTCGTCCGGCGGATGCCGATCTGCGCGCTGCGTTTGTGCAGTTTCTGATCCTCAGCGGCAACTGGGCGCGCGCCCTGACCCAGCTGAAAAGCTGGCTGGCGCTGAAGCCGCAGGCAAAACCAACCGTAACGCTGCTGGAGCAGGCCATTCAGGGTGAACAGCAGCGGGCGCGCGTGTTCGCGGGAGAGGTACGACCGGCAATGCCCGAGGCGCAGTGGCCGTGGCTGACGACGTTAGCCCAGGCGCTGACCGAAAGCGCAGGGCATGCGCAAACGCTGCGCCTGGCAGCACTCGAACAGGCCCCGGCAAGCCGCGGGCAGGTCACGCTGGAGAATGAAGAGAGCCACACCTTTGAATGGCTGATGGACGGCGATGCCCGTCTGGGGCCGGTGTGTGAAACCCTGGTCAACGGCCGCTATTTCTGGGTGCCGTTCTGCGCCATCGACACGATCCGTTTTCAGGCTCCGGCCAGCGTGACCGATCTGGTGTGGCGTCATGCGCTGGTCCGCCTCACGGACGGCACCGAGCAGGTGTGTCAGATCCCGGCGCGTTATCCGTTTGCTGACGGAGCGCCAGACAGCGTTAAGCTGGGGCGCACCACCGAGTGGCTTCCACTCGACGATGACGGCACCCTGTATGAAGGCATGGGGCAGAAAGCCTGGCTGAGCGAGCAAAGCGAAAGCCCGCTGCTCACCCTGAGCCTGGTGACGTTCGCCGCGGATGGCGCGGATGAGTAATCCCGCTGGCGAAGGCGATCTGCTGCGCAGCGGCTGGCAGGCCCGCAGCAGGCAGGAGAAAGTGGGGGCGCGCGACAAAATGCAGCCGTCACTGCTGGATCGCCTGACGGATAACGATCCGGAAAAAAAACGCGAGTCCGCCAACAGTAATCTGATTACCCACGCCGCGCTGCGTCGTAACGTCCTGCGGGATTTACAGTGGTTGTTTAACACCATTAACCACGATGCCTCCAGCGATCTGAGTGGTCTGACGCAGGTGAGCCGTTCTGTCGTTAACTTTGGCGTCGCGCCGCTGGCGGGGAAAAGAATGTCCGATATCGAATGGCACGACATTCAGCGCAAGCTCACCGAAGCGATTATTAACTTTGAACCGCGGATCCTGCCGCAGGGGCTTCAGGTTCGCTGCGTGTCCGATACCTCCTCATTAGATCTGCACAACGTGCTGTCTATCGAAATCAAAGGCCGCCTGTGGTGCGTACCGTATCCGCTGGAGTTTCTCTTTCGCACCGACGTCGATCTTGAGAACGGCCATTTTGAACTGAAGGATGCGGGGTAATTATGGAAAGCAAACTGCTCGAATATTACAACCGTGAACTGGCCTATCTGCGCGAGATGGGCGCGGAGTTCGCCGAACGCTACCCAAAAGTGGCGGGGCGGCTCGGCATGCGCGGCATCGAAGTGGCGGATCCGTACATAGAGCGCCTGATGGAAGGTTTCGCCTTCCTGACCTCCCGCGTGCAGATGAAAATGGACGCCGAATTTCCACGCTTTTCACAGCGTATGCTGGAGATGATTGCGCCAAATTATCTGGCGCCTACGCCGTCGATGGCGATCGCTGAAATTCAGCCCGACAGCAGCCGGGGCGACCTGAGCAAAGGCTTTATTGTGCCGCGCGGCACCATGATGGACAGCCTGGCGCTGAAAAAAACCGGCGTTACGTGCAGCTATACCACGGCGCACGAGGTCAACCTGCTGCCGTTAAAAATTGAGCGGATCGAGCTGGGCGGCGTTCCCGCCGATCTGCCGCTGGCCCAGCTCGGCCTGAGCCAGCGGGGGATCAGCAGCGCTTTACGGATCCGCATTGCCTGCGATGGCCCGCAGCATCTTGGGCATCTGGACTTTGACCGCCTGGAGTTCTTCTTAAGCGGCCCGGACATCGAGGCTCTGAAGCTGCTGGAGCTGGTGATGGAGCACCACGCGGGTATTGTCTGCCAGACGGTCAGCAAGCAGCCCCAGCGCCAGCTGCTGTCGTCTGACGCCCTGCGTCAGGAAGGCTTTGATGCGGATCAGGCGCTGCTCCCGGACGATCTGCGTAACTTCGACGGCTATCGCCTGTTGCAGGAGTACTTTGCGTTCCCGGCGCGTTTTCGCTTCATCAGCCTGAGCGGGCTGGGCAAGCTGATCCAGCGCTGCGAAGACGAAAAAGCGTTTGATATCTTCGTTCTGCTCGACAAGAGCGACGATCAGCTGGAGCGCGTGGTGGAAGCCAGCCACATGGCGCTGCACTGTACGCCGGTGATCAACCTGTTCCCGAAAGTGGCGGCCCGGCAGAAGCTGAGCGAAAGCCAGCATGAATACCATCTGGTGGTGGATAACATCCGCCCGCTGGATTATGAAATTTATGCTGTGAAAAAAATCTATGCCAGTGCGGATGGTCAGCGGGACGACCAGACGTTTCGTCCGTTCTGGAGTACCTGGAGCGGAGACGCGGGCAACTACGGCGCCTATTTTTCCCTGCGCCGTGAACAGCGCGTCCTCTCTGAACACGCGCTGCGCTACGGCACCCGCACGGGCTATATCGGCTCGGAGGTCTTCGTCTCGCTGGTGGATGCGCAGCACGCGCCGTGGCAGGAGAATTTGCGCTACATTTCCGCCGAGGTGCTGTGTACCAGCCGCGACCTGCCGCTGATGCTCCAGCAGGAGCTTGGGCAGTTTATTATGGCCGACTCCATGCCGGTGAAGGCGTTAACCCTGCGTAAAGGCCCGACGCCGCCGCGTCCGGCGCTGGCGGAAGGGTTCAGTACCTGGCGGCTCATCAGCCAGCTGCAAATGAACTACCTCAGCCTGATGGACAGCGAAAACGAAGAGGGCGCTGCCGCGCTGCGTCAGCTGTTAGGGCTGTACGCTAACCTCGCCGAGACGCCGGTTGCCCGTCAGGTGGATGGCGTTCGTCACTGCGTGCTGGAGCCGGTGCACCGCCGCGTGCCGGAACCCGGCCCGGTGGTGTTCGCCCGCGGGATCGGCATCACCCTGACGGTGGACGAACGCGCCTTTTCCGGTGCCAGCCCGTGGCTTTTCGGCAGCGTGCTGGAACGCCTTTTTGCCCGCCTGGTCTCCATCAACAGCTTTACGGAGTTCACGCTCAAGAGCCAGCAGCGCGGCGAAATCGGCTACTGGGCGCCGCGCATGGGTAAAAGGGCGCTGGTATGAGTGAAGTTGCCCCTGCAACGCTGCGCGTGCATCGCCTGACGCCGCTGCCCGATGCGTTCTGGCGCGGAGTGTGCGAGACGCCGTGGCGCTACGATCTGTTTCAGCTGTTAAGACGTATTGATGCCCAGGGCGGTGAACGTTACCCGCTGGGGCGCGCGCCGCTGCCTAAATTTGAGCCGCTGCGTATTGGTCAGCAGCCTTCAATGGGGTTTGCGCCGTCAACGGTTGCCGAGGTCCGGCAGCGGGAAGAGACCGGACTGCATGAGGTTTCCATTCTGAGCTTCGGCCTGTTTGGTCCTAACGGCCCGCTGCCGGTGCACATGACCGAGTATGCCCGCGAGCGTATTCATCATCATCAGGATCACAGCCTCAGCGCGTTTGCCGACCTCTTTCACCACCGCCTGACGCTGCTGTTTTACCGCGCCTGGGCGGACGCGCAGCCTGCCGTTTCACTGGATCGCGACGACAACAGGCGCTTCGAAGGGTATCTTGCATCGCTGATTGGCATGGGTCAGCCCGGCCAGATGTCGAAAGGCAGCCTGAGCCCGCATGCCCGCTTTACTCACGCCGGGCACCTGACCCGCCACGGGCGGGACCCGGAAGGGCTGGAGAAGATCCTGCGCAACTATTTCAACATTCCGGTCAGGTTGGTGGCCAATGTACCGCAGTGGATGCCGCTCTCAACGCGGGAGCAGGCACAGCTGGGTGAGGGGCGTCGCCTGCCGCGCATGGGGGAGTCCGCTTTTCTCGGCATTGCGGTACGTGACGTGCAGCATAAATTTCGTCTTGAGATTGGCCCGTTGAGCGCAGACGAATACAACCGTTTTCTGCCGGGCGAAGGGTGGGTCACCGAGCTGCGCGACTGGGTGCGACAGTACGCCGGGGTGGAATTTGAATGGGAAACACGGGTGATCCTGCGCGCCGATGCGGTGCAGGGCACCACGCTCGGCAGCGCCGGGCGATTAGGGTACAACACCTGGCTGGGCCTTCAGCCTCAGCCTGTTCCGCGTGGCGATCTGGTGTATCGCGCAGAGCGATAATCCTTCCGTATACCGAATCATTGTTAATGGAAACTAACATGTCAGAAATTAGCCGTGCCGTGCTTTTCGGCAAACTGGATACGCTGTTATTTACCTCTCTGGAAAGCGCGACTGCCTTCTGTAAGCTGCGCGGCAACCCGTACGTTGAGCTGGTGCACTGGCTGCATCAGCTGATGCAGCAGCAGGATGGCGATCTGCAACAGGTCATCCGTCACTTCGCCCTTGATGAACAGCAGCTGACGCGCGATATCGTGGCGGCTCTGGATGCCCTGCCGCGTGGCGCGAGTTCCGTCTCTGATCTTTCCGAGCATATCGACAGCGCTGTCGAGCGCGCCTGGGTCTACGGCTCGCTGAAGTTTGGCGTCAGCCGCATCCGCGGCGGCCATTTGTTGATCGGCATACTGAAAACGTGGAATCTGGCTAACGTGCTGAAAAGTATTTCGGCGCAGTTCACCCGTCTTAACGTCGAGGTGCTGATCGAGCAGTTCGACGCTATTTGCGCCAGCAGCAAAGAGAGCCAGCAGGCCGCCGCCGCTGCGGACGCAGCTGCCGGGGCAGTACCGGCTGCGCAGGGCACGCTGGCGCAGTATGGTCAGGATCTGACGGCGCGCGCCCGGGATGGGAAAATTGACCCGGTGGTGGGGCGCGATGAAGAGATCCGCCAGATGGTCGATATTCTGATGCGTCGTCGCCAGAACAACCCCCTGCTGACCGGGGAAGCTGGCGTCGGGAAAACGGCGGTGGTGGAAGGGCTGGCGCTGCGTATCGCTGACGGCGACGTGCCTGAGCCGCTGCAAAACGTTCAGCTGTGGCTGCTGGATATCGGCATGCTTCAGGCCGGAGCGGGCATGAAAGGGGAATTTGAGGCGCGCCTCCAGGCGCTGATTAACGAGGTGCAGTCCAGCGCCACGCCGATTATTCTGTTTATCGATGAGATCCACACCCTGATTGGCGCTGGCGGCCAGCAGGGTACCGGTGATGCCGCTAACCTGCTCAAGCCTGCCCTGGCGCGTGGGCAACTGCGCACCATCGGCGCGACCACCTGGGCGGAATACAAAAAATACATTGAGAAAGATCCGGCGCTGACCCGCCGTTTCCAGACCGTACAGGTTCACGAGCCGGATGAAGCGAAAGCTGTATTGATGCTGCGCAGCACCGTGTCGCCGCTGGAAACTCATCATCAGGTTTTACTCCTCGACGAAGCGGTCAGCGCGGCGGTGAAACTGTCGCATCGCTATATTCCTGCGCGTCAGCTGCCGGATAAAGCGGTGGCGCTGCTGGATACCGCCTGCGCGCGCGTGGCCGTCAGCCAGAGCGCGCCGCCTGCCCAGCTGGAAGACTGCCTGCGTCATCTGGCGGCCCTGGACGTGGAGCTGGAGATTGCCGAACGCGAAGCGCGCGTGGGGGCGGGCGATCCGGCGCGCGTGGCGACATTAAGCGCCGAACGTGACGCGTTCGAAACCCAACGCGAGGCCCTGGCTAGTCGCTGGGAAGAAGAGCGCACGCGGGTGCAGGAAATTATCCGTCTGCGTGCCGCACTGTTTGCGGCGAGTGATGAGGATACGGCTGAACTGCGCGGCCAGCTGGCAGAACAGCAGCAGGCGCTGAAGACCTTACAGGGTGACGAACCGCTGCTGTTTGCGGCGGTCGATGAAAACGTGGTGGCTGCGGTGGTTTCGGACTGGACCGGGATCCCGCTGGGCCGGATGGTGAAAAATGAGATCGACGCGGTGCTGAACCTGGCTGATACGCTGAACCAGCGGGTTATTGGTCAGCGTCACGGTCTGGATCTGATTGCCCGTCGGGTAAAAACCTCGCGGGCGAAGCTTGACGATCCGAACAAACCGGTCGGCGTATTTATGCTCTGCGGGCCGTCCGGCGTGGGCAAAACCGAAACCGCGCTGGCGCTGGCGGAGTCGCTTTACGGCGGCGAGCAGAACGTCATTACCATCAACATGAGTGAATTCCAGGAAGCGCACACCGTTTCGACGTTAAAAGGTGCGCCTCCGGGCTATGTGGGCTATGGTGAAGGCGGCGTCTTAACCGAGGCCGTGCGCCGCCGTCCCTACAGCGTGGTGCTGCTGGACGAAATTGAAAAAGCGCACCCGGACGTGCACGAGATCTTCTTCCAGGTCTTCGACAAGGGCTGGATGGAGGATGGCGAAGGGCGTCACATTGATTTCCGTAACACCATTATTATTCTGACCTCTAACGTCGGTACCGAGCTGATCGCAGCCATGTGTGCCGACCCGGAACTGATGCCGGATCCTGATGCGTTAAGCGGCGCCCTGCGCCAGCCGCTGCTGGAGGTGTTCCCGCCTGCGCTGCTGGGCCGCCTGCTGGTGGTGCCGTATTACCCTCTGAGCGACGAGATGCTGGGGCAGATTGTGCGTCTTCAGCTCAGGCGCATTCAGCGTCGTCTGGAAGAGAATCACAATATTATTTCTGAATTTGACGACAGCGTGGTCGAACAGATTGTTCAGCGCTGTACCGAGGTTGAGTCGGGCGGGCGTATGGTGGATGCGATTCTGACCAATACGTTGCTGCCTCAGATGAGCCAGATTTTACTTACCGCCAGCCGCAGCGACGAGCAATACCGACGTCTGCATGTCACCTGCGAGCAGGGCGAGTTCCACTGTCAGTTTGCCGCGTAATAATCATCAAGAGAACTGTAAAAGATGACGGATAATGATAACAATCGGACTGTCCCAAACGCGCTCCCGGTCGGGTACCGTTTCAATGAGTTTGAGATAAAAGAGGTGATTGGCGGCGGCGGATTCGGCATCGTCTATCGCGCATGGGATCACCAGCTCGAACGCACTATCGCTATCAAAGAGTTTATGCCTTCCTCCCTCGCCGTGCGCGGCGAGGATATGACGCTGGTGCTGCGCAGCGAGCGCTTCGGCAAAGCGTTTTCTGCCGGTCTGAACAGCTTCATCCAGGAAGCCCGCCTGCTGGCGCGCTTTAACCACCCGAACCTGCTGCACGTGCTGCGCTTCTGGGTGCAAAACGACACGGCCTATATGGGGACGCTGTTTTACAGCGGCACCACGCTGTCGCGTCTGCGCGAAGAGAAACCGGAGCTGATTAACGAGGCGTGGATCCGCCGCATGCTGCCAATGCTCTTCGGCGCCATCAAAACGATCCACGATGAGGGCTACCTGCACCGCGACATCTCGCTGGATAACATTCAGATTCAGGATAACGGCCTGCCGGTGCTGCTTGATTTCGGATCGGCGCGCCGCACCATCGGTAATCTCTCGGATGAGACGGAAACCATGCTGCGTCCGGGGTTCGCGCCTATCGAGCAGTATACCGACGACAATGAAAGCGAGCAGGGGCCGTGGACGGATATCTACGCGCTCGGCGCCGTATTGCGCACCCTCATCGTCGGCTCTCCGCCGCCGGTCAGCGTGGTGCGTTCGATTCAGGACACTTGCAAACCGCTGGTGGAGCTGATGCCGCAGGGGTATTCCATTCCGCTGCTTCAGGCCATCGACAAGGCGCTGGCGCTGCATATGGAAGACCGTCCGCAATCCATCGAGGAGTTTGCGGCGCTGATCGAGATGCCCGTCGCCGGTATCGACGAGGTGCTGACCGCGAAGAAGACCGGCACGATGCTGGTGCCGGTGGAAGAGGAGACATCTGCTTCCGCGCTGGACTGGCGACGTTACAAGCTTCCGGGGCTGGTGGCCGCGGGCGTGCTGGTTGGGGTGGTTGCCGGTGCGATGCTGTTCGGCGGCGGCAGCCAGGAAACGCCAGCGCAGACGGCGCAAACCCCTGCCGTGAGCCCTCCGGCTGAAACCTCCGCCGCAGCGGAAACCAGACCAGCAACGGCCGACGTGAGCGAGCCGGTAGCGCCACCTGCTACGGCGCAGCAGAGTGCGTCGCCTGTCGACGCCAGCCCGGTCGCGCTGGTCTATATCCGCATGCTTGATGGCGAGACGCTGAAGGTGAACGGCGAGCCGAAAGCGCTGCGTCCGGGGAATAACGGTTACGCATCGCTGAAATTGCCTGCGGGCGAGACCCGCATTGAACTGGAAGGCAATGGAAGAACGCGTACCCAGACGCTGGATATTGCGAAGCCAGGCACCTGGCTGGTGAATCCGTAAGCCTGCGGGTAACAGGACGGAGCGAATGTATAACATCAAGTTTGTCTATCTGTTCCACGAGAACGTCTCGCCAGCGCTGTTTGCGAAAATAATCCGCCCGTCCGTTGCCGGACAGTGGATTATGTCGGTTCCCGACCATTCGCTGCGCTCGTTCTTCACGCGCTACGATCTGCTGCGCACGATCACCGGTGCGAATCCTTATCAGTCCGGGCGCGATACCCGCACGCTGATCGCGCAGGATTTAGAGATGGGCAGAGTGGTTGCCATTGACGAAAGTTTTCGTGACTGGTCATCAGTAACGGAAATTTTTTATATCAACGCCAAAGGGCAACTCCAGGCTGCCTCGCTGGTCGGCCTGGGCTGGTATCCGGTGAGTACGATTGTTGACCGCTACGAAACCATGGTGAGAACGTACGGATCTCGCCCTGCGCCAACGGTACTGCCAAAACAGGTAGTGAAATCTAAAACGGCACAGGTGCCGGATGAACCTACTCCCGGCAAGGACGGTAAAACCTATGCCGGGCAGCTTCAGAATATGACCAAAGCAGAACGCTGGCAGGCGCGTAAGGATCTGATTGCGAAGGGGAGCAATAGCCTTTATCCGGATGCCCAGATCGCCGCGAAACGTCTGGCAGCGAATAATATCGCGGTGGAAAAAGCGAAGCTTGCGGAAAATATTTATAAGACCGTGAACCCGCTGGAAACCACACCGGGCGTGCCGGAGGGATGGACAGATATCAGTAATGACGATGCGCTGTTAGGAAAGTTCGGGCTGAACAAATCCATGCTCTTTGACGATGATACGTCCCCCAATTTTCTGGCGCGCGTCTATCAACCGAAGCCGGAAGTGTTTGGTGCAGATATGAACCCCACGCTGGTATTCAGGGGATCGCGCGAGCCTGGTTTCGCCTCTCTGTCTGAGAATGTCTCCTCTCTACTGACCAAAGGGGAACTGGCGCCGGTGGTAAACGGGGCTGACTGGTCGAATAACTTCTCACAGGGCATGGGTATGGCTTCAGATTATTATAAAAAGGCCGTGAGTATCGGTAAGGAGCTGGCAAGGTCAGGGCAGAATATTGATATTGCCGGTCATTCCCTTGGCGGTGGTCTCGCCTCTGCAACCTCTATGGGCAGCGGGAAAGCGGGGTGGACGTTTAACGCCGCCGGCCTCAATGCCGGAACCGTAGAAAAATACGGCGGTAAGATATTAGGCAGTACGGATAATATCCAGGCGTATCGGGTTGAAGGTGAACTGCTGACGAAGATTCAGGAAGTTAACCCCTGGGAAGATCTGAAAACGATGAAAGGGCATGTCCCTTCGTGGATCCTCAAAGAGGAAATCTCTGCGCTGAGCCCTAATGCTGCCGGAATACCCCATGATCTTCCCGGTGGAACCGGAAGCGCGCTGGACCGCCACGGAATTAATCAAGCGATTGATTGCATAGAGCAACAGAAGGATGAGGATATTTCGATAATCGGGAGTCGATTGTGAAAAAAGGGTTGATGGCTTTTGTCGCGTTATGTTTTTTATTCATGATTCAGGGGTGTAAGCAGGATATGGACCTTAATCCACAGGACTACTTCAGCGGCCAGCAGCTTGAACTGGCGAAAGCGATTGAGGAAGGCGACGTCGATGCGGTGAAGACGCTTGCGCCAGACAGCGACCTTAATCAACCAGGAAAGCAGGATATGACCCTGCTTTTCTGGGCCCTTGGCAACGCAATTAATGATAAAAAAACGTCGAGCCATTTAAAGGTGATTACGTTGCTAGTTAAGGATGGCGCAGATCCGCTCCAGCCTCGACCGCAGGGAAAAAGCAGTCCTGCTGAATTTGCCCTAAAGGGAGACAGTGCGGACTGGATCGACGCGATGCTGGACGGTGGCCTCTCACCCAACGTGAAAGATAAGGTGTTCCACGAACCGATCGTCTTCCAGTCGCTTAAAGCGAAAAATACAGAGACGCTGGAAGCCATGCTCGATCGCGGTGCTGACGTCAACTCAACCAACTCACTGGGTAAAACGCTGGTGTTTGATGCGCTGGATAACCAGGCTTACGATCATGTCTTGTTGCTGCTCGATCGGGGAGCGGATCCGTCAATTAAGGCCAAAAATGGCTGGTCGATGAGCAATGCGCTCGCGGACGCGCTGAATGGACTTGAGCGAGGCAGTGAGCAATACGAGAAATTAAACGAAATAAAAGAGAAACTCATCCAGAAGGGGGGCGAATGGCCACCCGCGCCGGTTAAGTGATAGCTCAACTGTCATGAACGCCAGAGATAAGGTTTTCGTTTTCTGGGGATGCATGGATGCCCTGGCCATTGTGCTCTATTGTGCCCAGTCCGTGCGACATGACAGGATCCCTTTTATTTCCGATATACACGCCTTCAGTACGGTTGTGAACACGCTGTCTGCTGGTGGGTATAGCGCTCTGGTTATTCTTTTCTTTATTCTCGATTTCTTGTTGTTGCTCTCTTTTATTGCCTCAGCATGGTGCTTCTTCGCCCGGAATTTATACGCGAGCAGACTGGCGCTCTACCAGGAAATACTGCGTCTGGTTGGATTTCGCTACTCAGTTTCCCTTTTCCCCATGGTGTTAAGTTTCACGGGCGTGATGAATGTCTGGCTAAATGGATTTTTACTCATTTTGTCAGAGTTTCTGAAAATCTATTCCCTGTGGATTTATAAATATGAAGGGGAAAGGCCCCCGGTTAAAGAGTAAGACGGCCAATAACCAGAACATTCACGTTTAAAAAAGCATTTCGTTAAAAATATTCTCAGCATAAACCATTACGGAATAAAGATTATGCTCAACCGAATTACCGTTCAGCTCCCGGTTGAGGGGCTGCTTTTCTGGAAACTCTCCGGCCGCGAGGCGATGTCGGAGTCGTTCGCGCTGACGCTGACCCTGCTCGGCACGGATGCGCGCCTTGACCGCAGCAGGCTGCTCGGCCAGCCGGTCACAGTGACCATCCCCACGCAGAGCCTGCTTACTCCCCGCTATATCAACGGTAAGGTGACGCGCGTGGCGGTGAGTGCCGTGGAGCTGACGGGCACCCGCTATGCGGTCTACCAGCTGACTGTAGAGCCGGACCTGTGGCCGATGAAGCGCGACCGTAACCTGCGGATTTTCCAGGGCCAGACGGTACCACAGATTGTCAAAACCCTGCTGGGTGAGCATCAGGTTAACCTCGAAGACAAACTCACCGGCAGCTACCGGGTGTGGGACTACTGCGTGCAGTATCAGGAGTCGAGCCTGGACTTCATCAGCCGCCTGATGGAGCTGGAGGGGATTGCGTATCACTTCAGCCACGAGGCGGACAAGCACACCCTGGTACTGACCGACGCCGCGACGCAGCATCAGCCGTTCAGCGGCTATGAGGTCATTCCTTACCATCAGACGCCGTCCGGCGGCAGTACGGATGAAGAGGGCATCAGCCAGTGGGCGCTGGAGGACAGCGTGACGCCGGGGATTTACAGCCTCGATGATTACGACTTCCGCAAGCCGAACGCGTGGCTGTTCCAGGCGCAGCAGAACCCGGCGTCACCGAAACCGGGCAGCATCGACGTGTACGACTGGCCGGGGCGCTTTGTGGAGACAGGCCATGCGGAGTTCTACGCCCGTATCCGTCAGGAGCGCTGGCAGGTGGAGCATCAGCAGATTCAGGCGACGGCCACGGCGGCGGGCATTGCGCCGGGCCACATCTTTACCCTGACCAACGCGCCATTCTTCAGCGATAACGGCGAGTATCTGGTGACGGCGGCGGGTTACCACTTCGAGGAGAACCGATACGCGAGCGGCGAGGGGGAAACCATTCACCGCACCGATTTCACCGTTATCCCGGCGGCGGTGTCGTACCGTCCGGCGCAGAGCACGGCGTGGCCGCGGACCTACGGCCCGCAGACGGCGAAAGTCGTGGGGCCGCAGGGGGAGAGTATCTGGACGGACAAATATGGCCGCGTGAAGGTGAAGTTCCACTGGGACCGTCTGGCGAAGGGTGACGACACCAGTTCCTGCTGGGTGCGTGTCTCCAGCGCATGGGCGGGCCAGGGCTACGGCGGGGTGCAAATCCCGCGCGTGGGCGATGAGGTGGTGGTGGACTTTATCAACGGTGACCCGGACCGACCGATTATCACCGGCCGCGTGTATAACGAAGCCAGCATGCCGCCGTGGGCGCTGCCGGCTGCGGCAACGCAGATGGGCTTTATGAGCCGCACGAAAGACGGTTCCGTGGACAACGCCAACGCCCTGCGCTTTGAGGACAAGGCGGGCGCAGAGCAGGTGTGGATCCAGGCCGAGCGTAATATGGACACCAGCGTTAAAAATGATGAAACGCACAGCGTCGGGGGCGCGCGCAGCCATTACGTGAAGAAAAATGAGCTGCATCGTGTTGAAGCGAACCAGATCCAGGCCGTGAAAGGCGGAACCGAGATCCTGACGGGAAGAGGCAAGCTGGATGCAGCGGTAGAGCAGTATGTCATTGCTTCCGGGACCAAGCTGCGGCTGGTCTCGGGTGAGAGTGCTATTGAGCTTAACGCTAACGGCAAAATTAACCTGATTGGCAAAGAGTTTAACTTTTTCGTGGAAGGGGATGGTTATATCACCACGGGTGGTAAGCTGCATCTGAATACCTCGGGAACCAAGCCGGGCACAACGGCACCGGGATCGGGGCATAAAGGGGATATTGATGCGGCGGTGCAGGAGAAGTTTGCGCCGGGAAAGGAGAGTAAGGCAGGTGCGGCTGCAAGCGCGCCTGCCGAAACCTCTAAAACTGCAACACCCCCATCATCAGGTGTGCCTTCAAGCGGATATGGTAAGGATGTGGATGGTCTTGTAGACAAATCACCAACCATGAAAAATGACATTGCGACTTTAAAGAAACGAGGCTGGACATTCGAAGAGGGTGAAGCAGGCAAGGGAACGTTTGCTAATCGTCAAACGCGAGTTATTACCGTTGATAAAAATGAGCTTGGTAATCCGAAGGCTGTTGTTCAGTCTCTGTCGCATGAAAGTGGCCACGCGTTATATGAACCTAACATTGATGTTTCATCGCGCGATGCCTACCTGAACAGTGCACTTAGTGATGAAGGCGCTGCAACACTGAATAATATCCGGGTGCAGCGTGAAATCCTGGCCAATAAGGGAGGGGATATCGGTATTGCAGGCAATCCAGCAAATCAGACACAATATAATCGTATCTATGATTCTCTCGAACGTGGGGCTATAAAGGAAAGTGAAGCGCGTACGCAGATAGGCCGTATCTTTGGCAAAGGCGAACAAACGTCTACCACAGGGCAATATTACGAAGATTATTATGGCGGTTGGTATGATAAAAATTATCCATAGTATAAAAACGGGTGCGGTGCTTGCGGCTTTATTAACGACGGGAATGGCAGGAGGTAACATGCAAAAACAGGATCTTTGGCAGTTCATTGCAGAAATGAGCGCATCACTCAAAACGTTGTCCGTTAACAGTCTGGATAACGCTCCGTTGTCATTCAAGCTAACGAAACAGAATGAATATATCAATTTCTACAATGCCGACGATATCCAACTGGCGGATGGAACGAACATTACTGCAATTGATTTACGTTTAAGCAAAGAAAGTGAAGGTATGGCACCGTTACTGAATTTTTCACCGTCCGGCCAGTGCATCACTCTCGACACGGTTAAAAAACATTATCCGCAACTGACGTTAACTGATTATCCACGAGGCCGTTCGGAGAACGAAGTGACCAGTTATACAGCGCCAAAGGATATGAATGGACAAAAAGTAAGCTTCAGTTTCACAGTAAAAAAAACTGACTGCTTGGGTGGGGTCGCTATTAGCGCTGACTAAAAATGCTTATTTCATTACTCACCGCTTTTTAGAGTGGTGAGTAGCATAATATTTATCCAGCAAATGACGATTAACGTGAAAAAACGCCTTTCTGTCTCTCTTTTTTTTACCCTCATGTCTACCTTTCTGAGCAGTTATGAAGTAGTAGCTCACACTATGCCGCCCAGTCTGGCTAAAAAGGATTTTTCTCTACAGATAAAAGACCAGATTGTGGCACTGGGCGATAGGTGGACTCCTGAGATTGCGCGTAAAATTGCAGTTTCAGTGGAAGGTAGTTTTGTCGGTGAGGTTCCTTTTGACGGAACGAGCTATAAATTCTACCAGCATCAGAAGACTGGGTTAAAAATATTCAGTTCCAATCTCTGGTGGGATAAAACCGAGCGAAGTGTTGACGATTATATTGTGGCGCAGATTACGCTAACTGCTACGGATGGCAAAACAGCTCGCGGGATCCATATTGGTTCAACATTAAATGAACTTAATAAAGCATATGGTGCTGGCCAGGTCGAAAATGATTCAGGGGAGCAGTGGGTTTCCTATAAATTGGGTAAAAAATTACTCTTTTTGAGGTGAAAGACAGTAAGGTTGTAAAAATAACAATGAATTACGATAATGATTCTTTAGAGTGATTTATGACCAAGAAATTTCTGGCAGTCGTATTGTTCACTGCTTTATGGGCAGGCGTAGTTGAAACGTCATCTGCGCTTGAATTATCGCAATACAATAACCTCAATACGGTTAGTCACATCGTTAACGACAGTGAAGTGACAGACAATCTCAGGAAGACGCTGGGAAATCATTACCAGACCTTTATTGATAACTTTGATGTCTTCGGTGAACCGCATACCACCACAGGTGGAGGATTGTTTGTCGAAGGCTGGCTAAAGGATCTCTACCAGGAGAATGCGTCAGCGCTGGTCATCGATCCTGACGGCAAAATCTTTGCGGCCTGGGTGGTTCCGGAGTCGGACGTCATTCATTACCAGTCTTCTGATAATAGCCCGGTTATTCATGCCGATATTCAGCAATGGGCTGCCAGATTCAATGCTTTGCATTTTGCAACGAACATCCAGGCAGGTCTCGCGTTTGACGGGGACTGGGCTGGCGAATTCGAGAACGACTCGACGTTAACACTGCGGTTAGCTGAATCAGGCAACCGGATCACCGGCTCTTATTGCTATATCTCCCAGAGAGGAAACCGCATAGATTGCCCTGAAGATGATGAGCAAAATCTTAGCGGTACGATCGCTGGCAATCGTGTCAACGTTGAGTTCAACTCATCATTTGGCAGCGTAGGCGGTCGGGCTGTTCTGGAAATAAAGGGGAGTGAGATGGAATGGCGTTTAGTTACTCCTCCTCAAAAAGGAAATTATTATGCTCCGCAGCGTTATACGTTACGTAAAGCCGCTTCGGTTCAAAACGCTGAAACCAGAAAACTGGACACCGAAAGGTTCGCTATTTCTCTTATAAATAAGTGCGGTCATTTTGATAGCGAATGTGACCAGATGGTCTATCTCGGCGTGCGCAAAAGCGATAACAGTACGATCTCCTTAAGGGGAAAAACGTTGCACGACTCCGCAGGTAAAATAATCGGCTCAACGTACAAGAATGGCGAGACCGTTTACACCGTAACGTATGCACCTGTGAAATTGGTTGTCAGCAAAGGCAGTCATGTTTTAGTCGAACAGTCAGGCCAGTGGCTTAAATAACTATACAGCCAGCCAAAAGGCCAGCACGGATTGGCCTCTTTTGTTTCTCACAATATTAATCATCCCGAGTTCACTTATGAAATACACCCTCCAGGAAGGTTCGTTTTCCCTTTTTCCTGCCGCCTGGCAGGATAACAGCATGAACATCATTCGTGATGACGAGAGCGGATTATCCGTGGTGGTCAGCCGCGGCGTTATCCCGGATGGCAGCAATTACGAACAAGAGTTTCACCGCCAGTGGGATGTGCTGCGCCCTCAGATGGGTGAGATCGCCCAGAGCGAATTTCAGCACGTAAAAGCCGGGCCTGACGGAAAAATTAACGGGCTGGAAGTTGAGACCACCTTTGACCGTAACGGCCAGCGCCTGTGGCAAAAACAGCTTGCCGTGCAGACGCCGGACAAACCGGTACTGATGATTTTTACCCTCTCGGCCTTAAAAGCCTTTACGGAAGAGGACGAGGCGCGCTGGAGCGCACTGAAGCAAAGTCTGACGCTAAACGACAACCGGAATGTGTAAGGCATGAGCGATAACAACGCGGCCCGTAAGGGCGACGAGATTATTCACTCCAGCATTTTTGCTGATATAACCAGCATTGTGGCGGAAGGTGCCGCCTATGCGGTGATTGGCGCGGCGGTGGGGGCAGCAGCTACCGTGGCGGCGCCACTGCTGGGAGCCGGGGCGGCAGCCGCAGGCGTGGCGGCGATCGGATCCAGCTGTCTGCTGAGCGGCATTATTGGGGGTGTCCTGGCGAACGTTGCGGGGATCACCGACGATATCAGCAACGCCGC
>NZ_JBMKHQ010000001.1:3479-6085 GCF_049237385.1 Enterobacter cloacae complex sp. IR5412 | reverse complement strand
CTTGACGCCTGCCGATACTCCTTCCCCTGAGCCGCAGTCTCCGGGCAGCTTTGCCGACTACGCGGGCATGCTGCTTGCCGCTGCCGGACAGTTCGGCAGCGAAATGTGGCAGCCGAGCGTGGCCTCTGCCGCTGCCGGGACCTCGCCGCTGGAAGAAGACAAGGTGGCGTGCGAGAAACACTCCGGGCCGCAGTATCTGGCGGAAGGCTCGAAAAGCGTCTTTATCAACGGGCAGCCCGCGGTGCGTGCAAATGATCGCACCACCTGCGAAGGCACCGTTTCCGACGACGTCTCCCCGAACGTGATCATCGGCGGCGACACCCTCACAGTTCGCGATATTAAAAGCGGCAAAACGCCGGGCCTGGCGCTGGGGATGATTGCGCTCTCCCTGCTGCGCGGGCGTCCGGGCAAGATCCTGAAAAACATGCCCTGCGCGCTGGCTGCTGCCGGTGGCGGGATGCTGGCTGATATGGCCGTCAACGCCATGTTCGGCTCCTCGCACCCGGTTCACGCCGCTACCGGCGTGAAGGTGCTGAATGACGACGACGAACTCGATTTCTCGCTGCCGGGGCGCTTTCCGCTACGCTGGCAACGCAGCTACAACAGCCTGACCACCCGCGAAGGGCTGTTTGGTCTGGGCTGGGCTACCACCTTTGACAGCTATCTGACGCTGGAAGAAAACAACGCCACCTGGTTCGATGAAACCGGGCGCGAGCTGAGCTTTGAACTGCCGCCGGTCGACCGCGCGTTTTACAGCATCAGCGAAGGCATTATCATCCGCCGCAATGAGAGCGGCGACGTGGCGATTGCCGACGATGACGGCGCGGTGTGGCGTCTGTATAAACCGACCCGCGCTAACCCAGCCATCCTGCGCCTGGTCTCCCTCAGCGACGAGTACGGCAACGCGTTGCTGACAGAATGGGATGAGCACGGGCGGCTGGTCGGTCTGCACGATGAGCCGCGGGCGATCGATGTCACCCTGCGCTATGAAAATGAACGTTTCCCGCAGCGGGTTACCTCGGCGAGCCATTTTGACGGCAACCAGACATGGCCGCTGATGCAGTGGGGGTACGACGTGCGCGGCCAGCTGGCCAGCGCAACGGATGCCTCCGGCGTGGTAACCCGTGAATACCGTTATAACGATGATGGCCTGATGGTCTGGCACCGTCTGCCGGGCGGTCTGGAGAGTGAATACCGCTGGCAAAAATTCGACCACTGGCGCGTGGTGGAAAACCGCACCAGCACCGGCGACGGCTGTCGCTTTAGCTACGATCTAGCCGCCGGGCTGACGACCGTCGATCACTACGACGGTCAGACGCGAAAGCATTACTGGAACGCGCAAAACCTGATTGTTCGCTACGTTGACGAGCGCGGTGAGAACTGGCGCTACGAGTGGGATGACAACGAACTCCTCACGCGCCGCATCGATCCGCTCGGTAATGCCGTTACCTTCGTCTATGACGACATGGGTAACCGGGTGCAGGAGATCGACGCCGACAGCAATACCCGCACCACCACCTGGCTGGAGCACCGTGCGCTTCCGGCCTCCATCATCGAAGCCGACGGTAGCGCCACCCGTTTCCTGTATGACGAACATCACGGGCTGAAGTGCGTGGTGGATCCGATGGGGCAGACCACGCTGCTTCGTCGGGACGAGTTTGGTCAGGTCGTGGAAGAAGTTGATGCCGCCGGCAACAGCCGCTACCAGGAGTACAACGAGGCCGGGCAGATGGTGCGTGTTACGGACTGTTCGGGCCGTGTGACACAATACCGTTATCATCCGCTGGGCTGGCTGGTGGCTGAGATAAGCGCCGACGGCGAAGAGACGCGTTACCGCTACGACGCCGCGGGGCGTCCGGTGCAGCTCGATCGCCCGGAAGGGTGGACAGAGTCGCTCAAATGGAACGAACGTGGTCTGCCGGTGAAGCATGCGGGCGCCGACGGGAAAGAGAGCGAGTTCAGATACGACGAGGCAGGGCGCTTAACCGCCACCCGTAATACGCAGGGTGAAGAGGTGCGTCGCCGCTGGGACAGCCGCGGGCGTCTGATTGCCCTGGAAAACGAAAACGGCGAAGCCTACCAGTTCCGCTGGGGTGCGGACTCGCTGCTGCTGGAAGAGGTGGGGCTGGATGGCGTGGCCTCGCAGTATCGCTACGACGCCTGCGGGCGTACGATAGCGCGCACCTTTGCCGCTGGACATCCGGAGGCCATTACCCATGCCTTTGCCTGGAGCGCGAGCGGCCAGCTGGTCGCCCGCACCACGCCGGAAGGGCAGACCCGCTACCACTACACCCCGTCCGGCCTTCTGAGCCGGATTGGGCTGCATCCCGCGCTTTCAGCCGATGCCTGGAGCGCCGAAGCCGAGCAGGAGCTTGTGTTTGAGTATGACGCGCTTGGACGCGTCACGCGCGAAACGGGCGAACACGGAGAGCTGGCGTGGGAGTATGACGCCCTCGGTAACCGCACCTCCGTCACGCTGCCCGATGGCCGGGAGCTGAAACAATTCTATTACGGTAGCGGGCATCTGCTCAGCATTGCCCTTGATAAGCTGTCGGTCTCCGACTTTACCCGCGACGAACTCCATCGTGAAACCAGCCGTACGCAGG
>NZ_JBMKHQ010000001.1:749-3393 GCF_049237385.1 Enterobacter cloacae complex sp. IR5412 | reverse complement strand
TTCAGCTGGTACCGCTGGCAGTACGACAGCGCAGGGCGCCTGCTCGTTCAGGACGGCACGCTGCCCGGTCAGGAGCAGTGGCGCTGGGATGCGGCCGGTAACCCGCTTGAGGGGGCTGCTGAGAAAGTCACGCACAACCGTCTGACGCAGCTCAACGGTATTCGCTGGCGTTATGACATCCATGGCCGCACCGTGGAGAAGGATAATGGCCAGACCCGCTGGCACTACCGCTACGACGGCGAGCACCGCCTGACGGAGGTCATCAGCCAGCCACGGGACCGCAACAGACCGCAGACGGAGGTCAGCTTCCGCTACGATCCGCTCGGGCGACGCATCAGCAAAACGCGCCGCCAGATGCTGGGCGGCCAGCCAACCGGCAAACTGGTCACCACCCGGTTTGTCTGGGAAGGGTTCCGGCTGTTGCAGGAAGTGCACGGGGATGTGCCGCTGACCTACGTCTACAGCGATCAGGACAGCTACGATCCGCTGGCGCGAATTGACGGCGTTGATGCCCCGGAAATCTTCTGGTTCCACTGTCAGCCCAACGGCACACCGGAGCGGATGACGGATAGCGAAGGGCAGGTGCGCTGGGAAGGGGTGAACAGCGCCTGGGGCAAACTGCTGCGGGAAAGCGAAACGCAGGTATCAGGATATTCTCAGAACCTGCGCATGCAGGGGCAATACCTGGACCGTGAGACAGGGCTGCACTACAATCTGTTCCGGTATTACGACCCGGACTGCGGACGGTTTACGCAGCAGGACCCGATAGGGCTGGCGGGGGGGATAAATCTTTACCAGTATGCGCCGAATGCGCTGGGATGGGTGGATCCGTGGGGGTTGAGCCGTGAGTGTAGTGGTAAAACAAAACCTGATTTCTATGTTGGTCCAAGTGGCCCTAGTTCGACTATGCCTTCTACAGCATATCGTTATATGGATAGCAAATATGCTCCACAGACAATAGAAAATAAATCAGCCCCGTTAAGTTATTTTGGGTATACGAAATATAAATCTGCAAATGAAGCCAGGGACGCCTATCAAATTTTTTATGAGAAAGGTAATCCTGATTCATGGAGTGATGCACGTTTATTAGGTGAGTTTGATACATTACAACTGTATAAAAATGGAGTACCTCAAGTGCAAGTACCTCTTGCCAATGGTGGTCGAGGGCCTGGATATGAGCTTTTCACCAGTGCATATCCTGAGTATGGTAAAGGTGGGGCATTACAGTTGCTACCAATCGAACGAAATTACCCTGTTATTTTTGAACGTGTTACTATAATTCCGGAGTAAAAGTGATGACAGATGAAGAGTTACGAAAGAATCTTGTTTTTTTAATAAAAAAATATGTTCCGGAAAGTCAACAAAAAGCATTTTATGATGATATATCAAAGTCTACTGTGCCAGTGAAAGGTATTTTAGCTGACTTTAATAAAATCAAAACCAGAACTGTCGATGAAGTTGATGGAGATTTAATACGGGATATTTACTTTTATTTTTGTTGACAGATATATTGGAGATAGCTCACATGCTCAGCATTTCCTTGATATTAGAGGTGGAAATGCTGAAGTTGTCTCTTTAAAGTACCTAAATGGATGGCGGATTTCATTGAAGAAAGTGCAATACCTCAGGCAGGTTATCGTACTAATCCGTTAAATCAAGGGGGATTAGCTCCTAAACGCGTGGATCCGACTACGCCAGGTAGGTCGCATGAATTACCATCAATATGGCCAGAATGGCTTGAAGAAGTAGCGATTCCAGGCTCCGGGAATGTAAGATAGGTTACTATATGAATATCAATAAAGATGACGAACTCCTTGTGATAGTTAAGTATGAAGGAAGATTTTATTGGTTCGTTGCGTTCAAGGAAATGTGGGTCTTCGACAGAGTTAAATGGGTAGAGGATTTTGTGAAAAGTGGGGTGGAAATAAACCTTCAGGATATCCATAAGGAAAGATATGACATACCAGTAGTAAATGAAGGAAACGCGCAGATATTCATTGATGATTTAATTAAAGATGGTTATTCATACGAAAAGGATGACATAGCTGAGGAGTTTTATAATAGGCTTTCGCAAAAAACAACTTGGTGGGATATATATGAACTTATGCCGGATTTATTTATAGACTTTGATAATAAAAAATTATATTCGGAATATGTTGAGAGTATGCATTATCAAGAATATGTGCCTGATGGTTGGCACGGTGAACTTGTTGATTTTTGCAGTAATGGATCGTTACCTCAAGATGAAATGTTCTGGATAAAAAATGAAACTGATCATAGAAGCGTTTTGATCGCTAAAGGATAAAATATATTTTCAGCATACCATTTTGAGATAATGCAATGATCGATTCAACACGCCAATTAGTGTTTGTGTTAAGCGAGACAAAGCCGTTGCCAACTGTTTTGACCATCTTCAACGCTCAGGGTGAAAATCGAAAAAAATCCATGCCAAAGCGTGGATTTTTTTCATTCAAAACAAATCAAACGTTAAACAAGAAGCTCATCACGTCGCCATCTTTAACGATGTAATTTTTACCTTCAGCTCATATTCGGGCTGCCTCTTACGCTCCTTGCTGAATCCTACCCTCAATAAGCTGTCAGTATACCCGCGACGAACTCCACCGTGAGACCAGCCGCACCCAGA
>NZ_JBMKHQ010000001.1:409-672 GCF_049237385.1 Enterobacter cloacae complex sp. IR5412 | reverse complement strand
TTCAGCTGGTACCGCTGGCAGTACGACAGCGCAGGGCGCCTGCTCGTTCAGGACGGCACGCTGCCCGGTCAGGAGCAGTGGCGCTGGGATGCGGCCGGTAACCCGCTCGAGGGGGCTGCTGAGAAAGTCACGCACAACCGTCTGACGCAGCTCAACGGTATTCGCTGGCGTTATGACATCCATGGCCGCATCGTGGAGAAGGATAATGGCCAGACCCGCTGGCACTACCGCTACGACGGCGAGCACCGCCTGACGGAGGTCAA
>NZ_JBMKHQ010000001.1:0-282 GCF_049237385.1 Enterobacter cloacae complex sp. IR5412 | reverse complement strand
GCCCCGGAAATCTTCTGGTTCCACTGTCAGCCCAACGGCACGCCGGAGCGGATGACGGATAGCGAAGGGCAGGTGCGCTGGGAAGGGGTGAACAGCGCCTGGGGCAAGCTGCTGCGGGAAAGCGAGACGCAGGTATCAGGATATTCCCAGAACCTGCGCATGCAGGGGCAATACATGGACCGTGAGACAGGGCTGCACTACAATCTGTTCCGGTATTACGACCCGGACTGCGGACGGTTTACGCAGCAGGACCCGATAGGGCTGGCGGGGGGGATAAATCTT